>CAWAOU010000025.1:0-69592 GCA_963783675.1 uncultured Gammaproteobacteria bacterium
CCCTGAACCCGAACAAGGCCAATCCCACATGTTCTATCGAACCGATCAGCCCAATGCCCACCTGGAACAAGGGCTGGCGCACAACCCGTTCAACGCAATCGTGGTGCCCCGCCCCATTGGCTGGATCTCGAGCATGGACCGGGAAAGGCGCCCCAATCTGGCACCCTACTCCTTCTTCAATGGTGTGGCCTACGACCCGCCCCAGGTGATGTTCTCCGCCACCGGACAGCACGAATTCGGCGGGTACAAGGACAGCGTGCGTAACATCGAGGCCACCGGTGAGTTCGTGGTCAACATCGCAACATGGGAACTGCGTGAGCCCATGAACGCCTCGTCGGTCTCAGCACCCCACGGGATCGACGAATTCGCGCTCGCCGGCCTGACCGCCGAACCGTCGACTTTGATCGCGGTGCCCCGGGTGAAGGAAAGCCCCATCCACCTGGAGTGTCGCCACACACAAACCGTGCAACTGCTCACCCGGAACCCGGACCAGCCAAACAGCGCGGTGTTCGGCGAGGTCATCGGGATACACATCGCCGATGAAATCATCGTCGATGGAAAAATCGACTACGCCCGGGTGCTGCCCATAGGACGTCTCGGTTACATGGACTACGTGACGGTCCGAGACGTGTTCTCCATGGTCCGGCCGACCTGGAAGGCATCAGAAGAGGATGGTCGGCCGCCGGCCACTTGAGGCGCCTGCGATCCAGGATACCGAACACAGTGCCGAGGGTGTTCTCAGGACTCTGTCGTTTCGGCGTCCGCCAGCAGGCCGGTAAGTCGAACGAGCCGCCGTTCATAGTCCAACTGGAAATCCGCGACGGCGTTGCCCAGCGCGATTTGAAGCACCGTCCAGGCTGCACCCACAACACTGACCAGCAGCAATTGTTCCCGAAAACGGCGATTCGAATCCGTGCCCACTGACGCGCCGTAGTGGTACAGGAGCTGTGCACCCTGGTCGCGGTTGAGATTGGCCTCCAGCGCCAGGCAGGCCAGATCCCACATGGGGTCGGTCATGGCGGCGTATTCCCAGTCCAGCAGCCAAAGGCGGCTGTCATCGGCAACGAAGTTCGCGGGCACCGGATCCACGTGGCATGGCGTCCACAGGGCTGTCGGCACACTCGACATGAGCAATTGTTGGAGCCGGGGCGAAGTCTGGCACAGGTCGGTCAATGGCCCGGCCGGCGCTGAACCGGCCTGCCGGGCCAGGCTAAGGTAGTGTTCGAACAGCACGGACGGGACCATTTGGCCCTCGAACACGGCGCCGCTGTGGTGCAATCTGCGAAGCAGTTCCACTGCCCGACGCAGGGTGTCCGACCGAGCCAGGTCCGCCTCATTCAAAGAACGCGCACCCTCGATATGGCGACACAGCATGATGCCCCGTTCAGCATCCTGCCACACCCGTTCCGGAGCGATGCCCAGATCCGCGGCAAGCGCCGCATTGTAAGCCTCGCGACGGCGATCAATGTAGCGCTCCGTCCCAGTGCCCGGAATACGCAACACGTACCACTCAACGCCGGTGGACACCCGGAAGCTTCGATTGGTGAGACCGTCCAGAGGCTCGATTCGGAGCAGTGCTGGATCTGTCGTCCGGAACATCGGAATGGATCTGATCTGATCCAGGGGCAGCATCATTCTGCGCGCCCGAGGTAGTCGGATAATTCGGGATGGGTGCCGCTGGAGAACAGGCGTGCGGTCTGATCGATGGCAATGATCCGTCCTTCGCTCACAAACGCGCTGCGGTCCGCCGCCTGCAGCGCGTCCTCCGGATGATGACTGACCAGGATGGTGGTCAGCGTTTCGGCACGCCTCAGGGCATCCACCAGGTCCAGCATCTCCCGGCGCAGGGCCGGGCCCAGCGCGGCGAACGGTTCGTCCAGCAGCAATATGGGACGCCGTCGGACCAGCGCCCGGGCCAATGCCACACGCTGGCGTTGCCCACCGGACAACTCGACCGGCAGGCGCCCCCCGAGACCGCCAAGACCCACCTGGTCCAGGGCCAGGGCAACGCGCGCATGGTCGTCGCGGCTGAGCTTGAGACCGGGATCGATGCCAAGACCAACGTTCGCGGTAGCATCGAGATGAGCAAACAGATTGTGCTCCTGGAATACGGTGGTGACGGGTCGGCGAGGCCGGTGGCGATTCGGTCACATCCTCGCCTGCCAGACGAACGCGGCCCGAAGTGGGCTGCTCAAAGCCGGCCACCACGGACAATAAGGTCGATTTGCCGGCGCCGCTGGGCCCGACCAGCGCGAGGCACTCCCCGGCGTCCACGCTCAGGTCAAAGGACAGAGTCATGCCCGGATAGACCAGGGTCACCTGATCCAGCTCAATCATGCGCACGACCTCCGATGACACGCTCGATGCCGCCGAACAACAGCAGGCTCAGGGTCAACAAGAACAACGCGGTGACAGCGGCCTCACCCATTTGGTAGCCGGCCAGGCGCTGGTAAAGCAAAAGGGGCAGCGTGGTCACGTCCTGACTGCCGAACAAAGCCACCACCCCCAGATCGCCAGTGGAAAGGGCGGCGCACAGGGCCAGGGACAAGCCGGCCGGCTGCCGCAGCAACGGCCACTCCACCATCCGCAGCCGGTCCCAGCCACGAATATCCAGACTGGCGCAGAGACGATCGTGCTGCTGGGTGACACGGGTCATGGGCGGGCCCAGCACCCGCATGACATAGGGCAACCCCATGAGCGCGTTGACAACGACGATCAGCAGCGGACTCCAGGTGAATACATCCACCAGTGGGCGCAACACGATGAAAAACCCGGTGCCCAACACCAGCGGCGGGATGACCAGAATCAGCGATCCACAGAGTTCGGTGGCCTCCGCCAGCCCGGTCCGCCGCCGGTTGATCCGCAACTCGCGGCTGGTGATCAGTATGCCCACACCCGCCAACACGGCCAGGGCGCTGGAGGTCAGGGCGATGCCGAGGCTCAGCACCGCGCTGTTCCAAAGCTGGGGGTCCGCCAGAACCTGGGCAAGGGGCCCCACAAGCCCGGACGTCACCACCGCGCCCAAAGGCAGGAGGGTGCTGACCAGCACCAGCCCGATGCAGGCGAAATCAAACAATCGGCCCGGCACATGGTCTAGATCGGGTCGCGGCTGGACGCGGCCCTCGGTTGGGTTCACGAGATGGTGCTTGCCCATGGCCTGCACCGCCGCCACCAGCGTGGCGCAGCAGATCAATTGAAGCAGCGCCAGTAGCGTGGCCCGACCCAGATCGAAGTCAAAACGCAGGGCTTGATAAATCGCCACTTCGATGGTGGTGGACGCAGGCCCCCCGCCAAGGGTCAGCACGACCGCAAAGCTGGTGAAACACAGCATGAAAACCAGCGTGGCCACCTGCGGCAACAGGGGCCTTAGCATGGGCCATTCCACCAGACGCAGAATGTCCCGCGAGGACATCCCGAGCTGCGCCGCAAGCCGCCAGCTCTCACCCGGCACCGACTGCCAGGCCGGCAGCAACAACCGCACGGCCAGGGGTAGATTGAAAAACACGTGGGCGATCAGAATACCGCCAAGACCATACAGATACTGGACGGGCTCAAAGCCCAGCCCGGCGGCCAATCGGTTCATCAGCCCGGTCTGGCCGTATATGGCGACAATGCCGAACACCGCCACGATGGTGGGGACCACCAGGGGCAGACCCAGAAGTCTCAAGAGCAGGGAACGACCCGGGAATCGTTGACGGCGCGCCAGCGCCCGAGCCACCGGCAAGGCCAGCCCCAGGCTCAGCAGGGTCGAAAGAAACGCTTGCCAGACCGTAAACACAACGACCCGGCGCAAATAGATGTCGTCCCACAGCAAGCCGGGTTCAAGGCCGGTGGACTCCCGCAACAGCCCGAAAAACGCAGCGCCAACAATCATGGCAAGCAGCGCCATAACCAGGACACCCGGCGCAAAGCGATGCATCAGCGGCTCAGAGCGTTCAGCCACTCCTGTACCCATTCCTTACGGTTGCGGGCGACTTCCTCAGGCGTAAACGTCAGGGCGATGGCCGGTGAAACCAGGGTTTCGAATCCACCCGGCAGACCGCTTTCCAACCCCACAACGGGATACATCCAGTTGCCGGTCGGGATGTGTTTCTGAAAGCCCTGGGACAGCATGAAGGCGAGAAACCGATCGGCCAGCTCAGGATTGGGGCTGGACGCCAGTTTCGCCGCCACCTCGACCTGCAGATAGTGGCCCTCGTCAAAGGCGGCGGCTGCGTATTTGCCCTCGCCTTCGGCGATCAGGTGGTAGGCCGGGGATGTGGTGTAGCTCAGTACCAGCGGCGCCTCGCCCTTCAAGAACAGCCCGTAGGCTTCGCTCCATCCCTTACTGACCGTCAGAATCCTGGGGGCCAGTTTCTCCCAGATCATCCCGGCATCGTCCCCGTACACTTTGCGTATCCACAGCAGCAGACCCAATCCGGGGGTGCTGGTGCGTGGATCCTGAATCAGGATCTTCTCATCCGGCGGCCCATCCACCAGCGCCTGCAGACTGTCGGGTGGCGCGCTGAGCGCGGTCCTGTCATAGACGAATGCGAAGTAGCCGTAGTCGTAGGGTAAAAACACCGGGTCTGACCAACCACCGGGCAGGCTCAACGAAGCCGGGGTGGCGCCGTGGGACGCAAACAAACCAGTGGCCCTGGCTTCGGCCATCAGGTTGGTATCGAGGCCCAGGACGACGTCGGCCCTCGAACGCTTACCCTCGAGCCGTACTCGACTCAGCAATGCCACACCGTCATCCGTGGCGACATACTCCAGCCTGCAGTCACACTCGGCCTCGAAACCCTGCTTGATCGCGGGACCGGGACCCCAGTCAGCGGTGAAGGAGCTGTAGGTGTACACGGTGAGCGTCGGACGCTCGTCTGCATGAAGCGGGGTACACATCAGAAACAGCAGCGTAACGATCAACAAGCGCACGGCATGGCTCCCAGACGGTTATGCGTGGGAGACGGCCCTGCGTTGCCAATCAATCCCTCCGCCGGCATTGCCCGGATCAGGTTCATCGGGTTGGGACAGGATCCCTCTCAGCTTGGCCAGCACCCCGTTTTGCAGCCTCTCTCATGTTAACGAATTCCGGATGGCTTGCCGAGGGTGGCGTATTGCCGCTGTTTGTGGCCGCTCCATGACGCAAGTCAAGGCGGGCCGATTCGAAATGGCGCTCTATGACGCAAATGTTACAGTTGTGTGACAAGGCACTAGAATGAAACACACAAGGGGGAGCACCAAATTCGGATTTTACCACCGCGATCTCATGCGGACGGGGGCTTGAGTGCCGCGACCTGGGGCGGGCTTGATCAAGCCACCGACGTAACGGCCAAATCCAGCCATTTCCATTACCGATGGCCGTCCGCGGTATGGCTACCGCTTATCAATGCAGTGGCCTTTTTTGACTTAACGAACGTGACTACGCCCCAACATGGAACGGCGCAGTCGAGGATGCGTGTATGACTGATATATTGCGCCGGATCACTCTTCCCGTCGTATTTTTGCTGCTCGGTTACGGCTTCTGGCAGAGCCCCGAGGCCAAAACCATCGCCGCTGGTGTGGCGATCTTTCTGTTTGGCATGCTGGCGCTGGAACAGGGCTTCAAGTCCTTTACCGGCGGTACCCTGGAGCGCGTGCTGGAGTCCTCGACCCGGGGACTGGGCCGCAGCATCAGCTTCGGGGTCGTCACCACCACCATCATGCAATCCAGTTCGCTGGTGTCGGTGCTGACGATCTCCTTTCTCAGCGCGGGCCTGATCAGCCTGGCGGCCGGAATCGGCGTCGTCTTCGGCGCCAATCTGGGCACCACCACCGGAGCCTGGTTGGTCGCGGGTTTCGGTCTGAAAGTCAACATCGCCGCCTACGCCATGCCCATGCTGGTGTTCGGGGTGATTCTGATCTTCCAGAAGTCCAAGGCGATGCAAGGCACCGGTTACATTCTGGCGGGGGTTGGGTTCCTGTTCCTGGGCATCGCCTATATGAAGGACGGCTTCGAGACCTTCAAGAACGCCATCGACCTCACTGCTTACTCAGTGGGCGGGCTCCGTGGACTGCTGCTGTACACGGCCATCGGCATCATGGCGACGGTGGTGATGCAGTCCAGCCACGCCACGCTGGTGTTGACGATCACCGCGCTGGCCGCCCAGCAGGTAAGCTACGAAAACGCCCTGGCGCTGGCCATTGGCTCCAATGTCGGCACCTGTATTTCGGCGATCATTGGCGCTCTGGGGGCCAATGTGGAGGGGCGCAGGCTGGCCGGCGCCCATCTCATATTCAACGTCACTACCGGTGTGGTGGCCATCGCCCTGATCCATCAAATGATGTCGGCGGTGGACATTATCAGTAATACTGTGGGAATCGCAGCCGACGACTACACCCTGAAGCTTGCCGTATTTCATTCCCTGTTCAACGTGTTGGGCATAATCCTGGTGGTGCCATTCACCCAGACCCTGGTGCGGGTGCTCACCCGCGTAATGCCCGCAACGGTGGTCGAATTCGAGAAACCGGAATTTCTGTCCAAAGCCACCATGCAATTGCCGGAGACAGCCCTGGAGGCGATTCGCAACGAAACCATTCGTCTGTATGACCGTGCCGTGGAAATCATCGCCCATGGACTGGCCCTGCACCGGGAACAGCTGTTCTCGGACCAGGACCTTAAAACCCTGGTGCATGAGTCGCGACGGCCTTTCCCGGAAGACGTGGAAGAGCGCTACGAGCACAGCATCAAGAGCATTTACAGCGCCATCGTGGAGTTCAGCAGCCAGGCGCCCACAGATGGCAAGCCAGAAGTGGGAGATCACATAAACGCCCTGCGCAACGCGGGTCGCCAGGTGGTGGAATCGGTCAAAGCACTCAAACATCTTCAGACCAATCTGCTGGTGAACATGCGCTCACCCAATGAGCACGTGCGCGATCAGTACGACGCACTGAGGGTACAGATCGGCACCGTCCTGCGTGCGGTGGAAGACCTCAGGAAGAATCCGGATGACGCACTCACAACCCTTTCATTGGACGCCGCCCGGGTCGAGTTGGAAAAGAACGACCTGGTCTCAGACGGAACCCTGGACCGTCTGATCCGTCACCAGAGTATCGATGCGCGGTCCGCAACTTCGCTCATGAACGATGCGGGCTATGCGTATGATCTGTGTCAAAACGTGCTGGACGCAGCAACCACTTTGCTTGGGCCGCACGAATTTGATGCGCACGGCATCGAGCAGAGCCTGGCCTTGGACGAGGCTGAAATCGAGGATGCAGTACATCGGCATCTCAAATAGGCGCAAGGCATACTATTGTACGTTGCTCGATCTCGGTCTTCACCGGGATCGAGCGCGCGGGCGGCATATTGTCGAAGCCGGCCTCGTCGGCCGCCGCCCAATGCCCCATTACCCCGAACGGAACTGAGTCCGGATAACGAGTGACACACTGATGAAAAGCCATAAGCTCCTGAAAAAACTCAAGCGATTCATGAGCGCGGAAAAGCGAGACCAGATCGCTCAACGTGACTCGCTGAAAGATCTGCTGAAAAAACTGCGCAAGCGACGGGATGCATTGAAAGAGTCGTTGGAAGAGGCCGACAGCAAGGCCGAGCGCCAGCGCATACAGGAGAAGATCACCATTCTGAATGTGCAGCGCAGGAAGGGCGTAACACTGCTGCAGCAACTGCAGGACAAGGACAAAGGCTGATATCGGTGGACGCCGCGGCGGTCAGAGCAAGATTCACGATCACTGCGGAGGCGCTATTCCGAACGCCCTTTCGCAAACGCAGACGCCACGTGTTCCGAACCTCCGCGCTGCACGAGCCCTGGTTCCCTAGGCAACAGGAGCAAGGGTAGTGGGCGTGGTATCGAATCGAGCCTTGTCGGCCGCCGCCGCCTTCGCGCCGGTGCAGGATTTTTTCTTCTCGTCACGCTACGGTGAACGCCGGGGCGACCCGACGATATGCGACTTCACCTTCGGGAATCCGCACGAGTTTCCACTGCCCGGCCTGGTCGAGGCGATCCGCCAGCACGCGGTGCCCCGGGACCAGAACTGGTTTGCCTACAAAACCAGCGAGCCCGAGCCCCGGGCGTTTCTTGCGCAAAACCTTTCGGCGGAACTGGGGCTCAGTTTCGGGCCCGATGACATCGCCCTGACCGCCGGCGCCTTCGGCGCGATTGCTTTGGCCTTCGGTCTGTTGCTCAACCCCGGCGACGAGGTGGTGATACCTCGCCCCGGGTGGTTTTGCTACGCGCCGATGCTACGTCTCGCGAACATGGTTCCGGTGGAGGCGGCGCTGAGTCCGGATGGCTTCGACATCGACCTGGCCACCCTGGACGCGGCGATCGGTCCGCGCACACGCATGGTGGTGGTGAACTCACCCCACAATCCCACTGGGCGCATATACAACAAGGCCGAGCTGGAAGCCGTTGCGAACCTGTTGGAGTCCGCATCGGCCCGCATCGGGCATCGAATCTTCCTGTTGTCCGACGAACCCTACAGACGCATCCGATTCGATGGCAGACCCTTTGTCAGCCCGGCCACGGTCTACCCGTGGACATTGATCGACTACAGCTACGGCAAGGTGTTGCTCGCCCCGGGGCAACGCATCGGCTATCTGGCTCTGTCACCACTGATGCCGGACGAAGACCGGATTCCGCTGCGGGATGCCTTGTTCACCACTCAGATGGCCCTGGGTTGGACTTTCCCCAACGCGGTCATGCAGTACGCTGTGCCCGACCTTGAGGGGCTGACCGTCGACCTGGATATTCTATCGAAGCGCCGAAGCAAGCTGTCGGGGATATTGGAGGAATCGGGCTACGTTCTGCTGCGCCCGGAGGGGACATTTTATCTTTTCGCCCGCGCCCCCGGAGGCGATGGAGACGCACTCTTCCATGCCCTTGCAGACCGGGATGTGTTTGTGATGCCGGGTCGCATCATGAACACCCCGGATCATTTTCGAATCTGCCTGACCGCGAACGACGAAATGATCGAGCGCAGCCTGCCGGCCCTGCGCGAAGTCGGCAAGGCACTGGGCTGAAACATACCTTTGCCGGGCCGTCAGGTGTGAGGGTGGGCGCCATTTTCCGCCCGGGTCGCGCAGTCCATGCAAATCGCCACCGCGGGATCGAACGCCAGACGCTTTGGGTTAATCTCCTCGCCGCAGCGGACACAATAACCGTAGTCTCCAGTATCGATCCGCGCGAGCGCGGCCTTGATTTGCCGGATCAGCTCAGAACGCCGAAGGTTGACCTCCACCGACATGGCCTGAGCCTGTAGCGCGTCCATACGAGACAAGCGCCCCACCCGTGTCTGATCCAACTCCACCGTCCGTGCCGCCGCCTGACCGCCCTGGTCGGCTTCACCCTCCAGCGCCAGCATGGATCGCAGCCTGGCCTCGAACGCATCAAGTTGATCGATCTCCATGAGCCTGGGAGCCTCTGATCTATTCGTGAACGTGCATCTTGGGACTGAAATGCACAGCTTCATTGTTGCAGATCTTGGCAATAGAACAACTATTACCCGCAATCTGCCCCCCGTTCCGCCCCTTGAATCCGCACATTTCACTCTCCAATCTGCTTCGTCCAGAATAAATAAGAGGCTCCCTTGGTACTCAAGAAAGTGGGAGGCTCAGTTTCCTCAACAACAAACCGCTCGTCTAGTGGGCCATGCGGGAAGTTCGTAGCATTTACAGAGCGTCCATCCGCGAGCCGGTGCGCTCACAAGAAGCGCCAAACACACTTTCACACGGCTGTCACACTACTGTCATCCACCACGGCTAATGTTGAGAAAGGAAAAACTGCGTTCTCTGCCAAACGGTGCTTGAACCGGCCGATCTCGACGGACAGTTCGTCGATGACTTTCGCGGAAGGCTTCAGGGCAGTACCACATAGCGAGGCGCCGTTTACCGACAGCCGTAAATTGACGGAACTCAATCCATCTTAAGGATGACACGACGATGAATAGCCGCAAGTTGCTGAAGAAACTCAAACTGTTCATGAGTGTGGAGCAACGCGAGCAAATCGCTCAACGCGACACCCTCAAGAAGCTGTTGAAGAAACTCCGCAAAAAGCGCAATTTGCTGAATGAGGCGCTGGAGAACGCCGGCAGCAAACGGATCGTCAGCGCATCCTGAAGGAAATACAAATCCTCACATTGCATCGGCAAAAAGGCATTGCACTCCTGCAACAGTTACAGAGCAAGTATCCCGCCGAACAAATCAAGGCGAGCCCGGAGTGCTACTCCAGCTCACAGCGGAGTCGAAGGACCCGCCGCAACCGCCGCCAACATTGGAGCTGATTCCGAGCCGGCGCAAACGCCAGGCCGATACCGGGCTGGCATTGCGCGAGCGGCCCAGTCACTGGCCATGGCGGGTCGCATAGCCACAAGCGATAGGGTGTGCTTACGCCGAAACGCGTATCCGTTGAAGCGGATACGCGTTTGCCAACGTGCTTTTCGCCCGAGCCGTGCTGCGAGAATCTTCCGCTAGGAGTCTGTCGGATTGAACCGTTCGAAGCGAAAATTCATCGGGGGCGAATCAAATCAGTTTATCGGGCGAGGCGAATAGCAGGGCTATTTAACGAGCGCGATAAGGTGAGTTGATCGCCATCCGTGGATTTGCAGCCGAACAGCGTTAAATCCGACAGACTTCTAGTCCGACCCCTCGCGCTCGTGGATCACGAACACATCGCAGGGTGCGGCGCGCACCACGCCCACCGCGGTTGACCCGCTCAAAATATCGATCAGGCTGTTGCGCCCTCGGGCGCCGATCACGATCAGATCCACATCATCGTCCGAGGCAAACTTACTGATCTCGGCTTTTGCGGAGCGCGTGGTCAACCGGACTTCTTTGGTCGCCTCGGGCATACCCAGCTTCTCCGCCAGGGCTGCAGATCTTTTCCAGCGCGGTCAACAATGAATTGTTCCGGATCCATCTCCTCGTGTGCAATCTTGTAGTGGGTCAGATGCTCGGGAAAGTGCTCGACCACGTGCAGGAGAATCAATTCGGCTTCACACTCCCGTGCAAACACCGCGCCCTTTGTTCGCTGCCAGCTCACTCACCGCCGAGAAGTCCGTGGCCAGCATGATTCGTTTGTAGAATTTCATCTCTATTTCTCCTCCGGCACCGAAGCGGCGATCCCATCGTCTCGAATCTCACCGACTCAGCGTGGACTCGCTGCGCCGCACACAATCCCATGGAACTCAATTCGCTTGGGCAGTACCCAAATGATCAACGGACGGCACCCGCATTCGCCCGCTCAGGGAGCGATGCGGGAAGTTAGATTATTCACAGAGCGCCGCTGACGAGCCAAGGTAAGGCACACACCCCAGGGAACGGCAAGCCCTTTCCAAGGGGTATAGCGCGACATTGGTTCATCAGCGACGCTCTCTACGGGCCATTCCACGAACCACGTTGACCGCGTTCCACTCGCTGCAGTCGGCGACGGCCAGTCCTGCACTCGTATGCCTTGCCAACCCGGCGTGTGGATCGGCTGTGCTATAACCGCATGCCCAGCCGCCTAGGCGCTTCTCGCTCTGCTGGGATGCAACCTGCGTATGAGGCGGGAAACTAATTGACCACCCCCACGCCGCTCTCTTCCATATACGGCAGCACCCATACCAGCACCATCAGGACGTAGCACACGATCAGGGAGATAACCACATAGGGCACACTGAATTGCAGAAACTCCTTTAGCGACCATTTCCTCGCGTCCTCTTTCTCACCCATGCTCAAAGCCACATAGAGTGCAGGCGCGCCCGCGATGGTGAGGTTGCTGCCAAGCGTTCCGGACCAAACCAGCGCCCAGTAAAGCGGCCAGGGATTCATGCCGTTCGCTTCGGACAAGTCGCGAATCACATAGAGCATGGTCAGTATGTACGCATCGTGCTCAAGCACCCCGACAATGGGTGCGGTCACCCAATACAGGACGCTGACGCCCACCAGCAGGCTGCTCTCAAAGAACGGCACCAGCCAGGCCGCAACGATCTTGAGAATGTGAACGCTCTCAAGCCCGCCCACCAAAGCGAACAAAGCCACATAGAAACCAATGGCTTTCCAATCGAGCTCGGCCAGCATGCCTTCCAGATCGGGTGGATCGAGTTTCCACTTCTTGCCGAATACCTCGAATACCAGCACAAGCAAAAGAGCGCCGGAAAACGCGATGTATCCCAGCATGACCCCGAACACTTCGCGCAATGCCATGGCGATAATGGTGAGCGCAAACACCACGCACACGACGATGGCGAACCGTGGATTCTTGATATGCGACTCCGCGTCTTCGGCGACTCTAGAGGTATCCAGTTTCACGTTGGCCATGGGCGAAGCACGAAACTTAAAGTAGAAAAAGGCGACTACCACAAAGTAGGTCAAGGTGAGAATGAAGAATGAAGAAGGACGCCCGTCCTGCCAGATAAATCCGAAAAACTCGATGCCGGTCACGCTGTGCAGCATCTGTGGCGGCAAATCCCCCAACAGCAGCGCCGTACCCATGAAATTCGAACACAAGCCAATAAACAGAATCGCGCCGGTGGCTTCGAAGTTGTACATCTTGCGGATATGGAACACCACCGGCGCCAGCATCAAGACCACCACCACGTTATCGATGAACATGGAGATAAAGCCAGACAGGCCGCCGATCAGGGTCACGAACAGGGGTACGTTGCCCTTGGACAGGCTGAGCGTCATCTCACCGAGATACTCCGGAATTCCGGTCTTGCCGAAGTATCCTGCGAGCAGCCAGATACTCACCAGGATGGCGATGACATTCCAATCGACGAAGCCGAATGCCTGCTCCTCGGTCATCACCCCAAGCATCACCATCAGCACGACGCCGACCATGGCCGCGACCACGCTGTCGATCCACCGAACAACGACCATGAACACGGTGGCCACAAAGATGCTCAGGGCAATTATCTGCATCGATTCCATATGACTACGTCCTGGAGGCGGTCTGAACAATTGATATCAATCGTGCTTCGATCGATCGGGATGGCGACGGGCGGCGGATCGTCGGCAGGATCTGGGACGCATATCGACACCCGGACAGACAGCGCATGGGGCCAGGCTGATGACACCGCTGCGCCTACTATCCTGCGTTTTGTCCTTCCACCAAGCACGGCGCGAATCCGGCTGCATCGCCGCGGCTACTTGAGCGCGTCTATTTTATCGGTCTCTTCCCAAGGCGCCTTGAGATCGGTCCGCCCCATGTGGCCGTATACCGCCAGGTGCTGATAAAAGCCCTTCTTGTATTTTGCGGGCATTTCGCGGAGCCCCAGGTCACGAACGATGGCGGCGACACGAAAATCGAACGCGTCACGCACCCGGTTCGCCAACTCATGATCGTCCAAATCACCGGTGCCCAGTGACCGCACCCGGACGCTGACCGGCTTCGCGGCGCCTACCGTGTAGCTGAGCGATACCTCACACTCATCGGCCAGCCCCGCGGCAACCAGATTCTTCGCCGCATACCGGGCGGCATAGGCCGCGACCCGGTCGATGCGCATGGGATCTTTGCCGCTCAGGGCGGCACCACTGTGGCGCGCATACTCGCCGTAGGTGTCAACCCCGGTCTTGCGCCCGGTCATGCCCGAATGATAGGTGGGCCCGCCGCCAACCAGGGCCCCCTCGGGATTAACATAGAGAAGCGTTTCGGCATCCGGCTCGTGCTTTGCTTCCGCGCAAACCGGCTCGATGACCAGCTCGATCAGATCCTCACGGAGCTCCGCCAGATCCGGCGTGTCCTCACTCAGCTGGCTGGCGACCAAAGTGACGCTTTGCAGGCGCGTTGGTTTGCCATTGACATACTCAACGCTGACCTGTGATTTTCCGTCGGGGAGCAGGTAGGGCAACTTCTTCCGGACTTTCTTCGAGTCCAGTGCATCCACCAGACGATGGGCCAGCCACACCGGCATCGGCATGAGATTCGGCGTTTGGTTACAGGCGTAGCCAAATGCGGTGATCGGCTGTTTTGCGGTAATCCGATCGATTGCCTCGTCCCCGAAGTTATCCAGATCCAGGGGTTCGTACTCACGCTTGGTCCGATCTACAAAGCTGGTCATGATCGAGCAGCTGTCCGCATTAAACACTTCGTGCGGATAACCGACCTCACGGATCACCCGGCGCGCAATCTCAGGTATGTCGATTTTGGCAACTGAGGCATAGCGCGCCGCAATAAACAGAATTCCGCTGGATATGGCGCATTCGGTGGTGATGCCGGCATGCCGATCATGCCGCAGAAAGTGGTCGACAATGGCATCGCTGACCTGATCGCACAGCTTGTCGGGGTGTCCCCGTGTAATGGACTCCGAGGTGAAAATAAAGTCGTCGTTCATGCGAGTGCCTCCCCGGCTCCTTCAAAAGATGTGTCCATCCCCTCTTGTGCGTCAACCTCGTCCGCCGGGGCAGCGGAAGCCTCTTTTTTCTTTTTCGCCTTCATCGGCGGCTTGGTGAACTCGTTGATCAGCAATGGTCCCAGCGTGGCGCCGGCCACCACCAGCAGATCCACCGCATTCAAGGGCGTGGTGCCCAACAGCCGGCGTACCGCGGGCACCCAGGTGGCGACGCCCTGGAGGACAAGCATGCCCCCGATCGCCTGGTGAGTTTCGGATTCGGTGGCAAACGATGCCGGGTAAACACCGCCCGGTTCTTGGAGCGCGCACTGAGGGAGTGAGCCAGTTCGTTTACGGTCAAGGTGGTGAACGCAAGGGTGCTGGCGTTTGCCGCACCCACCCCGTAACGCCGCCGGCCGTAAAGGAATGCCGCCATGGTTCCGACGCCGATAACCCCCGATTCGAACAACATGCGTTTGAGATCACTCCACGGATGATGGCCTCCTTGGGGTCCCGCGGAGGACGCTCCATGATGTCGGGCTCGGGCGGCTCCATGGACAGCGCAAGCCCTGGAAAGATATCGGTTACCAGATTGATCCACAGCAGTTGCATCGGGTTGAGCGGTTCGCCAAGACCAAAGCCAATCCCGGCCAGCATGACCTCGATCTCGGTCAGGTTGGTGGACACCATGAAGTGGATGGTCTTGCGGATGTTGTTGTAGATGGTGCGTCCCTGGCGGACCGCCACCTCCATGGTATGCAGATTGTCGTCTTCCAGCACCACGTCGGAAACCGATCGGGCGACATCGGTGCCGCTCTTCCCCATCGCGACACCGATGTCCGCCGCCTTCAGCGCCGGGCCGTCGTTGATCCCGTCGCCGGTCATCGCCACGACCATGCCGGCATGCTGCAGTGCCTGAACTATCTTCAGCTTGTGCGCCGGACTGACCCGGGCAAAGACATGCACGTCCTTGGCAAGCCCCGCCAGCAACTCAATGTCCATCGCTTCCAAAGCACCGGACTCAAGCACGCGAAGCGGGCCATCCTGGCTCAGACCGAGTTGACGGCCAATCGCCTGGGCGGTAGCACTCTGATCGCCGGTGATCATCACCGTACGGATGCCTGCGCGGTGATACATGGCCATCAGCTTGTCCATACCCGGCCGCATCGGGTCCGCCATTCCGGCCAGGCCAAGCCAGGTCAGACGGCCCGTTCGCGAGGGCATCCGGGCACTATCGAGATCGCGATAGGCCACCCCTAGAACGCGCAGCGCGTCGCCGGCCATACGGTCGTTCCCAGCAAGTATCCGTGCGCGGGCATCATCATCCAGTGGCACACGCTCGCCGTTCACCATTGAGTCGTCACAGAGCGCCAGCAATTCCTCCGGACTGCCCTTTACCGCGAGCAAATGCTTGCCATCGGCGGTGGTGTGCAAAGTGCTCATGTAGGGGCGGCCTTCGGCCCGATAGCGCATGCGCGCGGTGGGATACTGATCGCGCAGCGCAGGCACGTCCAGGCCCGCATTGACGGCCAACTGCACCAGTGCCGACTCGGTGGCGGAGCCCTCGAGTTTCGGCGAGTTTCCGCTGCTGTCCAGCGTCACTTCGCTGCACAGCGATGCAACCTGCATGAGCCGCAAGACTTCTTCGCAGCCAAGGGGATCGACGGTTGCGTCAGCGGACCGGAATATCCCTTCGGTGATCGCGAAATCACGGTCCCCGGCGTGTACGGAAACCACGGCCATGCGATTCATGGTCAGGGTGCCGGTTTTGTCCAGGCAGAACACCTGCACCGAACCAAGCGATTCAACCGCGTCCAGGTGACGGACCGCGACATTGCGTTTCCGCATGTCGTTAATGCCCATCGCCAGCGTGGTGGTGGCCACCGCGGGCAGTCCCTCAGGCACGGCGGCCACGGCAAGTGAGACGGACGATTTGAGCATTTGCAGCCAGGCGATCTTGCGCAAAATGCCGACCCCGAATACACCCGCGCACACCGCACCACTGAGCAGGGCGAGCTGAGTGCCCATGCGGTCGAGCTGCTTTTGCATGGGGGTTTCAGGCGCCTCCGCCTCACCCACCATGGTCTGGATTTTCCCAAGCTCCGAGGCCTTGGCCGTTGCGATCACCACGCCGCTTCCACTACCGCCGGTGACATGTGTACCCATGTAGGCCATGTTCACCCGGTCACCCAGAGCGGTATCCGGTGCGCCGACGAAGTCTGGCGCCTTGCTGACCGGCAGACTTTCCCCGGTGAGTGCAGACTCATCTATGCTGAGGCGGTGGCCATTCAGCAATCTGAGATCCGCCGACACGTATGTGCCCGGGGTGAGCACGAAGATGTCGCCGGGAACCAACTGGCGCACATCGATTTCCCGAACTTCCCCGTCTCGCAGCACCTGGGCGGTCCGAACACCGGTCTCGCCAAGAGCGGCAATCGTGGTCTCGGCCTGACGCTCGGTGACAAAGCCGATGACAGAATTGATCATCACCACGCCCATGATCACAGCCGCGTCCAGCACACCGCCCGTCATGACCGCAATAACCGCCGAAACGCCCAGCAGTCCCACCGGCAAACTGTTGAACTGACCAACGAAAATCGCCAGGTCCGAGCGTCTCTTGCTCGCTTCGAGAGAGTTCGGGCCGTACAGACGCAGACGCGTGTCCGCAGCCTTCACGCTGAGCCCCGAATCCACGGAGGTTTCCATATGCTCAATGATCTGAGCCGCGTCCATGGTGTGCCAGGGGTGGCTCTGTTGGCCTTTGAGTCCATCGGAGATCGCGGCGCGTGCGGCCGATATGGCGGCGAACGCCGGTCCCGCAAAAGGCGGGGCAATCAGGCTGCGCAATACGCCGGGCAGGTGCTCGAACCCCGCGAGAGGCTGTCGCACGCCGGGCGTCTGGCGACGCGCCTTCTTGCTGGATCTCAATCGACGCGGTCCCGCATGTATCCGCACCAGCGAAACAATGTCGTCCAACAGGGCATTCAGCTCGGTGCCGGACGGCCGGTAAACGATCAGCAGACGGCCGGTGAGAACGTTCGCTTTGACACTTCGCACATCCGCCCTGGCGCTCAGAGCCCGTTCGAGCCTCTGTGCAAGGTTGGTGGCGCGGTAGAGACCGGCCACCTCGATGCGCATGCGGCCAGGCACAGCCGTATGAACGGCCCTGATTTGGTTGCTCTTTGGGGGTCGTGGCATAGCTGAAATTCCTCAGGGAGCGCGCTGACGTTGCTTCGTATTGGGGCGAGTCGATGGGCTCCGCGGCGATACGCCGCTGCCGCTCTGAGCCTGGTACCAGGCCCGAAGAATGGGCTTACCGAAACGTCGCACCAGGCGCCGGACAGTGCTGGGTCGACGAACCCGGATCGTTCTAACTGTGTCGTCGCCCGGGACCTTGCGACCTTCAGGTCTGTGGCCGGGCGAACGCACGGAAACCGTCTCAGACTTCGCGACAGAAAGCTGACACAGCATCACCCGTCTCACGGGCAGCCAGGGCCAGAGTTGCAGAACCGACGCCAGTGACGAGGCCACATAGGTCAGCGAGCACGCAAGAAGGATCTCTCGAGCGCCGCTGGCCTCGACGTCGTTCAGGTAGCGTGATTTGAGCATCGGCATGGCGCGCCGGAAACTTGCATCCAGCTCGGTTGGAAGAGTAGCCAGCTGGGCGGCCAGGCTGGTCCCCAGTACCGAGCATACGGTGGCCCCCAGCAGCGGCGACGGAATCGGTGTTCGTGTTACCAAAGCCGCGAGCGGAGCCGAAATCAGCAAAACGCCGCCAACCGCACCGGTCCCCCGGGCCATAGTGACCAGACTCGATCGCCAGCGAAACGGCGGGTAGTGCGTCGCATCCTGCAGCGCATGTCCAACCTCATGCGCGGCTGTGGCGCACGCCGCCAGCGTGCGGTGATCATGAGTTGCCCGGCTCAGTCGCACGGCTTTGGTTTTCGGATCGTAGTGATCGCCTATGTCGGTCTGCTCAACATTGACGGTGACCAGATCGTTCAAATCCAACAACTCACGGGCGACTTCGGCACCGGTCCGACCATCGACGATTGCTGCCTTATCGTGCTTTTTCTTGACTCGTTCGACCCAGAGCCGCGGCCCGATAATCAGGGCCATGGCGGGGATAAACACGAGAAAACGATACATGCAGGGTTATATCTCGGAAGACAGCATTTTCAGTGCTGATTAGAGGCGGGGCAAACGGGACGCACCCCAATTTGCGGGTCGAGCCGGGATGGTGACCCAGGTCGATTCGCTCGCATGCCACCCTCTCTGTAGGCGAAGCCCGCATAGCAACTATTAACCTGTATTGGCTCGCGACTCACTACGTAGCCGTTGAGTCGCTTGCGAACGCTGCGCACGAAAGCATTCAAAACAACCGCTATCGCTTTGAGGAAGGTCTGAAGGCAATTGTCCTACTTTTTTGTTTCAGTTTTGTTTCAACGAATCGGCAGCCTAGTGTCCCGTCCCACAACTTCGTTGCATATCAGCAAGGCGAGAAGCGCCCAGGCGCTAGGCGGGCGGGCGCAGGACTAGCCTGCGCTCATTCAAGCGCGCCCAACACCGCGGATGGGCGCTTATCGCCTTGCCCGTCGGGAGCGCCCCAGATACGCCACTGCGGCGTTGCAGCTGCTTGACAGAGCTGGCTATGCCTTCGCACCTGCGCCTTGCATTGGCGTATCTGGGGCGCTCTGAAACGCTACGAACTTATGGGACGGGACACTAGGGAGTCTGATTTATTCTGGGCGAAGCAAATTGGAGGGGGAAATGTGCAGGTTCAAGGGGCGGAACGCGGGGCAGATCGCGGGTAATAGCTGTTCTATTGCCAAGATCTGCAACGATGAAGCTGTGCAGTTCAGTCCCAAGATGCTCGTTCACGAATAGATCAGAGGCTCCCCAGGAGGCTGCGCGGTAGAAATGAATGAGGCGAGGTGCTGTCCAGTTCTCGAACGATTCCAGGATCGTCCGAGAAGCATAACCGTTGCCATGTGACGAGGAGGATCGCGGAATCGGGCCGAAATGGTGGTGCCGCAGACCGTTCCCTTCCTACCGCGCCGCTCCTAGCTAAAACAGTGGCTTGCAGACCACTTGACTGCCGGCGGACAGCGCTGCCGTAAGCGGGCGTGTTTACGCCCTCGGCTTGAGCTGGCGCTCAAGAGTGCCGATCAGCACACTGCTGGTGATCGAGAAAGCCCCGGTGACCAAAGCGATTTTCGCCAGTTCCCTTGCGGGCGGCAGTCTCAGTTTGAACTTATCGCCCGTCTTGGCCTGCCCCATGTTGTAGTGAATGATGGCTTCAGCCATAAAGACGCTGAAGGTGACTCCCGTAAACAGCAGTTTTCCCATACTGAAAGTCTCTCATTGCTCACTGTGCCAGCCTATGATAGTAGATGTTAGGCCGAGCCCGTGTGTTGACCCCCATCAACAAATGATGCGCTCAAAAGCGTCCTGGCGGCGCGGGAATGATCTGGATCGAAACTATGGCTTTGATCTACATAAAACGAGACCACACCGTTCCCAAGGAAGAGGCGCGGGCCAAAGTCGACGAGTTTGCTTCGCGGTTTGCAGACAGGTTCAAAGTCAAACATGCCTGGGATGGTGACATCCTCCGCTTCAAGGGCGGCGGCGCATCGGGGCTATTTGCGCTGGGGGAAGAAGTTGTCTACGTCAAGGTCAAGCTGGGCGTACATCTGGCGCCCATGAAGAACAAGATCGAGAAAGAAATTGTCGCTGTGCTGGACAAAGTGCAGGCCAAAACCTGATCCCGAACCAACCGTCTCCCGCGTTGAAAAGGCCGGCTCTTTTTAAGGCGTCCCGCAAAGCGTTTCGTAGCTTGCCTGCACCAACTCACGCCCATACTTGCGCTCCAGCCGACGCACCACGAAATGACCCCGCGCCATATCCTGGAAGTGATTCATAAACGCAAGGTTGATGGCAGCGCCGGTCGCGGCCCCCACCACCGGCACGATCTGAGCGACGGTTTTCTGGGTTACGGCTGCGCCGAAACGGGGTGCAACCAGAGAGATCAATCTCACCAGGGCGGGCGCCTTGGCGTTCAGCCCATGGACGGCAACGTGCCTTGCACTGTGGGAGACGGACCAGCCCAACGCCGCCCGCACTCCATAATAACCGGTACCGGCCGCATCATCGGACTCGGCATGACCGCCCAGGGCGAACACCTCGAGACACGCCATTTGCGTTTCCGGATGGTGTATATGTTCCCCTTCCGAGCGTGCGATTTCGGCGATGGAGCGCAACATGATCGTGGTGCTCACCGGAAGTTCGATGGGCAGTGCATACAGCCCAAACAAACCGCCTACCGCGCCGGTGGATGCGGCCAGCACCCGATACAGGGTATTGCGAGGATTGGTTTCCACATCATGCCGCAGAGACAACACGGCAACTTTCAGCGACTTGGTGATGGCCGAATCCGCGCGGCGGCGGACACGCAGATAAATCGGTCGTGGAATCAGATTGACCGCGATCTCGATCGGCGTTCCCACCATGCTGCTGAGCCGGGCGGCGAGACTCGGGTGCTCGAGATGGGCCGTGGCCCATTGCAGGGTTTCAAGATCGCCCGGCTCGATGACCTGACCCGCTTTCGCCATGTATTACCTCCAACGCACGCAATTAGCAGATGAAGCCCCGACGGCATGCTTGGGCATTCGGCGCCACTCGTGCGATTGTGGCACAAAGGTGCGCTCCATGGGCGCACGGTTTTGGCGCCGGCAATCGGCACCGATATGAAGTACGACCACGGGCGGAGTATACTCCGGCCGTGGTTGATTTGATGCGAGTTGGCGCTGCGGCGCGGTGGAGGGAAGGTTGGCAATGGCGCAAAGCAACGATCTACTCAAGGGGACCGCGATTGGGATCGGGTTGACCGTTCTGGTGCCGGTCGCGCTCACGATCATCGTGCCCATCGTTCGCCCGATGGTGCGGGCGGCCGTCAAAGCGGGTGTCGGCGCCTATGAGCGCAGCCGTGAAGTGGTGGAAGAATTCGGCGAAGCGGTGGACGACGTTCGAGCCGAAGTGCAACAGGAACTGTTCGACGTCAGGCAGACCAAGGAGGGCGTCAAAGTGCCGAAGAAAGCCTCCGCGACGCGCGCCAAGGCGCCGCGTTAGTGGGACCGAATGCCTACATCGTGCACAACACCCGGGAGCGGCTACGACTGCGGATCCCGGAGCGGCGGAACGACGACGCATACTTCGAGGCGGTCTGGGCCGAACTAGACGCGCTGCCCGAGGGCTTGGATGTCCGTGTCCGGCCGAGCACCGCGAGTGTACTGCTGGTGCACCCGACCCTGCCCTTGCCGGAAATCAAACTGCGGCTTGGTGAAAGTGCTTTGTTCACTCTGACCGAAGGCCCCTGTCCTACGCGTCGCGCCTTGGCGCCACTGATCAACGCGGCGGCCAAGATAGACCGGTCGCTGATCAAGGGAACCCTTGGCAGCGCCGATCTGCGAACGCTGCTCTTCCTGGTCGTCGTGGCGCTCGCTATACGCCAGTTCAAGCGGGGTGAAGTGCTGGGACCGGCAATCCCCCTACTGTGGACTGCCCTGCAGATCGCCGAGCGCATAGCCGGACCCGCTGTGCCCAAGGCGGATGACGCCTCGCAGTCGACAGATTCAGACGGCTGAAGGGTGAGACCCCGTATCGGCTATGGTCCGATTTGCTCCGGCTTGAACCGATCCCTGCACATGCAGAAGCTCCATCTCGGCCAGCGCTCGGCACGGGGGGCAATGCCGTAAGCCAGAAGATGTTGATCAGGATCAGTTCACCCGGACTGGGGCTCCGGGATAATGGGGATGTTGAATTACATTTGATCGTGCGCCCGGTGAGGCGCGAGGTGTTTCTGGCAGTAAAACCGCATTGGCAAGCGTCTATGGCTGATTGGAGCGCGCGACCCGATGGATAACGCTTTTGACGGTCCGTGTTTGGGCGCGTCTGTTTGAGATCCTTGGATGCGTCAATGGCGATATGCTCTCGCGGCGTGATTTCCAGGTCGCGATAGGATTCAGCCACCGCAGCGCGCCTTCTTGATTCGCCGCTGCGGGTACACATTGGCAAACCAGAACATGTTTTCGACTTCAATCGAACAAGAGGATTGAGCATGGACAAAGACACACAGAAATCATTGATACTTGGCGTGGGCGCGGTTGCTGGCGGTTGGGGTGGCGCGGTGGCTGCGGGCCGCATTGGGGCAGCCTACGGCTACAAATTTGGACCCATGGGCACGGTGGCCGGAGCGGCGGTTGGTGCCCTGCTGGGTTTGAGCCTGTGCAAGATGCTGCTGCCTGAAGTGGAACAAACCCTGGAAGACATCGAAGGCGAATTTGAAGTGGCGATGGAAGAGAGCGCCTGAGCAAACCTTGGGAGGTGAGTCCAGGGTCGGGACCAAGGCTCAGGCGGCCTGAAGGCTTGCACACATATGGCCCGACGACCGGCTCCGGGTATCGCTCTCCCAAGCCAAGCACGCTCGAAGACACGATGCGGCGTACCGGTTTGCTTTGCGGGCTTGTGACGCCGCTTCGTGGGTACACACGACTCGACCGGCTTGTAGCCGATGGCCGTCGTGAACGACTGCGCGTGGCGCCTCGCCCGCACAGCAACACTGGAGGTGGGTTATGAGAATCCCCACTGCATGGCTGTTTCCCGCCGCGACCGCGGTCTGGGCCGTATGGACCTGGGCGCATGAACATGCGTTGGCCCGGGAAAAAGAGCGTGAGCGGATAACGGCGCTCTACGTCAACCCATTTTTATCCGCCTGCGAAGATCTGCAAAGCCGTATTTACAAACTGCTTGAGATGGACGGGCTGAGCGCTCTACGTAAGCGCTACCCGGACGGAACCCATTCCGAGGAGACCCTTTATCTGATCGTGCGCTTCTTCGGCTGGCTGGCTTCGGTAAACCGCTACGGACCCTACACCCAGGACCCGGTTGTGATAAGAGAAGCGACCGCATTGCGCAGGGCCTTCGGTTCCTCCAGACCGGGGCATCCGGTTGGTCCGTTCAACTTCTTTCCCGCCGAACAAAAAGCCCTTGGCAAGATGGTCATGCACAGCATGGAAGGAGAGTATGGACACGAGATGGACACCATCTCGTTTTATGAGTTCAGGGAGGTGGTGCGATCCCCCCACCGCATGCCCGAGAGCCAGGCGGTAAAGGAGACTCTGGAGGCGCTGTCCAAGGCGAAAAAGATCGAGGACATCAAAGGCCGCGAACGTCTGATAGAGGCGCAATGGCATCTGGTGGAATTGCTGAATTATCTGGAAAAACGGGAAGGCTACAGTTTGAATGCCACGGTGCGTAAGAAATGCCAGCTTATCCGGGAGCCAGCCGCATCCCCGGTAAAACTACGCACACGACGGGTTCGACCGGAAGCCACCGCGGGTTCATCCTCGTAACTGAGTAGCATGTTTCGATTGCGCACGCTCACGCGAGCGTGCGCACGGTTTTCAGCGCTTCGTTTCAGCCCTGGGTCGTCCCACCTCGCCGGTTCCCTGCGGCATACCCCACGCCGTTCGTTCTTCAATGCCTGTCGTGGGGCCAGCATTGACCCATTTCATTGCCGATTTCAGGCAACACACATAGCCTGATTCAAACTCATCCAACCACGATCTGATAGCGAACCAGTGGGCCATGCGGGAAGTTCGGTCATTCACAGAGCAGCACTGGTCAACTTCGCGGGCTTGGACGGCGAAAGTCACTGGATGGAAGGCGTGCAACTGCTGGCGGTGTCTTTTGTTCTTCGCATCGCATTCTACTTCCTGCCGCCATGGGGTTGATGTCATTGGCGCCTGGCCGACAGCGCAATCCGACTCACGGTCAGCAGTTCGTCCTCGAAGTCACCAAGCGGCTCGACATGGTCGGCCCTCCTGAGCAGTTCTTGAACACGGGCCCAGCGGCTGAGCGGTTGGTCACCGAACTGTGCGAGGCGTGCTTCGGCCCAGGCAAGCTCCGTTAATCGCTCCGGAGAATCGAATCCTGCATCCACCAGCGCCGCACGCAGTGCCAGACACCGCTCAAATGCGTCCAGCGAACCGGCGCCGTCATCGTTCAAAGCGCGCAGCTCCCCCAGGTTGAGCAGCGCATGTCCAAGCTCTATGCGAAGGGATTCATCTTCCGGCGATTCGGTGAGCAATCCAGTCAACAGTTCAACCTGACGATCGAAGTGCGGCAATGCTTCCGCCCGCATACTCAAGCGCCAAGCCAGATAGCCCGTGTTACGGTGGACTTCAATAAGCGGGTACAACCAATGGTCACTGCCACCCGCATAAAGTGCTTGCGCCAGACTCAACTCACGGCGGCGAAGTGTCAGAGCTTCTTCCCATGCGCCATTGCCTTCGGTCGCTCGAGCGAGCAAATGAAGAGCCCACGACACCGACTCCATGGCCTCGCGGTCAGTCGGGGCCACACCATGCTCCGCTTCTCGAAGTTCCAGCAGGCGTCGCGCCGCGGCTTCCGCGGGTTGATAGAGGCCGCCGTCGCCAAGCGTTTCGGCCGCGCTAGACAGCGCCAATTGCAGCGAGGTCTCGACCTTCCAGTCATCAGGAAACTGAGAACGCATTTCCTCCAGTGTGGCAATGCTCTCCTCGAACATCGCCGCGGCGTCCATCGTTGCCCCATCGTGCGCCAGCGCTTTGGCGGCATCGGCCTTGTCATCCGCCTGCTCGCGCTGCGCATCGCGGTCCTCGGCATCCGCGCTCGCAAGGTGGCGGTGATTCGCTTGCGAGCGCTGCCGCGCCGCATGTGCTTCCTCTGCCAGGCCGAGTTCCTCAAGCACGCTTGCACGCGTCACCTGCACATTGGCGAGCATCTTGCGCAACGGTGGCAGATCTGGCCTCGCTTGCAGTTCAGTCTGAAGCGAGTGCTCAGTGTCTTTCAGAACCGCAGCAGCCGCGTCCAGCTCGCCCTGAACGTGCAAAAGTTGAGCGTCCGAGCTTCGGGCGGTCGCAAGCATTATCGGATAGTGCCAATTGGCAGGGTGGGCAAGCACCAGAGTGTTGAAGATATCAACCCCCGCCGACGCGTAGCGTGCTGCCTCATCCAAGCGCCCTTCGTCGGCCAGCAGCATTGACAACAGTATCGTCGCGCTGGCCAGCTCCACCTGAGTGTTCTCGTCGTTCGCAAAATGCATACGCACAGACTCGAGGGAAGAGACAGCCGCCAACAGTGAATCCATGGCGGCAACCCCGTCGCCCGACGCCGCCAGATTCACGCCGAGCCGCCAACGAACCATCGCCAACAGCGCACGACTGCCCTCATCGCTGGATCGCTGAAGGACGACGGTCTGCGCCGCAACCTCCGCTTCGCGCAAGGTCTCGATGGACCCCGCTAGATCACCCTTGGCGGCAAGCGCCTCGGCGAAAACAAGCATCACGGGTATCTTCCTGAGCTTGAGTTGCGGTTCATCCGGCAATGAGACGGCCAGCTGATCAAATATCGACGTAGCCCGGCCAATGACACGCTTGACCGTCTCCAGCTGTATCCCCTCGACGCTGATCAGCTCCTTGCCCACTTCACCCAGCAGGGAATCGGCCGCGTCCAGCGCGGCGGTATAGTTGCGCTCGGCCACCACCCGTCGCGTCTCCGAGAGCCACGCGAACCCGCCCGCAGATACGGCAAGCACGAACATGATGCCCGCAATCGCGGAGGTGATTCGGGTGCGGCGGCGTTGGGCTCGTTCGGCCCGCTTGGCGAGTTCGTCAAATGGAACGCCAAGCAGCCCGGCAACGACTTTGACCAGTGCCCTTCTTCGACCATCGCCCTGCTCACGGGCGTCGGCGGCAAGCGGCTCGACCAACTGCCCTGTGAGAGTTCCGTCGGCGCCAACCTCACGGGTCAACGTCTTGGGAAAACACTCCCTTTCCGGGTCGCCGGGTTCGCCCGAAACAATGACGGGGATGATTCGATCGGCCCGCCCCATCGACTTGAAGACCCGAATCTCCTCGTTGACGTAGTCGCTGTCCGCCGCATCGGGCGAGCACAGCACAATCATAAAAGTCGACGCCGCCAGGGCATCCCGCGTCGCATCACCGACCGTCCGACCACCGGCAAAGTCTTCCCGGTCTCGAAATATCGGGCGCACTGTGCGGGGCACGGGGCCGAGCGGTGTCTCACGTCCGACCAGTGCTCGATCGACCCGCCAGGCTTCGAGATCGGCATGAAACCGACGGGCGAATCGGGCGTCACGATGGCTGTAGGAAATGAATGCCCTATAGACGACGGCCATCAGGTTCTCCCGGGAGTATCGCGCTACGCGAAAACGCGGTTTGCAGCAGCTGAGCGACAGAGCCATCCAAACCACGGCTCACTGGAAACGAGCGAGGCTCTTTGCGCTCACCCATGGGCGCTGGCACACAGCCGCCATTCGAAATTCGCCCGTCCTCGACCCGTTCGATTCCTGCTCGTGGCAGTGCGAACTTTCAGCCCACACGTTGTACCCGATGACCGCAGAGCGCGCCTCGGCGGCACATCGTCTTCGGCCTGGCAACCAACTCAGGGATGGTGACCGGTGAGGAAGATCATCAGAGGCACCGGCAGGACCGCCAGGACCACGGTTAGAGCATATCCGCCGGGGGAATACAGTCCGGTCAGACCCGCCGCGAGGGCGATTCCACCGCCGCCGCCCAACAGGGTGTTGCCGGGCAGATTGAACGCCAGCGCCAATGCCAGATACCGGTGGCGCAGCAGAAACGGAACGATGCGCCGCGGCGCGCGCGCCGTGAGCAGCCTGAGGCGGGCGCCAGTATCGAGGGGCGCCAGATCCAGCGACAGGTCGCGGGCCCGGCGTAATCCAAGGACGGCAAACGCCCGGGCCGTCGCAGCAGGGGGAATGAGACGCCCAATCAGGTAGGCGATCATCAGCGCGGCTACCATACTGCCGTAAACCAGCACCGCGATGCGCGGGCCCAGCAGCAACATCATTCCAAGGCCGATTTCCGCGCCGGGCACGAACGGAATAGCCGACGCCAGGATGTAAGCTGCGGTGCAGGTCATGATCGCCCCGTGCACCTCGGGCTCATTGGAGGGACGTATGTCGAAGGCAACCAGGTCGGTTAGCTGCTGGCCGATAAAGGCGCCGCCGAAAATCAAACCCAGGTACAGGGCGGCCAACAACAGGATCCGGCTGGGATTCACAGGCGGCAGTCTTGAGGGGCCGAATCGGCAACCGCCGCAAGCCTGGCCGCCTGCTCGGCGGATGAGGCCTCGATACCCTCTTCGAGCGTACCCTCGAACCAAAACGCCTTGTCTATCGACCAGTACCAGCGGTCCTTACGCCAGTTTATCCGGGCACTGACCCGACCATCGCTAACCGTGCCGCTGTAGCTGAGTCGTCCGCGCTCGATGCTTTCCAGAACCCCCTGAAACTCGATACCGCCATTGGCACTGCGGACATAGTAGGCACCGGGCTGAAAGCCGCAACGCACGCAGCCCATCGACCAGAACTGTCCATCGCGAAAATAGACCGTATCGTCCCGGTCCAGGGGCTTCCCAGCCGGGCCCAACTTTCCGACGAAGCTCATCCCGTCCAGCGCCCCACTGGAGAATGTGGGATCGGCAGTCAACGCGGTTCGGATCGGCACGGCCAGGAAAACGAGCGCCATAAGAATGCGCGCCATCCTCGCTCTGGATCGCTGTTCTCCGCTCATTGGAGCCTGCACCGCCGCGATGTACCCACACTGTGAAGAATAGCTTGGGACCAGCGTTCCGCCACGGCACGGGCGCAGCACAACGGGTGCGCGAGTTGAAACGTGCTCCCCCACCATCCTGGCGGACGCCGCCGCAAGCGGTCGAACCGGCGCCGTAGCCGGGTTTCGGTCTCGGTCTTCCCAATCGACTGGGTCGAATGCATTGTGTGTTGGTCAACAAATGACACGACAGACAACGGGAGTAGCGCAATGAGACTCGAAGGCAAGGTCGCCGTGGTTACCGGTGGCACCAGCGGCATCGGCCGTCGCATGGTTGAACGGTTTATCCAGGAAGGCGCCAGAGTCGTTTTTACCGGCCGCCGCGCAGCACTGGGCGCCGAAGTCGCAGCCAAAAGCGGGGCCAACTTCGTCGAAGCCGATGTCGCGCAGGAAGACGATGCAAAACGCAGTATCGGCGAAGCCACCGGCAGATATGGCCGACTCGACATCCTGGTCAACAATGCGGGCGGACCCGCGCCGGTTGGGCGCATCGAGGATCTGCCCCTGGACGGATTCGACACCACCATCGCCGTGCACCTGCGCGGCACTCTGGCGCACATCAAATACGCCGCGCCGGTGATGCGCGCCCAAGGCAGTGGCAGCATCATAAACCTGGGGTCGGTTGCCGGCCACCGCACGGGGTACTCCTCCTCGGTAATCTACGGCGTCGCCAAGGCCGCCGTAATCCATCTGACGCGGTGCGCTGCGATGGAACTGGGCGAAGACGGCGTGCGGGTCAACTCCATCTCACCGGGCGGCATCGCCACCGGAATATTCGCCAAGTCCATGGGCATGCCATCTGCAGCGGCAGATCAAACGGCAGAGAAGATCAAGGAGGCTCTCTGCGGAAAGTCACTTGGGTGACACTCAGGGTCGATCGCCACGTGCCGGCACGGACTCAACCGAACGCAACACCAGATCCTGCTTGACCTGTGCGGCTGGCGGGTGACAGTCCTCGGCATAGGTGCTCAGCCCATCGCTGGTATTGAACCGGGGCTTATGGAATTGGATCCTCAGAGCAGCCCGGTCCTTGCTGGCGAGGCTCACAGTGGGTGGCACCAACCCATACACGCTGTTGACAGGGATCGATGTTGGACACCGGTTGCTTGCGACGGCGTCAAAACCATGCCTTGATCTTCTTGACCAGGCGTGTGGGTGCGTCCTTGTGCGCTTCGGTGCTCTCCCGGAGCCCAAGCAGCCGCCGATTGTCCGGCTGCACGGAGAGACCGCGGCTGAGATAGCGCTTTGCATCGCTGTACGCGAACTTGTCCAGTGCACCCTCTACCAGGTCAGCGTAGGCATTGGCAACGTCGGCAATGCCTTGCTTGGCTTGCGTGTTGTCCGGCGCCAGTTCCAACGCACGAAGCAGGTAAAAATGCGCATTGTTCCCCTGAGGTACGGTCAGGCGGTAGTCGGCCAGGGCTGCGGATGCAGAGTTCAGGAACTGATCGAGCTCCTGTTGACGGGGATCATCCGGAATCCTGTCGGATTCCGCCATCTTGGCGGGATGGAGCGCTGTCTGCGCTGTCTTCACACTGCCAGACCCTTGGGACTCAGCCGGGCTTCCAACAGAGGCATCCTGTACCGGCGGGGTTGTTTTGGCGACGGATGAGGCCGGCATTGTCACTACGTCTTTGACACTGTCCGGTTTCGCCTTCGAGTTCAACGCCTGGGCAGCAGTGGGCGTGACCTCCGAAAGGCGGGTTGTGGTGGTTTCCACAGAGGTTGAGGATCGAGTGACCGCGGCAATCGCCAAACCCAAAGCGATCACCAACGCGCCCGCCGCGGCGGAACCCCATATCCGGCGCGGATAACCCCGCGGTATCTCTAAACGCCGTCGCGAGAAAAATCCGGGTGCAGGCAAAGCCACGGTGTCCGGATATCCTTCAGTACCCGTCTTCTCCAGGCAGGCAAGAAGCGCCTGCGCTGAGGCAAACCGTTGCTCCGCCTTTTTCGCCATCATCCGATCGAGGAGATCTTGGTAAGGTCGATTCACCCCGGAAAGCTGCGGCACCGGTTCCGCCAAATGCGCCAACATGACCTCGATGGGGGAATCGCCCCGATACGGCCGTTCGCCCGCCAACATCTCATAAAGCACAACGCCGAGACTGTAAATATCGGCGCGCCCGTCGAGCGGCCTGCCCTGCGCCTGCTCAGGGCTCAGGTAATCGGGACTCCCCAGCGCGGACCCATCCAGCGTCAGTGAGTTGTCGGTCTTTAGCTCTTTGGCGATCCCAAAATCCGTCAGTATCGGCGTTCCATCTTCGTGGAAGAGTATGTTTCCCGGTTTGATATCGCGATGAACGATGCCATGGGCATGGACAAACGCCAAACACCGGGCAATCGCTCTTACGATATCAAGCGCGGCGCTGGGCTCAATACCGGCCTTGATTCGATGCTGGAGATCGCCCCCCTTGAGAAACTCCATGGAAATGTACGGACGCTCGTCCACCACACCAATATCGTGAATGGTGATGATATTCCGATGGTTGAGGGAAGAGATGATTCTACCCTCATTGAGAAACCGCTCCGTCTCGGCGCGAAAATCACGCTTCCTAAGCAGCTTCAGAGCGACCTGGCGATCCAGCGATTCCTGTACGGCGAGGTATACCGAAGCCATGCCACCTTGGGCGATGAGCCGAAGAAGCCGATAGCCGGGTATTTCGATTTCCACGCCCTGCCGGGGGCCTGATTCTGGCGTTTTCAGATGGCGTTGCAAAACAAGATTCTCAGTCACCGTGGTTCCGGGATATCGGCACTGGCCAAATTCGTCGGTCGTGAAGGTTTCGTAGACCAGAAGGCTGGACGTAGCTGATCTCCCTCAGATGAGTGGAACTCGGCCAAAGTGGCACACACGATCCAAACGGGCCAAAGCGAACAGATCGCAAGGCGTCGCAGGGCAATTCTGGCTCAGACTTAACCCAGATCTGGGAATTGAGTATGGGCGTGACCGTGGCTACTCACAATTCGTGGATTTCTCAAAAGACGATCGGAGATTCGGACTGCATCGAGTGGACCAGGGAGGCACCTGATTGCTCGCGTGCAACGCGAAAAGATCAGACCCTCCGTAGCGTCGTGCCAAGTTCCCGGAACGGCGGCGACTCATAGTCCTCAGTACATAGGCGACAGAAGCGCCCCAGGTTGCAGCCTCAACCGCCGCGAAAGTACTTCTCTATGCGGTCGAATGCCCTATTGATAGTTTCGTCGGGGACACAATAGGCCATGCGGACATGATGTTCGCCGGAGGGTCCGAAGGCGCGGCCAGGGGTGACAGTTACGCGAGCCTGTTCAAGTAGCCGGATGGAGAAACCGTAGGAATCATCATGGTCCGCGACGATCCGGGGAAACACATAATAGGCGCCTTCCGGCTTAATGAACTCAAAGACATCGGGCAGCTGTGACAAACGCTCGCAGATCAGGTCACGCCGGCCTGAGAGAATACGTTCGTACTCGGCAAGGTGCGCCGTATCACCCGTCAACGCTGCAAGACCCGCAACTTGCGAAACCCGGGGGGTGCAAATGATCGTCGCGTCATGCACCTTCAATACCTCGCGCTTCAGGCATTCCGGCAGGATCATGTAACCGAGCCGCCACCCGCTCATGGCGTGACACTTTGAGAAGGTGAACAGGTACGCAATATTGTCCCTGAACTCAGCAACCGAGGCGAGGTTGAAGTGACGTGAGCGGTTTTCATAGGTGAAGTGCGAATAGGGGTCGTCCAACAGGACATAGAGACCCTTTTCTCGCGCAATTTCGCCCACCTGTCGTAACTCTGATTCCGAGAATATCCGGCCTGTCGGGTTGGACGGAGAAACGAGAACGATCCCCTTTGTCTGCTCGGTAATAAGGCCAGCTAGCGCATTGAGATCAAGCCGCCAGCCATCGGCTTCGTCCAACGGCCAGAAGACGGGCTTTCCGCCACACATCGCAATCTGCTGAACATGCGAGGCGAAGCCCGGATCAGTCAGGATGATCTCGTTGCCCGGATCCAGCAGTACATGAAAAAGCGAGTTGAGGCCCTGCATGTTGCCGCAGGTAATCATGACGTTCTGGTCCGGATCAACTTGCACTCCGCAGGCGTTTAAATGGCTTTGTGCGACGGCTTCCCGTAGCACCGGCAACCCATCCGGCAGAGCGTATTTACCAATCTCGGGGTCGTTTGCCAGCCCCTCGGTAACGGCCCGGCGCATATGCTCGGGGGTCCGAAACGAGGGTACGCCCCAAGCCAGGGATGCCGCGCCACCGACCCGTGCGCTGCGCATCGCCATGTCTTTGATCGCGGACAACTCCATGCCCGCGACGTTTCGCGATATGGGAGCACGCTTCATGCAGCCCTCACCCTCAAGAACTCGGTAGCAACCCGGCTAGCTGGGCCTCCAAATCGAGTGCGGAAAGCGCCGATAAATCCTTGTTGATCTCCCTGACGATAAGGTGTTTCAAATGGTCCGGCATGGACGCGCGCAGATCACCCAAAAACTGGGGGGGAGCAACGACAACGAGCTGTTCGAATGCATTCTTCTTGCGTTCTGCATCAAGAATTGCTGCCACTCCGTGCGCCAGTTCGAACTTGGCATGGCGTTTAGGGTCTGTCGGAGGCTCCGCCGCGTGGCGCCCACCGCCTTTACGATCGTACATCCGTCCTGGGCGGTCACTACCCATCTCCCGGCTCTGAAGATCGCTGCCAACGATGTCATGGGCGTAGGCGGGCACCAGGTGATGGTCATCCCCAATCCGGAACAAACGGGCGCGGGACGCATCCGCAACCAGAACCCAGGTATCGTTCCTTTTCATTGGTTTCACCTTGCCGTTTGCAATTGCGAGGCCTGCCCTCTCCTATGCACAGGATAGTGAATGCCGGGGCGCCCGGACATGACATCGATCAATCACTACCGTTCGATTGATTCAGAACCAGTACCCTGCCTCATAACTTCGTTGCATTTCAGCAAGGCGAGAACCGCTCTGAAACGCTACGAACTTATGGGACGGGACACTAGGAGTCTGCGCGGTAGAAAGGGAACGGTCTGCGGCACCGCCATATCCGATCGATCCGCTAAGCTAAGAGCTGTGCAAGTGATCTTGGCAGTGCAACCCGAGTGACAGAGAAGCTGCTAGAGAGTTCGGACGGTGCCGTGGTGATACTGCCGACATGGCCGGCGCATCGTGTTGAGCCATTCATCCCTCCAGACGATCGCAGTATTCGTGCGCTCAGATACAAGGCGCTGAGCTTGGGTGATTTCATAGACGGCGATCACTTTGGTGAGCTCAATCGACGCCGGGATACGGTACTTATATGCGTGCACATGTTCGGGCGAGACAGAGATTGGAACCGCAATGCGCTCAAGTCCCAGGCCAACGCGATCCAGGCTGCGGTGAGAAAAAGTGTGCCGCTCTGTTTTGTGTTTGTACGCGCACCAGGCAGGGAACTCGCAACGCCGATGGACTCATCTGCATTTAAAGCCGCAACCAGCGCGCCCACTAGGGAAGGTCGGAACAATTGCTGCGATCACGCCGGCGTCTTTGCGCTCCCTCGTACAAGGCGCACCGAGCGAAGTTGGCCCAAGGCGAATAGGTGAGTTGCCAATAAGCGAGGTGCAACGCGGTACGAGGGGCGCAAAGACCTGGCCCCTCCGGGGTTTCGCCCACAAGGGCACATCTGCCGCGTTTCCCGGCTTGGCCACAGAATGACTATGGCGCTGCGCCGGGAGCCTCGCATCTGCGCCCTTGTGGACCGAAACCCGATTCGTATCAATTGTTCAGACCTTCCCCAGGGCAGCATTACACTGGCCCTCTCGTCCTTCACACGGTCCGTAGCCTGGCCTTATCGCCCTGCAGTTCGTCAATATGCGCGGCCATTTCCCGCGCGGTGAGATCGAAAATTTCGACCGGCTGTAGATCCACCTCAAATGCGTCCTCGATCTCGAGTCGAAGTCGAAACGCGGTGAGCGATTCGCCTCCGATCTGAATGAACAGGTCGTCCGGGCGCACCTGATCGACGCAAAGCAGATCCTGCAGGATCTCGATCAACACCCGCTCTGTGTCGGATTGCGGATCGGTGTCCGAGGCGGCATGGGATTCAGGGGCGTTGGTTCGCAGCTCAGAGCGGATGGCTGTGCGGTCAACTTTGCCGCTGGAAGTCAATGGGATCGATTTCGGGAAAACGAATCGGGTGGGCACCATCTGCGATGGCAAGCGTGCATTCAGTCCTTGCCAGAGTTCTGCACTCGTCAGCGCGGCGCCGGGTTTGAGCACCACCGCCGCGCCAATGGATTTATCTCCCCGGGGCGATTGGTACCAGGTCGCGGCCACCTTATTAACGGCTGGCTCCTCTAGAACGGCGGCTTCGACCTCCCGCGGTTCGACACGAACGCCATGAATCTGTACCTGGTCATCATTGCGCCCGAAGTAATGGAGTGTTCCGTCGATCCGGGTCACCACATCGCCGGTTCGATAGTATCGCCTTCCGCCAGACCCCAGCACGAATCGACTCTTGGTCAGAGCCGGGTTGTCGCGATAACCACGGGCGACGCCCGCGCCAGCGACCCATAACTCGCCGCGTTCACCATCTGCGACCGGGAGACCCATATCGTCCGCAACCAACGTGTGTGTGTTGGCAAAGGCGGTGCCGATCGGTGCGGACGATGTGGCGAGCGAATGTTCGCCGGCGCTGTCCCGAACCAGGCGGTGGCCGGTCGCCCACACGGTGGTTTCGGTCGGTCCGTAGAGATTCCACACCTGATCCGCAACCGTTGGCAGGCGCTGGGCAAGCTCGGTCGCAATGGCCTCTCCAGTGCTGATCGCCACCCGTAACCTGGGCAATTCATTCGCCCTTTCCAGCACGATCCCCCATACCGAAGGACCGGTCTGCATCACGCTCACCCGATGTTCAAGAATCTGCTCGATGAGTCTCCGTGGCTCGAGCAGAAGCGCCCGGTCACGAAGCACGAGGCTGCCCCCTGTGATCAGCGGCAAAAACATCTCCGCGACCGAGATATCAAAGGTGACAGTCGATGTGGCCAGAAAACGGTCGCTGGAGGTGAAACCAATGAGGTCTCGGGTGGCCAGCAGCAGATTGACCAGGCTTCGATGCTCGACTTCAACGCCCTTGGGACGGCCGGTACTACCGGATGTAAACAGAATGTAGGCTAGGCGCGATCCGCCGGGTGCCGGTACATTGACTAAGGCATCGCCCACTAGCGGAGCGATGTCCTCGACGGGCAAGACGTCTATCTGCCCTTTGAAATCTGCAAACATCCGGGTCGTGGATCCATCGGATAGGACAGTCTTGCACTGTGCGATACTGAGCATGCGGAATGTGCGTTCAGCGGGGTGCTCGGGGTCACAGGGCACATAGGCGCCACCGGCTTTCAGAATGGCCAGGAGGCTGGCGATCATGTCAGGCGAGCGCGTCATCACCACGCCGACGGCTTCTTCCTCGGCGAGCCCCCGCTCACTGAGAAAACAGGCAATCTCATCTGTGCGCCTGGCAAGCTGGGCGTAGGTCACTTCGATCTCAGCGACGATCGCCACCGCATCCGGCGTGGCCGCCGCCTGTTGCGAAAATAACTGGAAGAGGTTGTGGTCCAACAGATCGATCATGACTAGGGCCTGTTAACGCTCTGCGCGCAGTTTGATTATTCCAAATAAGCGATGTGCAACGCTGCATTGCCCGGTTTGAGAGCTAACGCTGGGTCTCCGCATAGTGTTAACAGGCCCTAATCCCGGGGCAACAATCGGACAGCAAATCGGGTGGCGGGCTCCCAATGGTAGGGCCCCCGGACCGCTGGACCGTCCGCAGCCAGCTCGAGTCGGTACTGCATCGCCAGTGTGGTGATGAAAGCGCAGGCCAACTTTATAGCCACGTCGGAGAGGGGACACCGATGTCGGTCAAGGCCAAATGGGGAGAAGGACTCCCCGGATGGGGCGTCACTCAGAAACCGGTCGGGATTGAAGGCCAGCGGCTCCGGAAATGCCTGAGAAGACTTGTGCGCTTCCCACAGACAAATGCGGACAGTGGACGTTTCCGGAATACGAAAGCCGTGGAACACGATGTCCTGTTCCACCTTGCGCAGCAGACGCTCACTCTGGTCCATGCGCAAGGTTTCCAATGCAAAGGCCTGGGCCATGGAGCGGCCTGATTCCACCGTCTCTGTCGGGTCGCGGCTGATTGCCTCCAGGCGGTCCGGGTTGTGGGCACCATGCCAAGTCAGCCAGCGGAAGTAACCCGCCATATCGAAGCGCCCCATCTCAACCATGTAGATGAGATTACCCAGCATGGTTTCGTCCAAGCCGTCGGCCTCGACGATTCGTCCGGTCAAGCCGTCATCCAGGTTCCAGTGGTGCTCGAGCAGGGCCGATCGCAGCCGGGCGAACGCCGCGGTCTGTTTCGGTCCGATCGTCCAGGAGAGCCCAAACGGCCCCAGGGCCTTGAAGCCTTGAATCAGTTCTCCATGCAACGGCGATCCCGGCCTGGCGCCGAAGAACACATGGATCAGCATGGACGTCACCAGATCGGTCAGCGTGACAACATAGGCCCTCGACGGTCGGCGATGCGTGTCTTGGGTTTGCATGTAGTCTTGAAGATGGCTGGCAACCAGCGTCGAGTAGAAATCCGGGTCCCATAGGGAATCACAGCTACGGACGGCTTTCACCACGATTCCCCGATACTTCTGGTGTACCGCCCCGCGCATCTGGCGCATGAACCCCAAGGGAAAAAGGGATTCCAGCTCAAGGGTAACCGGTCGCAGCGCCTCGCCATGTTCTTGCAGGAACTGACGCCCCAGTCCGAGTCCGACAACGCACACGCAGAGGTGACTTCCGCTCAGTGCTTTAAATATCGGACCGTAGGCCTCTGTTGCACGTAGCAGATAGCTGCGGTCGGCCTGCTCGAGTTCAAGTAGCTGATCGAGATCGCCAGGCGGCAACGGCGATTGCTGTGTATTGGTTCGATTCATTGGGAAGTGCATCCGATCCGACCATGTATTGGCCTGTTGGGTATGAACCGCACAACTCAATCGTTACAGGTCCTGCCACTGATCGCGACACCCTGGTCTGCGGTATAAATCTGCGACCTGGGGAAGACAGTGTACTGCGGTGAGAGCAGATCAGAAGGTCTCAATTGCAAGAATCCGGCCGCGGACGGGTCGTGGTCAGTGCAGCATTGATGGGTCGCTCGATCGTTGGCGCGCCGAAGGACTCATGCCGGGAAGATAATAGGGATCGGGACGATCGACTCGTAACTGGGGGCCGCCGGCTGATAGTGTCGTATCCCATTGGGATCGAAGCACCGGCAAATCAGTATTGAGGAGCATCGTTCAATGGTCGGATCATTGTCATCTCAGCAGGTGGATACCTATCGTTGCCAGGGCTTCGTGGCGCCCCTGCAAGCGTTGGCGCCACCTGAAGCAGCGCGCTACCGGCACGCGATCACGGACTTCGAAACCCGGCACAAACTGGTCGCGGGCCAGGTCATTCGTAACAAAGGCCACCTCAAATGTCGGGCGCTTTATGATCTGGTCGCGGAGCCGCGCATCCTCGATGCAGTTGAATCCATACTCGGCCCAAACATCCTGGTCTGGGGTTCCAGTCTGTTTATCAAGGAACCGCGGGACCCGGGTTTCATTGCCTGGCATCAGGACGCCTATTATTGGGGTCTGGAGCCGGACGATGTGGTCAGCGCCTGGATCGCACTCGCCCCATCGACCCGGAAAAATGGAGCCATGCGGGTGATCCCGGGTAGTCATCGTCTTCCGCCTTTGCCGCACCGTGCCTCCCCCACCGGCAGCCACAATATGCTCTTCACCCATGAGGAGCTGGCAACCGAGGTGGACGAAAATGCGGCTGTGGACCTGCTGCTCGATGTGGGGGAGATGTCGTTACATCACGTAAAAATACTGCACGGTTCACCTCCCAACAAGTCGCCCGAACGGCGCTACGGCTATGCCGTGCGCTACGTCGCACCGCATGTTCGACAACGCGGCGACATGAATTCCGCCAGCCTGGTACGCGGTCGTGATGACTATGGGTACTTCGGCCCTGAACCCGTGCCGAACCGGGACATGGAACCGGAGATCGTCGACTTTGTCGATGGCCCTCTGGCGAACTGCCGGTCGCGCTAGTGTCCCGTCCCAAGGCATCTTTAGATCTGCCCGGAATCGGGCCGTTGATGGTGCCTGTTCACCCGTCCTTGGGTAGAACTCGGGCGTTCCCAGGTGGCCGGCGCATGACCGGGTCAAGCCGGAGCAGCAGGCGCGCGTGACGGAGTGAGGCTGCGAATTGCTGTCCACCTATCCGCTGGAGGATGCGCTGCTGGACTGAGCCAAGGCGGCGCTTCGGGTTCGAGCACGAAGACGACCGCAGGAAACGGGTGGCGAACCATCGCCGGGTCTGATTTGCTGTCTTCGTGGCTTCGGAATCGACCTTCCCTAAGCAAGTGACAATAGGCAAACATACGATATGCGCCCACGGGATGTCGTTGAACTGATCGCGCTGGCCGCATTGTGGGGTGGCGCATTCCTGTTTATGCGTGTGGCCGCCCCGGAGTTTGGCCCGATTCCGTTGATCGAGTTGCGGGTCGCCATTGCAGCCGCGTTTCTACTCGTGGTGCTGACGGTGTCGGACAAGCTCAGACGGCTCGGCGAACGAAAGGGCGGTCTTTTTGTTGTTGGGGTGGCCAATTCCGCCCTGCCCTTTTGCCTTCTGGCCTACGCGACCCTGTTCGTGACCGCAGGTTTCGCCGCGATCCTCAACGCCACCTCCCCTCTTTGGGCCGCGGTAGTGGCATTCGTATGGCTGGGAACGAGACTGTCCGGATGGCGAATATTCGGTCTTGGCCTCGGCTTTGTCGGCGTGGTTGTACTGGTGTGGGGCCGGGTCTCTCTGACGACTGACGGCGCGGGACTGGCGATTCTGGCCGGACTGGGTGCATCCCTGTCCTACGGCATTGCGGCGAATTACACCCGCGAACACCTGTCGGCGGTCGATCCTTTGGTTATCGCCACCGGGAGCCAGATCGGTGCGGCACTCGCACTGCTGCCCCTGGCGCTTTGGACCTGGCCGGAGCAGGCCGTGTCCGCCCGGGCATGGGTTACCGTGGTGGTCATGGGCATTGCCTCCACCGGCATTGCCTATATGTTGTATTTCCGGCTGATCGCACATGTTGGGCCGGCCAAAGCCATTACCGTGACATTTCTGGTCCCGGTTTTTGCCGTGGTCTGGGGATATGGGTTTCTGGACGAAGCCCTGACCCTGCAAATGGCATTGGGTGGCGCGGTGGTGCTGCTGGGGACCGGCATCTCCACCGGCCTGATCAAACCGATGCTACGAACAAAGGCAACGTGATCCGCCGAGTGGGCCATGCGGCCCCCGAGCTGACGCGATCAACCCAGGGACTTAGACCATGAAAAGCATTTACACCGATAAGCATAAACTGCGAGACGCCCGCACCGAGCTCTGCGGTGGTGAACTGGTGCCGCCCTTCGAAAGCCCGGTCCGGGCAGAGTATGTACTGGAACGCATCCGAAAGACCGGACTAGGCGAAGTTCTGGGTCCCGAGTCCCATGGACTGGCGCCGGTGTTGCGGGTGCACGATCGGCACTATGTCGATTTTCTCGCCACCTGTTGGCGCGATTGGAAAGCCGCGGGCTACAAGGGCGAGGCCATTGCAACCTGCTGGCCTTCGCGTCGCCTTACCCGGGCAGTGCCGCCCAGGGAGATCGACGGCCGTATCGGCTATTACTGCCTGGCCTCGGAAACCGCCATCAGCGAGGGCACCTGGGAAGCGGCCCAGGCCGCCGCCGATGTGGCGCTGACGGCCCAAAGCCTGGTGGCTGAGGGCGAGCAAGCTGCCTTCGCCCTGTGCCGCCCGCCCGGGCACCATGCCGCGGCGGATATGTTTGGCGGCTACTGTTTTTTGAATAACGCCGCCATTGCGGCCCAGGCCTTTCTCGATGGCGGCGCTGAACGCGTCGCCTTGTTGGATGTGGATTTTCACCACGGCAACGGCACGCAATCCGTGTTCTATCATCGCCCCGATGTGCTGTTTCTGTCTTTGCACGGTGACCCGGACGACGCGTTCCCGTACTTCCTGGGCGGCGCCGACGAAACCGGCGCCGGGCCGGGCGCGGGTTTCAACGTGAACTATCCTCTGCCGCCCGGGGCGGACTATGGCGCCTGGTCAAAAGCCCTGGAAGACGCCCTGGCCAGAATCGCGCGTTATGCACCTGACGCGCTGGTGGTGTCCCTGGGGGTTGATACCTTCAAGGACGACCCGATTTCATTCTTCCGCCTGCGCTCGGAAGACTTCACCGACTACGGTCGCCGCATTGCTGGGCTGGGCCTGCCCACGCTGTTTGTGATGGAGGGTGGATACGCCGTCGCCCAAATCGGTGTCAACACGGTTAACGTATTGCAGGGTTTCGAGGATGTCTGAGCAGCCACAGACTCAGCGGGACAGCCGCTACGACGTTCTGTTCGAACCGGTACGCATCGGCCCCAAAACCACAAAGAACCGCTTCTTCCAGGTCCCCCACTGCAACGGCATGGGCTATCGCGACCCGACCGCGCTGGCCCACATGCGCGGGGTAAAGGCCGAGGGCGGTTGGGGCGTGGTGTGCACCGAGGAAGTGGAAATACACCCCAGCGGCGACATCACGCCCTACATCGAACTGCGCATCTGGGACGATCAGGACATTCCGGCCCTGGCGCTCACCGCCGAGCGGATACACGAACACGGTGCGCTTGCCGGCATCGAACTCTGCCACAACGGCGCCGACGCGCCGAATCTCTGGTCCCGGGAAGTACCCATGGGCCCAACCGCCCTGCCGGTTGCGACTTTCCAGTACCACCCGGTGCAGGCCCGAGCCATGGACAAACGCGATATTCGCAATTTCCGCCAATGGCACCGGGCCGCCGCCCTGCGGGCCAGAACCGCAGGCTACGACCTGATCTATGTCTATGCCGCCCACGGTCTCAGCCTGCTCCAGCATTTCATGTCTCGGCGCTACAACCAACGCAGCGACGAATACGGCGGATCGATGGAGAATCGGGTGCGATTGCTGCGGGAGGTGATCGAAGACACCCGGGATGCCGTCGGCGATTCCTGCGCGGTGCCGGTGCGGATCTCACTGGATGAACTCCTGGGCCCGGAGGGACTTGAGCGGGCCGAGGTGGAGGACATGATCGGGACCATCGGCGATCTGCCCGACCTTTGGGACGTGACCCTGTCAGGGTGGGAAAACGACTCCATGACCTCACGCTTCGCCGAAGAAGGTCACGAGGAGCCGTTTATCGCCGGCGTGAAAAAACTCACCAACCGTCCGGTGGTGGGTGTCGGGCGATACACCTCGGTGGACCGCATGGTGTCCATCATCAATAAAGGCATCGTCGATCTGATCGGTGCCGCCCGCCCGTCCATCGCCGATCCGTTCTTACCGGACAAAATCAAACACGGACGTGTGGAGGATATCCGCGAATGCATCGGCTGCAATATCTGCGTGTCCGGTGACTTCACCATGTCGCCGATACGCTGCACCCAGAATCCCACCATGGGTGAGGAATGGCGCAAGGGCTGGCACCCCGAACGGATCCGGGCGCGGGAAAGCGACAAACCGGTCTTGATCGTCGGTGCCGGACCGGCCGGACTGGAAGCCGCCCTGGCGCTGGGCAAGCGCGGCTATGAGGTTACCCTGGCGGAGGCCGGTACCGAACTGGGCGGCCGGGTGGTGCGCGAGTGCCGTCTGCCCGGTCTGTCCGCATGGCGTCGGGTCAAGGACTATCGGGAACTCCAGCTGCGCAAATTGCCCGGCGTGGCAATCTTTCCCGACAATGCGCTCGATGCGTCTCAGGTACTGGAACTGGGGGTGCCCAGAGTGGTGGTGGCCACCGGCGCCCGCTGGCGTTCAGACGGCGTCGGCCACCACTGGACCCAACCCATCCCGATTGCGGAATCCGCCCGCATCTTTACCCCAGACGACATACTGGACGTTAGCTTGCCAGAGAAGGGCCCGGTGCTGATCTGGGACGACGATCACTACTACATGGCTGGGGTGGTGGCCGAGAAACTGGCCGATATCGGGCTGAAAGTGATCTATGCAACACCCGCCGCCGAGGCCTCCACCTGGACCCGCAACACCTTGGAGCAGGGGTTCATCCAGACCCGGCTGTTGAACAAAGGCGTGGAGATTATACCGTTTCACGCCCTGGCGCGGGTCGATGCGAACTCCGCAACCCTGGCCTGCACCTTCACCGGTCGGGAACGATCGGTGAGCGCCAGTTCGGTGGTGCTGGTGACATCACGCCTGCCCCGGCAACAGCTGCTGCTCGACCTGATGACTCAGCAAGACGCCTGGTTGGACGCGGGCATCGAAACGGTGACCGCCATCGGCGATGCGCTGGCCCCGGCCACCATTGCCCATGCGGTCTATGCGGGACATCGCTACGCTCAGGAATTGGATGCGAGGCCCCTCGCCGAAGGTCAACTGCCGTTCAGGCGGGAAACGACTGGGTTGACACCTTAAGGAACACCTGAAACCGACGGTCTAGTGGGCCATGCGGGAAGTTCGGTAACCCACAGCCAGTCCACAAGCCGGGTTGGCAAGGCACGCGAGCGCAGGACTGGACGTCGCCAATTCCAGCGAATGGAACGCGGTCAACGTGGCTTGTGGGCTGGCCCAGAGGGAGCGTCGCTGATGAGCCAATGTTGCGCACACCGCAGGGAAAGGGCCTGCCATTCCCTGCGGTGTGCGCCTTACCTCGGTCATCAGCGGCGCTCTGTGAATAACCGAACTGCCCGCATGGCCCACTAGGTATGGATACATCTGTCAAATCGGTTACCAATCCGAGTAGGAAATGCAGTGTGCGACATCAGCGATCCAGTCAGCCGGCTCGTGGGATTTCAATGACTCTGTGATGAACGAACTTATGGGACAGGACACTAGGATCTGACTCGATGGCGGAATTGAATCCCGCTTCGCACCGGATTCGGAAGTTGTTTGGCTACTTTGGCTGCAAGCCTTTGCGCATCAAAACGCAGGCGAGCAGCGTAGGATGGCGGGGTTCGCCAACTATGGACCGGTTGCCACCCAAGGAACGTTTTGGCGCGGGCGTTTGAGATTGCGGATTGGGTCCGTGCGAGATGGCTGGCCATATCAGCAACCGCGGGCCGCAAGCCTGGCAACAGCTCCGAAAGGGGCGCCGGAGCGCAGCTGTCGTCAGCCGCCAGATAGAGCACCGTGTGGCCGGGTGCGGGTACTTCCAGGGCCCTGCGGGCGGCGACCGCCGCATCACGCACGTCAAGATAAGCGTAGTGGATCCACTTGCCGTGATATCTGCCACCGTGTTTGCCACCATCCTTCCAGAGCCGCATGCAACGCGGATGGGCCGATAGTCCACACATGGCGTAGTGCGATAGTCTCCATACCATGCCGCTCCGAGAATGCGGCCGCGATATGCTCACCGGCAACCTTCGAGAGCCCGTAGGCGTCTGTCGCCCGCAGCGGGTGATGTTCATCGATCGGAAGGTAGTCCGGCATGAAGGCCTCATTGAACCCGGACCACCCAAGCGCTGCCACGCTGCTCCAGTGAACCACCCGCTTCACTCCATGAATTCTCGCCGCCTCGTGAACGTTGTATAAGCCCAACACGTTCGAGCGGAACACATCCACGGGGCTCATACCCGGCGTCAGATGACTCGCTGACAAGTGCAGAACGGCATCGGCGCCAGCGACCACAGCCGCTACCGCCGCGAAGTCCTCATGATCGCCAACAACGGTACGCACGCCCGGCAAGGCGACCCTGCCTCTTGTCGAACACCGTGACATTGTGCCGTTCCATGCCTTCACTGCAGTCCACAAGCCCGAGGACGAACGCGCGCGCCAGCACGCCTAGGCCGCCTGTGACCACAATGTTCAAATACGGTCTCGAATCAGGCGCAGGGCGCGTAGGGTGTGTTCAGCCAAGTGACTGCCGAAGCTTCTCCGACACGATCTGGGAACCTGAAGAGACACCAAACGTTGAAGCCCCTGGGGCTTCGAATCAGGAAGTTCTGGCGGACAACGTCTGCTCAAACACTACGGCGAGTTCGCGCCCCAGACTCCCATAACCCAGTTGCCGTGCCATCTCCACCAGTAACGGGACGATCGGCCTGTCGGTTTCGCGCTTTCGCTCCAGATTCGCCAGGTACAGCACGCCGCCATCCAGGTTCTCATCCACCTCGTTAGCCAACCGCATCAATACGACTCCTTTCCCGACCGTATCGTAGGCCTGCAAAGCACGGCAGATAGTCGGGATCGTTCTTCGATTCCACTCAAAGGTCGCATAGCGTGCGACTAAGCCCTCGACCTCCGCGCCGAGGAGGGTTCTAACCTCACTTCGCGCCGCCTTGGGTGCCCCCGCACCCCATCCGGCCAAGCCACCATGCATATAGGCAGAGTGAAGGAGGCCAGCGCAGGTGATACATGGCGGTGCCCCGGCGCAATGCAGGACACTCGCTGTACCTACGCAATGCGCGATGAAGAGCTTACCCGAAGGGCGAATCGAGCCCGGTGAATGCACGCACGGCGAGGGCATACGTATCGCGAAGCAACTGCAGGTCTGACTTGTCATAACCATCGCGATGCACCTGATTAAACAGCTCCAGAATTGATTGCGCATACCTCACGGTTGAGTCAGCCGCAAACACCGGAACCGGACAATGCGACGGTTTACTGCGTCCATAATCCGGCCCATTTTCTGGCGCAGCACGACTGAAGTACGGCGCCGATAATGTTGCGGCAGCAGTGAGAAGGAGCCCTTTTCCCCGGTCAACCCGCACAGCGCGAGGGGTAGTTCCGCGGTCCTTGGTTTCCTCGAACAGCCGGTTCAACTGCGAAGCGAATGTTGGACCGGCGAGTTCGCCTGCCAGGCGGGTCCATACTGCACCAAACTTCTCGATCATCTCACATGCTGCTCGCTGGCGGCCGCCGTATACCTGGCCGAGGTCACGGTAGTGCTCGGTCAGATCGGCCAATCTCAACAGAAGCACCCCGCGCTCAGTCATCGACAGGCCATCGATTGAAGATGGAAGATTGGCGAATGTCCCACGCCCCAGTCGCAAGAAAACCGAAAACTCGTACACGTAATGCTCCACCTGCCAGCCAAGCACCCGTCTTATCTCACCACGCTTCCAATCGGTCGCACCCGCTCGCGCATTGCCGAAATCCCCGTTCCCATAAGCATTATGGATCAAAGCGGCCGCGACCAAGTGTGGCGACGCACGAAGCGCACTCAAAATACTTGCCGCGCCAATAACGTGGACCATGAAGGGTACGCCCGTATACTGGAAGCGACAGGCAAACAACTTAGACGCAAGAATGAGCGCCTTGTCGATCAACAACAGGCCATCACCCGAGTATCCATCGCGCTGCAACTGCCGAAAGAATTGCAGGCTCGTGTGAGCACAACTTAGTCCCGGCAGCCTCGGCGGCACTGAGACCGCTTTGCGTTGCATTGCGTGCTCTCCATTGGTTGATCCATCCTATAACCTCAGGAGAAATGCGACAAACGCTCAGCTGGACCGCAATTTGCTAAGTGACGCTGCCAAGTCCGACGAAATTGTCGCGCCTTCCGTTACGTCGCTTGCTACTTCGGGTCAGTGATGGTATCGATTCCTACTGTTAGTCTAGTCCGTGGAGTGGAGCATGCAAAAACTAGAAGATATGCTAAAACCTAACGATACCCATGTCGCAGCCAAGGTGTTCGATGGAGAGGCGATCATCATGAACCTCACCACCGGCATGTATTTCAGTGCCGACAAAGTCGGCGCGTCGGTCTGGGAACTCATCGAGAAGGGGAGGCAGCGTCAATTCAATTACAGACTGGCTTACCAAACGCTACGATGTCGACACGGATCGGGTCCGCGAGGACCTCGAGCGCCTGACCAAACAGATGCTGGATGAGGGTTTGATCGTGGTCTCTGAGGGGGTCACCTTTGCTCCCTCGCATAGTGGCGAGAGAACTCGTCTTCCGTACGAGTCGCCTACCCTGAACCGGTACGATGACATGGCTGAGTTACTCGCCCTCGATCCACCCATGCCGGGCATCGGCGACTGGAACCGACCCGCAGATGTGTCCTGACTTGGATCGCTGTTGTGGGTCAAACCACGGGCACGAGAGCGTATGAGCACGAGCGACGGAGAAGCCGAAAGTGCCTGGGCAGATCTATCCTCGGAGTTTGACCGGTCAACGCGGACCCATCGATCGATCCTGACCGAACGATTCTATGTTTTCGGCGGTGGTGTGGCGCGCATTCGCGTGGTGGGACTAGCCTTGGCCGATTTGTTCGATCGCCCCTTCGCCCACCTTCGGCTCGAGAACCAGCCAATCCAAGAGCCTGATCTGAAAATCGACTTGGTGGATGCTTCAGAGACCGGAATACCCTGCAAGTTACGGAGTTCCCCCCTGGTGCGAGGGCACATGAGCAGCTCGGCCGATGGTCACCTACTGGTTCAAGAACGCGAATCCATCAAGAGTGCATTCGATCGCCGCGAGGGCCGTATCGTTAGCCTGGTCGCAGATGCGGCGTTTCTCCCACTCTCCGAGCATAGCAGCCCCCTGCACCTTATGTTGCTCCTTTGGCATCGGGACCGGGGACTACCCATGGCACACGCGGGCTTGGTGGCAATCGATGGGTCAGCCGTGCTACTAGGCGGGCCCGGCGGTGCGGGGAAATCCACCGTTTCGCTATGCTGTCTCTTGGATGGCTTTAGCTATCTGTCAGACGATTACGTTGCACTCGAGGCACTCACGGATGGCACCTTCGTCGGCCACGGCCTATACGCAACGGCTCGTGTAGTTCCCGATCATCTCAAGCGATTCCCGCAACTGCATTCGCAGGCATTGAAGGGCACACGTCCGGAAGAGGACAAGAATGTCGTCCAGCTCGCAGCTCATTTTTCGAACCAGCTCAAATCAAGCGCCAGAATCCGCGCACTGGTCTTGCCACGCGTCTGCGATGGCCAGGAGACGATTATTCGGCCAGCGACCAAGACAGAGGCGCTACTGCGACTCGCGCCAAGCTCAGTACTGCAACTCCCGTTGGGAAAATCCGGCCGGGACAGCTTCGATCACCTTGCCCGTATGATCGAGAGCGTACCGACATTCTGGATGGAGTTGGGGCCGGATCTCGGCGAGATTCCGAAACGTGTGCGTGGGATTCTCGCCGAGGCCAGCACTGTATGAACTCACTCGTAAGCTGCATCGTGCCCGTGTTCAACGGTGAGCGGTTCATCGGCGGCACCCTAGACAGCATTTTCGCTCAGACGTACAAGCCGATCCAGGTGATTGTCACCGATGACGGCTCCACGGACGGGACAGCCGATGTGGTCGCCTCCTATGGGGAGACGGTTGAATTTATCCGGCAGCCCAATCGCGGGCCAGCTGCCGCGCGGAACCAAGGCCTTAGCGCTGCCAACGGAGAGTTCATCGCATTTCTCGATGCGGACGATCTATGGCGCCCGGAAAAGCTCACCCGGCAGGTCGCACGCCTTGTGGCAGACGTAAGCATCGACTACAGCGTAAGTCACGTTCTTAATTTCTGGGAAGACGAGGTTCGTGAGGAGTCGGAACACCTGAAAGAGCATCCGCGCGCACAGCCCATAGCTGGCTACGTAACCGGAACTCTGCTGGCGAGGCGTAGGATCTTTGATGAGATTGGTTGCTTCAATGAAAAATTGGCACACGGCGACGCGACCGAGTGGTTTTTGCGTGCACGGACCGAAGGCAGGCGCGGCGAACTGATGGAAGAGGTGCTTTTGCTACGGCGTTTACACAAAAGCAATCGGAGTCGAGAGCGCGCAACCAACAGTCGGGATGAGTTTCTCAACATCCTGAAGGCTACACTTGATCAGAGGCGATCCCAGGAGACATGAACGAGCGTGTAAGTTGCATCGTTCCAGTCTTCAATGGTCAGAGGTTCCTGGCTGAGACACTTGAAAGCATCCTGGCGCAAACCTCCCCGCCCGCCGAAATTATCGTGGTCGATGACGGATCAACCGACGATTCAGCGAAGATCGCCGCATCCTACGGCGACTCGATCATCCTGCTGCAGCAGGCAAATGCGGGCCCGTCTGCGGCACGCAACCGGGGGATCGAAACTGCCAGCGGGAACCTGTTGGCGTTTCTTGATGCAGACGACCTTTGGTACCCGGAGAAGCTTGCCCTCCAGACAAGCTTCCTGCGTAAGCATCCGGACATCGACCTTTGTCTCGCGCACTACAGCAATTTCTGGGCGCCGGAACTGGCAGAGGAAGAGGCGCGTTACAAAGATCAGCCGCTCAGCCGGCCAAGCGCCTCTTTCAATATTGATACCTTGATCGCCCGCCGCGAGGTTTTTGCGGAAACCCTGTTCAACGAAGACATGCGTCAGGGTGAGAACACGGACTGGTTCATGTCGGTGTTGCGACAGGGCCGGCGCGCCGAAGTTCTGCCCGAGGTACTCGCCAGACGGCGCTTTCACACGGCCAGCACGTCGCGAGTTGGTGCGGAGGACAATCGAACCGCACTGCTGGCCAACTTGAAAACGTGGCTCGACGACAGGCGCGAAAAAAAGTGAAGTGAGCGCTGCCCACGCAAGAGCGCCCAAGCTGCATCCTGCTCTCGAGTGCGCGCTTTGCGCCACACTCCCGACAGCGGAACAGACTCAGTTGCTGAGAGCGTGTCTGCTACCGGATGACGATGCCAGAAAAGCATGGATTGCATATCAGCGTCAGGGCTCAGATCTGAAGCAGCGCTTTAGAGCGGACCCACGCAGCCGCCGACTGGCCCCCCTGCTCCTGGCCGCCCTCGAGCGGAATGCCGCCCCGGCGGACAAAGCATTGCTGACCGTCCTTCGCACCGCACAGACACGGGAAGAGCTTCGCAGTCGTATCTACCGAGACATACTGCGCGTAACCCTTGCCGCACTGAACGGAATCCCATTTCTCGTACTTAAGGGTGCCGCACTGGGCGACACCCTTTACCACGATCCCACCCTTCGGCACAGCCATGACATTGACCTCCTGATCCAGCAACAAGATCGACCACGTATCGAGACAGCGCTTGAGCGCGTGGGGTTCGTTTCAAAGCGGGAGGATATGCTGGTACACGACAGCGGCTTACCCGTTCTACTGCACACGCGTCTGTTCAGCGTCCCTCACTACCACTCGGACTTCCAGGAGCTATGGACACGACGCGACAACAATCGTCTTTCATCGGCAGACAATCTCGTGCACGCCTGCGTCCATGCCTCATATTCCCCGAGGCGTGGAACGCTGCAGTGGGTTTGCGATGCCTGGTTACTGGCCGATGCTCAGCCGGATTGGGACGTGGTACTGCAGGCCTCAGAGTTCAGTGGTATTGCGTTACCGCAGTACGTGGCACTCAGATACCTGGCGACCGAGCTGCGAGTGCCCGTACCTGATGCGGTCTTGCAACATTTGGGAAGCCTGGCGGCACGTGCCGATGCCTGCGATCGCGACGCGGCACTATTCGGCGCACGACAAGGCGCTCCGCCCATACCTGGCGCCGCAAACTGGCAGACACGATTGACCCTTGCCCGCTGGCATCTGCTTCCGTCACGCGCATACCTCCAGGAATCCGACTCTGCCGGCGGCGCTGGATCGCTATGGCGCTATGCGAACAGGCCGCTGAAATACGTTGCAAATCGTCTTTCGAGACGCTTCAGACTTCCCCGTGCGCTTTCGCCTGAAGAGCGGCTTCTACTCGCGTTGGCCAAAGTCTCAACAACACCGACTGATCAACAGATGGTCCGCAAGGCCCAACACACTCGGGCATTCTCGTGGGATCGCCTGGTCGGCCTCGCCGCGAATCAGCATGTCTTGCCCCTGCTGGCAAATGCACTTGGAACGAATGAGCATGTGCCACCGGAGGTTCGTCGACGACTGCATATGGCACAGGTACTGAGCAACCTTCGGTTCACGCAATTCCTGGCGGCGGTTGCACCTGTAACCAATAGATTCGTGGAAGAATCGATTGAGGTCGTGTTGCTCAAAGGCGCGGCAATGGCGGCCACCGTATATCCCACCGGAATGCGGCCGCTGAATGATCTGGATCTGCTTATCGATCGCAAAGACTACGCCAAAGCCGCGGAGATCCTGGAGAGTTGCGGCTTCATCAAGGCGCCCAAGGGCGGTCGTTCTGAAAGCGACGCCCTGCGCGATTACCACCAAATCGTTTTTGAGAAGCGCCTGGGAAAAGAGGTTTTCGGAATTGACCTGCACTGGCAGATCTATCCAGCCGGCCGGGCTTTCCAAATTCCCGCTGCCGACCTATTCATCGAGGCAAAACCCGTTGATCTGGGGCCCCTTCGCGCACTCGCCCCAAGCCCGGAGACGGTGTTTGTGCACTACGCCACGCAGTTGGTAAACGACAACCTCCAATTCAAGCTGTCACGCGCGGCCGATCTTCACGCGCTGGCATGCAGCGAACTCGACTGGGATCGCGTGGCGGATCTGGCGTGTCGCGCAGGCGCTGCCGGTGCAACCCGCCTTGCGATGGCGCTCTCAGTTGATCGGGGAGCCGATGCGGTGCCACCGAAAATCCTGAGCCGGCTGGACAAGGCCTGTCCCGGCAGCGCGGCGGCAACAAAACTTGCGGCAGACCCGCTGTTTCTTTTTGACCGGGACAAGCTTCATAACACCTCAGTGTGTGCGCTTATGCCGCTCTTTTATAGCAGTTGGCAGCACCGAGTGCGGTACCTGCTCCGCTTGCATCCACTGAGGGCAGGGCTCACTGTTCCGTTTCGTCTGCTCGTCCATTCGCATCAATGGGCCAACTCAACACGGCGCACTGGCCTTGCCAACCGATTGCGCGCCCTTCTATGGCCCCCGACGTTGTGAGCAGTGCGGCCGGCAATACCGATCGTCGTTCAGCAGGCGAAGCCGTTCGGGATTGACAGGCTGACAAATGCCCACCGGCAAGGACCGGTTGTTCGGAAGGCCAACTGCAAGGTTTTGAGGCAACATGGATGGGCTTGGGTGCTGAAAGAAATGAAGGCAATTTGAGTGGTGGCCGCTGCCACGGGCCGGCTGAACAAAAGGATTACAGAATATGGAGTCCAGCTTCACGCATTTCGACTACAGCCTGCCCGATGGGCGCACGGTCCACATCCGCGCCGTTCGTACATCCGACGAAGGGGAACTTCTGCAGGCTTTCGAGCGGATGAGCCCCGAGGCGCGATACATGCGCTTTATGCGCGTGGTGGGCCAACCTAATATCGAGCGCTTGCGCGAGGCGCTTGCCGCTTTCCCGGAGAGCGGGCTGGGAATCGTGGCAACCGTCCCGGCCCACGACGAAATCGACATAGCCGGTGGCGCGATGTTTCTGATCGGAAATGACCCGAAGAGCTGCGAATTCTCAACGACCGTTTCCGCCGACTATGGCGGCCGAGGCCTGGGGCATGCGCTGATGTCCACGCTCATCGCCGCGGCGAAACAGCGCGGGATGCATGAAATGGAGGGGTACGTGCTGTCGAAGAACCAGCCGATGCTGAAATTGGCCGCGCGCCTCGGCTTCAGCACCTCGGCCGATCCCGACGACGGATCCGTTCGCATCTGTCGCCTGCACCTGGCCTCACGACTTGACGGAACTCTGTGAGCGACCTCACCTCGTTACAGCAAAGCCCGCGGCCAAATCGCATTCCGCGTCCGCAGAAAGAATCCGATCACCAGGGCTGGGTTCGCTGGCTGCCGGGATGGCAAACCCTGCGCCACTACAAAGCCGCCTGGCTCCGCCACGATATCGTCGCGGGACTGGTTCTGACGACGATGCTGGTGCCCGTCGGCATCGCCTACGCTGTGGCATCGGGCGTGCCGGGCATTTACGGCCTCTATGCCACGATTGTTCCGTTGCTTGTCTATGCCCTGTTCGGCCCCAGCCGCATCCTGGTCCTGGGGCCCGATTCCGCGCTGGTTGCGGTCATTCTCGCCGTCGTCATCCAGCAATCCGGCGGCGACCCCATGCGCGCCATCGCCCTGGCCGGCGCGATGGCTGTCGTATCCGGCGTGATCAGTATTGCGGCTGGATTGGCGCGGCTGGGCTTCATCACCGAGTTGCTGTCCAAGCCGATCCGCTACGGCTACATGAACGGTATTGCCTTGACCGTGTTGATCAGCCAGTTGCCGAAGCTGTTCGGCTTCTCGATCGAGGGTGTGGGACCGGTGAGAGACCTGTGGGCGATCGCCATGGCGGTGATCGACAAACAAACCAACTGGCCCGCGTTCCTGGTCGGCGCAGCCACCCTGGCAGTGATTCTGATGCTCAAAGGCCAAAAACGCATACCCGGCATCCTGGTGGCCGTGGTTGGGGCGACTGTCGCGGTGGGCGTGCTGGATCTTGGCACAACGTCAGGTGTTTCTATCCTGGGCTCGCTCCCACAAGGGCTGCCGGCGTTCGCCATCCCGTTGATCACCAGCGCCGACATCGTCCCGGTCCTGCTGGGTGGGTGCGCAGTCGCCCTGGTCTCCTTCGCCGACACCAGTGTGCTCTCCCGCGTCTACGCGGCGCGCACCCATACCTATGTCAACCCGAATCAGGAGATGGTCGGGCTCGGTATGGCCAACCTGGCGGCCGGCTTCTTTCAAGGCTTTCCGATCAGCAGCAGTTCATCCCGCACCCCGGTTGCCGAGGCAGCGGGTGCAAAGACCCAGCTAACCGGTATTGTCGGTGCGTTGTCGGTTGCGCTGCTATTGGTGGCGGCGCCTGATCTACTGCGGAACCTGCCCACCAGCGCACTGGCCGCGGTGGTGATCGCTTCGGCCATCGGCCTGTTCGAGTTCGCCGATCTGCGGCGCATCTATCGCATCCAGCGTTGGGAATTCTGGCTGTCGATCGTCTGTACCATCGGCGTCGCCGCAATGGGTGCGATACCAGGCATCGGCCTGGCGATCGTGATTGCCGTCATCGAGTTTCTTTGGGACGCCTGGCGCCCCTACTCCGCTGTGCTGGGCCGTGCAGAGGGCATCAAGGGCTATCACGACATCACGCGCTATCCAGACGCCCGCCGAATTCCCGGTCTGGTGATGTTCCGTTGGGATGCGCCGCTGTTTTTTGCCAACGCAGAGTGGTTTCGTGAACGTGCACTCGAGGCGGTGGCGACATCCCCAACACCTGTGAACTGGCTGGTGGTTGCGGCAGAGCCCGTCACCAGCGTGGACATCACCTCCGCCGACATGCTGTCGGAGCTGGACGAAGTCCTGCAGGCAGCGGGCATCGAGCTGTGTTTTGCCGAGATGAAGGATCCGGTCAAGGACAAGCTCAAGCGATTCGGGCTGTTCAAGCGACTGGGTGCGGAGACGTTTTTTCCAACCCTCGGTAGGGCTGTCAGCAGCTATCTCGAGACCCACGACGTGGCGTGGGAAGATTGGGAGGACCGGACGCCGTGAAGGGGTGAGTACCGGTGCGGCTTGTGGTTCAGTGGCGGCGACAGTATCGACGCCGCCACTCCCCAGATGCCTTAACGGCAACCCACGCGCACCGTAAACACCAAACATCAGCCGGCCGGGTCGTACCAGATCGGTGAGGTGTAGGCACGCTCCTGATGGATGCTTTCGGCTTCCGCCGGCACTTCGATACCGTAGCGGAACGCATCATAGACCACCCAGCGCGGGGTCGGGATTTCGAGCACACGGGCGTAGTAAAACGCCTTCTCGGCCGGGTCGAATTCCGGATCGGTCCAAAGCCTCATTGGTTCCGACGCACCGATGGAGTTGGTCCAGTTGGCGGCCGCCACATCCACCGCGTTGCCCACCGGGGGAAGCTTGCCGTTTGCATCAGGTTCACGATTGTCCGACCAGGCGACATCGTAAACCTTATCGTGCGTTGCACCGTCGGCATCAAGCCAGCCCTTGACGATCCGGATGCGGTCCAGATTGGCGCCTGTAGGATCGCGCAAGGCGTACACCATGAACGTCGGCACGTTTTCGCCGCCGGTGATTGTTCCACCCATGGGAACGCCCTTCTGGTATACGGCAAACGCCGGCAAGAGGCTGTTCAGATACTCGTCGCTGAAGTTCCAGCCGCCAAAAAACGCACGCCGATTCTCGGTCCGGTTGTGCCGTAGACTTCCTTGCGGTTCATGGCCTCCCAGATCGACGCTCTGGTGTTTTCTTCGGGCCAGACCGCAGTCAGTCCGGATGCCACCACTCGTACCTTCGACACACCCTGGTCGGTTTTGGCAAACGGGTGTTCCATGGGTTTCGGTGAGGGCTCGACGTTCGCCGCTTTCGAGAAGAAATTGTCTTCCTCTATGGCCTGCAGGGCGGTGTGGGCGTCGGTAGAGCCGATCATGCCGAATCGGTACGGATTGGTGCCGAACTCAGGCTCCATTACCAGACCTTTTTCAGGGCTTGGCGGGCATACTCGCGGGCCAGCATGTCGTCGGTCTTCGCTTGGCTGAGATCGAGGTTGCCCGCATCCCAGGTTTCATAGTCGGCGAACTCGTCATTTGGCGACAGATACGGACCGGTTGCCCGATGGAGGAAACGACCTCCTCGCCCCGCACGAAACGATACGCTTCCTCCGGTCCGATTCAGGCACCGAAAAGTCCCGCGTCCATGCACAAAGATGTATGCAGATGGCCGTCGCCCCAGAGAGGAATACTGGGGAAGGTCCGTTGAGCGTAAGGCGAGCAGGCCTATCCCGGATAACTGTCTGACAGGCCTTCCTGTAACGGTATGAACTGGGCTGTTACCGGTGCCGCAACACATAGAAATGCCACAAGAGTCAGATATCGAATCATCCCCTTCTCCCCATCGCATTTGCATCACTCTGACCAGCCGGGGACAGTCACACCGCATAGATGAGCAAATCGGCGATGCCCCAGGACTGCTCTCGGGGTGCGGCTCAATACACGAGCGGGCGGGGCAGTAAGCAGTTCAAAACCGGCCGGGACGTCGGCTATGTGCGCCGCCCCCGATCGACCGCCAGCCTCCCTAAGCCATGATGCTCACGCCGCCGTCGACGTAAATGGTCTCACCGGTCATGCGTCGGGCGTAGCTGGTTGCGAGAAAGGCACAGGTCAGGCCCACATCCATGATGTCCACCAGCTCGCCCACAGGGGCGCGCTCGACCGCCTCGTTGAGCAGCAGATCGAAGTCCCGGAGACCCGATGCCGCCCGTGTCTTCAGCGGTCCCGGTGACAACGCGTGCACACGAATTTTTTGCGTGCCGAGTTCGTAGGCCAGGTAACGGCAAGATGCTTCCAGGGCCGCTTTGACCGGACCCATGACATTGTAGTTTGGCACCACCTTTCGTGCGCCGTGGTAGCTCATGGCGAACATGCTGCCACCCTCCTTCATCAGCGGCGCCGCCAGCCGCGCCATGCGCACAAAGGAGTGACAGGAGATGTCCATGGCCTTGGCGAAGCCTTCCGCGGAGCAGTCGAGCAATCCGCCCTGGAGATCCTCTTTTGGTGCGAAGGCGATGGAATGCACCAGGGAATCGAGCTGGCCCCATTCCTCGCCGATGCGTTCGAACACGGCTTCCAGCTGACCCGGAACAGACACATCCAGGGGCATGAAAATCGGGGACTCCAGCGCCTCGGCCAAAGGCTCGACATGGGGTTTCGCTTTCTCGTTCAGGTAGGTAATGGCCACCTCGGCGCCAAACTCCCGGAACGCGCGAGCGCAGCCGTAGGCGATGGAATGCTCGTTGGCGACACCGACGACCAGCGTCTTCTTGCCTTCCAAGACCTGACGGGGAATCGGGGGATACATGGGCGGGTCTCCTTTACGCCCGAGGGCGCCTATTGCTGTTGTTCAAATGTTGCTGTTGTGCCAATTCTGGATCCGCCTCGGCGGCCGCGAGTCACGCGCTCGCCAGGGCGCTCAGGCTGGGGCGCCTGCCAGCAGCTGCTGGGTTTCACGGGCGACCAGCAACTCCTCGTTGGTGGGGATCACCCAAGCGCCGACGCGCTGTCGGCGGTGCTGATGCGGGGACCGGGCTGGCGTTCGCCTCGGGATCGAGTTCCATGCCGAGCCATGCGGCCTGGCGGCAGACCCGTTCGCGGATCGCCGGCAGCGTGCTCGCCGATGCCGGCGGTAAAAACGATGGCGTCAAGACCCCCAGGACGGCGGCCAGCGCGACCGCACTGCTGGCGATATGATAGACGAACAAATCGATGGCCTCCGCCGCACGGATCGTCGCTGGCGAGCAGGTCGCGCATATCGTTGCTGATGCCCGGAAACGCCGAGCAGGCCCCATTCCTTGTAGAGCAGCCGCTCGATCGCGCCGGCGTCCATGCCGAGGCTCCGGATGCAGATAGAGCAGGACGCCCGGGTCGAGCGCGCCGCTGCGGGTGCCCATGGGCAGGCCGTCCACGGCGGTAAATCCTATGGTGCTGTCAATGCCGCGACCGGCGCTGATGGCGCACATGCTGGCGCCGCTGCCAGATGGGCGACCACCGCCCGCGCGGCTCCGGGCGCATGGCGGGCAACCACCGCGCGATGTATTCGTAGGACAGGCCGTGGAAGCCGTAGCGACGCACGCCGGCGTCTCAAATGGAACGCGGCAGCGCGAACACGCTGGGCCAGCTCCGGATGGGTGCGGTGAAACGCGGTATCGAAACAGGCGACCTGGGGCAGGTCGGGCACGCTCCGGCAAGCGCGCGGATGCCGGCGAGGTTGTGCGGCTGATGCAGCGGCGCCAGCGGCGAGAGATTCTCCAGATCGGCCAGCACGGCGTCGTCGATACGACGGGCCCCGGGTACTGGAGGCCGCCGTGGACCACCCGGTGGCCGACCCCGGCCAAAGTGGCACGCAGCCGAGCTCATCGCGCAACCATACGGAACAGGTAATCCATGGCCGCGCCGTGGTCGAGACAGATACCGTCCGGACCAGGACGCCTCTTTCCGCACGCTGCCGACCGGGCTCTTCGAGACAAAAGTGCGGCGCCGTGCCGATGCCCTCGATCTGTCCACGCAGCAGATCGGGCTAACGCCTCCCCCTGGCGTCCGAACAGCGAAAACTTGATGCTGGAAGAAGCCGACGTTCAGAACGACAATGGCGTCGCGCATCGGCAGGTGCCATGGCTCGCGGCAGCCGCCCGCGCGGCGGTTGTCGGCGACCAGGGCGGCAACGCGCGCACGACGCCAGGCGGGTGCGCACATCTGTCGGCGCGGCTGGTCAGGATGATCGGTACGCGCGCGCCGAGCACGATGCCGGCCGCATCGGCTCCCGCCAGATAGTGCAGCTGCTTGGCGATCATGTTGCCGGCTTCCAGATCCGGCGCCACCAGGATGTCGGCGTGGCCCGCCACCGTCGGACACGATGCCCTTGGTCTTGGCCGCCTCCAGCGAAATGGCGTTGTCGAAGGCCAGCGGCCCGTCGACGAGCCCGCCCGTGATCTGGCCGCGATCGGCCATCTTGCACAGCGCCGCCGCATCGATGGTCGACGGCATCTTCGGGTTGACGGTCTCCACCGCCGACAGGATCGCGACGCGTCGGCGCGGCGATCCCCAAAGCGTGGGCCAGATCGATCGCGTTCTGCACGATGTCGTCCTTGGTCTCCAGATCGGGGCAGATGTTGATCGCGGCGTCGGTGACGAACAGCGGGCGCGGATAGCTCGGCACGTCCAGCAGAAAGACATGGCTGATCCGGCGCTCGGTGCGCAGGCCGTTGGCCGCGTCCACCACCGCGTGCAAGAAATTCATCGGTGTGCAGGCTGCCCTTCATCAGGGCATGAACCTCGCCTTTATGTGCCATCTCGGCCGCTATTTCCGCGGCAGCGTCGGAATGCTCGGTCGCCACCAGCCGGTAGGGCGAAATATCCGAGCCCGGCCTCCTGCGCCGCCGCACGGATCCGGGCTTCCGGCCCGACCAGTACCGGCACGATCAGGCCCGCCTGCGCCGCAGCCGCCGCCCCACCAAGCGAATTGGCATCCACCGGGTGCACGACGCGCGGTCAGCAGGGGGGCAGTTTCTCGGCCATCGCAATCATCGAGCGGAACTTGCGCCGTGATCCTCGATCACCACATCAGGCAGCGCGACTCCGCGCGCGCTTGATCTTTTCGGTGGGCGCGATCACCAGTGCGGTGCCATCGATCACCACCTTGCCGTCCTGATTGACGCAGGTGCATGCGAACGCGACGCTGAGTGCGCCGGGTGCTTTTCGCGCGCGGTGACGGTCACGGTGACAACATCGCCCAGGCCGATCGGCCCAGAAACGAAAGTGCTGATCCAGATAGATCGTGCCCGGCCCCGGCAACTGGCGTTGCAGCAGAGCAGACAGCAAGGCGGCGCCGGCCACCGCGTCGGCGCTGTCGCCGTCCTGCACCTTATCACCGTCGATCAACTGTAAGGCATCGACGCGGCCCGAGAGGAACGCAAGCAGCTCTACATCGGGCTTGCTCAGTGTGTGCGGCGCCGACGCCGATTGGCCGGTTTTGATTTCGTCGAACAGCAGGTTACTGGCGCCGCTTGCAGCAGATGTCGCTCTGTACATGTTCGTGGTTGCCATGACGTGTCAGCTCGCACTTACCCGACGCGGCCTGCGTACGGGTCGGTTTGTCAGCACCCAGTACGCCCAAAATCCGCCGGTAGGTGTCGCGTTGCTCATCGGTCACACTCGCCGTATCGATACGCGAGTCGTTCACGATCAGGTCAAGTAGGCTCAGCAGGCGGTCCCGGTCTGAGGGGTCCGCAACCAGCGACGGCAAAGTCTCGATTGCCCCCTCCCGGTCGTGCGTACACACGATGGCTTGCTGGCCGCTGACCCGGCGCATCTCGAAATCCGGCAACGCCGGGAGAAGATCCTGAAACGCCTTTATCAAGGCGGCGTTGCGCTCCAAGCGCACCAGCTCGAGGTTTCCGCCGCGCCGAAGCAAAAAGCCGACCCGTGCGACGGCTCGGGATAGCCACCCTCGGCCATGGTCTGGAGCGCCTCGGTATCAGCGGCTGTCCATGGGACCAGCGGCGGCGGAGACGCCGACGAGGGCGACTTCTGTCGTCGGCAAAGTAGAAGGCGTGAAGGGAACCAAAGGTCTGCAGGAACACCGCTTCGGTATAGGCATCACGCAGTACGCGGTAGGTATCGAGCGAGGCGCTGACCAGTTCCGAAAAACCACTCTCCGCTCGACGGAGAACGTTGTCCGGGGATACGGGCTGGCGGGATTCCCGCACCGACTCGGCCGCCGGCGCAAGCCATGCCGTCCAGGGGTTCAGGTCTGAAAACGCCCAGCGCTCGACCCGCAGCGGATGAAGGGTGCGTGACAGCTCCGCGGCAGGCTCATTGGCGATGGCCTTGACCAGTGGGCGGCCAAACAGCTCATAGGCCCGCTGATTGAACTCCGCCACCTCGGCCGCCGCATCGAATGCCACCTCATCACGACGCTGCGCCCAGTTGAGGCGCTCCATGACGTCTTCCAATCGTTTGGGAATGAACTCCACCTGTTGTTCAACGCCGCCGTCGTCCGAAGGCAGGTCATTGATCTGCATGGCGTACAGCCCAGGCGGCAGGGCCTCGATCGATTTCATGACGGACACGATGCCGGCATGCTCACGGTTCGCCACCTTACCGGACACGAAAATACCCAGATGCCCCACATCCTCGTGCAGGAGTCCGACGATGACCTGGCCGCGGGCGATGATTTCCTCGGTTGAGCCGTAAACGTCCGCCACCCAGTTAAAGGCCTGCTGCGGCGGCGTGATGTTGTCGCCCAGGGAGGCGAACAAAATGATGGGCGAGCGGATCTGGCGCAGGTCAAAGGCGCCGCCGGCACCCGTTGTGGTCTCACCCGTCCAGAGCTTATTGCCGACAAACAGGTTCTGGACGATCCACTCAATTTCCTCTGTGCCCATCAGATAGAAGCCGCCCCACCAGCGCTCGAAATCGAGAAAGCGCGGCGCGGCAGTGTCAACCTTGGAGAACACATCGTAGAGCTTGTTCCAGTAGGTGTTGGCCGGGTTCAGATTCTCAAAATTCTGCACCAGCCAGGCACCGTCGAAGATTCCGTTGCCCAAATCAGCGGTCATGGACGCAAGCCAGCTGCCGCCCAGCATCCCACCGGCATAGCGCATGGGATTGTCGCCCTTCCCCTCGGACCAGGCGCCGCCCCAATAGGACATGGGGGCACCATTGATGACAATCGGGCCGCAGTCTTCGGGCGCAGTGGCCGCGACCATCATGGCGGCCCAACCACCCTGGCAGTTGCCAACGATGGCCGGCCGGGGGCTGTGCGGGTGCAGTTCATGCACGCGCCGTATGAAAACCTTCTCCGCCTCGCACACATCAAGCAGCGTCTGGTCAGGCTCGGGCCGCTGGAAAAAGATCACGAAGTAAACTGGATGGCCATCCCGCAACGCCACCCCGACCTGTGAATCGTCCTTGAATCCACCGATACCCGGGCCATGGCCGGCGCGCGGATCGACGATTACATAGGGCCGCCGATTCGGGTCCACCGTGACGCCTTTCGGTGGCACGATGCGCACCAGAGCGTAGTTGACGGGCCGCTCGAACTCGCGTGCGTCCAGCACCGTCTCATAGTCAAAATGCAGCACGGGCTTGAGGCCTGAACGCTCGTGTTCCACAAACGCGTTGCCGCGCTGGCGCAGCGTATCCAGCATCAGCACTGATCGTTGGGCGAAGTCGGCGGCATAGGCGTTCCATTCAGACCAGGCCTGCCACGGTGTGCGCGGCTCCGGCGCTGATTTCAATGCCTCGGATGCGCGCTCAGAAAATCGCTCGAGCGCACCGGTGGCGCGATGCTGATAGACGCGGGAAACCTTGTTGCCAATAGACGTTTTCGCGAGGTGCCGGGCTAAATCGTTCATGACTGAAGCTCCATCCCGAGGGAACGCTGATCTATTCGTGAACGTGCATCTTGGGACTGAAATGCACAGCTTCAGCGTTGCAAATCTTGGCAATAGAGCAACTATTACCCGCGATCTGCGCCTTGAATCTGCACATTTCAGACTCCAATCTGCTTCGTCCAGAATAAACCAGCAGTTCCTAACGGCCGGTCAATAATGGCGCAGTGCAACATAACAAGGTTACGCCGACATGACACGCGTCGCAAGCGACCAGTAAGACATTAGTGGGCGGACACGCGGTGGGATGAACAAGGCGGTTACACCAGTGGCGAACCGCCGGGGGCGTCAGGTCCGACTCAAGGCATTAACACCGGGAAGAGTGAGGCCACCTGCGAGCCCACTATCAGTAGTTAAGCCGCGCTGCCGCTCGGATTTGAGAGAGCAGCCGCAGTTTCTGGCCGAGTACCGTCCAGACACTGACAGAAGGCAGATTCACCGCACCGAAGACCAGGGCCACCAGCAACACACTTTGCGGATCCTGGCCGGGCGCATACACAGCGACCGCGGTCAGCGCCATGGTCCAGGCCTTGGGGTTGACCCATTGAAACAGGGCGGCCTGAACAAAAGTGAATGGATCGCCGCTGTCGGCCGCGGCCTCTGGAGAACGCGCAGCCGTAGCGATCTTGCCGGCGAGAAACACCAGGTAGCAGACGCTGATGACCTTCAAAACGCCGTAGCTGGTTGGGAACAGATCGAACAAATGGGCTAGACCCATGCCGATCAACATGAGCATAAAAACGAACCCAAGACCTACCCCCAGCATATGCGGCACGGTCCGGCGAAAGCCAAAGTTGGCGCCGGAGGCCATAAGCATCAGATTATTCGGCCCCGGAGTGATCGGGAACAAGAACGCAAAGCCGAGCGAGACGGTGATCGGTCGATATTCATGCGCACATTATGAGCGATACTCCGCAGAATATGCTTGCGAAACTGCGGTATTTTCACCTTGATACACAACAAATGATTGAACTTGATAATTTAAACCGACGAATATTGCATGAGTTGCTTGCCGATGGCCGGATAAGCAACACCGAACTGGCGGACCGTGTCGGTCTGTCGCCCTCGGCCTGTCTGCGGAGGGTCCAGACGCTGGAGCGCAGCGGGGTCATACGCGGCTACCGCGCCGTGTTGGACGGCGCCGCACTGGGTATCGGGTTTACCGCCTACGTCGCGGTGGGCCTGTCAGATCAAAGCAAGGAATCCCATCAGGCATTTGAGCGCTCCATCGTCCTGTCGCCCAAGGTGCGGGAGTGCCACAACATTACCGGCCCCTTTGAGGACCTGCTTCGGGTCGAGGTGGAGTACCTGGCGGCGTACACGGTCTTTCACACCGATGTGCTGCGCACCCTGCCCCAGGAGAGGGCCATCACCACCTGCGTGGTGACGGATTCGGCGAAGGACCAGCGGGCCTGAACCAGGCGGCAACGCACCCGTTGCATTGGCAACGCGACGGCTGACACCGACGCATTTGTGGGCCGAAATGCGGTCCACGCGAATAGATCGGCGCTTGCGTCATACCCTCCCTGGTTCAAGTCCCCGCCTGGCTCCGTCGCATCTCGCTGGGTGTGCGACCGAATTCGCGCTTGAAGGCGCGGCTCAGGGTTCTAGCCGAAGCGAAACCAACCGCATCGGCAATCAGGTCCAAACGCATGTTGGAGTGTTTTACCCAATGGTTGGCCTTTAACAGCCGCCAGTTGCCCAGATAGGCAATCGGCGACAGTCCCATGGCTTCCTGGAACCGGCGGTTCAAAGTCGCCCGGGACATCCCGACCTGCTTACCCAGCGAATCCAGATCCCAGTCATGGGCGGGATTCTGATGGATCAGACTGAGCGCCAGATGCAGTCGCCGATCGCCCAGGGCTGCGACAAGACCTAATCCCTCCGGGTTGGCGTGGATGTGGTGCTCCAGCAACTGTAGAAACAACACCTCGGTGAGCCGGTCGATAATGGGGCCGGTGCGGCGCCCGGACCGCATCATCTCGGTTTCAATCAGCTGAACCGTGTTCCACAGGGTTTCAATTTCGTTGACATGGGGAAAATGAATGCTGGGGGGTAAAGCCTCGAAGATGGGGTGGCTGGCGCTGTCGCCCAGTTCCAGGATTCCGCACATCAAACGGTTGGTAATGTCGCCCTTCTGAAACAGTGGATTGCCCAGCTCGCAGGCATCACCCGCAATGGCGCTGGGGACCAGGTCCCGACCGGGCGTGTCGGCGACCCAGTGCTCGCAGCCCTGGGGCAGCATCAGCACATCCATTTCGTCCACAGTGACCGTCTCCATATTGTCGGCGCCCACATAGCAACGCCCGTGAAGCGCGATATGAAAGCGCGGCACATGGTCTGCGCTGATGGACATGCCCCAAGGCGCCGCCAGTTCCGAATGAAAGAAGACCGAGCCGCGTATACGCAGGGTTGTCATCACATCGCCCAGCACATTGAAGTCGGCGTCGTCGTTGATCCGATCGGTTCCCATTTTGAGTCTCCGGGGTAACAGCAGCAGTCTGCTCTTAACGTAACCTTGCCGTAATCCCTGAGGGGTTGGGGAGAGTTCGAGAAGATTGAGTAATCGTTCTATCAACGAGGATACTAGGAATGATCACCAAGACCGGCAAGATTCCCGCGTAACCATTCTAACGACGGTACTGACCCTGTCCGCCCTGCCAATCCTGGCCGAAACCGCGGAGTCGTACTTCGCCATCGAGGACGGCGAGTTGAACCGGCCCACCGGCTACCGCGAGTGGGTATACGTGGGTACGCCGGTCACACCGAACGACATGAACGACGGCAAGGCCGCTTTTCCGGAATTTCACAACGTCTATATCGACCCCGAAAGCTGGGCACACTGGAAGAGCACCGGCACCTTTCGCGATGGCACCATAATGGTCAAGGAGCTGGTCAGCGTCGGCACCAAAGCCGCGGTGAGTGGCAACGGCTATTTCCAGGGGGAATTCATTGGTTTGGAGGCAACCATCAAGAGCCAGACACACTTCCCCGATGAGCCCGGCAACTGGGCCTACTTCAGCTTCTCCACCCCCGACCACAAGACCCTGACCGAAACGGCCAAGGCCTTCCCGCAAGCAGACTGTAACGCTTGCCATCAGGCCGCGGCGGCAGATGACTTTGTGTTCACCCAATATTATCCGGTACTGCGTGGCGGTAAGAATATGGGCACGGACGCGGTGGGCGGCACGAGCGATGTGCTCAATCCGACCCTGGCGGAGGGGCAGTGATGGCGCCACGGAAGTCTGCCACCGCCGCACTTGTGCTGGCGCTGGCAGGCGTTCTGGCAACCGCGGCGGGCGAGGACTTTTCCAGTAACGTGGATTCAAGCGGCAACATTGCATTGCCGCGGGACTTTCGCACGAGCATGGTTCACCTGGGTTCCTGGTTCGTGCCCGAGGGTGGCGCCAGCGGATTCCACGATGTTTACACGGAGCGCGCCAGCGTCGAGTTTTATCGGGCCAACGGCCGATTTCCGGATGGCGCCACCCTGGTCAAGGAACTGCGTGGCGCGGACTCAGCCGATTACACTACGGGTGCAGGCGTCAGTGCTGCCAGCGACCAGATCAAACAGTGGTTTGTGATGGTCAAGGACCAGCAGGGACGGTTCCCCCACAACCCGCTGTGGGGCGACGGCTGGGGTTGGGCCCTATACAAACCGGACGCCCCGGACCAGAACCTTGCGACGGATTACAAGGCGGATTGCCTGGGGTGTCACCTGCCGGCGCGGGCTACTGATCTAGTTTACAGCCACGCCTACCCCACGCTGACCGCGGTGGAGTGAAAGGCGAGGTAGCCGGATCAGCTCGGGCTGTGGACGGCTGCGATGGCCTCAAACGCCTCCACCTGCGCCCGCTGCCAGGCCTGATCCCTGCCGAGTTCGGCAGCCAGCAGCGCGGCCACCGCTGGCGCGGCCTCGCGCGTGGCCGCTGCATCCAACAGCAAGCTGCGGGTTCTTCTGGCGAGGACATCGTCCAGCGTGCGGGCCATCTCGTTTCGCACAGCCCATGCGATCTGCCCGGCACGGATGGGCAAACGTGGATGGATCGCGGCGCTGAACTCCGCGCTGGAGTCGATCAGCTCGCTCACGGCAGCGGCATCCGATCCGTACAGCGTCAGTTCGTCGAACTCCCCGGGGTCATCCACATGGCCGTGGATCCGTAACGTCTTTGTGGGACACTCGCGCTCATCCAACTGCCCCAGAGTGGCCGCGTGATCGATGCAGTCCTCGGCCATCTTTCGGTACGTCGTCCACTTGCCGCCGGCAATAGTGAGCAAGCCCGAGCCGGAGACATGGATGGCGTGCTCACGGGACAGGGCCGCGGTGCTCTTGCTGCTGCTCTCCTTCACCAGGGGCCGGATGCCGCAAAACACCGACATGATGTCGTCGCGGGTTGGCCGCCGGTGCAGGTATCCCCCCGCTGTGTCCAGGATCATGTCGATCTCATCCTCCCGGGCAAGGGGCTCGAGACTCGGCGTCTCGATGGCGGTGTCGGTGGTGCCAATGAGCGCACGATCGTGCCACGGAATGGCAAACATGACCCGCCCGTCTCGGGTGTGCGGCACCATGATGGCCGAGTCGGTGGGCAGAAAAGAACGATCCAGCACCAGGTGGACGCCTTGCGAGGGGGCGATGATGGGTTCGGCCTCCGGGTCGTCGATGAGACGCAGGCCATCGGAGAAGGCGCCGGTTGCATTCACCACCGAACGCGCCTTTACACGGTGTTCCGCACCGCACTCCTCGTCCACGAAAACCAGACCCTGAAGAAACCCGCCGGCGCCCTTGATCAACTGGGTGACACGCGCGTAGTTGAGCAGTACCGCGCCGTGCTCGGCCGCCGTCTGCGCCAGATTGACCAGCAGTCGGCTGTCGTCGAACTGGCCGTCATAGTACTGAACCCCCCCGCGCAAACCGGCGGTCTCCAGGGTGGGAATGGCCTCGAGGGTCTCCCTGTCGCTGAGGATGCGTGAAGGGCCAAAACCATACTTGCCGGCCAGCATGTCGTAGACCTTCATGCCGATGCCGTAAAAGGGCGTCTCCCACCAGTCGTAATTGGGCACGATGAAGCGCAACTCATGCACAAGATGGGGCGCGTTGTTGCGCAGGATCCCCCGTTCCTTTAATGCCTCCATCACCAGCGACACGTTGCCCTGTTGCAGATAGCGCACGCCGCCGTGGACCAGCTTTGTGCTGCGACTCGATGTGCCCTTGCCGAAGTCGCACTGTTCCAGCAGCAGCACCGAGTAACCCCGCGCGGCCGCATCGACGGCTGCTCCGACCCCGGTGGCGCCGCCGCCGACGATGACCACATCCCAGACTTCCTCGCGCGCTTCCGCCCGCGCAAGCATTTCCTCTCGTTTCATGCTTGACCCTTCACATCCGACATTACGCGTGATTTTCCCAATGGATGGATCGCTTGACCGCCTCGTTCCAACGGCCACGAAGTTCCGCCACCCGATCCGCCGACATGGCCGGCTCGAACAGCCTGTCGACGGCGCGCTGCTGGGACAAGGCCCCCACATCACTCCAGACCCCAACAGCGAGGCCCGCCAGGTAGGCGGCCCCGAGCGCTGTCGTCTCGGTGACCACGGGCCGCTCCACCGGAGTCCCCAGGATATCGGCTTGGAACTGCATAAGCAGGTCGTTCGCGGCGGCACCGCCATCGGCCCGCAGTTGCTCGAACGCAAAACCGGCGTCGGCCGACATCGCATCCGCCAGATCGGCGACCTGAAAGGCGATCGCCTCGAGCGCGGCCCGGGCGATGTGACCCGCCGTGGTTGCGCGGGTTATGCCGCACAATGTGCCACGCGCGTAGGGATCCCAATGCGGCGCACCAAGGCCGGTGAAGGCCGGCACCAGGTAGATTCCGCCATTATCCTCAACGCTGCGCGCCAGCGGCTCCACCTCCGGCGCCGACTTGATGATGCCAAGGCCGTCCCGCAGCCACTGCACCACCGCGCCGCCAACGAACACCGAACCCTCCAGGGCGTAATGGGTGGTGTCCCGATAGCGCCAGGCGATGGTGGTGAGCAGATTGTTGCTCGAGGTCATGGCCTCCTCACCGGTGCTGGTGAGCAGGAAACAGCCGGTCCCGTAGGTATTCTTGGCCAAGCCGCGATCGAGGCAGAGCTGACCGAACAACGCCGCTTGCTGATCACCCGCGATCCCCGCGATGGGCAGACCCGCGATGGGCAGGCCCGCTACAGCCTCGCCGTACACTTCGCTGGAGGCCCTTACCTCGGGCAGGGTCGCCCTCGGCACGCGGAGCAGCGCCAGCAGTTCATCGTCCCACACCCGGTTGTGGATATCGAACAGCATGGTACGCGCGGCATTGCTCTCATCGGTGATGTGAACCGCGCCTCCGGTCAGGTTCCAGACCAGCCAGGAATCGATGGTGCCGTAGGCCAACTCACCGTTCTCGGCCCGCTTGCGAGCGCCGTCCACATGATCGAGGATCCAGGCCGCCTTGGTGCCGGAGAAATACGGGTCGATCACCAGCCCGGTTTTGCTACGCACCGTTTCGGCATGACCATCGGCCGCCAATCGATCGCAGACCTCCGCCGTGCGCCGATCCTGCCAGACGATGGCGTTGTGGATCGGGCGGCCGGTTGCGCGCTCCCAGATCACGGTGGTCTCGCGCTGATTGGTAATCCCGACCGCGGCAATGTCTTTGGGTCCGACACCCGCCTTGGCGAGCACCTCGCCCGCGACACCGATTTGCGAGGACCAGATCTCCTCCGGGTCGTGCTCCACCCAGCCAGAGTGCGGGAAATGCTGCTCGAACTCTCGCTGCGCCACCGCCTGTATCGCGCCGCCCTGGTCGAACAGGATGGCCCGTGAAGTCGTCGTACCCTGGTCGAGGGCAAGGATCAGTTTCATCCACAACTCCTGTGCTGAAGGGATCGCGCCGATGGGGCAGTGCCGCCCGGCAGCGAAAGGTCACAGCGGGTCCGGTGCCGTGCGTTCGTCTGGAGTATAGATTCCAACAAGCCCCTTTTCCCTAACACCCCGACTGTTCGTGTCAACGGCTCAATGGGACCTGCCCGCATCGGCCTGGCAACCCCGACGTGAGGGTCGGATCAACTTTTTTTCGTTCCAATGAGGGGATTTGATTCCGGTTGTCGCTTCTCGGGTTGAAGGCGAAAGAAATTCGCCGTTCACGACCAACCCTCAGGAGATGTGACGATGAAAAACCAGAATCAGATCCGCTTTCAAGGCATCGGCACCGCAAGCGCGTTAGCACTCACCCTCAGCGTTGCCTGGACCGTCCCCGCTGAAGCAGCCTGGTTGAGCGGAGCGGTGGACACTGCCCGCAGCAAGACCACTGCCGTTACCAAGCGTGTCACCGAAGCACCCAAGCAGGTTGTCAGCCGCACTCAGGGAACCATCGACGACGTCTGGGAGCAACTCGCTGACATGTCCCAGAAGCTCGAAATGATCTACGCGGAGGCTTGGGCACACCAACCCATGATGGACCGATTGCGCAGTGGTCCGCTTATGCAGGGAGTGGATGCGGCAATCGAGTTCCTCGACCAGAGGCAGGACGAATTCAAGCAGTTCGAAAACCAGGGTGCCGAGATCTTCCGACAGGACCTGATTGAGCTGTTCAGCGATTTGCAGGGCATCATGCAGGCGTTTCCTGCCATCAGCAATGACAACGCGGCGCAGCGGCTCAACAAGGTCAGCGATCTGGTCCAACGCATGCCGACGCTGTTCCTGTTCGTAATCAACCAGGCCGTGGGGCCGCAGCTCCCGACTCTGAAGCAGACCGTGGCCGACATCGGCTTGAAGCTTGCTGAGTTGCCGGAACTCCCACGTCAACAGGAGATGCTGGCAAACCCGCTGGCCTATGAACCGCAGCTGTGCGAACTGGTTACCAATAAACGTCTGGCCACCCACGTTGCTACGGTGCAGGCACGTCTCAAGATAATGTCGTGGATGTTCAAGTCGATCACGGACCTGACCCCCAGCGACCTGACCCTTTCGGGCACAGTGGTCGCCGGTGGTGGCGTGACAGTCTCAAAGCATCCGGCGCGGATCCCATTCCAGGTTGTGGGGGGCGTCGTGGTCGACGGCATCTCGTTGAGGATTGACACCATCGTGACCATGGCCAACACCGTCTGTCAGGTGAGGGGGAAGTACGTTCCGTAATGATGGCGTTCGGACGCAGGCAGCGAAGACTGCGGAAGGGGAGCCGAATGGCTCACCTTGCGCATTCCAGAATTAAAGAACCCGGCTCACCCACTTTCCCATTATGCCATTTGCGAACGTCTCCACCTTATGGCGCAACCAGATTTGGACCGGATCATTCGTACCGCGCATGTGCCAGACCATGTATATGGTCCAGGGCTGTTCAATGCTGAGAGAATAGTACAAGATTACGCTGTAACTTACCGGATTAACGGTGGTAACCGTGCAGCTCAACACCCATTTCTCGGCTATCCCTGATCACCGGCGGCCGCAAGGCCGGATGTATGACCTGGGCCACCTCCTTCTGTTTAGCGTCCTAGCCGTGGTCTCGGGCGCCACCTCCTACCGAAAGATCCAGCGTTTCATGGACGCTCACCGTGAACGGCTGAACGACCTGTGCCGGCTGCACTGGAAGCGCGCACCCGCCCACAATTCCATCCGTTATGCCCTCCATGGCTTGGATGCCAAAGAAGTCGAAGCTGCCTTCCGTCAGCATAGTGCTACTCAAAGCACCGTGGGGATCGCTTCGTCGCAAAGAGCGCTCCTCGCGATGACAGTTGCCCCAAAGTACAAGTGCACTCTACGT
>CAWAOU010000026.1:0-49444 GCA_963783675.1 uncultured Gammaproteobacteria bacterium
ACACCGCGACTCAGGACTGGGAGCAATTGCATGCAGGACCCGTTGCACCGCGCCGGCATCATTGGTGATGGCGAAGGCGTTTTGCCGCCTTAAGGGATGCGCAGCGGGTCTGATCTCGCCACGGCGTGATACCGCAAGTCGCCCTGGTTCCGATTCCGAAATCGGCCCGCTGACGCCTGTCGTGCCTGGTGGGTCGAGCTTTAGCCCGTTCGGGCGGGTGGCATTCACGGCCATGCCGGCGTTGGGAATGGCACTGGTCGTCTGGAAGCTCGCGCTGTTGGAATTGCCGCTGCATTTCTCGTGGCCCTGGGTTCCCAGCCTCGGCGTCGACCTCACCTTGCATATCGATGGTTTGTCCGCGCTGATGCTGCTGATGATCACCGGCGTCGGTTGTTGTGTGAAGCGCGGAGGGCTGCCGGACAAGCAGCCGCTTCATACGAGGCTATACACCCACCGGTGTGTACGGCGTATACTTTGGGATTGACGAATCTCGCGGCCGTTGAAGCCGTCGTGGGGGCGACTGCCTGGGCTGAAATAGAAGCGACGACGCGGGGGGATCACCGAATCGAAACCAGCGGTCATCTGCCGGTGCTTGGCTAAGCTCGCCGATCACGGCTCCGTTATCGTCGATCCGGCGCTCCCCTTTTCCCGCCCTAATATTGCGCCCCTCTCGTCGCCGATGACCGATCGCCTATAGGGACTCACACTCAAATGATTACAATTGGCCAGCTTGTTGGCGGATTCATTCTCCTCCTGTTCGGCGCGGAATATCTGGTCCGTGGTGCCGTTTCGCTTGCGCGGCGACTCAACGTCTCGCCGATGCTGATTGGCATGACCATCGTCGCCTACGGCACCACAGCGCCGGAGCTGGTGGTGAGTCTCGAGGGCGGTCCTCGGCGGCAAGCCGGGCATCTCGGTCGGCAATGTGGTCGGCTCGAACACTTCGCCAATATCTTGCTCATTCTCGGCATGTCGGCCTGCGTCTATCCGGTGGTTGTCAAACCCGGTGCCATCCTATCGCGATTCCGCTGTGATGCTCGGCTCGGCACTGCTGTTCGTGGCGCTCGCTCTGTCGGGGACGATTTCTCGCTGGCAGGGCATCCTGATGTTCGCCTCGTTGATTGTCTTTTCGGTTTACGCCTATGTATCAGAACGCCGCCGCGGTCCTGCCGAGAGCAGCTCCGACGAGCTTGCCGAGGAGTTTGCCGAAGGCCCGAAATCGGTCTGGCTGGCACTGCTCGCCGTCGCTGGCAGCATCGTCGCGGTCATTATCGGTGCGCGATTGCTGGTCACCGGTGCCGTCACGACGGCTCAATATCTCGGCGTTGGCGAAGAAGTGATCGGACTAACGATCGTTGCCGTTGGCACGTCGTTACCGGAACTCGCCACCGCCGTCGTCGCCGGACTGCGCCGCCACTCGGCTCTCGCGGTTGGCAACGTCATCGGCGCCAACATATACAACCTCCTCGCCATTATGGGGCTGGTCGCCGCCGTCAAGCCGATCGCGGTGCCACCGCAAATCCTTGGCTTCGACCTGTGGTTCATGCTGGCTGTGACGGTTGTTCTACTCGCCTCCCTGATCTTCCGCGGCGGCGTCAGTCGCGGTCTCGCCGTCATGTTCCTGTTGACTTTTTCTGCCTATACAACATTGCAGTATGTCGGAGTCGAAAGTGTGTTTGGCTGATTCCGATTCTTGGGGCACGATGTTAATTTTCCATAGACCAAGTTAAATCTTGGGAGGGTAAGCCGGGTCCTTGCCGACGGGTAGGCAGAAGTTGGCGTTCTCAGTTGCCGCCCGGTTTCCCGACGGTCGTCCTGGCTACTTGGGTCATCCATCCGTCGGACTCGCTTGGTCTGCGGGTCGCCTATGCCGCCCAACGATAGTCATGATGCAGGCCGCCGAGTATCGGAAACGCGACGATCTTTCCGTGTACGTTGCGAACTGAGCGTGGTTTGACGACGGGTATTGCTTGCCCCAAACCTTGTTGGGGTTGGGCACTGTTAAAGTACATTTCGACGTACTCTTTCAGAACGCACCGTCGCTGTTGCTGGCGTAACAGGTGAATGGCTTTCATATTGTGTTGGTCCGTTGGTGGTCTGAGCACCGGAGTATAGGGTCAAAACCCTGGCAGAGTGGACCCGCAGTCACCCGACTATGCCGCCGACAGAAGTGAAATGCCCTGGGATGACACCAGCCAGTTCAGGGCCAGGCCGAGAGCGCTGGCGATCAGTGCACTGATCGCCAGCAGGACGATGATTTCCCAGGCCAGCAACCAGAAAGCGGTGCGGCGGGGAGAGCCCAACTTGTTCAGGGTCTCCAGTTCGGGCTGGCGGAGCCGGGCCGAGAGCAGGATGACCAGGGCCATGAACAGAGCGGTGCTGATGGTGACCAGGAGCAGATTGGTGTCGTAGAAGCGTTTTACCTGGAACACCAATCCCATGACCTCCTGAATCACAGCACTGGGTTCCAGCAGAAACAGCGTTTCGTTCGAGCCATAGCGCGCTTTGGCTATGGTGCGCATCTTGTCGCTGTTCGGAACCAGTATCGCCGATGTGAGCGGGAAGCCAGCGGTGTCGCCGTGAAAGTGATAGTCCGCGCGATTCTGCGGCGTGATCTCCTGCAGTCGCGCCAGTTTCGGTGTTGCGACCAGCACGCCGTTTGAGCCCGTGTCGCGGCTCACCAGGCTGGGGTCCCAGACCTGGTCCACCGCATCGTGGCCATGACCGATGCCGTCCACCACCCAGGTGGTTCTCACATCGGCGAACACGGCGGCGTCATCCGTCGTGCCGTTCGGGGCCAACACACCGACCACCGGAATCTTGAGCTGAAAGCTGCGGCCCGGGTCATAGGCGCGTTCCGGACGGGTGACGAGATGATCGCCCGGCGCCAGTCCAAAGCGCTCGGCGACGCGCGCGCCCACCACCGCGTCACCGAGGAAAAGCGGCAGAGAGCCCTGGGCGGCACTGAGTCCGCGGAGTTCAAAGTAACTCAGGTCGGTTCCGACCAAAGGCGCATCATCCAACTGCAGCGAGCGCTCCAGTTCGGCGTTGGCGTGCGGCAGAACCCGATGGCGTATATGCAACGGAATGACCCGACCGAAGCCGGCTTCCCGTAGCGCATTGGCGTCGGATTCGATGATCCGGTCGCTATAGTCGGACTCGAAGTAAAGGCTCTTCAATACCAGGTCCACACGGCTTCCGCGTGCGCCCAGCAGCAGCGGTGTTGCGGCACCTCTGGCCAGAAGACCGGTCTGGTATTGCGAAACCAGCAGGTTGACCGTGATGGGCAGCACCAGAACCAGCGTCAGGCAGGCCAGCATGATCAGACTGCGACCCCAGTGAAAACGCAGGTGTCGCAGAGCCAGTCCCAGCGTCCCACTCATACGCTGTGTTCACTCGACAGGGCGCGGCAATCGAGACAATGGTCGAAGCGTTCGAGCAGTGCGTGATCGTGGGTCACCATGACAAAGGTGCAGCCCAGGCGGCCGACCTGCTCGTGGAGCAAGCCCATGATCAACTCACTCGTGTCCGGATCAAGATTGCCGGTGGGTTCGTCGGCGATGAGAAGCTGCGGTTCATGCAGCAGGGCCCGGCAGATGGCGACCCGTTGGCGTTCCCCCTGGGACAGGGTAGCTGGCCGATGCCGCAGTCGATGGCCGACGCCGACCCTTTCGGCAAGCTTCCTGGCCTGATCGCGCCGGGCCCGGGATACATGGCCCTCGAGATGATCGGACAGCAGAATGTTGTCCTCGGCGCTGAGATAATCCAACAGCTCGAACTGTTGGAACACAAAGCCCACCCGGTTACGGCGAAAGCTGCGCAGTTCGGCGTCGGTGGCGCCGTGCAGCGCCTGCCCCAAGGCCCACACCTGACCTGCGCCGGGCCTCAGCAAACCCGCCATCAGAAAGGCCAAAGTGGTCTTTCCACAGCCGCTGGGTCCGATCAGGGCGACCCGGGCCGCTTCGGCGAAGCTGAGTGCTTGTACTCCCAGCCGGAAGTCTTCACCGGGATACGAGAATTCCACATCACGCATTTTGATCAAGATGCGTCTCTCGAGACGGGGGCTTTGGAGGTTGGGGTCCATTCGTCGCCAAGTCGGCGCTGGCGCAGGATCCGGTCGGCCACAATACGCCATCCCTGGGGCAGATAGGTCACCCGGTAAAGTCCTTCGTACTGGTTGCTTCGCAAATGGCGATGGGCCTCGTGCTCGGCCACGCTGTTCACTTCCCAGATGGCCCGGACCAGAAACGTCGGGCCGATTTCCGCATCGTTCCGTGCCGGTTCGGTGATTTCCACCTCGACGGTATCGACGCTGATGATTTCGCTCACCACGTCACCGTGTTCCCGGGCGACAAGACTCTCATAGACCTGCTGGTAGATCTGATCCAGCAGTTCACCGGAGACGCTGTCCGACAGGCTGTCGTAGATCGCCCCTTCCTCCCGCTGCGCGAAAGCCTGGTAAATGCCTTGATGCAGGGACTCGAACAAGGCCGTCGCCGCTGTGTCGTCGGGCAACACCACCTTGGGCTCGGAGTCGCATCCTGGCAGCGTCAGCAACAGCAACAACATCGGCAAGAGCGCCCCTGGAACGCGAAGTCTTGCCGGCATCCGCCGTTTCATGCGGGACCCCGTGTTGTCATCCAACGGCGACCTGAGCACACGGCCAGTGCAGCCACAATCAGAAGCAGGCCCGCATACAGTCGTGGACTCGCCCTCAGAACATGATCCTGCCAACTGAGTCGCTGAGCGCGCATGCGCAGACGGGCCTTGGAATCGGGTTGGACGTCGGCTTCAAGAGCGACTTCCATTCGGTAGCTTTGTCCCGAACGTGCCCGCCATTGGCCGATGCCCACCAGTATGTCACCGGGCCCCGAGGCCAGCCATCCCGGCATCGACGACAGGGGCGGCAAAAACGGAGAAGCCAGCATGATCGACTTGAGCCGGCCCGAGGCGTTCATATGGTCGCGCACAATATACAAGCTGTCGCCATTGCTGCCGGTGGCCACTCGACCGCGGGGATTGTGTACTGACCACAACAGGTCGCTTGCTGCTTTTTCGCGCTGGGCATCTACAAACGCCGCACGGTCCGCCTCGGTGGGCGGTGCGGGGTACACCAGTTCGACCTCGTAAATCACATCATCCCTGGCCGCCAGGTTGGCCGTCTGGACGCCGTTGCTCAGGTCAGTTACAGGAATATCCAATACAATCCACTGCCGACTCAGAGAGCCTGTTATCGCCCACACATACAGAGTAATTCCGCTGATGAGCAGCAGCGTGATGAACAGGCCCCAAAAACGTGGCGGCAGATGCATATAACGGTAACTCGGCTCAGGCTTGAGCGCGGATGCGCTGTTGCGACCAGGCCCAAAGCTGGCCGAGCATAAACGCAAGCATGGCACAGGCCAGGATGGCCACTGTCGCCAGTCCAAGCGCCTTGATGCCTGCGCCTCCACTGCGCTTTATGTCGTAGTCGAGTTCAGGACCGTTGCGCAGATTAAGGGTTTGCCGGGTGCGCTCGGGTGAAAATATCAGGCGTACCTCGCCCTGCTCCGAATTGCGCTCCACCGCCTCGGGCGGTTGGATCAGCAGCACCCCGCGGTGGGCGCCGTCCTGATCGAAGAACAGGCTGTATCGGACCTCCAGCGCATCCGCCGGCTGCGCCAGTTGCAGCGGTTCGAAGGCGACCGAAAGAAAGCTGCCGGTATTGACCCGGACTGTTCCGTGCCAGTTTGGTATCAGCGGCAGCGCGGTGCCATTCTGCGCCAGCCCCAGATGGTCCTGGATGTAGGCCAGATACTGATCGAGGTGTGCGTCCACCTGGTCGATATTGGGGCTGGTACCGACTGCGGCGGCGAGGCTGCTCAGCGGCAGTTCGGTGCGTACATGGAGCTGCTCCCCCTGGGGCCGCAGAAACACGTAGCCATCGCCATAGCCGTGGGACCAGGCCGCGCCTGCGAGCGACAGCGTCAAGAGCGCAAGCGTCCACCGCAGCCATATTTTTGAGGTCGAATAAAACAAGTGTCGTTCCCGCGTCTTTGTGATTGTCATGTTTATATGAGCCCCGGTCGGACCCGGTCTCCGTCCCGATGGACCGGCGCGCGGAGGTTTGGTTCTTCACGGAAGCCCTTATCTTTTCGCACGCATCGCGGTTCCGCCCAAAGGTGCGCTGATGCCAGGTGCCCCGCGCTTTACGCCATAAGTACAATGATTTCGGTGCTACCGTGCGAATAGATCCATGCTCGCCCAGAACTCATACGATGCTGGGCTGTCAACATACCGAGGCTGAATAACCACATGCAAGTCATCTTCCGGCCGTCCCTGGGTTGCCGGTGCGGATGTCCTACGAACACAATGAGCCGATGACTCGATCGATTCCCTCGCTGATCCATGCGGTGGCGGACCGCCACGGCGACCGGCTGGCTATCTCCCGGCTGGACGCGGCGCTGACCTATGCCGAGCTGGCTGCCGCCTCGCAGCGGGTTGCCCAATCGCTAACGGCGCTGGGCGTGCGTCGGGGTGATCGTGTCGGTCTGTATCAACTTCAGACCCTGGAAACCCTGGTGGCATTGCATGGCATCCTGCTGGCCGGGGGAGCCTATGTGCCGATCGATCCTCAGCAGCCTCCGGCCAGGGTGGCCGCAATATTGAAACGATGCGATGTTCGGGTGCTGTTCTCGAACGGTCTTGCACCGGCGCTGGTGGACAAAGTTCTGCAGCACGGTGGGCCGATCGAAACCCTGATCGGCTCTGCTCCCGAGGGTGATGGTTTCCAGGTGGTGCCCTGGCGTTCGGCAGCGGCCGGTCTCTCCGACCGCCGCCTTGCCGGGGTGAAAGGGGAAGATCTCGCCTACCTGATCTTTACCTCCGGCTCGACCGGTTTGCCCAAGGGCATTGTTCACACCCACCGCAGCGCCCTGACCTATGCCCAAGCCGCCGCCGACTTGTATGGCCTGGGTCCCGAGGACCGCATCGCCGGCATCGCACCGTTGCATTTCGACCAGTCCACCTTCCATTTGTTTTCCGCGCCGGTGGCGGCAGCCGCGGCCTGTCTGGTGCCCGAGGCGCATGCGCGGTTGCCGGCTTCTCTGGCACGTTGCCTGGAAACGGATGATGTGAGTGTGATCTATACGGTGCCCTATCTGTTGATCCAGTTGCTGCTTCGCGGAGGATTGGATCAGGTGAATCTGGAACGAGTCCGTTGGGTCCTGTTCGGGGGGGAACCGTTTCCCGCTGCATTGCTCAATCGACTGATGGCCCGGCTGCCGCATGTGCGCTTCAGCAATGTGTACGGACCCGCCGAGGTCAATCAGTGCACTTACTTTCATTTGCCACAGGGCCGTCGCTGGAGTGCCGCATCGGTGCCGGTGGGCCAGGCATGGCCAGAGGCCGAAATCCGGATTGTGAGTGAGACGGGCGACCTGGCTGAGGCCGGTGAGCGCGGTGAACTCTGGGTCAGGAGCGAAACCATGATGCAGCGCTACTGGGGCGGTGCCGAGGATGACCCCTCAGTGTTCGCTGCCTGTCAGGATCCAGCCGGAAATACAGCGCGGTTCTATCGAACCGGTGACCGGTTTTCCCAGGACACTGCCGGCCGGCTTTGGTTTGTCGGACGCATGGATCGTCAGGTCAAGGTTCGCGGGCAACGGCTCGACCTGGACGAGGTGGAGATGATTTTGCAGCAGCATTCCCAGGTGAACGAGGCTGCTGCCTTCCTCGTGGCAGGGCAGGACAATGTGAGCCTGGTGGCGGCGGCTGTCATTCCGTCGCCCGGGCCGAGTCCGGATTGCCGGGAGTTGCGGCGCTACCTGGCACAGCATCTGCCGCCGGCCGCGGTTCCACAGTCTGTTGAAGTGCGAGACTGTTTCCCCCGGACCGGCAGTGACAAAATCGACCGGCGTGCCCTGGCCGAGGCCGGGGCCGAGGCCGCCAAGAGTGCGACGGAATGAGGACGCGGGATTGAACCGGATCGATGACTTACGTGAGTTTGTGGTTGAGGAATTGTTGTTGGGAACGCTGGACGTCGCCGCGGACGACGATCTTCTAACCAGCGGACTGGTGGATTCCTTGGGCATCATTCGGCTCATCGGTTTTATCGAGGAATCGTTTCAGGTCTCGATCCCGCCGGAGGACGTGGTACTCGAGAATTTCCTCAATCTGAACGTGATCGACCAGTACTTGAGCCGGCGCGGGGGCTGAACGATGGATCGATCGTCCATGGAAAGGCCCCAGCAGGATAGGCCAGGGTCTGGAGCAGACGTCGCGGGCGGCAGCCTCACCCGTATGCAGCGTCTACTGTGGGCGGGGCAGGCACTGGCCGGCGACTTGCCCCTCTACAACATGATTCACACCTATCGGTTCGATGGCCCGCTGGATCCGACACGGTTCGATCGGGCATTTCACAGGGTGTTGCAGGGCTCGGACGCTCTAAGAACGGTATTCGAAGCGGACGATCAGGGTCTGGCCACGCAACGGATTCGCGACACTGTCCCTCCCTCTCTTGACCATGTCGATCTTTCCCACCTGGCGAACCCGGAATCCGCGTTCCAGATATGGCTGACGGAGCGCTGTCGTCGCCACCTGGACCTCGGCCGTGGGGTTTTTGACTCTGCGCTTGTGCGTCTGGCACCAAACTGCCTGATCTGGTATCTCAATGTTCACCATCTGGTCGCCGATGGCTGGGCATTCGGCGTGATTCAGGGCCGTCTTGCAGCCTGCTATGAAGCGCTTGCACAGAATGCGGATGATCCGGTTGAGGCTTGGCCTCAGTTCCAGGCCTACCGTGATTTCGAACAGGTTCAGCAGTCTCGGGAACGGGCGCAGACCTGCGCCGCCTACTGGGCCGAGCGTCGCCGCCTGCCCAGCGATCCCGTTCTGTTCTACGGTCTGTCACCCGACCCTACCGACTACCGTACCCGCCGTGTAACCGTTCAGCTGGGTGATAGGGTTTCCACACGAATCCGGGAGACGGCGGCTCAACCAGGGATTCGCGGCCTTACCGAGGACCTTTCCTTACTGAGTGTATTCAGTGCAGCGCTGCAGGTGTTGGTGTACCGGACCACCGGCGCATCCCGTTTCAATCTGGGCATGCCGTTCCACAATCGGACTCTGCCGCCGCACCGCGCAACGGCGGGTCTATTAATGGAAGTCGGCATGCTTCGGGCCGAGCTGTCTCCGGAGTTGAACTTCGTCCAGGTCATAGCGGCGTCTCAGCGCGAGTTGACCAGCGCACTGCGGCATGTGATGCCGGGCTGTAGCGAGGCCCAGACCAACGCACACTTCTCCGCACTGTTGAATTTTGTCCGCATTCAGACCCGGGCGCAGGCGGGTGTTCGACCGAATCTGGCATGGCACCATTCCGGTTTTGGCGACGCGGGCCACGCGGTGCGGCTGCAGGTGGAGGACTTCAACCAGGCCGGCGTGTTCGTTCTTCACTTCGACCTGGCAGAATCGGTGTTCGCCGAATCGGCCAGGGTCTGGCTCACCGAGCAGTTTCGCGCCGTATTGGATGCGTTACTTGATGATCCCCAGGGCAGCATTGCGGACTTTTGCTTGCTGTCCCGCACGCAGCGACGTCGTATGGTGCACGACTTCAACGCCACCGCCCGGCACGGCGAACTGCTGCAAACCGTGCCGGATCAGTTCCATCTGCAGTGTCGGCGCCAAGCCGATCGGACGGCGGTGGAAGCAGCCGGTCATTCCGGTGCCGCGCTTACTTACGGCGTACTGGCGGAACGGGTGGCGCAGATGGCCACGCACCTGCGGGCCGCCGGTGTGGCCCGGGGGGACCGGGTTGCAATTCTGCTGCATCGCAGCCCGGATGCGGTCAGCGCCTGTCTTGCGGCTTGGTGGGCCGGTGCGGCCTACGTCCCGTTGGATCCCGCACATCCGGATCTGCGTCTGGCTGCGGTCATGGCGGATGCCAAGCCGGTGGCGTTGATCACGGACTCTGCCTTGGCTGCGCGGGTCGTGTTGCCGGGCTGCTCTGTTGTTTTGACGGATGCACCCCAACACACAGGGGCCGCTGTGCTGGCTGCGCCGATATGTGAGCCGGACGATCTGGCCTACGTGATGTACACGTCCGGCTCTACCGGCCAACCCAAGGGCGTGATGATCAGCCACGGTAATCTTGCGGACTACGTCACCTGGGCGGCGGCCGAATACTGTGACGGTGAAACGTTGACCTTTCCCCTGTATTCGTCGATGGCGTTCGATCTTACGGTGACCTCTTTATACGTTCCGTTGGTGACCGGCGGTTGTGTTCGGGTCTACCCGTCACGGCCGGATGCGCCCGGGCTCGAGGTGTTGGACGTTTTCCGAGACGATGCCGTGGACGTGCTCAAGCTGACCCCGGCCCACCTGGCCCTGGCCTTGGAAACGGACCATACACCGACCCGCTTGCGGCGCATGATCGTGGGCGGCGAGGATTTCAAACGGACGCTTGCCCAGCGGGCCTGGGAACGGTTTGCCGGAGGCGTGGAACTGGTCAACGAGTACGGTCCCACCGAGGCCACGGTGGGTTGCATGATCCACCGTTTCGATCCTGCCCGCGATGGGGCCGAATCCGTTCCCATCGGCAGGCCGGCCGCCGATGCGGCAATCTACGTGCTGGACCGGGCCGGGCAGTTGGCACCGCCGGGGGTGGTGGGGGAGCTTTGTGTTTCCGGGCCCGGCGTAGCCAAAGGCTATTTTGGCTTGCCTGAGAAATCCGCCGAGGTGTTTGGCGACGATCCATTTCGGCGGGGGGCGCGTTTGTACCGCACCGGCGATCTGGCGGCTTGGTCCGCTGGCGACACGATTCGCTTTCTGGGTCGAGCCGACGACCAGGTCAAAGTGCGTGGCGCGCGGATCGAGCTGGGGGAGGTTGAGGCGCAGGTGACCAGCCATCCCGGGGTCGTCCAAGCCGCGGTGCGGCTGGTGGGAGGTGATCAGGAACGGCAATTCGGGTCGACCGGTGTTAGGCACTGCGTGAGCTGTGGCATGGACGGCCGTTATCCGGGACTTGGTTTCGACGCCGACGGGGTCTGCAGCATATGCCGGGACTACTCGACCTACCGGGACAAGGTGGCACCGTATTTTCGCTCCATCCCGGAATTCGAGACGATCCTGAAGCAGGGGCAGACCTCGCCGGACGGGTATGACTGTATGGTGCTGCTCAGCGGAGGCAAGGACAGTACCTATGCCCTGTGCCGGGTGGTGGATCTGGGCTTCAAGGTTCTGGCTTACACCCTGGACAACGGCTACCTCTCGGAACAGGCCAAGACCAATATTCGCCGGGTCACCGAGCACTTGGGCGTGGATCTCGAGTTCGGCGGCACGCCCCACATGAACGAGATTTTCGCCGACAGCTTACGCCGCTTCAGCAACGTCTGTAACGGGTGTTTCAAGACGCTCTACACCCTCAGCACCAATCTGGCGAATCAACGCCGCATTCCGTTCATCGTCACCGGTCTGGCCCGGGGCCAGATGTTCGAGACCCGCTTGTCCGACATGTATGACGCGGCAGTGTTCGATGTGGCCGTGATTGATCAACGCATTCTGGACGCACGCAAGGCCTACCATCGCATGCCGGACCTGGTTGCTCAGCGGCTGGATACCCAGGTGTTCGAGGATGACGCGGTGTTTGATCGCGTTCGGTACGTGGACTTTTACCGCTACAGCGACGCCACCCTGGACGAAATGTATGACTATCTGGCGCGACGCGTGCCCTGGGTGCGGCCGTCGGACACGGGCCGCTCTACCAATTGCCTGATAAACGACGTCGGCATCTACGTACACAAGCAAGAGCGCGGGTTTCACAACTATGCCTTGCCCTACAGCTGGGACGTCCGTCTCGGGCACAAACGCAGGCAAGCCGCTCTGGCTGAACTGGACGATGACCTGGACGAAGATCGAGTGCAAACCATTCTAAGGGAGATTGACTATCAGCCCCGTCCAGCGGAGGGACGACAGAGGGCGGTTCGGCTGGTGGCCTATTATGCAGCCACTCAGGATCCGGGGGGCGTAGAACTCAGACAGCATTGTCAGGCACGCTTGCCAGACTTCGCGGTTCCGGCCCGCTTTGTCCGGCTTGAGGCACTGCCTCTGACGCAGAACGGGAAAGTGGATCGTGATGCCTTACCCTGGCCACCCGCCGAGCAGGCGCAAAGCGCGCTCTCCGCAAGCCCGTCCCAGGGGCCGGAAGCGACTCTGTTGGCAGTCTGGCGGCGGGTTTTCGGCGATGAGGCGATCGGTCCGGGCGAGAACTTTTTCGATCTGGGTGGGGATTCGATTATCAGCATCCAGCTGGTGGCGGGCGCGGCCCAGGTGGGTCTGCGCATGACCCCGGCACAGATCTTCGAGCGCCAGACGGTTGCCGAACTGGCACAGGTCGCGGTTCATGCCGGAACCCCCGACAAACGTGAGACGGCGGTCACCGGTCCGATCCCGTTGACCCCGATCCAAAAGCGTTTTTTCGATTCCGATCCGCCGCATCCCGAACACTGGAATCAGGTCATGCGGCTCAAGATTCCGGCCGAGATCGATACCGGTTGCCTCGAGCGCGCGCTGAATGCCCTGGTGGAACACCACGATATGCTGCGGGGCTGTTTCCAGCGCAATGGCACGGGATGGACCCAGCACCTTCCGGCGCCCACCGGCCGAGAGCTGTCTTTGCAGCAAACGACTGCCGGGGATGAGGACCGGGTCGCGGCAGCCATCGATGCGCTCAATGGCAGCCTTGCGCTGGATGCTGGATGCCTGCTGCGGGCGTTGCGCATCGCAACGGGTGGGGAACAGGATCTGCTGGTTCTGGTGGCCCATCACCTGGCCGTGGATGGGCTCTCCTGGTGGACCTTGCTGCAGGATCTCGGTGCCGCCTACGAAGCGGCGGTGGCGGGTCGATCGGTGGTTCTGCCGCCGCGAACCGCCTCCTATCAAGCATGGGCACGGGAGTCCGTTGACTGGGCGCGGGGCGACGCGACCAATCGGGTGCTGGATTCCTGGATCGAATCACTGTCGGGTGCATCGGATGCCATTCCGATGGGTGTGCCCGCGCCAGAAAGCAATCGGGTGGGCGACGCCGGCTGTGTCGTCGCAACACTCGATTCCGGACCCACCCGGGCGTTGTTGGAACGGGTACACGGCGCCTACAACACCCGCATCAACGACATACTGTTGTCCGCTTTTGGTGCGGTGATGGCTGATTGGCAGGATCGGGATCGGGTTTTGATCGCATTGGAAGGGCACGGTCGTGAAGGTACCGCGCTCGATCTTTCCCGCACCGTCGGCTGGTTCACAAGCCTGGCGCCAGTGCTGCTGCCGATGGCGTCTCGCGCCGCGCCGGCGGCCCTGCTGCGTGAGGTGAAAGAAGCATTGCGGCAGCACCCTGATCAGGGAATCAGTTTTGGGCGACTGCGTTATCTGAGTCAGACGCCGCAGCTTCGCGCGCGTCTGCAGGCGCTGCCTGAGCCCCAGGTTCTGTTCAATTACCTGGGGCAATTGGACCGAAACGTTCTTGCCGCCGGGCAGTTCCGGCCGGAGGGTGGCGGCCTGTCACTTTCCTGCGCATCGGACAATACCCGGCTGTTCCTGCTCGAGGTCAACGCCATGGTGGTGGATGGTGCACTGCGGGTTGAGTGGAGCCATCATAGGGCGGTCCATCCGCGTCAATGTGTGGAGCGCCTGGCCGCTGAGTTTATCCAGCGTCTGGAGACACTGATTCAGCATTGTCTGGATCCCACTGCGGGCGCGGCGACGCCGTCCGACTTTCCAGATGCCGAGCTGGACCAGACCGAGCTGGATCAGCTGTTGGACGACTTCGGTGAGGATGCGGTCTGATGTCGGGATCGTCCGCACGTAAGAACATCGAGGATATTTATCCACTTACGCCGGCTCAGCAGGGGATGTTGTTCCATGCGGTGCAGGCGCCGGATTCCGGGGTGTACATCGAACAGCTCACGGCGCACCTGCCCGCGGACCTGGATCCGGAGCGGCTGAGGGGGGCCTGGGACCGGATCACCAGCCGGCACCCGGTGCTGCGCACCTTGTTTGTCGTGGATCGAGGTAAGCAACCGCTTCAAATCGTGCGCCGGCAGGTTACCGCACCCTGGCGCGATGAAGACTGGCGTGCGTTCAGCGACGTAGAGGCGACCGAGCGACTGACCCTTCTTTTACATCAGGACCGACGCGCCGGGTTCACTTTGGACCGGGCACCGCTGATGCGGTTTTGTCTCATCGCCTGGCCCGGAGCGGGCTGGCGCTTCGTCTGGACCTTCCACCACCTCTTGTTGGATGGCTGGTCCACCGCCCAGGTCCTGGGGGAGGTTCGGGCGGCCTATGATGGAGTTGACCTGCAGTCGAGCCCTCCAGCCCCGTTTCGGACCTTTGTTTCCTGGTTGGGTCAGCAGGATGGCGCCGCCGCCGAGCGCTACTGGCGGGAGGTGTTCCGAGGTTTCAGCGGGACCCGTTCGCTGCTTCCTCTGTGGTCAGACGCGACCAACTCTCAGGAACCCGGCGCCTATCGACACAATCATCTTGAGTTGACACAAGAGCGGATCGCCGCACTGCAGGCATTCGCCCGGTCTGCCCGGGTCACACCCAATACGGTGTTTCAGGGCGCCTGGGCTTGTCTGCTGGCACGATACAGCGGTGATGCCGATCTGGTGTTTGGCGTCACGGTGTCGGGTCGGCCAGCGGATCTGCCGGGCGCAGAATCCATGGTGGGCATGTTCATCAACACGCTGCCGGTGAGGGTACGGGTGCCGGAGCAGGCCTCCATCGTCGAGTGGTTGCAAGCGCTGCAGTCGGCGCAAACCGAGGCCAGGCGCTATGAGTTCAGCGCGCTGTCCGATGTTCAGCGCTGGTCCGGCGTGGCCTCGGATATCGGTCTGTTCGATACCCTTTTGGTGTTCGAGAGCTACCCGGTCAAGCAAACCGGCGATGGTTCGCCATTGCGATTCGATGGCCTCGAGTTTCACGAGCAAAGCAATTTCGCCCTCAGCCTGCTGGTGGTGCCCGGCGAGCCCTGGCGCCTGCTGCTGATTTCCGACCCGGCCCGGGTGTCCCAGCGAATCGTTGAGCAGTGGCTGGAAAGTCTGGATCAGATATTGACCTCAATGGTCGACCGCAACGCCCGCAACGTGGGCGACGTGGACGCCTGCAGCCCCGCGCAATTGGCAATGCTGGCCGATTGGAGTCGGGGTCCGGAGGTGCAACCGACCGGCCCGAGCACGGTGGTGGAAGCAATTGGGGCGTGTTTCCGCAGATACCCCGACAGGACCGCCCTGGTGGCGGATAACGAGTCTGTGGACTACGCCCAGCTCCGTACAGACGTGGTCGGACTGGCCGCCGCACTGCGCCGGGCCGGCGTTGCGCCGGGTCAGGTGGTACCGGTGTTCGGCCCACGGGATATCAGAACCATCACCGCATTGCTTGCGGTACAAGCGGCGGGAGCGGCCTATCTGCCGCTGGATGCAAGTTACCCAAATGCCCGCATCGTCGAGATTCTGAGGGCGATACCGGCGGATCTTCTGGGAACAGAGCGAATCGGTTTGGCAATCCGGCCACCGTCCGGATCGTTGCTTGAAATGGACCTTAACTGGTTGGCACCCGATCCGGAGCCGATCGACGGAAACGGCAATGAGTTCGCTGAGGTGTCGGCCAACGATCTGGCGTATCTCATTTTTACATCCGGCTCCACCGGTGGCCCCAAGGGCGTTCCGGTGAGCCACCGGAATCTGGCCTGGTCAACCCAGGCGCGAGTGATTCACTACGGCGGTTCACCTCAACGGTTTCTGCTGTTGTCGCCATTGGCGTTTGACAGCTCCGTGGCCGGGCTGTTTTGGACACTGACCGGCGGTGGAACGCTGGTTCTGCCTACGGCTGAGCAGATGGCCAACCCGGCCGCCTTGGCGGAGCTTCTGCTGCGCGAACACATCACCCATCTGCTGTGTTTACCGTCGCTGTGGGCGGTGCTTCTGGATGCGCTTCCCAAAGGCGGCGAAACCAGCTTGGCCCAGGTGATTGTGGCCGGAGAATCGTGCCCATCCGATCTGGTTCGCAAACACAAACAGGTGCTGCCGGGCGTGCGGCTGGAAAACGAGTATGGCCCCACTGAAGCCACGGTGTGGTGCACAGCGCAACGGCTGGACGAGGTTGATTGGGAGACCGTCGTGCCCATCGGACGACCGCTACCCGGCGTCCGCGTGCAGGTCAGGGATCTCGCCGGTCGACAGGTTCCACCCGGCGGCCTGGGCGAATTGCGGGTGGGTGGGCCAGGCCTTGTTGATGGTTATCTGAACGCACCCGAATTGAGCGCGCGCGTGTTTAACAACGCCGGTGACAGTTTGGGCCGAAACTACCGTACCGGCGATTTCGTGCGCTATGTGAGTGACGGCAGCCTGATGTTCATGGGTCGCGCCGACGACCAGATAAAGGTGCGGGGCCATCGGGTGGAACCCAGGCAGGTGGAAGCGGTTTTAGCGGCTCATCCTGGTGTAAGGGACTGCGCAGTGACACTGAATCCCGGTGGGCAGTTGTGGGCCCTGATCCAGACCGCCGAGGGCGCGGATCGGGGTTTTGATGGGCTCCATGATTGGCTGCGGGACCGGCTCCCTTCGTATCAGATACCGGATCGAATCGAGTGTGTGTCCGAGTTGCCCAGACTCCCCTCTGGAAAACTGGATCGACGACAACTGGGCGGCTTGATGGAGACGGCGATATCCGCGGGTCCGGTGTGGGCGCCGGGCGACACCGCCGAGGGTGCGCTGGCCCGCATTTGGCAAGACCTGCTCGGTGCACCGCCCCACGGTCCCGATGCGGACTTCTTTCAGTCCGGTGGCCATTCCCTGCTCAGCATGCGGCTTTTGGTGGACCTGGAACGACGTCTTGGGGTGCGCGTGTCGTTGGCGGACTTTCTGGCGAATCCGACGCCGAGGGGCCTGATCGAGCGTGTTCGGGCGGGGGAGGCGATCAGCCAATGGCAATCCATGGTTCCGGTGAAGCCCTCTGGATCTCGCGCACCATTCTTCTGCGTTCACGGTGACCCCACTGCGCTGGGGCCGCATCTGCATCCCGAAACGCCCTATTATTGGCTGCACCACGCTCAGGGCGGGGGCAATGTAAGCTATGCCACGGTGGAATCCCTGGCCGGGGACCACCTTGCGGAGATACGGAGTATTCAGCCCAACGGACCCTATCGACTGGCGGGTTACTCCTTTGGCGGTCTGATCGCGTTCGAGATGGCCAGACAACTGGAATCCGTGGGTGAATCAGTGAGTTTTCTGGGCTTGATCGAGCCGACCCTGGTCAAGGCAGGCACGCCGTCCGAGACCACGCTGGGGGGCGCTGATGAGGCCGAGACGGATCCGGTACTGCGGGCATTCGCCCGTCGCGCTCGCAGTTTGAAGGGCCGCGCCCTGCGCAAGCTCAGGATGGAGTGGTGCGAGCACTATGTTCGCAGCGGTCGCACCATGCCGGCTGAGTTGCGGGATTTTCACATGGTGCAATTATTTGCTCAGGCTGGTCGGGCCTATGCATATCCGCGATACGGCGGATCGGCGGTGTTGTTTGTCTCGGCCGATACCGCGGCGCATTCGGACCGCATCGATGATCTTGTTACGCATTGGCGCGGGGTATGCGCCGGGGGTGTGGACCTGGTCGCTGCCGAAGGCGTCGCCAGTCATACCGACCTGTTTCGCGAACCCCAGGTTGCGGCCTTGGCGGATCTGATCGAACGAAGGTTGGGGTGAGGTGCAGCCATAAGCGCTGCGCCCCGAAATCGGTTGCTGGTATGCGGTGCGGTCTCTGGCGAATCGAGGTCTTCCGAAGCGCGAGAATCAGAAAGAGTCTGATAGCACTTAACTGGACAGGTTGGTAATGTTTGTGCACGGGTAAGAGATTGCCGATTGGGGCTGTAAGACATCAGGGCTTGGAGACTGAAAAAATGAGAAAAATATGGATCAAGCAATCGCGCACATTCAACATGCCAGTTCTGCTTTTGACCACCACCTGTCTGTTTTGGGTGGCGCCGTCTCAGGCGACATTTTACAACCCGTTCGGCATCGTGATCGTCAAGAAAACGTCGGATCCGGCGGACAATACGTCATTCGACTTCTCGACAAGCCTGGGTAGTACCTTTCAGTTAAGTGATCCCGGGGACAAGTACACGGGTTTTTTTGCTTGGGCCGGTCAAGATATTGATATCTTAGAAACGTCCAAGCCAGGCTGGCGTCTGGAGAGCGTCTCCGGCTAGTCCATGTTTGGCAACTCGACCTTTACAGAAAATCGATAACGGTATTCGGATCTCCATGAACTCATGGGATCTTGTCAAGGTGAAGTTCAACAACGTGGCGGTTCCTCTACCGGGTGCGGTCTGGCTGTTGGGCTCGGGATTGCTTGCGTTAGTGGGCATCGGGCGCAGTCGGCGCCGTAAGCTGGTCGATTCAGGAGAGGCCACTGCCTAGGCAGTAGTCCATTCCTCAAGGGAAACCCGCCACCCGTGGCGGGTTTTTTTGTGTGGAGAAAGTTGAGATCGAAGACGTCTTGTCGGTTCGGGCTGGTTTGCTGGGGCAGCGAATCTCAAACACCCAGCAGACGGGCGATGATGTTGCGCTGTATATCCGATGTGCCGGAGTAAATCAGCCCGCCGATGCCATCCCTCAGATCACGTTCTACTTCGTATTCTGTGACGAATCCACGGGCACCGTGGGTGCGAATATTGTCCAGGCTGGAGTCCACAAAGGCTTCGCTGAGCTGCAGTTTCGCCAGCGCCGCGTCTATGGGTGAGGGGTGTCCGGAGGCGTCCAGCCAGGCCGCTTTGTACAGCAGCATTCGGCTGAGCTCCAGACGCAGTTTCATGTCAGCCAGACGGTTGGATACCGATTGGAAACGCCCGATGGCCTGCCCGAATTGTTTGCGCTCCCGTGCATACTCCACCGCGTCCTCTAACTGCCGCTGCATCGCGCCGAGCTGACAGGCGAATATATAGCCCCGTTCCGATTCCATCGCCGTGCTGAAAATACTCGCTCCGGCGCCTTCCGGACCCAGGCGGTGATGCTCAGGCACCTGACAATCCTCAAGAATCAGTTCTCCCATGGGGCAGCTGCGCATACCCATTTTGTCCACCACATCGCTGGTTCGGAAACCGGGGGTGGAATTGTCGACTATGAAGGCGGAAATGCCCCAGCGCCCTAGAGCCGGGTCCCGGGTGGCAAAAACGATGGCCATGTCGGCCACCGGCGCGAGCGTCACATAGGATTTGCGACCGTTGAGAACATATCCCCCATCTGTTTTCTCGACCCGGGTTTGCAGCGCGTAGGTATCCGATCCGGAGTCCAGTTCGGTGATCCCGAATGCGCCTATGCTTTCGCCGTCGCACAACCTGGGCAGATAGCGCGTCTTTTGGGCATCGTCGCCGAATCGCATCAGCGCCGCCTGGAGACTCCACATCTGCGAAGCCAGGGCAAAGGGCAGACCGTTGTCGCGACAGCCATAGCCCAGACCCTCAAGCATCAACACGGTGGACAGAACATCCATACCCCGGCCGCCCAGTGACGCCGGGACCATCGCCCCCTGAATTCCAAACGTGGCGCAGCGACGCCAGGCATCCCGTGGAAACCGGCCGCTGCGGTCGTGGTCGACCCAGTCCTCGTCTAAATGATCGCGGGCGAAGGTCTCCGCCCCGGTCCGAACAGCGTGCTGCGCGTCGGAAAGTGCAAAATCCAATGCTCAGTCCTTTTTATCGTTGGGCGGGGGCATGACCAGGCGTCCACGTACGTCCACGCGTTTCCATTCATCCTGGAAATCCCGGTTGTTCCAATTGCCCATCCCTGGGCAGAACACTTTATCCCGCCCGTGTGCAATGGGATTGACGCCGTTCCAGCGCTCGTCCCGGGGTTCGTCGGCGCATTGGTAACGGGTGTCTGAGCTGAGGCGGCAGCGGCCCTCGGGCGAGTTGTTATCCAGTGCCCCGTGCAGGGTGTGCATGGTAAAGCACAGCACATCCCCAGCCGCAAAATCAGTACTCAACCAACGACCCCCATAGCGTGCCTGCAGTTTAATGGGATCCGTGCCCAGCCACGGGATCCGATCCCTGTCGGCATCCTTGCGCGCGTAGTTCTTCAGCAGGGCTTGCTGCCGGTGGCTGCCTTCCAGGAGTATCAGAGCGCCTTCACTGCGGGACACGTCGCCCAGTGGAATCCAGCTGGAGAAGATTCGATCCGTCCCACGCATCATGTAGGGGCCATCATAGTGGAACCCACAGGCTTCGCCGGGTCGAACAAATCGAGGCCATCGGAAGTCGAACGCGTGCACCTCACCCCCCAACAGACGCCTGTGTACGCCGAGCAGCCGGGGATGCAGAACCACCCTTTCATACTCGATTCCGCTGCGCACGCTTTCTGAAAAGGCTCGTAGATTGACCCGGTCTATAGCCGTGTCGCTGGTTGCCACGGCGTCCATCAGCGGTTTCTCGGGGTCGATCTCGCCGATGATCGCGTACTTGAGCAATATCTCGCGGCGGGCTTTGAGCACCAGCTCACGATCGAGCAGCCCACGGAAGAAGAGATAACCGTCCTCGCGCATCCGCGCCCGCAAGGCGGACGCGTCATCGACGATGTCGGTGGAATTCCGCAGTTCGCCGAAACCGGGGGCGACGGGGTTCAGTGCGATTCCGTGTGATGAGATCTGCGTCATAGGAAGCTGGTTTCGTTACTTTTTGACTGGGGCCTACAGTACGACGTGACACACTGCCATGGGGTCAGTGCATGAAATCGCCACCGTTGACGAACAGGTTCTGACCGGTCATGTAGGAGGCTGACCCTAGCAGGAACAGAACGGCCTGGAAAATGTCCTCCGGCGTCCCAAGTCGGGCCATGGGAATGCCGGCGACCATCGATCGGTGGGTTGCCGGGTCGTTCAAGTTGAAACGATCCATCACTTCTTCGGTATTGATGAATCCAGGTGTGACCGTGTTCACACTGATACGCGGCGCCAGTTCCTGGGCCATACACTTCCCCAGGGTAATCAATCCGGCTTTTGCGCTGCAGTAGTTGGCGCCGTTCTTGCGGCCGGTGATGCCGGTTGCTGCGGCGATGTTGACTATACGCCCGCCATGGCCCACATGGCGGCGAACAAATTCCTGGGCGCATATAAAGGGTCCGGTCAGATTTGTGGAAAGCACACGGTTCCACTGGTCGTCGTCCATTTTATCCAAAGGCCCGTCCAGGTTGAGCCCTGCGTTGTTGATCAGCACATCGACCTTGCCGAATTTTGCCATGACACTGTCGAACATGCGCTGAACCTCGCTGCGTTGAGACACGTCGGCGGTAACCAGGATGGCCCGGTCAACGCCCACCTTGTCCGTGATCTCCGCCACCACCCGCTCGGCCTCCACCCGCGAGCGGGCACAGTTGATCACCACCCTTCGTCCAGTTTCCGCCAGGCGTTTGGCCAGCACCGCACCGATTCCGCGTGACGATCCCGTCACGATGACAACTTCATCCTGCTGCAATACATGTGCTCCCATGTGGACCAACGTTCACCTGAATTTTGACACCCCTGGACCCAGTCTTCGGAATCTGGAGGTTCGGTGTTAGAGACCTGATGCTCGTGGCGGTTCTGTTTTTTGGCGTGGATTGTCGAGTGTCGGGAATAGAACAATCGGTTTGGCGTCGCCGAGGTCGAATACCCAGGCACCTTGATTCCAAGCCCCGCGGTCTGGTATTCCATTGCGGGCCTTCGATTGAGTCCAACGAAACCGGTTCAGAGCGCATCCGCCGGTAATTGAGGATGCAACCATGAGACCAACAGGTGACAGTTTTGGAACCGGATGCGGGCAGTCTGCAGAGACTACATGACATCGTAATGCCGGCCGCGGTGCCCTGGTGGCCATTGGCACCAGGATGGTATGCCATCGCCGGTTTGCTGCTGGTGATCATCGCCGGAGTAGCGTGGCGTAGCTGGCAAGGCTATCGGGCCGATCGCTATCGTCGCGAAGCGTTGCATGCATTTGCCGCCATCGAGCGGCGCATGGGCGATCCGGCGCTGCGCTGGTCCGGTTTGGCCGATATTGCGGAGCTGCTCAAACGCGTGGCCCTTGCTGCCTATCCCCGCGAACAGGTGGCAGGTCTGACAGGTGATGCCTGGTGGCAGTTTCTAGAAATGGGAACCGGACGGCCTGGGTCCAAAGACGAAATGCGCGTGATCATGAACCAGGCCCTGTACGGCGACCCCGCGGACGCCGCCCCGCCCGATGACATGGTGGCGTCCGTTTGCGCCTCGGCACGAGACTGGATAGCGAACCACGCTCCGGCGCCTCCGGTGGGTGAGTCGGAATGATCTCCCTTGGCCTGCCCTGGGCGCTGTTGCTGTTGCCACTTCCCGTCGTGGTCCACCTGGGGTTGCCGGCCTACCGCAAGAGTCCAGCCGCCGTTCGTGTTCCGGATCTCCAGCGCCTGGCCGACCTCAGTGGCCAAACACCCAATGCGGGTGCGATGGTTGCGCCCCGCAGCCGTTGGCAGTGGATCATTTTGTGCGCCATCTGGGTCGCGCTGGTGCTGGCCTTGGCGAGGCCGCAGTGGCTGGAACCCCCAGTGGTGCGGGAGCAATCCATGCGGGATCTGTTGCTGGCGGTGGATCTATCCAGCTCGATGGAAGCTGAAGATTTTACCGACCCCCAGGGGCGGATGGTGGATCGTTTAACCGCGGTCAAGCAGGTGCTGGATGATTTTCTGTCCAGGCGTCAGGGTGACCGGGTCGGATTGATTGTGTTTGGATCTGCGGTGTTCGTGCAGGTGCCGTTTACAGAAGATCTGAACGTCCTGCGTATCCTGCTGGATGAGCTGCAGGTTCGCATGGCAGGGCCTAAGACCGCCCTGGGCGATGCGGTTGGTCTGGCCATGACTTTGTTTGAGGGCAGCGAAGTGGATCAGAAGGTGCTGATCGTCCTGACCGACGGCAATGACACGGGCAGTCTGGTGCCGCCCGCCAGGGCCGCGGAAATCGCGCGGGACAACGGCATCGTCATTCACACCGTCGCCGTGGGTGATCCGGCCACGGTGGGAGAGGAGCAGCTCGATACCGCGAGCCTTGTGACGGTGGCGGACGTGACCGGAGGTCGCTATTTCTTCGCTGCGGACCGCGACCAGCTGGAGCAGATTTACAGTGAATTGGATGCCCTCAATCCACGGCAGGTCGAAACCCTGAGCTTCCGTCCCCAGCGTGATCTGTTCCAGTGGCCGCTGGGTCTGGCTCTGGCCCTGTCTTTCCTGGTCGCGGCGGTGGCGGTGTCGCGGGTCATTCTGCCCCGCCGTTGGTCTTCGGCTGGGGCGGCATGATGCAGTTGGAGGGGTTTCACTTCCTTCGTCCGCTCTGGTTACTGGGCTTGCCCATGGCCGCGCTTTTGCTCTGGGGGTTAACGCGCCAGCGGTCGCAAACGGAAGCCTGGGCGTCGGTGATAGCGCCGCATTTGCTGACGCCGCTGTTGGTCGACCCGGACAATGCAGGTCAGAGTCTGCGGCCGTTACATCTGCTGGCTCTGTTCTGGGTTCTGGGCTCCCTGGCCATGTCCGGTCCTGCGTGGCAACGGGAGCCATCTCCGTTCGTCGAGGATCAGGCCGCCCTGGTTATTGTGCTCAAGGTGACACCCAGTATGCTGGCCACCGACGTGCAACCGAGCCGGCTCGGGCGTGGCGTGCAGAAAATCCACGATCTCCTGGAACGGCGCCCCGGTGCCGCCACTGCCTTGGTGGCCTACAGCGGCAGCGCCCATCTGGTTATTCCCTTGACCCGGGATGCACGGATCATTGAGCAATTTGCAGCGGAACTGTCACCGGAGATCATGCCGGTCGATGGCGATGCACCGGCTGAGGCCGTCGCGCTGGCCAGTCGCCTGCTGGCGGATTCCACACTGTCCGGATCCATACTGCTTATGGCGGACAGCGTTGCGGCGGATCAGTGGGTCGATCTGGAGCGTCAGGGTGGCCGAAGCGGCGCCAATCTACAGCTTTTTGCATTGGCTGCGGGACCCGAGGTGATTGGGGCCAGCGGAGACGTATCGGCGCCCGCCTTGGACCGGGATGCGATGGCTCAGGCGGCGCGGGCCGCGGGTGGCGAACTGACGGTGGTGACGGTGGATGATCAGGACGTCGATCAAATCAATCGTCGCATCAAGCGCAGTTTGGCTCGCGCACCTGCCGGGGAAGGGGCGCGCTGGCGTGACGCTGGATATGTCCTGCTGCCTCTGCTGGTCCTGCTGACGTTGCTCGCTTTTCGCCGAGGCTGGGTGGTGGGACAGGACGTATGAATCGGTTTGGCGCTGCCGCTTTGACCACATTGCTCTGGCTGCCGTCGGCTGCCTGGGGGGAGTTCAGTTTCATCGGTCTCTGGCTGACGCCCGATCAGCAAGCCCAACGTCTGGCGGACCGGGGCGACTACGGCGAGGCTGCCAACCGCTATACCGAACCCATGCGGCGGGGTGTGGCATTGTTTCGATCCGGGGATTTCGAGGCCGCGGCAGCCGCCTTTGCTCGGGTCGATGGCGCGGATGCCGCGTACAACAAGGGTAATTCCCTGACCATGCTGGGTCAGTACGAGGCGGCGATCGAAAGCTACAATCGCGCCCTTGTGCTGCGACCGGAATGGGCCGCCGCCGTAGACAATCGGGCCATCGCTGAGGTCCGTCTTCAGCGCATGGCGCCGCCTGAAGACGATGCGGGGGGCACCGGTGGCCAGATGGAAGCCGATGACTGGGTGTTTGACCAGCGTGGCGCCCGTGGATCGGGCGAAGAGACGGTGCAATCCGAGTCGGCCGGTAGCGACCAGGCTTTGAGGGCTATGTGGCTGCGCCGTGTCCAGACCGAGCCCGCGGATTTTCTCCGGTCCCGGTTTGCTTACCAGGCCCAGCGGGACAAAGAGGCTCCGGGGCAATGAGGGGTGTGGTACTGGGGTTGTGGATGTATCTGCTTTCGCCGGGTGTCTCGGCGGCGACGGTACAAGCTGAGGTGGGTATCGGCGTGTCCGATGCGACCACCATTTGGGTGGGCCAGCGCATCATCGTCAATCTCGATCTCTGGAGTACGGGCTTCACCTTCAGCGATCAACGAATGCATCTACCCGAGGTGGTGGGTGGACTGTTGATGAAAACCGACAGTTCCACGGGGAAGCTGAGCGAGACCCGCTCGGGGAAAACCTGGCAGGGCCTTCGTTATGACCTGTCCCTGTTTCCCCAGCGACCGGGCACGCTCAGCATTCCACCGATTGACGTTTCGTTTCAGGTATCAGCGGGATACGGACAGTCCAGTACGGCCTTTGGGCTTCGAACCGATCCGTTGACCCTGGAGGTGGTGTTGCCACCGGGTTTTATCGATCCCAACGGTGTGATCACCAGCAGCGATTTGACCGTGACCGAAACCTGGGATCCGAATGTGGATTCGATTCGGGTCGGGGACGCGCTCACCCGGATGGTGACCCGCCGGGCGGAGGACGTGTCCGCTGTGCTGTTTCCCCCGCTCCCGACGCCGGCCATCGACGGCCTGGCTTCCTACCCCAAAGCCCCACAGGTGACGGATCGGACTGAGCGCGGGCGCCTGGTTGGGGAGCGGATCGAGTCCGTCACTTTCGTTGCCCAGCGCGAGGGCCCGATTACCATTCCCGAGTGGCGTGTACGCTGGTGGAATCCAGATGCCGAGACCCTGGAGGAAAAAGCCTTCGAAGCGCGGACGTTTGAAGTCATGCCCAATCCGGCCCTTGGGGAAAGCGCGGCCTCAGGATCATTTCGTGCTTATCTGGGCCGCTTGCCTGTGGCGTCCGTTATTGCGCTTACCCTGTTGCTGGCCGGGGGCGCTTTGTTGCTGTTCAGACATCGGCTGATCCGGCAACTGCAGGTATGGCGCGCGCAACGCGCCGTCAGTGAGCCCGCCCGATTCAGACAGGTGACAAGAGCCTGCAACGAGGGTGAAGCGGCAACGGCCTACAATGCACTGGTCGCCTGGATGACCTGCCTGGATGCGCTCTCGTTGCCGGTGACCCTCGCCGCCCTGGTAAAACGCTTTCCCGACGCACGGCTGACGACGGCGGCAGACGGGCTTCAGCGGGCGTTGCTCGACCCTGGTCAGGTCTGGGATGGGCGGGCAATGGCCACGGCGCTCAGGGGCGTACGCAAGCGCGCCCTGACCTCAACAGTGGGGACCGCGCAGCGAGCACTGCCGCCGTTGAACCCGGGTCCCCCGGCGAGTCACCGGGCGGATGCTTAGGCGTCACGCAGGGGCAGGGTGAACAGGGATCCATGCTCGGGCCGTCGGTCAGCGACATTCGCGAGCCGCATCGCATGCCAGGCCATGGCGTGATTGCTGGTGGTGACCGGGATTCCGAGTGTCGCCTCCAGCTCGGGTACCAACGACGCCGCGCGCAATGCGGTGCAGGCGATGACCAGCGCACCCACCCGTTGTTCGGCTACAAGTTCCCGCGCAGCTCGGGCAATGGCATCCGGCGTAATTCTGACCACCTCGGGATCCGAGTCGTTCATAAAGCTGCCCACCACCGACACGGTCAGGCCATTGTCCCTGAAGTGGTCACACAAAGGGCGGTTGATCTCGTCCACATAGGGCGTGAGCAGCGTCAGCTTGGTGGTGCCAAAGGCGCTGAGGGCAGCCTTCACCGCGGTCAAGGGTGTCGTGACCGGGGTGTCGGGCCGTCCGGCGTGAAGCGCGGCCGCGACCCTGTCCTCACCGATCACCAGGCTGGCCGACGTGCATGCATAGGCCAACACATCCAGTTTGTGCCCGTCTAACAGGTCACCGGCGATGGCGCCGAGGTGCTGCTCCATCGAGGCCAGGGTGTCTGTCCGGACATGGCTTTCGAAGGGCACACGGGTGACGTAGAACGCCACCCCGTCCAGGTCAAGAAGTCGGCGCCATTCGGTTTCAATAGTGGCGTCGGTGGACAGGGCCAGAAGACCGATGGCGGCCCGCGGACCCAGGCGGGGGGCCAGCGTTGCCTGAAAAACCCGGGTCGGTTGGTGTTCCAAGGTGTCAGCCTGCGATGGTCTCGGCTGCCCGACCCACCAGGTCGCGATAGATCTCAGGATCCGTCGCCCCCTCGGTGCCCAGCAGCAGTATCCGGCTCCCGGAATCCAGCCCAAGTACACCGGCCAGACTGGGATCGGACCCTACCGCAATCAGAGCCGCAAGGCCCGCAACCCCGGATTCGCCGCCTACGAGCGGTGCTGCACCGACCGTGCCCTCGGCCAGAGCACGCATGGTCGGTGCAATCAGGCGGTCTTCGATGGTTATAAAATCGTGGGCGCCCCTGTGCAGGATGTCCCAGGCCAATTGAGACACCTCCCCGCAAGACAATCCTGCCATGATCGACTCCTGGGTGATGTGCACCGCCACGGGTTTCTGATGAAGGGCGCTCCGGTACAGGCAGTCGGCCTGGTCCGGTTCGACGATCACCGTACGCGGTCGGCGTTTCCCCAGGCGCTGCCAGAATCGCGCGCAAACGGCGGCCGGCAACCCGCCCACGCCCCCCTGGACAAACACATGGGTGGGCGGTTGATCCGGCGGCAGCTGATCCAATGCTTCATCCACCATCAGCCCGTATCCCGCCATCACCAGTTGGGGCAACTCGGTATAGCCCGGGTAGGAGGTGTCTGAGACGATGTGCCAGCCCCGCTCGGCCGCATCGGCCGCCGCCTGGCGCACGGATTCGTCATAGTTGCCCGCCACCCGAATCACCTCGGCCCCGAAGGCCTCCATGGCGCTTTTCCGACCCTCACTGACCTCCGCATGGATGTAGATCATGCATCGGCATCCGAACTGCTGGGCACCCCAGGCCACCGAGCGACCGTGGTTTCCGTCTGTGGCAGTGGCCACGGTGATATCGCGGGTTTCCGGGCGGTACTCGCCTTTGCGTATGGCGTCCGTATCCACCGGCTTTCCGTGCTTTGAAGTCAGTATTCGCCTCAGCAAACACATCACCGCATAGGCGCCTCCCAAGGCTTTGAAGCTGCCCAGCCCGAACCGTGGGGCCTCGTCCTTGTACCAGACCCCCGCAACACCCAGCTCATCCGCCAGACTCTTGAGCGCGATCAGCGGCGTTGGGTGGTAGCCGGGCCATCGGCTGATCTCGTCCACCGCGTCGTCGATCAGGGTTGATGCGAGCACCGTGTCCAGGGACTTTGGCCAGGTCTCGCCCTCATTCGCCCGCGCGTTGTGGCAATGCCGCATGGCTGCGGAAACGTACGGTTCTGACTGTGTAAGGCGCATCAGGCCACCATTCCTATGGGTCTGTATGGGGTCGAGGGCATGCCATCTGGCTGCAAAGACCAGGGGGGATTGCGCGATCGACAACTGACTCTGTGTTCATTGAATTATCGGCATGTCCTTGGGCGCCCTCCGCGTCAGCCACTCCGGACCCGTGTCGCGGATGACGATGTTTTCCTCATGTACCATAAGTTGTTCCGGCGCGAACTCCATGCCGGGTTCCAGGGTCATCACCATGCCTGGTTCCAAAACGGTCTCGTCTCCGGCCATGTTTGACGGCCACTCCGTAAGCTGCGTCCCCAGCCCGTGCCCCATCCGGCCAACGTCGTTGCCCAGTGCGCCGCCTTGCTCAAGGACCGTCCACATGGCGGACCACACCTGGTGGGTGGTTGCGCCGGGTCGGGCGGCCGAGAACCCTGCGTCGGTTGCGGCGTGGACGACGGCGTGAGCGCGCTCAGCCGCGGCGCTGGGTGGGCCGAACGCAAAGTTCCGATCGAAGTCGCAGAAGTACCCATCGTAGGTGGCACCGGTGTCGATTATCAACACGTCCCCGGGGATCAGTGCCCGGTCTGTGGGGCCCATGATAATGCTGCTGTAACTGCCGGGACCGGATGCCCCCATCAAATACGGCGTGCTGTCGGCGCCCCTGGCCAGGATGTCGAGCTGCAGTCGCTTACAGGCCTGCCGCTCTGTCATGTACAGGCTTAGCTGCTCGGGCAAAGCCAGAAACGCGTCGGAAACCAAACGGCAGATGTAACGGACCTTGGCGATCTCGGCCTCGGATTTGATCGACATCAGGGTTCGGAGCAGGGCGCGGGCATCCACCAGTTCCAGTCCGCCGAGCTGGGCGCGCAACAGCAGAAAATCCCCAGCCGGCATGCGCAAATGAGATTCATGCCCGAGCGGGACCCCGATGCGACCCTTGCCACCGGCTGCGCTGCGCAGCGTGTCGGCCAGTAGCGAGATGCCGTCATCCTCCGGCCGAGGCGCCGGCCAGGTGCGGATGTCTTCAATCCAGGTCTGTTCCATGCCGGACTGACCAATGGCCGGAATCACCGCAATCGGTTTGTCCTGGGCGGGCAGCACAAGAAACCATGGTCGGGTCGGGCTTTCCCAGAATTGCGACTGGAATCCCGAGAAGTAGCGAAACTCGGGTTCACACGTCAGTAGCAGAGCAGACAGGCCGCTTGCGGCCATTCGCTTCTGTGCCCGTTCGCTACGCTGCTGGAGTTCGGCCCGGCTGAATCCCCGGGGTGGAACCTCGGGTGTTACATGCGCATCGATGGTTGCACCCTCCTTGTCGATACCTATCATAGGGCCGCCGGGGCCAATCGTTTCCCGGGTGAAATTCGCCGTCAGGACGGTGCCTTGCCGTCCCGCCGGGCTCATGTTGACCCAATCGTTCAAGGCATCCTACCGCGTGCGGGGTCGTTGCGCGGAATTTTGGTTTCAGCGACCGGGTCGTCTTTTACCTCGGAGCGGACCAATATACATTTCCATCCAGTCACATCGGCGAGGGTTGCGGGCCGGGGCTGGGATACTATGGGAAAGGCTGGCGACAGGGTTGGCGGTTGACATGGCATTGGCCAGCTGGGCATTGCGCATTGGGCGTTTCCGTATGCGCCTTAAGCAACAGACTTCTGCCGTTCCAGCAGCATGTGGCGGTCGTTCAATCCAATCCGGTGTTCTGAACCAGGCCCGGCGCAGGCGATGATCAGACATCAGCCGGGATAGGGTGAGAGAGCATGACACCAAGAGAATCCATCGCAGCGCTGACCGCGTCAGTCAGTGCCAGCATTATCGGTCAACGGGATGTGATCCAGCGACTCGTGATCGGCCTGTTGGCCAATGGCAATCTGCTTATCGAGGGTCTGCCCGGCCTGGCCAAGACCCGGGCGATCAAGAGTCTTGCCCGGGCCATGGCGGCTGATTTTTCCCGAATCCAGTTCACCCCGGACCTGTTGCCTTCCGACATTACTGGAACAGAGGTGATGCACAGCGAAAGCGGGAGTCCCGAGTTTCGCTTCGAGCCAGGCCCTATTTTCGCCAACATCGTGCTGGCCGACGAAATCAACCGGGCGCCCGCCAAGGTGCAGGCCGCCCTGCTGGAGGCCATGGAGGAGCGCCAGGTGACGGTAGCGGGCACGACCTATCCCATGGAAGGCTTGTTCATGGTGATGGCCACCCAGAATCCGGTGGAGCAGGAAGGTACCTACCCGTTGCCGGAGGCTCAGCTCGATCGTTTTCTAATGCATGTCTACATGGACTATCCGGACGAGTCATCGGAGGCGCAGATCATTCGCCTGGTCAGAGGAGAGGAGCGGGTGCAACCGACCACGACCGATTCGGTCGAGCAAACCGCCGGCAGCGATCCCGAGCCGGTGCCCCAACAGGCGGTGTTCGATGCGCGTGCCGAGATCGCCGCTGTGACGGTGAGCGAGGTTGTGGAACGCTATATGGTGGACCTGGTGTTCGCCAGTCGCTATCCGCAGCGCTACAGCGAGGATCTCAGGCGCTGGCTTCAGGTTGGGGCAAGTCCGCGCGGCGCGCTGGCCCTGGACAAGAGCAGCCGGGTGATCGCCTGGCTGGACGGTCGGGACCATGTGTTGCCCGACGACGTACGCGCCATCGCCCACGATTGTCTGCGCCATCGCCTGATGCTGAGCTACGAAGCCAGCGCCGACGGCGTCTCCGCGAACGACTTGATCGACATCATGCTGGCCCAGGTTGCGGTGACGTGACGGGTCGGACGCCACTGGGCTGAGGGGTAAGCAGGAACGTGCAGTACACACCGGTTTCCAGGCGCACCCGTGAGCCCGGCAGGGATCCGAGGGTTTATGCCGATCTCGACGCCCTGGTGCGTCTGCAGTTTGAGGCACGGGGGTTCAGTTTTCTGCCGCGTCAGCCGGTGCACAGTGTTCTTCATGGACGGCATGCGTCCCGATTGCGGGGGCGGGGGCTCAATTTCGAGGAGCTGCGAAACTATGTACCCGGAGACGATATTCGCACCGTGGACTGGAAGGCCACCGCTCGGACCCGTGAGCCCCAGGTCAGAGTGTATTCCGAGGAACGGGACCGGCCGGTATGGCTGATCGTAAACCAGAGACAGAGCATGTTTTTCGGGAGCCGGGTCCGTATGAAATCGGTCACCGCGGCGGAGATAACGGCGCTGGCAGCATGGCGGGTGCTTGATGCAGGGGATCGGGTGGGTGCCATGGTATTCAATGACCAGGATATCATCACCATTAAACCGCAGCGCAGCCGCCATTCGGTGATGCGAATACTCGGCGCGGTGGTCAAGATGGGGCACGATTTGAGCGCATCCGATGGCAATGCGCCGAACCCTGGCATGCTGAATCAAGTGTTGCGGTTATTAAGGCCGCAAGTGCCTCATGACTGTCTCATCTGCCTGGTGGGGGACGGAAGCGGTGTCGATGCCCAGACCATTGAGCAGGCGACTGCACTGACGGCCCACAATGATTTGCTGTTTGCGCTGGTGTACGATCCGGCCGAGGCTGAGCTGCCCGCGGTTGGGCGGCTGGCGGCGACCGACGGCCAGAGTTACCTGAGCCTCGATACCTCGGACCCACGTTTTGTGTCCGGACTGGCACGGGACTTCAACCAGGGTCTCGAGGCAATACAGCAACTATCGCGTCGTTACACTGTTCCGCTGTTCACCCTTCGGACCGATCGACCGGTTCCGGAGCAGGTGCGGGAGCAGTTGGGTGCGTCGGGCGTAGCCGGACGGATCTAAACATCCGGGTTGGGCATGTCTCGGTGGGTGATCGGAGTTTACCATGGCAAGACTGGAAGATCGGATGATGCGGCTGCGTTATATGACGCTGCTTGCGGTGATCTCTTCGGTAATGGGGGCTGCGTTACTGTTCATCCTCGGTGTACATAAGACCCTGCTGGCATTCGCCACGTACCTGTCGCCGCCGACGGAGGGCGCGATGCCTCCGGCCGACCAGGCCATATCGTATCTGATCCAATCCATGGACGATTTCCTGATCGGACTGGTTTTCCTGGTCTTCGGTTATGGTGTGAATACGCTTTTTATTCGGGGTGTCGAGCCGCCGCCGGTTGGTGAGGGGCAGTTCCTGGGTGGCGTTCGGATTCGCAATGTCGAACAGCTCAAAGGTATTCTCGGTGAACTGGTGGTAATCGTTCTCATCGTTCGGTTTATGGAGATTGCGCTGTTGAATTTGAATGCCCTGGATTGGACTCTGCTGGTGTTGCCGGCGGCCATACTGATGCTGGCATTGGCCTTGAAGTTTCTCGATCTGAAGAAGTCGGGTTGACCATTTTTTTGACCCCCAGAACAGGCCGATGGGCATTGCGTCCGGCTGTTGCGTACAACATTGAGGTCGCGACGTGTCTCGATTGATTCCGACGGTATGCTGGCTGATGTGCCTCATGCTGATCTCCGTGGTTTCCGGTGCGGCTGAGTACGTTGGTACACCGGTGTGTGGAACCTGCCATTCCGAGGCCGAGCAGACCTGGCGGGGGTCACACCACGACCTGGCCATGCTGCCTGCCAGCGAGGAAACGGTGTTGGGCGACTTCGATGACGCTGTGTTCGAGCACAATGGCGTTCGCAGTCGTTTCTATCGACGGGATGGGCACTTTTTTGTCGAGACCGAAGGCGCCGACGGCCAGATGCAGGAGTTTCGTGCCGAGTACACGTTTGGCGCTGATCCGCTGCAGCAGTACCTGATCGGATTCCCCGATGGCCGTTACCAGGCTCTGACCGTCGCCTGGGACAGCAGACCGGCGGAAGCGGGTGGGCAACGGTGGTTTCATCTCTACCCGGACGAGACCATTCCGCCGGGTGACAGACTCCATTGGACCGCGCCGGCTCACAACTGGAATTTTACCTGCGCGGAATGTCACTCCACCGATCTGCGCAAGAACTACGACCCGGTAGCCGACCGGTATGATACCGAATGGGCCGAAATCAACGTGGCCTGCGAAGCCTGCCACGGGCCCGGTTCCGAGCATGTGTCGCTGGCAGAAGCCGCCGCAGCGGGTGATGCGGATTATCCAGCCGACCATGGATTGAGCGTGAACTTCCAGGGCCCAGGCGACTGGCGTTTTGCCGCCGGCCTGAAGAGCGCGTTCCTGGCCTCCCCAAAGGGCGCCGGGACCGAAGTGGAGGCCTGTGGTCGATGTCATGCCCGCCGGGCGCAGTTGACCGGGGACTATGTGTACGGACAGCCCTTGTCCGATACCCACCGAGTGCAGCTCCTGAACGAAGGCCTGTATTTCCCCGACGGCCAGATTCAGGACGAGGTGTACGTCTACGGGTCGTTCAAACAAAGCCTGATGCACGCCAAGGGCGTGACCTGCACGGACTGCCACGAACCGCACAGTCTGCAACTGCGCGCACAGGGCAATGCCCTGTGTACCCGCTGTCATCAGGCGGATCAATTCGAGACCCAGGCACATCATTTTCACCCGCTGGATTCCGATGGCGCTCAGTGCGTCTCCTGCCATATGCCGTCCCGGACCTATATGGTGATCGATCCCCGGCGGGATCACAGCATGCGCATTCCGCGACCGGATTTGTCGGTGGAACTGGGGGTGCCCAACGCCTGTACCGGTTGCCACGAAAATGAGAACGACCTCTGGGCCGCTCAGCAGGTCCAGGATTGGTATGGGCGTGACGCGGGTCCCGGACACCAGGCTTACGCCCACACATTCGAGGGTGCCCGGCAGGGCGCGCCCGGTGCCGGACAGGCCCTGATCGAGCTGATCATGGACGGTGATGCCCCGGCAATCGCTCGCGCCACAGCATTGCAGGCGCTGCCCCCCTTTATGGGGCCGGCGGCGCTGCCGGCGGTGCAGGCTGGACTCGCCTCGGGCGATCCCTTGATCCGTCGCGCCGCGGTCGAAGCCTTGGCCTCCATCGGACCACGCCCGCGTTGGCAGTTGGTCTCTCCATTGTTCGAGGATCCCGATTTGAGTGTTCGCCTCGCGGCGGCCGCCACCCTGTCCGATACGCCCGGGGACCAATTGAACCCACAACAGCGGGCTCAGCTTGAGGCGGCTCTGGCGGAGTATGAGGCCAGCGAGCATTTTAACGCCGATCGGGTCGAGCACTGGGTCAATCTGGCCGGCCTGTATGCCCGGCTGGATGATATGGAACGTGCCGAGCAGGCCTATCGTCAAGCGGCGCGCCGGGATATCGCTTACCCGCCTTTGTACGTCAATTGGGCGGACATGCTCCGAGCCAGTGGGCGGGATGATGAAGCGGGTACGGTGCTCAAGGCGGGTTTGGAGCAGGCGCCTGCGGACGGTGCGTTGCACCATGCCTATGGGCTTTGGTTGATTCGTGCCCAGCGCACCGACGAAGCCCTCAATCAGCTGAAGCAGGGGTTCGAACTCGCCCCGTCTGACCCGCGTCTCGGGTATGTGTACGGTGTTGCGCTGAATTCAACCGGCGAGCCGGAAGACGCGATCGAAGTATGGCAAGCCGTCCTGGCACAACGAACCTACGACCGCGACACGCTGTATGCCCTGGCCCTGGCGTTGCGTGACCAGGGCCGAGCCGGCGAGGCTATTCAGTACGCGGAGAGACTGGCACTGCTGTTGCCGGGTGAAGCGGCGGTTTCCGAACTGGTGCAACAGCTCAATCAGGCCGCGGGCGGCTGAAGGCGTCGTTGCCCCAAAACATTCGGCTATTTGAACACCGTGTTGGTCTGCAGGTTCTTGACCAGCACCGCTACCAGGTCATCGATCGCCTTCTCCAGACTGTTCTCCGGGATGGTCTCGGTTTGTGCGGTCCAGTACAGGGTATCCGCGCTCACCGCATGCAGGGTTGCCTCGATGGTGAGCACCTCGTAGTTGACCACCCGTGCCGGTGTGTAGGTGGCCGAGTAGCTGCGGCTGTAGCTGCCGTACCATCCGTCGTAGCCACCAAACCCCGAGGCGCCATAGGGATATCCATAACCCTGGACCGTGCCCGGACTGACCATCGATTCGGTGCGCTCGTTGGTCACCTGAACCACCATTACCGTGTCGATGCCGCGAGATGCGAGCAGTCCTGACATGGCGGATTCATTGGGTGGGTCGTCCTGCGGGATAAACGGATATGTCGGCTCCGCGTCCACCCCCATGGCTTTCAGCTGGGCGGTCATTTTGTCCTCAAACGAGCGGCGGGCCGTTTCGTTACTTGCCACGCCCAGCACGGCCACCCGTTTGATCTGACCGGCCGCAATGTCGGGATCGGTCCATGACCCGGAAATCGTGCTGGTGCTGCAGCCCGTCAGCAGGAATGCAAACACCAGCCAGAGTGACAAACTCGGATTCCGAATCGACATGTGACGCTCCCTGTGAGAACTGGGTGTGATAGGCGAGTCGGATTGTCGCCTAAAATGGTTCAGGATACGACGGCCCAAGATCATCGGCTTGGAGCGTTCAGGGCGCGCCGGACCCCGGTGGCGGCACCGCGCCAGCGAGACGGTCGTTACGCCGTCGTGCCCGCCACTCTGTGAACCCGGTCATGAGATCCCATTCAACCGGCACGATGAATAGGGTGAGGAAAGTGGCGGTCGCCAGCCCGGTCACAAAAGTAGAGGCCATGGTGCCCCACACCAGAGAATAGCTGGGAATGCCCAGGGCCATGGGCAGCAGGCCCAGCGTGGTGGTCAGTGTGGTGAGCAGAATCGGGCGCAGGCGGATGCGGATTCCCTGCCGGATCGCTTGCTGGCGACTCAGACCGGAGCGATAGCCGCGGTTGATGAAATCGATCAGCACCAGGGAATCGTTCACCACCACACCGGTCACGCCGACAACTGCAATGAAGCTGTTGACGGTGAACAGCGACTGGGTCAGAAACTTGCCCATCACCACGCCGATGATGGAAAAAATCACCGCAGACAAAATGATCAGGGGCTGCCCGTATGAGCGGAACTGGGTGGCCAGGATCAGGTAAATGATTAGCACCGCCAGACCGAACGCATAGGTCAGCGAAGTGTAAGAGCGCTGAGTCTCTTCGAACTCGCCACCAAAGCTCAGAGTTGCACCGGGGTACTGCGACCGTACCGCCTGGTACCAACCGGTGGCCCAGTTCACCACCGACGGGCTGGAGATGGGGGCGCCGGCCGCCAGGTTGGCGGTGATCGTCAGGCTGCGCTGGTTCTGGTAGCGATGCAGTTCACCGGGCTCGCTCAGGGCGTGGGGTTGGACGATATCACCCAATCGAATCGGCCCCGATGGGTGCTCCAGCAAAGGCACTTCCAGGGCGGCTTCCGGACCGTCGAGGAAGGCCGGATCGATTCGGAGCTTGAGGTCGATTTCCTCGTCCTCGGCTCTGAACGTGCCGATGAAGCGCCCATCAAGAATCGAGGCGGCCAGGCGGGCGGCGTCTGTCACTGTGAGACCGTTTTCCTGGGCCCGCGCCTGATTGACCGCCAGACGGAAAACGCGGGTGGTCTGGCCGCGATCGTCCTCCAGCTGCAACAGATACGGGCTCAGGTCCGGGTCGGTCCTGAGCGCTTCAAGCAAATCGTTCGCCAGCCGGGAAATGCTGTCCTCGTTGATGCCCAGCACGCGGATATTGACGTCCTTGCCCGCGGGTGGACCGTCTTTTTCAGCCCGCAGCTTGATGCGGAAACCCCCGTGTTCGAACTGCTGGAGCAAACGTTCACGCATGCTGTCCAGATGCAGCAATGGGTCGTCGAAAGTTCGCTGGTCTTTGACTGGCAGGGCCACCATCACCGTGCCCAGGTTGTGGCCGTAGCTCTCCTGATAATCCTCGCTGACGCTCAGACCGGCAAAGCCGGCGGCTGACCGGGCGTATCCCGGACCGTCGGCCATGACGAAACGGGCGATCTCGCGCGTCTTCTCCGCGGTAACCGTCAGCGGCGTATCCGGTGGGCCCTCGATAAAGGCGTAGTAGAGATTGTAATCGTCCGGAAAGAATTTGATCCGGATGATGGGTGCAATGCCCGCCACCGACACCGCCAGCATGGCGATGGACACGAGAAAAGCGATCAACACCATTGTCAGGCTGGTGAATCGAAATCGCAGAGTGAGTTCCACCAGGCGTTCGGTGATGGCGCGCAGGCCGCGCAGAAGCAGATTCTCCCGCAGCGGTGCGCCAGTATGGTTGGGGCGGGGGCGGGGGCCATAGTCGCGAAAGTGCAGCGGGAGTATCAGCAGACATTCGATCAGCGATGCGACGATGGCGAAGCTGACCGCCTTGGGGATCAGAGCGAAAAATTCGCCGGTGGTGCCGGTCATCAGCAGCATCGGCAGGAAGGCGGCTACCGTGGTGGCGGTGGCGGCGATCACCGGAGCGGCCACCTCACTGGTGCCCTCGACGATCGCGCTGTTGAGGTCCGAACCTTCCTGAATGTGACGGTAGATGTTCTCCACCACCACAATGGCGTCGTCGACGATGATGCCGGACACCAATACAAAGGAGAACAGGGTGATCTCGTTCAGGGAATTGCCGGTGAGGTGCATCAGCACCATGGTCACCAGAAACGCGAAAGGGATGCCCACCGTGGTCAGGGCCGCGTTGCGGAAACCCATGAAGTACCAGATGATGAGGCTTACCAAAACGATGCCCAGCGCCATGTTCCAGCCCAGTGTGGTGATGGATTCCTCGATGTAGGTTGTGGAATCCCGGGTAAGGATCACAGACACGCCCTGCCGCGTCAGGGATGGCTTGACCTGGCTCAGAACCGTCTGGATGTCCTCGAATATCCTCAGGGCATTGCCGGATTCGGTCTTGATGATTTTGAGGGTGACCGAATCCAGGCCATTGACCGAGGTCAACACGCTCGGATCGCGATAGTCGATTCGCGCATCCGAGGCCAGGTCTGAGACCCGCACGAACGATCCGTCCCGGTCACTGCGTACCACGGTGTCCATGACTTGAGCCCGGTCGCGGAACAATTCGTCCACCTTGACCATGAACTCGCCCGAGTCGTCGCTGTAATTGCCCGCCGGGATGGACACGTTGGTCGACTGCAACGACTTCGCGACCTGTTCGAAACTCACCCCCAGTGCGCTCATCCGGGGCGGATCGAGATAGACGTGGAACTCGCGCTGGTGCTCGCCCTCGAGACGAACTTCCTGTATCCCCTCGATCGATTCCAGGGGCACTTTGAGCTCCTCCGCCATCAGCGCCAGGGCGCGATTGGACCGGGCGCCCGCCAGGTTGATGGCCAGCACCGGCAGCCAGTCCCCGGTCTCGATCTGGGTGAAGCGGGGCGGGTCCACCGAGTCCGGCAGTTCATCGAGCATGGACAGAACGCGAAAGCGCAACTCGTCGTAACGGGCGTCGTAGTCCACGTCGTCCCGGAACTTGACCAGAATCTGCGAGTACTCGCGGGATGAGGTACTTCGGACAAACTCCACGTCCTTCAGTCCACTCAGGCCGTCCTCTATTTTGCGGGTGACCAGGGCCTCTACATCCCGTGGTGTGGCCCCTGGATAGAAGGTGGAGATGGCGACCTTGCCGAAGTTGATCTGCGGATACCGTTCTACCGGCAAGTCCAGCATCGAGAACACGCCGGCCAGGATCAGCAGCACGAACACCAGGTTGAACAGGACGGTTTGGCCAAGCGTGAAGCGGATCAGGGTGCGCATGACGGCTCCGGTTCGCCTCGTATCATGCCCTGCCCGCCATACCGCGAAGACTGGAGCGTCCGTGCGACTGAGCCAGGCGTACAGGTGGAGCACCTATCCCGATGGCGGGTGCCAATTCGTTCCATGGACATGGTTCAATGCCCTTCGGTCAGGCGAAACCGGTCCCCCGGCTGAATGTCTGGGGAGGCAATGCGCAGCCAGGTGCCATCCGGGCCGGCATGATTGCCCAGTTTGACCACCCGCAGCCGGTCGCCGCTGTCCCGGGTCACCCAGAATTCCTCGTAGCTCTGTTCCACCGCGCTCTCTGGCAGCATCACCGCCCCGGTGGATTCCGGCATGCGCAACGCCAGAATCGCCCGCAGGCCACCCCGCCGGTCCGGCAGCTCGTCTTCGATGGCAAGGTCGATGGCGGTTTTGCGGGTTACGGGATCGAACCCGGGGTTGATGCGATGGATGCGGGTAGAGACGGTCAAATCCCAATCCGGCAGATACAACGACAGTGGATCGGCCTGCCTGCGCAGCGTGGCGAGTTGCTCGGGGCTGAGGGCGTAGGGGACCAGCAGGGTCGAGAAATCGCTCACTGCCCCCAGTACTTCGCCTTCGTTGACCCGCTGTCCCGGCTCCACCCTGCGGTCGATCACATGCCAGCCCACCGGGGCCGTCACCCGGGTTCGGCGTAGCCGCTCTTCAAGCACCTTTTCCTGTATGGCCAATTCGTCCAGACGGTGCTGGTTGTCCCGCAGAGTCTGCTCCAGTTCGTCCAATCGAGATTTGGACGCGCTGCCCTTTTTCGCCAACTCTCGATAGCGTTGCGCCTCGCGTCCTTCGTACGCCAGGCGCGATCGAATTTGCGCCTGTTGTATGCGGTTGGCCTCCAGATCCAGGCTGATAAAGCGCTCGTCCAGCCGCGCGAATAGACCGACCGCGTCGATGGCCTGGCCGATGTCGGCAGCAACTTCCATGACCTTGCCGCTGCTCTCGGCTACCAGGGGTAGGCTCGCCCTTGCCCGGCTGAAACCGGTCAATGCAATTTCGGTAAAGGACGGGCGAGCAGCCACCACGCCCTGTCCGGCAGACTGAGCGGGCGCGACCAGGCAGCACATTGCGATCGCCAGCAGGAACAGGGGGCGAGGCGTGTTCACGGTATCCGGGCCTCACCTTTCATTTGGGCAATGCCGCCCAGGGAAAACCGCAGGACATGTTCGGTCAGTTCCTGCCGTCGCGCCGACGCAGGCGGGAGACCGGGGTGCAGGCGCTCTATCAAGGGCTGTGAATGATAGTAATGCAGCACTTGACCGGCGATGCTCGCGGCGCAATTGATGACCGTCAACGGAGGGGCATCGGGCCCCAGCAGCGCCGCCACGATGCTGTGCAGTTCTGCGGCATCCCGGGCGATATACTGGCTGACCAGACTGTCAAGGACATCGGTTGGGTGGGCAATCTCCATCAGGTACATGGCGCTGAGCTGCGCACCTTCGGCGCCGCCCTCGTCGCAATAGAACAGCTCCTCGAAGAACGAGTGAATATAGGTTTCCAGCCTTGCTTTCGGCCGGTGCGGTGGACGGTAGAAACGGCGTGCGTTGTTCCTGCAATGTGCGAAAAACTTCATCAAAGATAATGCTGTAGAGCGTTTTCTTGTCGCCGAAATGATAGTTCACTGCGGCCACGTTCGCGTTCGCGCGGGCACAGATATCGCGCACCGTAGCCGCCTCGAACCCTTTCTCCGCGAACACTTCAATAGCCGCCTGGACCAGGCGTTGACGGGTATCGGATGTGGTACTGGCGTGTTGCATTGGGGTTCAGAACGCTTGTTTGATGCGGTAGTTTGAAACAATTGTTTGAAAATGCAAGTTCTGCGCAATAGAGGCGCAGTCGACCATCATGGCGGGGACGACTGGTCTATCCTTGGCGTTGGCACGAACACCCTCGCGCACACCGACCTCAGATCAAGGCCGGGAGGTGGCGCAATCCACGAATCCACGAGGGGCCTGTGAGACAGATGAGGTTGACCGATCCCGAAGCGCTGCGGCGCTGTTCGTTGTTTGCTGGTTTGGCCGATGACGACTTGACACAGCTGGCCCAGGAAAGCCGGGTCGCCGAGTTTGACCGCGGACAGCTCGTGTTTCAGCGCGGCGATCCGGCCGGCTGCATTTTCCTGGTCCTGGACGGTTGGTTGACGGTGTACCGTGATACCCCCACGGGCGAACGTACCGTGCTGCTCATGTGTCGCAAAGGGGAGACCGTCGCCGAGGCGGCGGCGCTCAATTTCGGGCGCTTTCCAGCCTCAGCCGAAGCGGCCACCGATTGCCGGGTGCTGCAGATCCCATCCAAGAGCTTCACGGATGTAATCCGCAGAGACCCGGACAGCGCGCTGCGGGTGATCGGAGGCCTGTCTGCGCGCCTCCATCTCTTGGTGGGGGAGTTGGAGCAGCTCCACGTAAAAGGTGCGTCACAGCGAGTCGGGTGCTTTCTAATCGAGCTGTTGCCGGATGGGGCGGGCAACAGCGCGACCGTACAACTGCCGTTCGACAAGTCTCTGGTGGCGGCACGCCTGGCGATGACGCCAGAGAGCCTGTCCCGGGCCTTGGCCAAGCTCAAGGAGGTGGGGGTTGAGGCCACCCGCGGCCCGGATGTGTACATTGGCGACGTGCCGAGTCTGCGCGACCACTGCGCCTTGGAGTAGCCGGCTTTACTTGATTCGGATCAAGGCCACGGACTGTTTCAGGTGCCATGTTTGCGGCCTGGGAAGCGCACTTCGCGCACCTATGCGAGGGGATGATGGCGCAACGATTCCAAAAGGCCATGGCTGCCCTGGACGCGGCCAACGCGCAGGACCCGGTGATCGAAACCGACGGCGACGAGTCAGTGCCCAGGGCGCTGGTCTATTCGCGGCGCATGACGGCCTGCCTGCACGGGTTGGCACCCGAGGCTCCGGAGATGCTCCGCTTGGCGGTGCATGCCCAGCACCTGAGACGCTGGGCCCTGCCTCGTGCTGACTACCCCGCGGGCCGAGCCGGATATCACCGCTGGCGAACCGACCTGGCCGCCGAGCACGCGCGTGAGTGCGGCCAGATCATGCGTGACGCGGGCTATCCAGAGGCTGATGTGTCCCGGGTCCAGTCGCTGCTGCGCAAGGAGAATCGGGAGACCGATCCGGATTGTCAGATGCTGGAAGACACGGCCTGTCTTGTGTTTCTCCGGCACTATCTGGACGATTTCGCGGCCAAGCATGATCGGGACAAGCTGCTGCATGTGCTGCGTCGCACCTGGCGCAAGATGGGTAAGCCGGGCCGGCAGGCGGCGGAAAGCCTGACCCTGAGCCCGGCGGCGGCGGACCTCCTGGCGCAAATTCACCTGGGCTAGGCTGGTCGGGTACCTTAAAAAGTATCCTTATAATTTGATAAATAAAATAACAAAAGCATTGATTGCCGGCCTGGTGACCGGGGCGTCGGTCGCACCGGCGGTGGATCAGCCGACCCTATGGTCCCATATTCACGAGATCTTCCCGCCCGCCACCGATCTGGCTGCGACGCCCCAGGGTTTGCCGGTTGCCCAGGTGCGGGCCGACGGGGAACACCTCGGCTATATCCTGTTGACCGATCGCCTGGCGCCCATTCCCGCCTATTCACGTTACCCCATCTCGGTGCTGGTCGGGGTCGATCCCGAGGGATCGATACGGGGCGTCCGGATCGTCGAGCATCAGGAACCGATACTGGGCGCGGGTGTGGATCAGTCCGGTCTGGATCGATTCGTCAGCCAATACCAAGGACTGCCCTATCAGCGGTCCGTGCGTATCGGTGGCGACAGCAGCGACAACCATCAGGCCATTGACGGCGTGACCGGCGCCACCATTACCGCCATGGTGATCAATGCCTCGATCATGCGCGCCCTGGAGTTGGCCGCACCCGCCCTGGAAGGCCAGCCCTGAGCACACTTGACCATCGTCAAGGAGGATTCCGCCTCAGCCTCGCCTAATCGGTCACTGAGGTGGGACGAATCCGAATGGTAACAGCCATCGGGCGGCCCGCCGAAAGCCAGCAAAGGCGCCTGTGATGTGTTCAGGGCGAAACAGATCGACGTCTCAAAGCCTTTTGTTTGAGACCCGGGATGTGCGCTGACGGACGGATCATTGGCTCCCCAACCACTAGGCGGAGCAAGACTCATGAAGATCAGTTGCTTGCGACTCAAGCCAATGTCCCTGGCCTTGGGTTCGGCATTTCTACTGGCGGCCACGCCGCTTGCGGGCATCGCCGCTGAGGCCGCGGACCATCCCAGCACAACCAAGGGGGAGATGAGCTATATGGGCGCACCCGGTGCGGTGGAGGGGGCCCAGGCCAAAACCGTCATTTCGCCCGGCGCACCCGACCTGACCGAGGACGAATTCGATCGCGCCAAACAGATCTTCTTCGAGCGCTGCGCCGGCTGCCACGGGGTCCTGCGCAAAGGTGCGACCGGGAAGGCGCTGACCCCGGATATCACTCAGGAACGCGGCACGGAGTATCTCAAGGCATTCATAACCTACGGATCGCCTGCCGGCATGCCCAACTGGGGCGCTTCCGGGGATCTGAGTGACGCGGATGTGGACCTCATGGCCCGCTACCTCCAGCATGAACCGCCCCAGCCACCCGAATTTGGCATGGCGGACATGATCGCGACCTGGAAGGTTCTGGTGGCGCCGGAAGACCGGCCTACAGAGAAGGTGAACGACTACAACATCGAGAACATCTTCTCCGTCACCCTGCGTGATTCCGGACAGGTCGCCCTGATCGACGGCGACACCAAGGAAATCATCAATGTGGTGGAGACGGGATATGCGGTGCATATTTCCCGGGTATCCGCCTCCGGCCGCTATCTGTTCGTCATCGGCCGTGACGCCAAGATCAATCTTATCGATCTGTGGATGGAGACCCCGGACAACGTCGCGGAAATCAAGGTCGGGTTGGAAGCCCGCTCGGTCGAGACGTCCAAGTACAAGGGCTGGGAGGATAAGTACGCCGTCGCCGGGGCCTACTGGCCGCCCCAGTACGTGATCATGAATGGTGACACTCTGGAGCCTCTGAAGATTGTGTCCACCCGTGGCATGACCGTGGACACCCAGGAGTTCCATCCCGAGCCCCGTGTGGCAGCCATTGTGGCCTCCCACGAACATCCCGAGTTCATCATCAACGTCAAGGAAACCGGGAAGATCCTGATGGTCAACTACGAGGACATCGAGAACCTCAAGGTGACCACCATCGGTGCCGCCCGGTTTTTGCATGACGGCGGCTGGGACAGCACCAAACGCTACTTCCTGACTGCGGCCAACCAGTCGGACAAGATTGCGGTTGTGGATTCCAGGGAGGGCAAGCTGACCGCCCTGGTGGATGCGGAGAAGATCCCCCATCCCGGCCGTGGCGCCAACTTCATCGATCCGGAGTTCGGCCCGGTCTGGGCGACCAGCGCCCTGGGCAATGAGAACATCACCGTGATCGGCACCGACCCGGAGGGGCACCCGGATCAGGCCTGGAAGGCGGTCCGGATTCTCAAGGGGCAGGGCGGTGGATCGCTGTTCGTGAAAACCCACCCCAACTCCAGCAACCTGTATGTGGACACCGCACTGAATCCCTGCGGAGGCAATCAGTCAGTCGGTGGCCGTGTTCGACGTCAACAAGCCTGAGGACGGTTTCGAGGTATTGCCCATCGGCGAGTGGGCAGAACTTGGCGAAGGGCCGAAGCGTGTGGTTCAACCTGAGTACAACCAAGCCGGCGACGAAGTCTGGTTCTCGGTCTGGAACGGCAAGGAGCAGGAGTCCGCTCTGGTGATCGTGGATGACAAGACCCGCACCCTGAAGCACGTGATCAAGGATCCGCGTCTGGTCACGCCGACAGGGAAATTCAACGTCTACAACACCGTCAACGACGTCTACTGATCGTCCGCGATGGGTCGAACAGGGCCGCTCTCCGGGGCGGCCCTGCTTTTTGCGGAACCCAGACAAGGCTACGCCTCTCTGCGGTAGCGGAGCGCTTGACGGGGTTCGTCGCCGAGCACCGTCCACCTCGATGCAATCTCCCCCGACCGTGGTGTGCGCCCGGGACTGCGTCCACTTGACGAGCGTCAAGGAGAATGCGGTGTTGCGGCGTTGCAATGGTTTCATCACGTCAGCTTTCGGAACCGTCATGGCCTCACCCGTCCGATGCTTATCGCCGATGGCACCTGCGCTGCTGGGCTTAACCTGTTTGTTGCTCGCGACACAGGCAGTGGCGGGTTCTGCTCAGCCCGATTCACAGCGTCAGCAGGAACTTCGGTATCTGGTGCAGCAGGACTGCGGCTCGTGCCATGGCATGACCCTGAAGGGCGGACTGGGTCCGGCGCTGACGCCACAGGCCCTGGCGGGTAAACCCACCGATCTCCTGATCAGTGCCGTGCTCGATGGCCGCCCCGGCACTGCCATGCCGCCGTGGGGGACGTTTATGACCGAACCGGAGGGACGCTGGATCGTGGAGCAACTGGTTCGCGGCGAGCTGGGCTCGGACCCGGGGGGGCGGGCTAGATGAGCCAGGAATCCGTGTCCACCAGAGGGGTTGAGCTCTGCTGGGGCTTTCGGGCCGTGTTGAAAGCCGTGGCCCTGGTGGCTGTCTGGATTTTCGCGCTTTGGCTGGGGGGGTGCAGCGCCACGCCGCAGCGCGCCACAGGTGATCTCGGCATTGTGATAGAGCGTGCCGGGGGCAGCGCGTTGATCATCGAAACCACGGGCCGCACTGTGTTGACTCAGGTTGGTGGTCTGGGCGATCTGTCCCATGCCTCCGTGGTGTATTCCCGGGATGAGCGGTATGCCTACGTGTTTGGCCGTGACGGTGGTTTGACCAAGCTGGATTTGCTGAACGGAGACGTGGCCAAGCGGGTTTTGCAGAGCGGCAACAGCATCGGCGGCGCCATTTCCCAGGACGGACGTCTGGTGGCGGTATCCAACTACGAACCGGGGGGTGTGCGCGTTTTCGATGCGGAGACGCTGGCCTTGGTTGCGGATATTCCCGCCATTTACGGAACTGGGGGGCAGCGCTCCAAGGTGGTGGGTCTGGTGGACGCGCCCGGGCAGCGCTTCGTATTCAGTCTGTTCGACGCCGGTGAGATCTGGGTTGCGGACCTGAGCGATCCATCCCAACCGGGCATCCAGCGTTACACCGATATCGGCCTGCAACCCTATGATGCATTGATCACACCGGACGGTCGCTATTACATCGCGGGTTTGTTTGGTGAAGACGGTCTGGCACTGCTGGACCTGTGGCATCCGGAGCAGGGCGTGCGGCGTATTCTGGATGGCTACGGCCGCGGCGAGGAGCCGCTTCCCGTATACAAAATGCCCCATTTGGAAGGTTGGGCAATGGCCGGAAATCTGGCCTTTCTTCCGGCGGTCGGGCGCCACGAAGTGTTGGTGGTGGACACGGACGGCTGGCAGGAAGTTGCTCGGGTACCGGTGCAGGGTCAGCCGGTTTTCGCCATGGCCCGCCCCGACGGACGCCAGGTCTGGGTCAATTTCGCCTTGCCGGACAACGACACGGTGCAGGTGATCGACACCGAAAGCCAGCGTGTGGTGCGAACCCTGACACCCGGCAAAGGTGTGTTGCACATGGAGTTCACGCCTCGGGGTGAAGCGGTCTGGATCTCGGTGCGGGATCAGGATCGGGTAGATGTGTATGACACCGCCAGCTTCGAACGTCTCGCCACGCTCCCGGCAAGCAAACCCAGCGGCATTTTTTTGACCGACAGAGCCGGGCGCATCGGTCTGTAGGTGAGCTGCGAGGTCTGCCTCACTTTGCCGCCTCGCAAGTTTATTAGGCCTCCGAGGGACCAGAGCATGAGCCCGTCCATCCATCTGGATCCGCTGCAAAACGCGTTGTTGGATCGGTATCAGCGCGGCATGCCTATCGTGGGCCGGCCTTACCACGCCATGGGACAGGCCCTCGGGGTGAGTGGAGGACGCGGTGCTGAGCTGTTTGCGCACCCTCACGGAGCGGCGGCGTTGTCAGCCGGGTCGGTCCCGTGTTCCGCCCGAGGACCGTGGGATACTCAACCCTGGCCGCCATGGCGGTCCCGCCAGAGGATCTCGATAGCGTGGCGGCGCGGGTCAACCGGTACGAGGCTGTTAACCATAACTACGAGCGCGGCCATCGTTTGAATCTCTGGTTCGTGGTGACCGGAGACAGTCAGGTCGGCGTGACTGATGTGCTCAACGACATCGAGCGTGAAACCGGGCTGCGGGTTCTGGACCTGCCCTTGGTGACGGCCTACCACATCGATCTCGGATTTTCCCTGAACGACGAAAGCGACCGCGATCGCACTGAACCGTTCTGTGTAACTACCCAAGCGGCTGCACCGCCGCGGTTTAGCGCCGAGGAAGATGCCTTGATTGCCCTGTTACAACAGGGATTGGCCCTGATTCCAAGACCCTATGAGCCGGTGTCCAGATGTGCCGGATTGTCGGAATCCGAAGTGTGTAGACGCTTGCGGTCCTGGCAGACACGGGGCCTGCTGAGCCGCTTCGGTGTGGTGGTGCGTCATCACGAACTCGGCTATCGGGCGAACGGAATGGTGGTCTGGAATATTCCGGACGATCAGGTCGACCGGATGGGTCTTGCCTTCGCCCGCTACCCATTCGTCACCCTGTGCTATCGGCGGCCGAGACGGGGAGCGGACTGGCCTTACAATCTGTTTTGCATGATCCACGGCCGCGATACGGCGACGGTGGAAGCCCAGGCCCACATTCTTCGCCACAGCCAGAATTTGCCGGAAGATGCATCGCAGCTCCTGTTCAGCCTGCGCCGGTTCAAACAACGCGGGGCGCGTTATCGGGATCCTGCTTTGGCGATGACCGTGGCGCCGGCGCATGGATGACATCGATCGAGGGATACTCAATGCGCTTCAGGGCGGATTCCCAATTTGCGATCGGCCCTTTGCCTCCGCAGCACAGAGTCTGGAGCTGGACGAAGACACGCTGATCGCGCGACTGAAGCAGCTTCAGGCCGACGGCCTTCTGAGCCGATTCGGGCCGCTTTACAACGCCGAGCGCATGGGTGGATCGGTTACGCTGGCGGCCATGAAAGTGGCGCCCGAGCGCCTGGAGTTCGTCGCCGGCGCGGTCAATGCGTTTCCGGAAGTGGCGCACAACTACGAGCGCGAGCATCTCTTCAACATCTGGTTCGTGGTGGCGACCGAGGACCCGGCACGGGTGGCAGAGGTGCTGCGGGAAATCGAGGAATGCACCGGTGAGACGGTCTACGACATGCCCAAGCTCGAAGAATTCTACATCGGTCTGAGGCTGGAAGCATGAGCCGCGATGCCGGCCTGGATGCGCTTGATCGCCGCATTATTGCCGCCACACAAGAGGGTTTGCGGTTTACCGCCCAGCCCTATCTGGCGGTGGCCGAAGCGCTCGGCGTCAGTCCCCAGACGGTGATGGACCGCATGCAAGCGATGCTGGATCGGGGGATCATTCGCCGCGTTGGCGTGATCCCAAACCACTATGCTCTGGGCTACCGTTCAAACGGCATGTCGGTGTGGCAGGTGCCGAATGCCCATCTCAGCAAGGCGGGACGGCAGGTCGGCTCACTGGATTTCGTAAGCCATTGCTACCACCGTCCGCCGCATCCGCCCGATTGGCCCTACAACCTGTTTGCCATGGTTCACGGACGCAGTCGCGAGTCGGTTGAGACGCAGGTGGCTCAGATTGCGGAACTGCTGGGTAACTGGAATCTCGGCCACGAGGTGCTCTACAGCCGCCGGATTCTGAAAAAGACCGGTCTGCGAATTTGACGCCGGTCAAGTACAGGCCCGATGTGCTGGTGGATTCTGGCTCCGAACCGGAGCAATCGTTCCGGCCTTTGGCCGCACACCCGCGTGGCCCATTTGGCCGGGCAGGGGAGTAGAGCCGTGTTTCGCATCAGCCGATACTTGCAGGCGTTGGATTCCGACACGGTTGGCTGGGCCGGCGCACGCCCATCTGCGCCGGTGGTGATCTGGAACCTGGTTCGCCGCTGCAATCTGACCTGCCGTCATTGCTACTCCGCGTCGGCCGATCGCGATTTTCCCGGCGAATTGACCACCGAAGAAATTACTGAGGTGATGACGGACCTGCGCGGTTACGGTGTGTCGGTTCTGATCCTGTCCGGTGGTGAGCCGCTGCTGCGGCCCGATATTTTCGAGATCACCGCATTGGCCAAGTCAATGGGCTTTTATGTGGGTCTGTCCAGCAACGGTACCCTGATCGAAGAGCGCAACATCGACGCCATCGCCCGGGCCGGCTACGACTACGTGGGCATCAGTCTGGACGGGCTGGAGCAACACCACGATCAGTTCCGGCAGTTGCAGGGGGCCTTCCAGGCTTCGCTGCAAGGGGTGCGTTTGTGCCGGCGCCACGACATCAAGGTGGGTCTGCGTTTCACGCTGACCGAGGACAACTTTGAGGACCTGCCGGGACTGTTGCGGTTGATGGACAAGGAGGATGTGCGACAAGTTCTATCTGTCGCATCTGAATTACGGTGGGCGCGGACGTGTGAATCACGGTCTCGACGCCTTCCATGAAACCACCCGCCAGGCCCTGGACCTGCTGTTCGATCAGTGCTGGGCC
>CAWAOU010000027.1:0-609933 GCA_963783675.1 uncultured Gammaproteobacteria bacterium
TGTTATGAAACTTAGATTGTCTCCAGAGGTATGGTACTCCGGGAACTCCCCGTAGCCGCTGCGCTCCAGCAGCCCTACCGGCAGATTGAAGCCAGGTGAACAGTACTGACGCTCGTCGTAACCATAGGGTGAAAATTCGCGCACCGACGCATTTTGGAAACGGTGATGCAGCACATGGGACACGGCCCGATCCACCAGCGCATCTCCACGGCGACTGCGTTTGTAGGTGGGACCGCCGTCATCCCCCAAACAGGCCAGAACCAATCCGTGGCGTATGCGATGAAGCTTGTCTTCGTTGTTGGCCAGCCACGCGATCGAGCCAATTGTGCCGGGCGCGAAAATCAACCGATAGCTGTATCGATGATTCATCCGCTGAAGCTGTTCTCCCAACCATGCAAGAAGAACGATGCCTGACAAGTTATCGTTTGCCAGAGATGGATGGCATACATGAGCCGAGAGCAGGACCTCTTCGGCCGTCTCGCCCGGCAGTACACACTCCGCATAAGTCAAAGCGCCGGGTTCAAGCGAGGAATCGATACAAACCTCATACTCCGCGTCCCGCATCGATTCCAACTGCTTATGCGTCAGGCAAAATCCCCAGGTTTCCTTGTAGTAGGACGTCCGATACGGAATCCAGTCGGGGCGGTCGGGCAAAGAATGCAAATGTGGACGCAGCTCATCCATGCTCATGTGGCAGTGAACCGGCGCACTGTAATTGACCACGTGGAGATTACTGGATCGAAAATCCACAACCCGGTTGCCCGCCGCATCCTTTATGTAGGCATCACGGATATTCCATTCCTTCGGAACAGTCCAATCAAAAACGGCGGTGCCGGTGGGAATCTCGTTAACCTGCAGCGGAATACGTTCAGCCACCACATTCAGGGTCTGTCGAACGCCGTTTCCCGTTATGCTGCGGCAAAAAGGAAAGAGTCGTTCAGCCAAGGCATACAGTTCATCGCCGACACCCGGGGTTGATCTGAGATCCAGAAACCCAGAAGGGCCGACCGACGCAGCGTCTCCATGGGCTTCGGAACGAACCGACATGTGCTCAATCCTCTACCCGGACCTCTGGAATCGGGACTACAAATCGGCCACCCCAACTCCGCACCGCCGACATCTGTTCCTTAATTTCCGCCCGAATGTTCCATGGCAGAATGACAACGTAATCGGGGCGTGTTTCCAGAATATGCTCTGGAGCGTAGATTGGAATCCGAGTGCCAGGCAAAAACTGTCCTTGCTTGTGAGGACTGCGATCTACCGTGTACGCCAACAGATCCTCGCGCACCCCACAGTAGTTCAGCAATGTGTTGCCCTTCGCGGGCGCGCCATAGCCAACAACGCTCTTGCCCGCCTCTTTGGCATCGATTAGGAATCGGAGAAAATCGCGCTTCAAACCGTCGATTTTAGACTGAAACCCGAGATAGTGTGGAAGCGTCTCGAAACCTGCGGTGCGCTCAAAATCCCTTAGCGCTACAAGCCGGTCGGCCTCCTCCTGTCCCTCTGTACCCGCATGTTGGGCGTAGATCCGAAGAGAGCCGCCGTGGGTCCAGATTTCCTCCACATCGAACAACTTCAGCCCGTGGGCCTCAAACACGCGCTCGACGCTGACCAGAGACAGATAGGAAAAATGCTCATGATAGATCGTGTCAAACTGGTTGGAGTCCATCAGTCGTGCCAGGTGAGGAAACTCCATGGTGATGACACCACCGGGTTTGAGCGCCAGTTTCAAACCACCCACAAAATCATTGATGTCAGGAACATGGGCGAGTACGTTATTGCCGAGCAGAAGATCGGCCTGCAGACCACGGCGGTGCAGATCACGCGCGGTCTCTACGCCAAAGAAACGTACCTCCGATGGAATCCCCTTTTCCTGGGCAACCTTGGCCACGTTGCCGGCGGGCTCAATGCCCAGCACGGGGACACCCCGTTCTTTAAAGTACTGCAGCAGATATCCATCGTTGCTGGCCACCTCAATGACCTGTGACTCATTGCTGTAGCCAAAACGCTCACACATCTGCCCCACGTAGTCACGTGCGTGGTCCAAAAAACTGTCCGAATAAGAAGAGAAGTAGGCGTAGTCGCTGAAAATCTCATCCGGGGTTGCAAACTCTGGCAACTGAACCAGAAAACAGACTTCGCAAACATATGCCTTCAATGGGTAAAACATCTCGCCCTTGAGCAGATCGGGCTCGGATAGATACTCGTTCGAGAGCGGGGTTACTCCAAGATCGGCAAAGGAATGTTTCAGGGGCGCGTCACAGAATCGACAGCACAGCTCGCTCATTTGGGCTCAGTCCTTGTCCATACGGGTAGTTTGCAGCTAAAGATCAACCAATGCCCCGCCCGGAGGCGGATTTGACCGTTTCAGCCTGCAAAGGCGCTTGGGTAGTCCAGGCGAGCTTGGGTCGAACAGCGCCCGGCAAATCGCCAGCCCATGGACCTCGCGCAGAATCTCCAGCCAGAGTGTCAATGACTTGGAACGCCACGACCTCTCGCTGGTGATACTCCTGCGTTTTGATCGGCGACAGGCAGTGCATTGTCGTGTTCACGAAAAACAAACCCTCCGACAAGAGGTTCCCGGGAATAATCGCGCGGCTGATATATCGCCCCTCGTCGCGTTTCGTATGCCACCAATCCTGGTCCTGATCTACTGCCACACATACATTCACACCCTCTTCATTCAAAAGGGCGAAGGTTGGCAACAGCGTATAGCCGGACTTTATGACTTCGTACTCGATTTCGATGGCAATCGGCTGTCGGATATCCACAGCATCGCCGACGCTGCCGTCTTCCATCCTGATCCGAACAGCACACAACTCGACAACCCCACCACCAGGTCGATTCTCTTTTGGCCACTCCCGCTCTGATTTCGTGCCGAGCCCATCCGTCAAATACTTGCCCACGATTTCCTGAGCGCTCCCATCGGCAATAAGACGTCCAGACTGAAGCAGCAGGCAGCGTTCGCACATGCGGGTTACCGCGGGCATGTTATGAGATACGAAAAGCACGGTCCGGCCTTCACCCCCGATATCTTCCATTTTATTGAGGCATTTTTTCTGGAAGTTCGCATCCCCTACTGCAAGAACCTCATCGACTATCATGACCTCTGGGTCCAAATGCGCAGCGACCGCGAACGCCAAACGCATGGTCATTCCGCTGGAGTAATGCTTCGTGGGGGTATCGATAAACTTCTCGACTTCTGCGAAAGCCACGATCTCATCGAACTTGCGCGTAACTTCAGCGCGGCCCATACCCAGAATTGCCCCATTCAGGAACACGTTCTCCCGTCCGGTGAGTTCAGGGTGAAACCCAGTGCCAACTTCCAACAAGGAGCCGACGCGCCCGTTGATGATCCCACCCCCTCGAGTAGGCTCGGTGATACGCGACAGGATCTTGAGCAGGGTACTCTTGCCGGCACCGTTGCGCCCGATGATTCCGACCAGCTCACCTCTTTTGACTTCAAACGAAACGTCGTCAAGAGCGAGAAAACTCTCGTCCAGCTCTGCCGCACCGGTAGCCTGCCCCTTGAGCAATTTGCCAAGGCGCCGAGCCGGGGCAGAGACAATCTTGACTATCTCTTCCCGAAGCGAATCGGTATTCGTCTGGAGACCACCGATGTGATACTCCTTGGTGAGACCCTCAACTCTTACCGCCACATCACTCATCGGTCACTCCTAAACCACATCGGCAAAAGTTCGTTCCATTCGACGGAAATAGAACGCACCACTCACCACAAGGACGACGGCGACTATCGCCGACACCAGAATGAGCGGGCCAGGTGCCGTGTCCGTTCCCAGCAGTGCCCATCGAAATCCCTCTACAACACCCACCATGGGGTTCAGGGCATAAACCGTTCGCCACATAGGATTCTCGATCAAGCTCGCCGGATAGACCACGGGCGTAGCGAACATCCACGCCTGGATGATGAATGGCACCACATATCGGATATCCCTGAACAGCACGTTTAGCGAGGTAAACCATAGCGATACACCGAGCGCGGTCGCCCAGGCCAGCACCAGGAGAAATGGCAACCAGACAACATTGAGAGTGGGTGTGACTCCGAATCCCACCATGAGGAGGAGCATCACGCTAAAGGCCAGCGCAAAATCCACCAACCCACCCGTGACGGCTGCGATCGGTAGCGCCATGCGTGGAAAGTAAATCTTCTTCAACATGCCGGAACCGCCAACCAGGCTATTGGAGGCCTTGCTCACACCATTCGAGAAAAATGTCCAGGGCACCAGTGCGGCATAGCTGAAAATCGGGTACGGAACGCCATCCGAAGGCATCTTGGCGAGCTTCCCAAAGAACAGCGTGAAAATCACCATGGTAATCAAGGGCTGAAGAATGGCCCAGGCCGCACCCAGAACGGTTTGCTTATACCGAACCTTGATGTCCCGCCAGATAAAAAAGTAGATCAGCTCACGGTACTGCCAAAGCTCGCCCAGCTGCAGTCCGACCCAGCCCTTTGTTGCCTTGATGTGAGTCGTCGTTGGCTCAGGCCGCGTGGCCTCGACCAGTGATGAGTTGCTCATGATTCAGCCCTTGAACGAAGCTCTGCGATGCAGTCGCGTTGGGACTAACAGAGCGTTGTCGTCCAGAGGACGAACAACGATACCTGCTAATAGTGGCGCGGCCAGTTTTAAGCAAAAAGCGCGCCGCAACTACAGATTCACCTGATCGAACGGCGTCCATCCCTGATCTTGCTCAGAAATCACGGGAGTGTGCTTGATCGGCCAATCGATAGCCAGAGTGGGATCATTCCAGAGCAGTCCGGCAGCGAAACCTGGTGTGTAGTAGGCGCTGTGCTGATAAAAAACCTCACAGTTGTCTTCCAGCGTTTGGAAACCATGAGCAAAGCCCTCTGGAACGTAAATAACTCGCCGATTCTCTTCTGAAAGTTCCGTCCCGAACCACCTGCCGAAGGTTTCTGAATCCTTCCTCAGATCGACGATTACGTCGAATATCCGCCCTCGGGTGCAGCGAACCAGTTTGACTTCCTCATGGGGCGCACGCTGGTAGTGCATCCCCCGCACGGTGCCCATCGACCGATTGTACGAGATGTTTGCCTGAACCATTTCCGGGTTCAGCCCATTGGCTTCGAACTCCCGCCGACACCAAGCCCGGGCAAAAAAACCACGCGCGTCCTCGATCCGCTCCGGGCTGATCAAGAAAGCGCCGCGGAGGGGCGTCTCCTCAAACAGCATCGGCACGCGCCTCGAACTCCGCGATCTGGCGGCAAGTTACTGCAAGCGCAGACTCCCCCCTGTCGACGGCTCGATGCCAATCCACGACCCAGTCCAGGGTCTCACTCAAATCGAGTCTGGGTCGAAACGCCATTCGCTGACGTGCCTTGGAGCAGTCGAGTTTCAAAAAATGCGCCTCGTGGGGATGATCCCCGGCGTCGATTGTCCACTTGGCCTGATCGCCCCATCGATCCACCATTCTCTCGACGATCCATTGGACCGTCTGGGCACTGTCTTCAGACGGACCGAAATTCCAACCCTCCGCGTACGCTGCGCCATGCTCCATAAGGCGCTCGGCGAGCATCAGATAACCCGCCAGAGGCTCCAGCACATGCTGCCAGGGGCGAACCGCGTTTGGGTTTCGGATCCGAACCGGGGTACCCGCCGACATGGCCTTGACGATGTCTGGTACCAAACGATCCGTGGCCCAATCGCCCCCACCGATTACGTTGCCTGCACGCGCGGAAGCAACCGCAGTTCCGGCAGTGCCAAAAAAGGAGCTGCGATATGCACTCGTGACAAGTTCTGCGCAGGCTTTGCTGTTGGAATACGGATCGTGTCCGCCGAAAGCCTCGTCCTCCCGATAACCCCATACCCACTCTCGGTTCTCGTAGCACTTATCACTTGTTACAGACACGAACGCTTTGATCGACGGCGTTGATCGCGCACCCTCTAGCAAGTGAACTGTTCCCATTACATTGGTTGCGTAAGTTTCCACTGGGTCGGAATAGGACGGCCGCACCAGCGCCTGGGCGGCCATATGAACCAGCACCTCCGGCTGCACCCGCCGAATCACCTCGCTCACCAAGTCGGCGTCACGAATATCCCCGATAATCGACTCAACCCGTGATGCCACTCCAGCCAACTCGAACAGACTGGGTGTAGTGGGTGGTTCAAGCGCCAGACCAACCACGTCGGCGCCCATCTCGGTCAGCCAGAGTGATAGCCAACTGCCCTTAAAGCCGGTGTGCCCCGTAACAAGAACACGGCGACCCTGCCAAAAATTTCGATTCGGCATTACCAGACCTTCCAGGGCGCCTCGCCGCTCCCCCACATTTCATCGAGAACGTTGCGATCCCGCAGGGTATCCATCGCGTGCCAGAATCCGTCATGCCGATAGGCGGAAAGCTGCCCTTCTTCGGCAAGTTGGGACAGCGGCTCGGCCTCCCAGAAAACATCGTCACCCGCTATGTGGTCAAGCGCGGCCGGTTCCAGCACGAAGAATCCCCCATTCACCCATGCACCGTCGCCTTTTGGTTTTTCGCGGAAGTGCGCAATCCGGCTGCCGTCCTGTGACAGCCGGAACGCACCAAATCGACCCGGCGGTTGAACCGCCGTCAAGGTTGCCCGCGTTTGTTGCGATCGATGAAACTCGATCAACCCCGCAATATCGATGCTGCCGACGCCATCGCCATAGGTCATGCAGAAGGTGTCACCCTCGACATATCGCGCCACCCGCTTCAACCGCCCACCGGTTCCGGTGGTCTCACCGGTGTCGATCAAGGTAACTCGCCAAGGTTCGGCCGCGTTGCTGTGATAGGAGACCTGATTGCTGGCGATATCCACTGTAACGTCAGCATTATGGAGTACGTAGTTTGCAAAGTACTCCTTGATCAGATAGCCCTTATAACCGCAGCAAATGACGAAATCGTTGATCCCATGTGCCGAATAAATTTTCATGATGTGCCATAGGATAGGCCGCCCGCCAATCTCGACCATGGGCTTTGGGCGCAGCACGGTTTCCTCGGACAATCGGGTGCCAAGACCCCCAGCCAAAATTACTGCCTTCATAGTTTTGAAAACTCATCAGATGATTCAAGCGCGAACAGCGGCCGTTTCACCATTTTCGAAGGCAAATCGGCAACCGCTAAAATAGGTTTCTTCGCTCAAGAAGCCACTGATCTATTCGTGAACTCGCATCTTGGGCATCAAATGCACAGCTTCATCATTGCAAACCTTGGCAACAGGACAACTATTACCCGCGATCTGCGCAATTCAGCCGCCAATCTGCTTCGTTCAGAACGATTCAGTGGCTCCCTAACGATCGAAAAGTTTTTCGATAGTGCCCTTTTTCCGATCCGAGCTGCCTGCTCCTTGAGCCGGGGTCACAATAGGCGGTGGGACAAACTCTTCGTCCCCGATCGGCGCCAGACTGTCCGCCTTATCGCGAAGCACCTCCCGCACCAGAGGAACGTCAATCCGACCCTTTTCGCCCGAGAATGCGTAGACCAATGCGGTGTCACACAGCGTATTGATCAGGCGAGGAATGCCCCGACTTTGGCGGGCAATTAAGCGGCAGGCTTCCTCTGAGAAAAGCTCGGGCAGACCGCCGGCATGTGTCAGTCGATGCCGAACGTACTGAATAACCTCATCTTCAGAGAGCCCCTTCAGGTGGTAATCCACCGCAATGCGTTGTGCAAACTGATGCAATTCAGGGCGCCTCAATTGATCACGGAGGCTGGGTTGCCCCACCAGAATAAACTGCACTACCTGCACTTTGTCCGCATTGATGTTCGACAGCATGCGGACCTGCTCAAGCAGTTCCAGACTGAGCTGCTGAGCCTCGTCAATCACCACCACCACTCTCCGGCCAGCAGCGTACTCCTGTATGAGGAACTCGGTGAACGCATCATACAGAGCAACGTGATACTGGCCGCCGTAGTCCAGCCCGAAGGCGAAGGCAATCCAGCGAAGCAGATCGTCCACCGAGTCGCATTGCGTGTTGTTCACCAACCCAACGGTGACTTCCGGATCCTCCTCTTGTAGCAACCTGCGAATCAGGGTCGTCTTACCCGAACCGATCTCACCGGTAATGACGGTGAATCCCGCATGGCTGGTCAGACCATACTGCAGCAGGGTGAGGGCCCGCTGATGCTTCTCTGTCATAAGCAGAAAGCTCGGGTCAGGCAAAAGGGAGAAAGGTTTTTCCCTCAATCCGAAAAATGCTTCGTACATCCGTCATCCGATGTTAGGTAAATCGATGAACAAAGCTCACCGACCGAGTGTTCGAGGCACCCCACCATCACCTGATGGTCGGCCCGGCGGGCCCTGGGGCATGGCTCTCGTTGGTTCAGTAATAGTCGTACTGGCCCTTTGAATGCTCCTCCGTCCGATTCAACACGGTGCCCAGGAGTTCCACCCCCTCCAGTAATTCAACCGCTCGCGCCAACTCACGACTTTGGGTCTTGCCATCACCGACCACCAAAAGCACCGAGTCAAGGTGGGTGGAGAAAGCCGCCACATCGTCCGAAACGAGCACCGGTGGCAAATCGAAAATGACCATTCGGGACGGATAGCGGCCCTTGAGCTCATCAACCAATCGACCCATCCGCTTCGAGGCGAGAACCTCCGAGGAACCTGCCAGGGGCTGGGCGCAGGGCAAAAGTGTGAAACGCTCGAACCCCGGGTTGACCAAAAGCTCTTCTATCTTGACCCCAGATACAAGATGCGCCTCCAGACCCATCTCCAGATCAATGCCAAAACGCTTATGCACACTGGGACGACGCAAATCCGTATCCACCAACAGTACCGATTGATTGGGCTCCATGGCGATAGCGAGCGCCAGATTGATCGCCGTCAGAGTCTTGCCGTCACCCATGGACGCGCTGGTGATCCCGAGTGTGGTCCAACCGTTCTGTCGCATGCGACGGAGTACCCGTGTCCGCAAAAGCTTGTACGCATCGGCCAAAGGCTCTTTACCGTAGCCCACAATGATGCGGTTCTCCCGCAAGATCGCGTGATCCACCTCAACTTTACGGGTTTCGGTGTACTCAATATGGTCAGGCACCTCTTCTTTGGCGACAGGAACAAGCTTGGTGCGCTGCTGTCGGGCTAACTCAAGGGCACGAGCGATTCGATCCATTCTCAGAGCACCATGCCAGCGGGTTTCGTGGCACCATCAATCATTGTTCTGCACCTGCCAGCGCCGGAAACCGCTGTGCGAGTAGTTCGATGAGCAGCGCATACAAATCCGTCAGCGGCATCCAGAACAAATGAATGGCAAGGAAAACAGCCCCGATGAAAAGCAGTGAGCCAAGCAACCAGATGATACGGCCCCGCCATTTCCGACGGCGGTCCTGCCGATTTTCGATGTATGGGATACCGGCGAGCGGCGGCGCATTGACAACAGTACGCACGCCATGAGTGCCTCGCACGGAACGATCGAAAAACTCGACAAATGACGCGTTACCCAACCCCGCGCCAAAGGCCAGCACAACGCCCAGCAGTATGATGCCGGGTCGATTGGGGCTCTCTGGCAGGAAGGGCAAACTGGCCGAGTCCAAAACAGTCAGTCGTACCGATTTCTCCTCGATCTCCAACTGCTCCGCCAAGCCGGCATTCAGCTGTTTGGCCTTTATCTCCTGGTACTTTCGGACCGCGTTGTCATAGTCGCGCAGAAGCGATGTCTGATCGCGCTGCACGATTGGGGTTTCGAACAAACGCTGTTCGTAATCTTTCAAACGCGCTTCCAACTCAATCAGTTTTTCCCGTTCGGCGATCAACTCCAGTTCCACCGCCCGCAACTGGCTCTGCAGGCTAACATAAGTGGGATTATCGGGCGCGATGACCTGGCGGTTGGGATTGAGCAACGATCGGGTTGCAACCGACTGATACTCCTGCTCCAGGGCGGAAATTGATGCGGTCAACCGCTTGATGTCCGGATGTTCTTCAGAATAACGCTGTCTCGCCTGGGAGAGTTGAGCTCTCAGGCTCTCCAGCCGGGTGATGAGCGTCGATATTCGGGCCCCACCGCCGGTCTGCCGTTCCAAAATACTCAGTTCCCGCCGGACCTTCTGAACATCCGGATGATCCGGCGAGTACCGGGAGATCAAAGACAGGTACTCGGCCTGCAGCACCGCCATCCGCTCTTCCGGTCGCTGGACCTGATCATCAATGGTGTATGGGTTGATCACCCCAAGCTGAGCCATAAAGCCGGATCGCTGCTGCTCGAGATTACGGATACGTTCCCCGGTGCGCTCGATATTTTGCTCGGTCTGCTCGAACAGACGCATGTTCACATCCGAGAGTTCGGGCAGCACGTAAATGTTATCCTGTTGGAAGTCGGCGAGTTTGGCCTCTAGATCAGTAACCTGCAAGCGCGCAACCGCTCGGCCTCGACGCCGAGAAACTCATTGACCTGCGCGGCTTGCTCGGTTCGATCCCGCTTATTTTCCTCAAGCACCAGACGGGTCAGTTCTCGTACCACCCGTTGGGCATCTTCCGAGTTGTGCGACTCGAACGAAATGGTGAATGCAATGGTGACCGCAATTCGCCTCGCCGAATCGGGCGCCGCGGCCTGCACATCGACCATCTCCACGGCGATACTTTCCCGCATTTCCTGGACGAACTCGACCGAATTGGCCGGATTACGGCGGTCCGGATACAGATCCAAATTCTCGGCAACTGCCCACAAATTCTTGAACGTCATTAAACGTTTGGACACTGCCTGAATACGCTCGGCCACATAGCCGGTGACAGTGGACTCAACTAAGTCCGCCGGCACTTCCTGGCGTTCCACCATGATGGTCGCTTCGGATTTGTAGACCGGGGGCAAAAGCAACGCAATCGCTATGCTGATGAGCAAAATCAAAATCGCCGGTATCAGGAACTGCCATCGCCGCCGGCGGAACATGGCCCACAGGTCAGCCAGGTCCAGAGACTGCTCCAAACCACCGGGCGCCCGCCCAAGATCTTGAGAATCGATCGCGACACTCATTCGATAACGTCCCTATTAGTCCAGCGGCAAGGCTTTATTGTAAGAAAGCGACATGAACACCATGTCGCTCTCAGCGCTGTCACCTTCATCCCGGTCGAATACCCGCCATTGGTATCTGTACCCTCCACTGAGACTCCACCAAGGCGTGATGCGGTAGGTCAGACCCGATATGAAATAACGAAATTTGCGGTCACTGCCGGATTGTTCCGAGTCGATGGCTTTTGTCTTCAACCATCTGGCCTCGCTGGTTACCGATAGTCGCGGTGTGAAGTCATAGGTGTGACGCACGCGCACTTGGTTGCCAAGGCTAACATTACCGCTGCCGCTCGGAAGTTGGCGGCGGTCGTATCGGAAGGATAAATCCGTGCGCTCACCATCGTATCGAAGGTCGACGGTCGCAACGTAACCGGATTTCGAGCCATCGTTGGTCCGGGTTTCGTATTTCGTTCTTCTCCAGCCACCGCCAAGGTTCAAACGCCACAATTCGGTTAGTCGAGTCAAGTAGCCCAGGTCCGCTCCATAGGTATCGTATTTACTGTCGACTTCATCCGCATTGTAGTGCCCATAGATTGCGCCGACTCGGACGCTGTCGATCTCGTTCAGGCGATAGCTGTATGACCCATCGAAGCCATAGGCTTTGTAGTCCGTCAGGTCGATGCCTACATCAGGATCATCGTCGTAACTGACGTCCAGATATGCCCCCCTGAGGCGGACATTGCTGCGCTCATCCAATCGGACTTCCCAATAGGGGCGAATATCGAAAGTCTCCCTGGGGATCGGTCTGCGGGTCAGCCCCGCGTCCCCATCATCCCCAACTGTATTGCTTGGATCTGACGGATCGGCAAAAACGGACCGCGTCACCAGAGTATCGTCACGTCGGTACAAAAGATCACCACCCACCTCCTGCAGTTCGAACTCCTTGATCGTCGTGACCCTGAGATCCCAGCCGTGCAGGTTGTCATCGAACAGCGGTTCGACTTGGCTGTAACGCGTGAAGTCCAGAGAAGCGACTCCGGTAAGTTGGAAGTCCTCAGTTTGCCGGGAAAATCCAGAACCCACGTTGAGCTGGTGCCGCCAGCCACTGTCTTCCTCGTTGGGGCTAAACCGGAGGTTGTTGTCATACTGTTCAGTCCAGGTGACGAAAGGTCTCAAAATCCAAGCCTCCGCCGCACATAGGCCGGGAATCATTCCCGCGAATGCAACCACCATACACAAGCCCAGTCTTCGGCTTTCCGCCGACGATCGCTGTCCCCACCGTAGAACTGGTTTCATCGCCCCCCCCTTAGACAAGCAAACCACCCGAGCCACAGCGAAGCACTACATCCAGTTTGACGGTGTGGCTCGAAACATGATCGGGTCCAGAAGGCACGAACCAGCTCCAGCAACCAGGACCGAAGCAATGTCCGAGCCAACTACGGCTAGAAAACCCTACGGTACAACGACAACGTCACCGCTCTGGAGCGAAATATTCTGCTCCAGCGCCTCGCCGACCTTGACATCGGAAAAGTCGAAGGGAAGCACGACCAGTTCGTTTCCGTCGCGCCGAACCACGATGATCTTGCTCTCCCGCGCATACGGCGTCAGGCCACCGGCCAAGGTGAGCGCCTGAAGCACGTCAACATAGCGGCCAGAGACGAACTGCCCTGGGTTTTGGACCTTACCTATAACGAAAATGCGGTAACCCGCCACGTCATTCACGGTCACCGTTACGACAGCTTCCGGAATGTAGCGCTGCACGCGTACGGCGACTTCCTCCTGAAGCTCTCGGGGCGTTAGACCCGCCGCAACAATGTCCCCCACCAGCGGAAACGAGACGCCGCCATCCGGCCGGACGACGACTTCACCCTGCAGATCCTCCTCACGCCACACCGAGATGCTCAGTACGTCTTGCGGACCGATCCGATACTCGCTCCCGACATAGTTTCGCGCCTGCTCGGCGGCACTCTGGGCCTGGCCAGTCAGTGGCAGAACCGACAGAAGCACCACCAGAAGCGCCCCTAACATTCCGTGCCACGCCCCGGCGGGCCGATCGAGAACATTTCGAGCAAAAGGTTTCATCATTGAATGTCCCATGTATCCAAACAAAGCTCTATGCAATCCGCGATGGCGGGTTGGGAAATTCTTAACCCCGCGTCCAGATCGACAAACTGCTACTATTCGTCCCGGTTCGAGACGGCCCCAAACGCGTTCCGGTTTCGCCAAATCATGCTGCGCATGCAAAGCCCGGACCGACCGCGTGATTCCGTTGTGCAGGCTACACAAAGGGCTCGGCGCGAACAATGTCAAGCACATGCGCCCGGCAAAGCCATTCGGCGCCTTTGCATTATACGCGACCCTGACCGTATCCGGCGACGCACCTGAGGCCTTTACCCTTAAAGACATTCCAAGGCCGCAAGAACATGACATCAGGTGCTGTACCGTCGATAGCCCTTATCCCATGCGCAGGGAAGGCCGTTCGACTCGGCAAACTTGGCCGAAGTAAGGAACTCCTGCGGGTATCAGAGCTGCTGCCGGGACGGCCGGATGCGCCTGGCATCGATACCTTGCTCGATCTCACTCTTCAGAATTGCTCACGAGTGGGCGTCCGCCGGGCAGTGGTTCCAATTCGCAGCCAAAAACAGGACCTGTTAGATAACCTGGCTCATGACAGGCGCTTGGATGTCTGTCTGAGCGTGGTATCGATCGAGCAGACGAATTCTGTCATAGAAACCGTGAGGGCAGCGCTTCCCTGCATTTCGGGCCAGCATACGCTGCTGATGTTCCCAGACATACTGTTTCTTCCGATCGACGCACTCGCCCAAACCGTAGACGCTTACGCCAGCTCTGCCGCGGATGTGGTCCTGGGCTTGATCCCAACGGATCGACCGGCCAAATACGACATGGTTTCTCTGGGCCCGACGGGCAGAATTCTGGATATTCACATCAAGGATCCGGCGGCCGGCCACCTGCGGTTCGGCTGGTCGTTTGCCATCTGGTCGCCCAGGTTTACCCAATACTTCGCAGCGCAGCTCAAGCGACACGGGACACCGGATCCCGAAAGCACGCATATCGGGCATCTGATAAGAGACGCCATGCAAGGGGGCATGGTGGTGGATGGCATCACATTTCCAGACGGAGTCCAGCTAGATCTGGGCACTTGGGATGATCTGAGGCGGGCACCGGCGATGTTCTCCGGTGAATAATATCGGTCGATTGCTCTCTCTGTCAGACCTGCACGGGCAGAAGTACGTCATCCACAAAATCGGCAAATGCCTGAGCGAACGCCGGCCGGGTATGATGATTTCGGGCCTGCTCCCAGGCAGATCGGGCAAGCCCTTCCAACTCATCCGCCGGCCGATGCGCAAGGTCGCGAACAACGGCTTGAACACGCTCGACACTACAATTGTCGAGCACAACGCCGCCGGCGCCGAGATCCACGCTGGCTTCACGGGGCAAAACGGGTATGGTTGCCGCGTGCATGCAGGAGATCGCGCTGCCCCCACCACCCTCGGCGCAGGTGGGATAGATCAAGCCAAGCGTATTCCGCATCAATCCGTGGAAAGACTCGCTTTCCACATCGATCCAGCCATATGCGTGAATATTGGGCGTGTCATACAGTTCTCGCCGATAGGCTGAGCAGAACTCTGGTTCCTGATCCAGCGGGCCGCATACGGTCAGGTGATGATCCGGCAAGCCGGCAAAGGCATCGAGCACCAGGTCCAAACCCTTGTGCACAAATCCGGCACTGCCAAACCAGACAAATCGGTTGCGACAAACATCAAAGTCTTTCCCCGTCGGCCAGTCATACACCGCCGGCGCGGAAATCGGGATTCTGTAAAGCGGCTTCCCGGCGTAGCGGTAGGTCTCCAGTGTGTAATCATTGCCGAGCACAGTGCCAAGATCCGCGCACTCGATGGCGAGATTCGACTCCACAAGTTTTGGATCGGTCAGGCTTACCTGCTTTCGCAGCTGCAACCCCAGGAGCCTGTCGTAGGCCGCCGCGTTGTTCACGATCCAGTGGGCCGTGTCCAGATGGGCGACCTTGACGCAGTCCGAGGGCAGGTATTGCGAAAGTCGCTGCAGGTCGGTGCGTGCAGCCACTAGAAACCGGTAGGGCTGTTGCGGCACGAACCTGTGATTGAGGTAGCTTACAACATCGACGCAATAGCCCCTGTCCAGGAAGGTCTGTGCAATCTGCAAAGACTCCCAGTGATGAGTATGGGCATTCGAGGCGCCTTCACCAGGACTTGCCAGAAACGGGTCTATGACATAGGACAACAAAACCCTTCCGACTTCCCGCCCATCCGGTGACAGTGACACGACACGCCGATGTGGCGATCGGTCGTCTTGGGCCGACAGACCGCGCCGAAACGCCCGCCGAAATTGTCTCAACACGCCCATCTACGGACCACACCTTCCATTCAGCGGCGCCTGCCCAATCGGGCCCAAATGCTGCGCAGCCGCGTTTTCCCGCCGTCTGGCCGGCGAAAATCGACTCGAAGGGCTTGGACCGGGAAATTGCCTCCTCTGCCAGCAACGGCGACGTTGGTTTGAATCGGCCCATCCCGCAGCAGGGTCTCAGTCTCCGGCCACCGATAGTCCTTGTACCAGGTCCAGCAACGATTCTGCTGATATAGCCGCCCGAGAGCGCCTGCCAGGGTCGCGTTGGTGTTCAGGGTCCGGTATCGATGATCGAATCCCTCCAAATGCATCATCATCAGCGGCCACGAACGATTGCTTGCATAGTTGGAGTACCAGAGCTCGAATCCGTACCTGGACTGCAGCGCTTTCACCGCCCGGTAGACCTGGACGTGATCCTCGTGACCGTATTCGCCCCAGGGATTGTGGGTGAGCACGACCGGCGCGGTGCTCAGTATGGGATCAAGCCGGTGGATCAGGGTTTCGAAGGTGGCTTCATAAGTCCTCCGAACCGAATTGGGTGCCCTCAACTGTAGGCCGTACCGGGTGGGCTCAGGATTGCTCCAATCGGCAAAATCAAACGATCCACTTTCGGCCACGTCCAGAGTCTGCGCCGTCGTCAACGGGTATTGGGCGATTGCTGCCGTTCGACCTGCGCCCAGTTCCGGCACTGCCGGGTAGTCATTGAAGCAAAATATCACCTTATGTACGGCGGCCAGAGCGGAACTCAGCCACAACACCTCATCGTCGGGGTGGGCAACCACCATCACAGCCCGGGACAACCACGCAGTGGCGTCGTCCGCCTCGGCCGGACCGTTCCCGCCCGCCAATTCGATGTTCTCGCGATTCAAATCAACCTGGGTGGCGTTCAATTCAGCTCTCACGGATTGGGCGTAGCTGATCGCGCAGGCTATTTTTGGCCATGCGCAGGGCGCGCCGCAGCCCCCTGATTTCCCCTCGGACGCTGCCAAACATGCGCCAAGAATAGTAGCGTTCCGCCTGTACCCGTTCCCAATACGACCATTCTGAGCGATCCCTGATTGCCGTTCGCCATGGGAAAATGCGCGAACCACCCCTCATGCTGCGGTTGCGCTGGCTGAACTCTTGGATCAGCGACTCATAGGGGTAGCCGAACGCATTCAATGTATCGGGACCCAGATCCCGCAAATAGGCCTCGGCAAAGTGGCATGCCTGAGGATCGTCGAGCATCCACCGCCACTTTTCGACGCTGGATTGGCTTGGCGCCTGATGCTTGTGTATGCCAACAGGGTCATTCATGCGTCCAGTCGGTGCAGGCGTCTTGGCATAATCCAGCATAGCCGGCAGAAAACTCAGGCCCAGGCGATCACACAGCGACCTGAGTTCGGATTCCGGATTGGTGACAAAGGACTCGTAGCGGACGGGGATCGCCGCATCATCTAGTTCGGACATTCCGGCCAACAAGAGATCCGGTGCCTGCCTTAAGTCCGGTTCGAACCGGGACAAAATTTCCCACCTGTCTTTGACGTAGGTCCTGAGTTCCGAGGCCAATACGGCCAGCGGGTTGCGAAGCAAAAAGACAAACTTCGCCTCAGGCAGTACCCGGGCCAGTTCGGGAACGATGAAAAAATATCGGGGCGTCTTGTCAATAAAATGCACCTTGCCAGAGCGATGCAAGGCGTTGCCATAAATCTCGCCCGCCCAGTTGCGCAGCGCACGGATGTAGACCTCATCACCGTCCGTGTAGTGGGTCAGGAAATCCTGTACACCGCGCCGGGCCCAACGATGATTGAACTCGGACTTGATGCCCGACTCTTTGAGCGCGTAGAGTGGATGCAACATCAGCCAGGTCTCGGCCGACGTCTGTACCGTAGGATGCCCAGCCAGAACGCGCTGCAAAAGGGTCGAGCCCGACCGCGGTTGCGAGATGATGAAAATGAGTCCCTGGCCGAGAAACTGGTCACTCATGCGCGTTTGGCCCACTCCAAATGGTTAAAGTCAGTCATCGCATCGCACGGGCTCAACCCAGCCGGACAAAAAGTCGCCAACACCTGCGCTCCAAACCCAGACTGCGGAGTTCATCCCGCGCAACTGCAGTCAGCAATTTTCGAGCCCGCCCGGCTCGGTGCGGAACTTGCTTCAGTCTCGCCAGGCAAAGGATTGAAACAACAAAGCTGGGGCATCCTAAACCATGACCAAGACCCTGTGGCAAACTTTGGACCGCAAACTGCGTCGCCGAAGTCACCATTACTTCAAATGGTCAGCAAACCGTGCCTACCGTACCCGACGCGAGGCCCACCTAGAGCCCCTGATCATCTATCAAATGGGTAAAGTGGGTTCCTCCACGCTCATGCGCACCTTCGAAGCGCTGGACCACCCCTACGAATTGTTTCAGGTGCATGCCTTGACCTGGCCCTGGATTCGAAAAATCGAAGAGCAGTATCGTCATGCCTCAAGCGTCAGAGGCCGCCCGATTCTAGATGAACACATACTGGCCAGCCGGTACCTTCGCCAACTCATGGACAGGTCCAAACCAGGCGCTCGCTGGAAGATCATTACGCTGGTTCGCGACCCTATCGCACGGAACATCTCGACGTTTTTCCAGGGGTTCCCCATCTACTTCCCGCATCTGCGCGGCCTGATCGAGGACAGCGGCGATATGGAGACGCGGCTCAACCGCGTCATCGACGTTTTTCTCAATCAGTACGCGGAACACGATTCACCCTTGATCTGGTATGACGAGCACTTCAAGCCCGTGTTCGACGTGGACGTGTTCGACACGCCTTTTGACACAAGCAAGGGTTATCAAGTTTATCGCACTGATCGCGCGGATGTACTGCTGATGCGCCTGGAAGATCTCGATCGCATCTTTCCCCAAGCCATTCATGAGTTTGCCGGGCTGCGCGTCAACGATATCAAGTCAGCGAACATTTCCTCGCAGAAACCCTATTCCAGCACCTATGGGGCTTTCAAAAAGCGCATCGAGCTACCGATCGCCTATGTGGAACGCAGCTATGGATCTCGTTTCGCAAGACACTTCTACTCACCGACCGAACTCGCCGACTTCAGCGCCCGCTGGTGCGCAAGTTATCGTCACCAAGGTGCGATCCGAATGGCGACTCAACGCTAGCGCGGTGTCGAAGGGGTAGGTATCGCGAGTGATTAGCGTCACCTAACCAGTGTCCCGCGGTCCAGCCCATGCCCCAGTCAATTGTTCAGCTCTTGCCTGAGACCAAGCAACACCAGTTGCCCGTTTCGGCCTCTAATCTGCTTCGTCCGGAGTAACTCAGAGGCTCCTGAACACCCCTTCGAACTTGTCCACCTGCGCCTACGTGGCGACGGTGGCATTGGCCGGGAACGGACGACGTCCGCAGCATAGAACGGCAGCGTCCCCACGTCCGCCCAGAAAATGCTTTGAAATTCCAGTCTGAATCGGGTATCTACTGCGCCGACTCCAAATTCGCCACACACAACATGACCTTTTGGGGGTTTTGTGCAAGACCTGCCCACCGAACGGCCCGCGGCTGACTCGGTGGACCTGGGGCGCCGCCGGGCGCTCAAGGCCGCCATCTGCCTGGGCACGATTGCGATCGCACCTGTTTCGATCGCCTCAACAACCACGACCTTATCAGCTCGAAACCTGGCCCTGGTGAATATGCACACCGGGGAGAGCCTGGAAATCACCTACTTCGACGGGGATGACTATATCCCGGCCGCGCTAAGACGCGTAAACGAACTCATGCGCGACCATCGGGCCGAGCAAGTACACAACATGTCAACCGTGCTGCTGGACGCGCTCCACGATCTTCGCACCAACATCGGCGCGGACCAGCCGTTTCAACTCCTGTCTGGTTACCGTTCGCCGCAGACCAATGCCATGCTCCGGTCAAAGCGCGCTGGAGTGGCCAAACGCAGCTATCACATGCAAGGACTGGCCGCGGACATTCGGCTGCAGGGATTCAAACTGAGTGCGGTGCGCAAACAGGCGCTGGCATTGAAGGCCGGCGGGGTGGGCTACTACCCGAAGTCCGGCTTTATTCATGTGGATGTTGGGCCGGTGCGGGCCTGGCGGGGCTGAAACCCGGGTCAGCGAACCTCTTCGCTATGCCAATACCTAGTGTCCCGTCCCATAAGTTCGTAGCGTTTCAGAGCGCCCCAGATACACCAATGCAAGGCGCAGGTGCGAAGGCATAGCCAGCTCTGTCAAGCAGCTGCAACGCCGCAGTGGCGTATCTGGGGCGCTCCCGACGGGCAAGGCGATAAGCGCCCATTCGCGGTGTTGGGCGCGCTTGAATGAGCGCAGGCTAGTCCTGCGCCCGCCCGCCTAGCGCCTGGGCGCTTCTCGCCTTGCTGATATGCAACGAACTTGTGGGACGGGACACTAGGGACACTCGCTCAAAAGCTCCAGAGCGGTTTGCGCGTCGACAAACTGGACGCGCAGGCTTGCAGTTGTGAGCGGTAGTCGTTGGACCGATTCTGGACTCTGCGCGCGGCCTGAAGCAGCCATTGCTTGTTGCGGTAGGTCCTACGCTCGTAGCCGCCGTGCCCTTCGTGGAATGCCAGATACTGGTTGTAGGCATCGGATTTTGAGATGCCCAATCGTCGATTGCTTTGATGCCCATACCAACCAATGAAATCCACCGCATCGTCAAAGTCGTCCCGATCTGCGCCACTGTTTCCTGTGCTCTCTATGTACCATTCCCAGGTTCCGTCAATTGCCTGGGCATATCCGTAGGCCGAAGACGGTCGTTTCCACGGAATCACCCACAACAGTTTGCGCCGCTCCGGGCGCGCGTCGTCCTCGAACGAGGATTCCTGGTAGACAATGGCCATTTGCACATGGACCGGCACGCCCCATCGTTGTTGGCTGTCCAGCGCAGCGCGATACCAACCGGTTTTCTCCTCGAATATTGCACAACTGTTGTTGGGATTACGGGGCGGATTGCTGCCACAGGCGCTAAGCCACACAAGCGCGACCAACGATGCCGAAACCGCCAGGGCGATTTTCCCTGCACTCATTGGGCGCCAGCGCTTGGCTTTGTTTCCGTTTCGACGCATGACCTCAGTCGGTTCCCCGGAGAAATTCAGTTGTTGACTGGGGGGCCATCATAGCAAGCAAGCAGCAAAGACCGAATCCATGACGACGGTTCGCGAAAGTCTGTTGTCAGCGGAAGCAACCGGTTGCAGCTCGAACGTTAATCAGCACCCCACATGCGGTTGACGAACGCGACCTGAAAACATGCAAGAAGGGGCGGTCATCCACGGACACTTTGATACGCCTCCAACGCAGACTGCCGGCTCATTTTCAGATCCACCAGCGGTGGCGGGTATCCTGATGGCGGTGAACCGTGAACCCAGGGCGCATGGCAAACGGCCGGTGCCTGGTCAGCCAGTTCGGGGATCCACCGCCTGATGTACCGACCCTCGGGATCGAATCGTTCGGCCTGTGTCACGGGATTGAATATCCGGTAGTAGGGCGCGGCGTCGGCACCGGTTCCCGCCACCCACTGCCACCCCATGGTGTTGCTGGCCAAATCGGCATCCACCAGCGTATCCCAAAACCAGCGCGCGCCCGCGACCCACGGCACCCTGAGATTCTTGGTGAGAAAGGACGCGACCAGCATGCGAACCCGGTTGTGCATCCAGCCCGTCGCCCATAACTCCCGCATCCCGGCATCGACGATCGGGATGCCTGTCCGCCCCTGCTGCCAAGCCTCCAAATCCAACTCATGACCTTCACGCCAGGGGAAATCGACAAAACGCGGGTTCAGGGGCTGATCGGGTGTGTCCGGGTAGTGAAACAGGAGATGATGCGCAAACTCACGCCAGCCGATCTCCGACAAGTAGCGTTCCGCACCCCCATGCCCCGAATCGAAGTCCGCTTGGCGTTCCAGGGCGTCCCGCAGTGACCAGAGTACTTGCCGTGGGCTGATCTCACCGAAATGCAGGTACGGCGACAGTCGTGAGGTACCCGCGGTCGAAGGAATGTCACGGCCGATCTCGTAGCCAGCCAAGGCCTGAGACAGGAAATCAGCAAGGTGGGCCTGGGCACCGATCTCGCCCGGCGTCCACATGGGACGAAAATCGCTGTGCCAAGGGATTTTGGGCTCAAGTCCCAGCGCCGCCAGCTCTGTCTCGCGCTCGGCTTCGACAGTGAAATCCGTAAGTCGGCCAGGTGGCGCATGTGGTGCTTGCTCGGGCAACCTCGTGCGACACCATCGCCAGAACGGCGTGAACACCCGGTAGGGCCCCCCCGCCTTCTTGGTTGGCTGCCAAGGCTCGAACAGTAGATTTCCCGGATGACTCTCCACCGCTACGCCCACGTCGGACAACCCTGTCTTGATCTTGGTGTCGCGTTGGATCGTGGCGGGTTCATAGAGCCGATTCCAGTGCACCTCGTCCACATGAAAACGGCGAACCATCGACATCAATGTCGCCTGGGTCGGACCCTGTGCTATCAGCAGGTTACCCCCAAGCCTTCTCAGGGCCGCCTGCAGCGCCGCAAGGCTGTGATGAAGCCACCAGCGACTGGCCGCACCGGGTTCCCAGGGTGACTCCTCAGACGGTGAGTGGATGTACACCATGACGACCCGCTCACAGTTTTGCAGAGCTGCTTGAAGCGCAGGATTGTCCGCCAGTCGCAGATCGCGCCGAAACCAGACCAATGCCGTTTTCATAATTTCACAGCCCGGTCCTATGAAAATAACGAGAGCGGTCGATCATACATCGCGTCACAGAAGTTCACCCCGTGAGAACCTGGATTTCAGGTCGGCGGCCTGACGCCGGATCTCCGTCTGCGTCGACACGGTGAGGCGATCCAGACTGCGCCACTGGAGGGCAGCACGAGGATGCCGGGAGAAGCGCGTCCGATGCTCCAGCAGAAAATCCCAGTACAGCGTGGTGAACGGGCACGCCCTTTCGCCAGTGGCTTGACCAGGATCGAAGCGACATCCCTGGCAGTAGTTGCTCATGCGTTGGATGTACTTGCCACTGGCGACATAGGGTTTGGATGCCATACGCCCTCCGTCCGCATACTGTGACATGCCCAGGGTGTTGGGCAACTCGACCCACTCCACCGCATCCACGTACACCGCCAGGAACCACTCGTGTACAGCCCGTGGCCGGACACCCAGCAAGTTCGCGAACAGTCCGGCCACCATCAGTCTTTGTATATGGTGCGCATAGCCGGTTCGCAACGTTTGTTTGATCACTTCACTCAGGCAACGCATTTGAGTCTCGCCCGTCCAGTACATGGCGGGCAATGTGGCATGGGCACCCAACGCATTGTCGTCCAGATAGCCAGGCATGTGGCGCCAGTAAAGCCCTCGGACATACTCCCGCCATCCCAACACCTGGCGAACAAACCCTTCCACCGCCTCGATCGGTGCACGACCGGCTCGATGCGCTTCCACCGCCGCCTCCACCACTTCCCGGGGCGAAATCAACTTGAGATTGAGGGAACTGGACAAACGCGCATGGTAAAGATATGTCTCGCCCTGCCACATAGCGTCTTGATAGCGCCCAAAACCGCTGAGGCGGAAGTCGACGAAATCATCGAGCGCTATCCGGGCCTGGGCGGGTGAGACAGGCCAATCGAAAGCGACCTGTTTGCCGGGATGGCCGGGAAAACGCCTTTCCACCAGATCCAACACCTGGCGGGTGGTTTGATCCGGCTCGAACGGAACAGGCCGTGCAATCTGCCCTGGCCCATCGCGCCCGAACGTGCCTCGATTTTTCCGATCAAAGTTCCACATGCCCCCTGCCGGCGTCTTACCATCGGGCTCCATCAGGATGCTGAGACGGACCCGCAAATGGCGATAGAAATGCTCCAAACGGGTGGATTTCCGCCGCTCGGCCCATAGATTGAAGTGATTTATCGAGATCAGGAAATGCCGATCGGGCACCCGCTCGCAATGGACGCCAGAGTCCGCGAACACGGCTTCGAGCATGGCTTTGACCCGGTAGTCACCCGGTCTGACCATACGCACATCGCGGGGTGCAAACGCGCGTAAATCCGCCCTCAAAGCGTCCCCTAGTGTCGATTCGGGGTGCGAATCCAGGGTCCTGTACGCCACCCTGCGACCCAGTCGCCTCTGATCGTCGCGGAAGCGGCGCATGGCCGCCAGGAACAGGGAAATGCGTTGTTTGTGACTCCAGACGTGAGTGGATTCGCTCGCCACTTCCGCCATCCAGATGCAATCTTGATCAGAGTCGAATCCGTCCAGCGCGGCGCTTTCTCGATCGAGCTGGTCGCCCAGGACGACAACCAATGTCCGAACAGCATTCATATGCTCAAGTTGTGTAAGTGCTTAGCGCGCAAACTACCTGACTCGTCAGGCTTGACGTTTCTTCCACCCTCATTGGGGGTCTGATCCCACACCGGAGTGGTCTTGCGTCGCTCAAGCCGGTCTCCGGCAGCACTGTATTTGGAAATAATCAATTGCATCGAAGAGGCCAGCGCGCCAAGTCCACAACCCTATCCGCACACCTGCGACTTACGGCCCACGTGTTCCAGAACGTTCTGAACGCCATATCGGGCACGGTCAGTCAGGCTGTAGACCTGGGCTACGCTCGTAAAGCGCCATATAGTTGACCTGAAGGTTGCGGCTAAGGTGGAAGCTGCGGTTGAACGGATTGACCCGAACGCCAACCTGGCGCTTCAGATGGAGTCCCGAATCTTCCAACCAGTCCTTCAGCTCGTCTGGTTTGACGAATCGCGGCCACTGGTGGGTTCCGCGCGGCAGCCAACGCAATACATATTCAGCGCCGAAGATTGCGAACAGCCATGCCAGAGCAGTGCGGTTGATGGTTGAAACCACCATCTGGCCACCGGGGCGGACCAGCTCGGCACACGCCTCGAGGAAGCCGCCAAGATCGCTGACATGCTCAACCACTTCCATGTTGAGCACGATATCGAAACGTTGGCCGGAGGCCGCCAGTTGTTCTGCCGTAGAGTTCAGGTAGTCAATACACAGTCCGGACTCGTTGGCGTGTCGGCGGGCGATCTCCACGTTGCGTCCGACCACGTCTATGCCGGTAACTTGAGCGCCGGCCCTGGCCATTTCCTCACTGAGCAAGCCGCCGCCGCATCCTATGTCGAGAACGGTGCGACCGACTAGAGAGCCGGGAACTTTCGCGTCTGTAAGAACATCGAGAAGGTAGCTACTGCGAAATCGGTTCAGCCCGTGCAGCGGCCAGAATACGCCCTGTGGGTCCCACCAAGCACTGGCGAGCCGTTCAAACCGAGCGACTTCCTCCGGATCGACCGAGGTTGACGCTGAAACATTGCGATTGGCTTTGAATCCCACAGTTGCGGCAGACTGGTTCATTCTATTACCTACTGCTCTCTAATCGAGACCGTACTGGAGTTTCGGCGTCTTCTCGTGCATTGAAAGCCCGGAATGCATGTGCTCGACCATGAGCGTCAGATCCAAGAGGCACCCGGAGCTGCACTCTCTACCGTGTCACACTGTTCTATGCCCGCCGCGGCGCCGCCAATCTCCATCAGATTATCTCCTGACGGTACTGACCTGAAAGCGCGCTGTCCCGCATCCGTATTCGTGTTGGAGTCGACATACACCACGACGGTTTTAGTGGGTAACACCAGCGACAGCGTGACGATAATCAGAGCGGAGAGCGCGATGCCAAGGGGTGCGATGCGAAAGAGAATGTGGAGCATGGGCCTGACCGTCCGGTTCTCGATCCGCCACAACGCGAACCTTATGCCTCGGAGAGGCTATGCATCCCTCAAAGCCATGTCAAGCTTTTGTATAGTTTTTGCGTAGCGTTTTACAAGTTTTTTCGATTTCGTCTAGCTTTGGCTAATGACGCAGTGACGAGCCTCCGGCGTCACAGGCCGTGGACATTTTGAGAATCTCGGTCAGAATCTGGGCGCGGGACGCCAAGTCGGGGGCTTCGAGCAGCACTTGCTTCTCTTCCGGTGACAGCGGCAGATTGCCTGCCAGACTGTTCACGAGTTGCCGATCCGACAGCTGGGTCAAGCCGGCACGTTCCAACTGCGCGGAGTGGCTGGAGCAAAAACTCGCCGCCTCCTCCAGAAGGTCGGAACGCTGGACTGTAATCTGTGCAGCATCATCGTAATCGTGCTCGAATGCGCTCCAGTCGATGGAAAAACGCCGATAGCCGCGCGTTGTCGCGAGGGATTCCAGCAGTCGGAAACGGCAAACGCCCATCAATACGAGCAGGATCCGGCCATCACCTGTCTCGGTATACGCCGTGATCCGACCCGCACTGCCAACACCCGACAGTGGGCCGTCCGGCGACTTGGGATCCTCGGGCTGCACCATGCCGATCATATGATCGGTTCTCAGCGCGTCGGTCACCATGTTCAGATAGCGGGACTCAAAAATGTTGAGCGGGAGTTGGGCACCCGGCAACACGACCGCGCTGGTCAGGGGGAACACCGGGATTGCCGTCGGCAGATCGTCAAATGGGGCAATGAATGGATGAAGAGGCAAGTCAGTCTCCTGGATTACGGCACAAGCACTTAGACGCCTTTGGGCAACATAGTTTCCTGTTGATACCGAGTTTGCGGTACCTGCACAACAGTATCGGCGCCCGCACCGGGCGCCATACGGCGTCTGAATCTCTGATAAGGTGCTCGCCTCGCGCTCTGGAGGGGTATTGGGATGGTCGGTAATTGGCATCCGGCACTGTGGCGGCAATTCGAGGCGGAACAGATACCAGATTATTCAGATTCCACCGGGCTTGCCGAAGTCGAAGCGCGTCTTCGCCGCGCCGCACCGCTGGTTTTCCAGGGTGAGGTGGAAAGCCTGCGACGCCATCTGGCACGAGTCGCCCAAGGTCAAGCTTTTGTGCTGCAGGGCGGCGACTGCGCAGAGAGCTTCAATGAGTTCAGCACCGAGCACGTGCGCGACATATTCAGGGTCTTGCTGCAAATGTCCGTGGTGCTGACTTTCGCAGCGGCGTGCCCAGTGATCAAGGTCGGGCGTATCGCAGGTCAATTCGCCAAGCCACGCAGTCAAGCGACAGAGACCCGAGACGGGGTGACGCTGCCGAGCTATCGCGGCGATATCATAAACGGCCCGGAGTTTTCGCCGTCCGCCCGAACCGCAGATCCTCAGCGGCAGCTGCGGGCCTATTCCCAATCCGCCGCAACCCTGAATTTACTTCGGGCGCTCTCCTATGGAGGCTACGCTGATCTGCACGAAGTCCAGCAGTGGACCATGGGATTCGTTCGGAACAGCCCCCAAGGTGATCGTTACCTGGATATGGCCGAGCGCATTGCGGACTGTCTGCGCTTTATGGAGGCATGCGGCATCAATGCCGACTCAAATCCACAGATCCGCCAAACCGAGTTTTATGTTTCCCACGAGGCGTTATTGCTGGGTTACGAGGAATCGCTTACCCGGCGCGAGAGCCGCAACGGCGACTGGTACGCGGCATCGGCCCACATGTTGTGGGTGGGCGAGCGCACCCGTCAGATCGACGGTGCACATGTCGCCTTTCTGGCCGGCCTCGCCAATCCAATAGGCGCCAAGGTGGGGCCGGGCCTGGAACCGGACGCACTGCTCAGACTCATCGACCGCCTTGACCCTGAACGGGTGCCGGGACGGCTCACGTTGATTACCCGGATGGGCGCCGACACCCTGCCGCAACGCCTACCCGCCCTGGTGCGGGCACTACAGCGCGAAGGGCATATGCCGGTCTGGTCATGCGACCCGATGCACGGCAATACGGTAAAGACCGCCAGCGGTTACAAAACCCGGCCATTTGACCGCATCGTGCAGGAGGTGCAGGCGTTTTTTGAAATTCATGCGGCTGAGGGCAGCCATCCGGGCGGACTGCATCTGGAACTGACCGGCCGGGACGTCACTGAATGCACGGGTGGAGCACAGGCGATTGCGGACCAGGATCTTTCCAATCGGTACGACACTTACTGCGACCCGCGACTGAATGCCTCCCAGGGCCTTGAGCTTGCGTTCAGGGTCGCGCAGTATCTCAAGGCACGCAGGCCCCTCAACCTGGGCTGACAACATGCTGCCCGTGGTCAACGCGCTGGGGCCGGTAATCGTAATGACGATGATCGGCCTGGTGCTGCGCTGGCGCGGATTCCTCACCGCTAACGACCTGCACGCCACCACCCGCCTGGTTTACTGGGTCGGAATTCCCGCCCTGTTGTTCATCAAGGTGTCAACGGCCCCCGCCTCCCTGGCCCAGACCTCGGCGTTGCTCACTGTATTGCTGCTGAGCACATTGATTGGGGTCGCCGTTGCCGGCTGGGTCGCCACCCTGCTTCGGATACCCTGGAGGGAAGTCGGCACCTTTGTGCAAGCGGTCTACCGGGGCAATCTTGCCTTCGTCGGGGTTCCGGTAGTGGCCTACGCCGCTGCCGATCTTGGCCAGAATGACGCAGCCGGCATCGCCCTGTTGGCATTGGGCCCGATGGTCGTCCTATACAATGTGCTCGGGGTTCTGGTCCTATTGCTCAGCCGTGGGCGATTGAGCACACGCAACGCTTTGCCGATCGTCCGGGGCATGGCGCTCAACCCCCTGCTGTTATCCTGTGCGCTGGGGCTCCTTTACCGGTCGACCAACTGGCCTATACCCACCGTTGTTCAGCGCTCCCTGGAAGCGATCGGGCAGATGGCACTGCCCCTGGCACTGATCTGCATAGGCGGAGCTCTGTACGGAACCCGGCTCAAAGCCGTGCTATCGCGCACCGTCGCGGCGGCGTTGGGCAAGACCCTGATGATGCCGCTACTCGGGTTGGGGCTGGGGCTGCTGCTGGCATTGGACAACGACGCCATGCGCACGGTGCTGATCTTCATGGCCTGCCCAACCGCTGGTGCCTCTTACGTGATGGTGCGACAAATCGGCGGCGATGCGGATCTGGCCTCCAGCGCAGTCGTGGCCAGCACCCTCCTGGCGATACCGGTTCTGGCCCTCATCATCGCCCTGGTGTGACCACCTCCCCAAATGCGGAGACAGAGTTTCCATGACCCCGAAACGATTTCTGCGACTACGGCAAGTCCTGGACAAAAGGCAACCCGATCTGACGGTGCTCACCGATCAGGTGCATAAACCGCACAACCTTGCGGCCATCTTGAGGACCTGCGATGCGGTGGGCATCATGACTGCACACGTGGTGCTTGAGAACACGCCCTACCGGTCCCGCCCCGGGACGTCGCTGGGCAGTGAGCGCTGGGTGGCGGTGGAGCCCCAGACTCGGATCGAGCATGCAATCCGACACCTGCATGACAGCGGGCACCAAGTGCTTGCCGCTCATTTTTCGCAGCGGGCAGTGGATTTTCGATCCCTGGACTACACCCGTCCGACGGCGCTGCTCCTGGGTGCAGAGAAACACGGTGTCAGCCAAACCGCCGCAACAGAAGCCGACGCCCATATTGTGGTGCCCATGATGGGCATGGTCGCTTCCTTCAACGTCTCCGTGGCCGCTGCAATCGTGCTAGCCGAAGCCCAACGGCAACGACAGAACGCGGGTATGTACGATCGGGTTCGACTCGAACCCGATCGCTATAACGCCACGCTTTTCCGCTGGGCGCACCCGGTACTGGCAGAGTACTGCGATCGGCATCACCTGGCCTATCCAGAGCTGTCCGACGAGGGTGATATTCTGGACCTCGCAGCCTGGAGACAGCGCACTGGGCAGACAGCTCGCATCTGTCCTCAGTGAGCCTCCGATCGATTCATGAACGTGCATCTTGGGACTCAAATGCACAGCTTCATCGTTGCAGATCTTGGCAACAGAACAACGATCACCCGCGATCTGCCCCGCGATCCGCCTCTTGAATCTGCACATTTCACCCTTCGATCTGCTTCATCCAGAACAGATCAGAGGCTCCATAGCCAGATTGGCGTCAACTGCCGAGGGTTGCGACCACCAGCAGGTTCTCGTACTGCCCAAGCACCTTGTCGGCATAGGGTGAACGCGGATTCCGATGACTGCCGTTGTATCGCAACAGCGCCTTGCGAAGGTTGCCGTCTTGTGCGTCCAGATACTCGGCCAGGATCCGGACGCCGGCCTGGATGTTTTTGTTCGGGTCAAACAGGGCGTTGGCCCCCCCGATCTCGGCAATCGTATCCGGATGCCATTTGGGAATGATCTGCATCAGCCCGCGGGCACCTGCATGGCTTACCACGCGGGGCCTGAACGTGGATTCAACTGCGATGACGGCCAACACCAGTTCCGGCGCAAGATCTCCAGCCGATCCCTGTCGAAAGGCTTCGGAAACAATGCGCCGAGCCTGATTTTTGTTGACCGGAAAACGGTTGGCGATGTGTTCGACAAGACGACCCATACGCCGGGTCTGCACCAACAGATCCTGAGTATAGCGAGAGTTCCACCACTGCTCAGAGGTTGGCGTATTGGATGACACAGGTGCCGAAAATACGAGCATGGCCATGATCGTGACGGTGACCAGTACGTAGTTTTTTTTGGGCGCGGGTTTACCACCCCGTGATATTTCAACGAGACGCATGCTTTTTGCCTCCTGGACCCTCGTCGACCGGCGTCCTCATGCCAGTAAGACGTTGCCATCTTGGCCCGACCAAGCTGTTTGCTGACGGTGGGCGCGACGTGGTCTTCTAATTTTTAGGTATTATACTTGTGCAGCGCATCATAGGCAGACTGTCGCCAATCCGCAACAGTGTCCGTCTGCCTCTATTGAAGACCCAATCAGCGCGTCAGTTCAAGTAAAAAATGACAGTGGGCAACCGCCACGGGGCGGGAGCGGTCGTCCTGCCAGGCCTCGACGGTCACGTTTGCAATCCGCCGACCCCGCTTGGTTATGGTGCCACTGGCATAGGTCGTCACCGGACCCGCAGGCCGCAAGAAATCGACCGTAATGTTGATGATCTTTGGGATCATCTGGGTCTCGTGCGCCCACACCAACTCCAAGATCGCAGTGGTTTCGAGAAAGGCACCGACCACCCCCCCGTGCAGCGCGGGCAGGGCGGGATTGCCTATATTGCGGGGCCGAAAGGCCAGTTGGGACACAAACTCACCGGTCTCTTCCGACACACTGATCCCGAGAAACCGCGCGTACGGGATCGCCTCGCAAAGAGGGTTGTAGTCATGCTCGGCGCGACAACGCTCCGCCAAAGCCACAAGATTCACGACCTGCGCCTGTCGGCCGCCAATCCACCGCCTTCACCCTTGATCACAAAGGTGGCCTGGGCGGCCGCAACGGGTTCCGCCGGATCCTGGTGGTAGGCCGTGCTGCGAACGAATGCAATCTGGTGAGTCAGCCGGAAACAATCCGCCCGTGCATGCAGTGGTTGGCCGACCCGCGCCGGCTTCAGATAGTCAATGCGCAAATCCAGTGTGGCGATAGGCCCCGGATTGCGCATGGCGGACAGCACGGAGAGACCGCACACCGAGTCAATCAAGACCGTAACCGCCCCACCATGCAGAACGCCGGTATCCGGATCGCCGACCAGGTCGCTGCGATAGGGCAAGCGCATGGTCGCATCGCCGCACCCGACCTCCACCAGTTCCATACCCAATTCGCGGATATGAGGAATATCTCCAAGATAGAAGCGTGCCAGATCCATGACGCTCGCGTCGGATTGTATGGCTGTCATGATCTCGGTCTCTTAGAATCCAGAAGCAGCGACCATAGCGATACAAGCCACGTCTGTGCAAAAGTTTGCATCCCAGCCTCTCCCAGATTAAGGCCGGAGCGGCCACACCGCCCCTGGAACCTGCGGTCAGGCATGGTCCTGCCCAGTCTGCGGCACGGCCGGGTGCGACGAAGCCAATGAAGCGGACATCATGACCGCCAGAATGCCGACCCGACAGGAACAGATCGTCTCCGTTCATGCGTCCCTGATCATCAGCGTGGTCCGGGGCCGGACCGATCCGATCGCCGCACGCGAGGCGAAAGATCTGATCGCCAAAGTATCGCGCGGCGGTCAGACCGCGCTGGCCCGGATTCTGGGACGGATAGTCCAAAGCGCCCGGCCGGATGGCGCCGATGAGACTGCGCTGTCAGATGATGAGCGAGTGGTGCTCGATGCGGTGTTACAGGGCATCGACAATCCTACTGAGCTGCCGCAAGCCGTTGCCTCGTTCGACCCGGGCGCGGCCGCGCCCGGGCTCGCATGCATGATCGACGCAGCCGCTCGCGGCGACCCGCGAGCTTTGCATACACTGTCTGGAATGGCAGAGGTCATGGTCCAGGTGGGCGGAGACATGGGCCGCTTGGGAGGTCTTATGCGGCGCCTGGTCAACGGTGAGCGGGACGCGGAACGCCTGACCCGCAACATGGGGGCACAGGGCATATCCCTGGTCCACGCGATTTTGGATCAGCTCGCAACCCTGTCGGAGCATTGAAACCGGGAATGTTCCGGCCGGAAAGAGGTCGTATGAGGTAAGCTCACGAGCGCTGGAAACGACATTGGTGGCGCACCCGTTGACCTGTGTCATCGAGTCAGGCAGCGTTCGTGAGGTAGGGTATTGCAGATCCCGGGCGCATCGGCAACGGCGAGAGCGGCTGCCGATGTTCATCGGCGATAACTTCTAGAAGGGGCGACACGCCCTCAATCACTGGAGATAGAGAGAAACCATGGCAAAACAAGACATCGATGTTGGCCGCCGCAAGGCGATGAAGATGGCCATCGCGGGCGCGGCTGCTATTCCAGTCGCCAGCTTGATTGGCGGCGGCGTCGCCTACTCCCAGGATCTGCCACACGTTGCGGAAGATGATCCTGCCGCCGTTGGCCTGAAGTACATGCACGACGCCACCCAGGCGCCGCGGGCCGACAAAGCCGGCACCGCAGCGGCTGATCAGCTCTGCAGCAATTGTCAATTCATCGCCGCCGACAGCGGAGAATGGCGCGGCTGCGCACTGTTCCCAGGCAAAGCGGTCAATGAAAACGGATGGTGTTCCGCCTGGGCGCCCAAGGCCTGAACAGCGGGCCCAACTCAAGCCACCCGGTTCCCGAACAGCGGAACCGGGTGTTTTGTCGGCTTGGTCAGCGATCGATCTGGCGTGGTCTTCGATCGACGCCAATGGCCACGTAGGTGAAAACGCCCTCGGTCACCTTGGCACGTTCGGATTGGCGCTCTGCCCGAATGGCCCAGGCCTGGATTCGGATGCTCATGGACGTCGTGCCAACCCGCTCGAGGTGAGCGTAACAGCACACCACGTCCCCAACGAACACGGGTTTGTGAAATATCATCCCGTCCACAGCGATGGTGGCCACCCGGCCCGCGGCCCGCTGCTTGGCCAGGATGCCACCGGCAATATCCATTTGCGCCAGCAACCAGCCCCCAAAAATGTCTCCGCTCGGATTGGTATCCGCCGGCATGGCCAGGGTTCTCAGCGTCAATTCGCCGATCGGTTCATCCGACTCAGAATTCATGCATTGGCTCCAAATAATCCTCACCCCGGGCTCCACGCCCTGGGGAGCCGCTGATTTATTCTGGGCGAAGCAGATTGGAGTCTGAAATGTGCAGATTCAAGGCGCAGATTGCGGGTAATAGTTGCTCTATTGCCAAAATTTGCAACGATGAAGCTGTGCATTTCAGTCCCAAGATGCACGTTCACGAATAGATCAGCGGTTCCCTAGGGCTACCCTAAACAACTGATGGGTAAATACAAGCTCACACCGGCGCTGCCAGGGTCGAGACCGAGTACGCATTTGTGAGCACGCTTTCGAACCATGCGGGCTTGAGCGATCTGGCGGCCTGTTTGCGCCGCGAACCACGTGCCGTCTATGACATTCTGGATCACATACTGGAACAACGCGCCGATGCCACCGATCCGGTCTCGCCATACACAGACTGGAGCGCCGTGCGGCTCGTGGCGTCGGCAGAATCCATCCGACATGCACTGAAATGCGGGAACCAGATCGGCCCGTTAAGCGGATTACCAGTATCCATCAAAGACTTGTATGGATTGCCCGGCCTACACACCTATGCTGGAACGCCCAGACGCCTGCCGCCACAGTGGGAGACGGCGGGACCCATCGTAGCAGCGCTGATCAAACAGGGGGCATTGATCAGCGGCAAGACGTTGAGTGGGGAGTTGGCGCTGGGCGGTCTTGGCCTCAATCCCCACTGGGGAACGCCGTCCAACCCCTGGTCAAGGTTTGGGCGGCGGGTCCCGGGTGGTTCCAGCAGCGGCGCCGGGGCCAGCGTCGTCGAGGGTACTGCCTGGGCCGCGCTGGGCACCGATACTGGCGGCTCGGTCCGTGTCCCGGCCAGTTATCATGGTTTGGTCGGTCTGAAACTGACATACGGCCGCTGGCCCATGACGGGGGTTGTGCCGTTGGCCTCGATGTTCGACTCACCCGGTTTGCTCACCCGCACCGTAGACGATGCGGCGTACCTGTTCGCGTCCATTGACGCGGCCTTGGCGGGAGGCATCCAAAAGGCCTCACCGGTAGACCCGAGACCACTGGCAGGCTTGCGCATTGGAATCGGCTCTCCTCGGCTATGGGACGATTGCGATGCCACTATCCTGACCGTGTGCAATGATTTTTTGACCCAGCTTGGCGCGCTTGGGGTGCGGCTTATCGACGTCGCCTTTCCCGAATCGGTCAATGCGGCGCAGCATACCCGGGAACACAGTTTCGTTGCCGCCGAATGCGAACAGTTCGTGCGCCTGGAACTGCCGGAGCTACGCACCCATCTGAGCCCGGCGACACTTAACATCCTGGCGGAAGGCGCGACCCTGCGAGACCGGGAAGTGCTGGCGCGGCAACGTCGCTTTGGACATCTGCTTCAGCGGGGCGTGACGGTGTTCGATCAGGTCGACCTGGTGGCCTGTCCAACAGTCCCGATACCCAGCCCAACCCTTGCGGAGGTCCAGGATTACGATCGGTACCGCATCCTCAACAGCGCCGCCCTGCGCAACACCGTGATCGCAAACCTGCTGGGTCTTTGTGCCTTGACCCTGCCCGTCGGATTCGACCGATACGGCCTGCCGGTGGGCCTTCAGTTGATGGCGCCAGCGGGCGCGGAAGCAAAGTTGCTATCGGCGGCACTGGCCATTGAAAAACGACTTGGCACACCCCTTGAAACCCTCGGGCGGCCCTCACCGATCAGCGCCACGGAGCACGCCCCTGAAAACTCAGTCAGACTTTGACTCACTCCAACTCAGATCGATCATGAGTTCGTTGGCCAGAGCCTCCAGATCATCCCGAAGAGTCTCCTCGTTCAGGTCGTCCGGCGCCAATGCGGAGATCCGGGCCTGCAGCAGCTGACCGCCCGCCATGGATGCGCTTACCACCTCGGATTCCAACTCAAGCACACTGACACCGTGTTGCGCCAGCGCATGGGCAATGTCATGCACGATACCGGGGTGGTCCTGCCCCACAATTTCCAGCTCAAGCGTCCATCCCCGATCGGCAGAACCGCCGTCAGCACCCCGCTCCACCACTATCCGCAGCCCAGCCTGCTCGAGCAGGCGCCAATCCCGAGTGACAGCATCCACAGCGTCGCTGGGAACACTGGCGCGCAGAATGCCGGCGAACTTGCCGGCCAGCGACGCCATATGGCTTTGTTCCCAGTTTCCACCGTGGTCGGCCAGCGACTGGGAAACGGCATCCACCAGACCGGGGCGGTCATCACCGATCATGGTCAGCACCAGGGTGACAGGCATTTCGGTGACTCCTAATGAGCAAGGTCGGTATGGGCGCACCCACCGACGAGACTAGAAACCGCGGGTCGGTGAATCCGCAAGGCAAGTCCGGGCAGGCATGCGCTCACACAACTGGACCCGCCTTCGGTTCACCGAAGGTGTTCAAGCAACCCCTTGGTAGCTTTCGATGGGAGGACAGCTACAGACCAGGTTGCGATCGCCCTGTACGTTGTCGATACGCCCCACCGGCGACCAATATTTGTACTGACGCAGTCCGGCCAGCGGGAAGGCAGCCTGCTCCCGCGTGTAGGGATGGGACCATTCCGCCTCGGCTAAATCAGATACGGTATGGGGTGCATTGCTCAGCGGATTGTCATCCTGGGGCCAGGTGCCCTCCGCCACCTTTTGTATCTCCTTCCGAATGGCGATCATGGCGTCGCAGAATCGATCGAGCTCCTCTTTGGACTCACTCTCGGTGGGCTCGATCATGAGGGTCCCCGCCACCGGAAAAGACATGGTTGGCGAGTGAAAGCCGTAATCCACCAGGCGCTTTGCCACATCGTCGACCGTGACGCCGCTCTGTTCCTTTATCGGACGAAGATCCAAAATACATTCGTGGGCTACCATCCCGCTGGCTCCGGTGTACAGTACCGGGTAGTGGGCGCGCAAGCGCCTCGCAATATAATTGGCGTTCAACAGAGCCACGCGGGTGGCATCCACCAGGCCTTCCCGCCCCATCATTCGAATGTACATCCAAGTGATGGGCAAGATGCCGGCACTGCCCCAGGGGGCGGCCGAAACCGGCCCGACCGACCCTTCGGTCACCGTATCCAACACCGCCATCTTGGGTAGGAACGGCGCCAGGTGCGCGCGCACACCGATGGGACCTACACCGGGCCCACCCCCACCGTGGGGAATGCAAAACGTCTTATGCAGATTCAGATGCGACACATCTGCCCCGTAGTGGCCCGGCGCGGCCAGACCCACCTGCGCGTTGAGATTGGCGCCATCCAAATAGACCTGCCCACCGAACTCATGCACCAGATCGCAAAGTTCCCGAATGGTGGTTTCAAATACGCCATGGGTGGACGGATACGTGACCATGACCGCAGCAAGGGCATCCCCATGTTGCGCCGCCTTGGCGCGCAAATCATCCAGGTCCACATTGCCCTCGGCATCACACTGCACCACCACCACGCGCATGCCGGCCAGGTGTGCGGAGGCCGGGTTTGTACCGTGGGCCGAACTCGGGATCAGGCAGACATCGCGATGCCCCTCACCCCGACTTCGATGGTAGGCGCGGATGGCCAGCAAGCCGGCGTATTCACCTTGAGCGCCGGAGTTTGGTTGTAGCGATACCGCGTCATATCCGGTGCATGCGCACAACATGGATTCCAGCGCCTTGAACAGGTCCTGATACCCTTGAGTCTGATCCAGGGGCGCGAACGGATGCAGCGCGCAGAATCCGGGCCAGCCAATGGGAATCATTTCCGAGGTCGCATTCAGTTTCATGGTACAGGACCCCAGCGGGATCATGCTGCGATCCAGCGCCAGATCCTTGTCCGCCAGATGTCGCATGTACCGAAGCATGGCGGTTTCGGACTGATGGCGGTGAAACACCGGGTGACTCAGAATGGCCCCCTGCCGCTGCAAAGCCTCGGGGATCACGGTCGCAACGGCCTGATCGAGCTCGGAAACCGCACTCGGCGTGCCACCCAAGACTTCGGCGAATGCCTCCAGCAGGGCGGCAACCAGATCCCGATCCACGGTCTCGTCCAGGGCCACGCCTACCCGATCGGCATCTATCTGCCTCAGATTGATGCGCCGCGCACGGGCAGCCCGGTGAATGGCTTCGGCGTTGCCGTCGCTGCGCAGGGTCAGCGTGTCGAAGTAGCAGCGAGTCTCGATCCCAACCCCCAGTCGCGTAAGGCCCAGGGCGAGAATCCGGGTGAGCCTATGGGTTCGTCGAGCAATGGTGGTGAGCCCTTCAGGTCCGTGGTAGACCGCATACATGCTGGCGATGATGGCCAGCAAAGCCTGCGCCGTGCAGATGTTGCTGGTGGCTTTTTCTCGCCGGATATGCTGCTCGCGTGTCTGCAGTGCCATACGGTAGGCCGGCTCGCCACGAACGTCGGTCGATACGCCGATGATACGCCCGGGCGTGGCGCGTTTGTTGGCGTCGCGGGTCGCCAGAAAAGCCGCATGCGGTCCCCCATAGCCCATGGGGACTCCGAAGCGCTGGCTGCTGCCGATCACCACATCCGCGCCCATGTCACCTGGAGACCGCAACAAGGTCAGAGCCAGCAAATCGGTGGCCAGCACCGCCATGGCTTTGCGCTGGTGTAATTGTTCGATTACGGCCGAATGATCCGTCACTTCGCCCCTGCTATCGGGATACTGGAGCAGGGCGGCGAACACGTCCGACTGGGCCAGATCGGTGGCCGCGCTTCCAACCACCACCTTGATCCCCAACGGTTCGGCCCGGGTTCGCACCACCGCCAGGGTTTGCGGATGGCAACCCGAATCGACAAAAAAGCAGTCGCTCTTGCTTCGGCTCAGGCGCTGGCACATGACCATGGCCTCGGCCGCGGCCGTGGCCTCGTCCAGCAACGAGGCGTTGGCCAGCTCCATCCCGGTCAAGTCCATGACCATGGTCTGGAAATTGAGCAGGGCTTCCAGCCGACCCTGGGAAATCTCAGCCTGATAGGGCGTATAGGCCGTGTACCAGGCCGGATTCTCGAGCAGATTCCGTTGAATGACACCCGGCAGATGGCTGCCGTAATAGCCCATGCCAATCAGGGATCGGTACACCTGATTGGCGTCCGCAAGGCGCCCGATTTCGGCCAGCGCTTCGGTCTCGGTGCAGCCCTCGCCCAGGTCCATGGGCTCGCTGCTGAGGATACTGGACGGAACCACCTGATCCACAAACGCGTCCATCGACACCACACCGATGTGGCGCAACATGGCCCGCTGACTCTCGGCTGTGGGACCGATATGGCGTCCCACAAAAGCATCCCGCTGCTCCAGATCGTCGAGACCGCGCTCAGCGTCATTCATTCCCATACTCCGTCCAAGTAATTCGTCAGCCAGGTCTGGCAATTGTCGAGACCCGCTCAACCGGCCCGAGTCACCCGGGCCGCATCGGCGAACAACGCTGTGTTTGCCCTTCAGCCGAGATCGTCCACCATTGCCTGGTATGCGTCTTCGTCCATCAGCCCATCCAGTTCATTGGGATCGGCCAGACGCAACCGCATAAACCAGCCGTCACCAGCCGGGTCAGTGTTCACCAGGTTCGGCTCGTCGTTCAGCGCCTCGTTGACCTTCACCACTGTGCCGGCCACCGGTGCCTTCACCTCACCCGCCGCCTTCACCGACTCGATGACGACGGTCTCTTCGCCCTGGGCCACGTCTCGGTCCAGTTCCGGCAATTCCACGAAAACCAGGTCGCCCAGCTGCTGTTGGGCATAGTTGGTGATGCCGACCGTAGCCAGTCCGTCCTCGTCCAGTCTGATCCATTCATGATCTTCAGTGTATTTAACGCTCATGGTGCTCCCCCCGTCTTTGCTAACCCCGATAATAGCGTTGCGGTACAAACGGCATTTTAGCCACTTCCACAGCCAATGCTTTCCCCCGAACCATCGCCCCCAGCGCCGTACCCGTCGCAGTCAGATCGGAACGCAGATATCCCATAGCCACCGGACCATCCACGGTGGCGCCGTGACATCCGCTGGTGACCCGCCCGACCGATACCCCACCTGCATCCACCAGTTCCGCGCCCGCCCGCACCGGTTGGCGACCCGTCGGACGAATACCCACTCGTAACAGGTCGGTGCCGTTGGCCAGCTGATCCAACACCCGGTCGGCGCCTGGAAAGCCACCGGCGCGGGCCCCACCAGCTCTACGCACTTTTTGTATCGCCCAGGTGAGGCCGGCTTCAACCGGTGTAGTGCGTTCGTCAATGTCCTGACCGTAGAGGCAAAGCCCCGCTTCCAGTCGCAAGGAGTCGCGTGCGCCCAGACCGGCCCAGGCCACACTTTCGGCAGCCAAGAGGTATTCGGCCAAAGCAACCGCGTCCACCGCCGCCACCGAAATTTCAAACCCGTCCTCTCCGGTGTATCCGGATCGGGTGAGGAAACAGTCAATACCCCCGACACGGCAGGCCCGGGCATCCATGAAACGCATGTCGGAAACGCCTGGTGCGAGATCCTCCATCACGCCGCAGGCGGCGGGACCCTGCAACGCAAGCAGCGCCCTATCCGCCAGATAGGTGACGGTGCACTCTGCGTCGAGCCCCCCATGCAGCCGGGCCAGATCGGCCTCCTTCCTCGCGGCGTTCACCACGAGCATCAAATGATCGCCCGCATGGGTGATCATGAGATCGTCCACAATGCCGCCGGACTCGTTTGTGAGCAGGGCATAGCGTTGCCGAAACGGCTGCAAGCCCTGCACATCCACCGGCACCAGCTTTTCCAGTGCTGCAGCAGCCGATCCACCCTCCAGCCGCACCTGTCCCATGTGTGACACATCGAACAACGAGGCCGCGGCGCGCGTGTGCAGATGTTCGTTGATGATGCCACCCGGATACTGCAGCGGCATCTGATAACCGGCAAACGGCACCATTCTGGCGCCTGCCAAGCGGTGCATGGCGTCGAACGGCGTAAGGGCGGTCACGCCCTGATCTTCTTGGCTCATGAGTATCCCCCCAAAAAAACGCTTGGCGCAATCAAAGCGGTCGCGGTCAGCATTCAACCAGATTGACCGGCACTTCGATCACGTTCACGGCAAGGCCGCCGCGGGCCGTTTCCTTATACTTGGTCTTCATGTCCGCACCGGTGTCACGCATGGTCTTAATGACTTTGTCCAAGGACACGTAGTGAGTGCCGTCACCGTGCAATGCCATGCGGGTCGCGTTGATGGCTTTGATGGAGGCCATCGCATTGCGTTCGATACAGGGCACCTGGACCAGACCGCCGACGGGGTCGCAGGTCAAGCCGAGATTGTGCTCCATTGCGATTTCCGCGGCGTTTTCGACCTGCGACGGGGTGCCCCCCAGGACCTCGGTCAGTGCCCCAGCGGCCATGGAACAGGCCGAACCCACCTCGCCCTGGCAACCCACTTCGGCACCCGAGATGGACGCATTTTCCTTGTACAACAGTCCGATGGCGCCGGCGGTCAATAAAAATCGAACCACGCCCTCGTCGTTTGCCCCATGACAGAACCGCGTGTAGTAGTGCAGCACCGCGGGAATGATCCCGGCCGCACCGTTGGTGGGGGCAGTCACCACTCGTCCCCCCGCCGCATTTTCCTCATTGACCGCCAGAGCGTACAGATTGACCCAGTCCAGAATGGTCAGCGGATCACACAGAGCAGCCTCCGGGTGCGCGCTCAGTTTTCGAAACAGGTCTGCGGCTCGCCGCTTGACCTTCATTCCGCCGGGCAGAATACCCTCCTTGTGACAGCCCCGTTGTACACAGTCGCGCATCACCGACCACAGGGCCAGTAATTGCGCGTTAATCTCCTCCTCAGGCCGCCATACACGTTCGTTGGCCAGCATCACCTGACTCACCGGAATGCCCCGATTGTCGCAGTGCTGCAACAATTCCACCGCACTGGAGAAGGGCAACGGCAACTCGGTATCGTCCTGCTTGATCAATCCGCCGGAGGCGGCGGCTTCGTCCAGAACGAATCCACCCCCCACCGAATAGTAAATACCGGCTCGGATTTCAGCATTGCTTTCATCGAAGGCGGAAAAACGCATGCCGTTGGAGTGGACCGGCAGCGCTTTGCGCCGATGCAACACCAGGTCGCGCTCCTCGTTGAATCGGATCGCATGTCGGCCCAGGAGTTGGATGCGCTTGTCTCGCCGGATCTCGGCCAGACGAGGCGGGACGGTCTCCGGGTCGATTTGATCCGGCAGGGCGCCCTCCAAACCCAGAATGACCGCCGAGTCGGAGCCGTGACCGCGGCCGGTGGCGCCCAGGGAACCGTATAGCTCGGTCTTCACACGAACGGTCGATTCAAGCACGCCGTCGTCAGCGAGCCCGTTAACGAAGGTGTTGGCAGCCCGCATCGGGCCAACCGTATGGGAACTGGATGGGCCAATTCCGATCTTGAACAGTTCGAAAACACTGGTGGCCATGCATGCTCCGTTCAGCCGTGACTCGGGACCTCACCGTTCCGGCGGGTGCCGGCCAACCGCGCTCGCCCTGCCAATACCTCATCTGTACCTATAGCGTCAGTGTAGGGTTCACCACGCCCTTTGGACACCGATTGTGGATTACTGATTATCCAGGCAACGGTTTCGATTTATCCAGGACCGACCGTTCAGGGTCCGATGCCCCCTTCCATGTCCTCGAGCAAACCCAGTCCGTGTCGCATCAACAGGCGCACGTCGGCCCAAAGGTCCCGGCTGCCCAGCACCACCACGATGACCTGGTGCGGGCCCTGACGGGCCAGGCCGACAAAACAGTGGCCCGCCGCATTCGTATAGCCCGTCTTGCCCGCCACCATAGCAGGGTCCGCCCCCAGCAGCCGGTTGGTTGTGCGCACGATCTCGGTCCGGGCGTTGGCGCCCTGGATAGGCACCCTATATGCGCGGGTGCCCATGATGAGGGTCAACCGTGGGATCTGCATGGCCCGGCGAAACAATCGCGCCAGGTCGAGTGCGGTGGAGAGATGACCGGCAGCAGGCAACCCGTCGGCGTTGACAAATCGGGTGTTGCGGGCCCCCAGCCAACGCGCCTGTTGATTCATGAGATTGACAAAATCGGCCACATTCCCGGCGGCGTTCTCGGCCAGCGCAGAGGCCACGTCATTCGCCGATGACAGCAACAGCGCGTAGAGCGCATCCTGCACCCGAAGACGATCTCCCGGCAGTAGACCCAGCTTCACCGGAGGTGTGCGACTGACCAAGTCGCTGGCCTGGATAATTGCGCCCAGCCCCAGGCGTTCCACCGCCACGATCGCAGTCATGATCTTGGTTGTGCTGGCGGGGGGCAGCCGCTCCTGGCCTCGGAAATGGTAGATCGCCAGACCGCTGGGCGGATACACCACGGCGGCTGCCCTTGCCGTGAGGCCCGGCAATCGTTCCGCCGCCGGCGCCGGGCCGACTAGCAACACAAGCAGCAACATCGCCCCAGGAATGCGCTGGGACCTAATCGGCTCGCTCCCCGCCCTTCCGTCTTGCATGCCCCATAATCTCGGACACACCGAAAAAAAATAACAAGAGGCCCAGCATGATTTGCATCCAGTGTAGTGTCCCATAGGTTCGCTGTGTCTCAGCAAGGCGAGGAGCGGGCAGGCGCATTCAAGCGCGCCCAACATCGTAATCACACAGCCGATGACAGTGGCTGCCGCAGATAGCTGAGGTGCGGTTTGAGGTGGATATCTGAGTTGTATCCGGCTCGATCAACAACCTTCCATGGTCCACCGTTTCACCCTCGGACCGACCTCAGTAACGGGTGCCAAGAAAAATGTAGGCGGAAGAGGCGCCGCCCTCGGCTACGCCGTAGGCCAGATAGAACGGCCCGAGAAAGGTATCGACCCCCACAAACAGGCTGCCCGCTGCGAGCCAGTCATTGCCAAAATCAGCGCGCTGCTGCCACACGTTGCCCAGTTCCGCAGAGCCTCCCAAATAAACCGGCATTTGAAGCGGTCCTGTAGAATCGTCTAGCCGGTAGTAATAGACCATGCTTCCAAAAGCGAGTTGGCTGCCGCTTAACTCCCGCTCCGCGTAACCAGACAGATTCAAGAATCCACCCAGCTCGAATCGATCATAGACCGGCAATTCTCTCTCGCTGAGCGCGCCCCCAGCTTCAAAGCCCCCCACCAGGGAATGCCGCCCCCAGGTACTCGCCATGGAAAACTCCCCAGCGAGGGTCTGATAGCTGTCGTCGGCGTTCAGCTTCTGGGTGGAATTGTAGTAGTCAAGAAAGCCACGATAGCCACGATGAGGGAAATCGACATTGTCCAGCGTATCCAATGAAAGCCGGGTATAGAACCCGCCAAAACTGAAATCCTCCTCCGGCAGGCCGGGGGCACCCACCCGGACCTTGTAGTTACCACGCCCGGCGCGCAGGCCTGCACGGACTTCGCCCCAGGTACTCAACTCACGGCCCAGAGCCAAGGCGCCGCCCCAGCGACCGATCCGATACTCAGCGGACTGTTGGTTGACGCTGCTGTAAATGCCCTGGTTGTATTTTTCGTAGATCAGCTGCGGTTCTACGAAGTACACGGCATTGGGATCAAACGGATAGTGATAGCGCGTTGCCAGCAGAGGGTCCTCACCGATACGGATCTGCGTTCGCCACTCTGCACCGTAATCCGACAGCGCGGTCATGGTGTAGGCCGCACCGAAATTGAATTTACTGGATCCGTTCACGTCATCCTGCAATGACAATCCGAATTGCAGGTAGTTGGGCCCCCATTCCTTGGCCTTGGCGTCCACCACCAAAGCGGTTTCATTGCCTTCCTGTTCGAATCGGTATGAGACGGTCTGGAACACGTCAAGACCATAAATCTGATCGATATCCTCCTTCAGCTCGTCGAGTTTCACCGGCTCACCCGTCTTGGCCCGCAGTCGGGCTTTGAGCGCTGCGTCCGACAGGCGACTGTCGTTCTCTATCCGAATGGCATCAACCACTGGACTCGACGGCACCGCTGCCGCCATATTGCCGACCCGATACTGAGCGTGGGCCGAATCGGTCAGGGCATAGCGCCGGAACTGACCGGCCGCAGCCTCAGCCGCCTCCACGCCGTACGCAACCGCGTCAACGGCCTCCGTGAAGTCGGCGGTTCCGACCTCGCGCAGGTCAGGCTCGATCAGAACGTCATCGGGACCCAGATTCGATATCTGTATCCGGGTATTCTGCTGGGTCATGATGGTGGTGAGCTGGTCGGTGATGGCAAGCACCGAGGTCAGATCCTCGGTCGGGCTGAGGGGCGTGCCTAAGCTGACCGCAATCACCACGTCCATACCTGCCGCCTTGACCACATCCACAGGCAGGTTGTCCGAGACGCCTCCGTCCACCAGCAACCGGCCTTCGATTTGCATCGGTTCAAGCGCCCCGGGAATACTCATGCTTGCGCGCATGGCGTCCACCAGACTGCCGGAGCTCAACACCACCGGCTCGCCGGTGGCGATGTCCGTTGCCACCGCACGAAATGGGATACGAAAATCGTCGAAATTTGAGACCAGCGCGGTGCGCTGAGCGAGTTCCTCCAGCACCAGACTGAGTTTCTGACCCTGGACCAGGCCCTTGGGCAACTTCAGCTTGCCGTCACTGAAACCCGGCCGTGCCTTGACCAGAAACGAGCTGTCATCCCGCTTTTTCAAGAAAGAACGCTGTTCCCGCGCTGGCCTGTCGGCAAACACATCGACCCAATCGATCTCGGTCAGTGCCCGTTCCAACTCATCGGTGGACAAACCTGACGCGTATAGACCGCCGATGATGGCGCCCATGCTGGTACCGGCGATGAAATCGATGGGAATCCGGTTTTCCTCAAGTACACGCAGCACACCAATGTGCGCTGCCCCCCGAGCACCCCCGCCGCTCAATGCGAGCCCGATACGCGGTCGATCAGCCGCATCGACGGCACCGACCCAAAACACAGAAGCAAGCATGATCACCAGCACAGGCCAAAGTCGACAGCGCACGCAGCGGCTCCCAGAAGATACGGTACCCAATCCACTATGCAGCCTGCTCATGCCGCCCTCAAGCCCGAAAGGCTATCCCGATGGGCCCGATTCAAAGGTTTCCTTTTCTAACAGCACTTGTGAACTGGTTCACAGAACCCGGCCCACCTTCCACGCACAATCGACACTGACCACACATGCAGAGGCCCACACACACGGGCTGGAGACACATCATGACGTTCAAGCTCCGCTTTCCCCAATCACGCCGCCGTCGCTCGGACGTGGGACTGTTGGACCATTTCCTGGCTTGGACGGTGGCCCTGACCCTGGGCTTGCTGGTCTGGATGGCTGCCTATCTGGACGGCCCGTTTTGAGGCCGAGCATGCTTCCATCTGGAATGAGTGCGGGCCACGCCTGCGCATGATCAGCTTGCCGATGCGTGAATCCGACCGCGGGTTTTGAGAAGCCGCTGACATTCGCAGGCCAATGCGGGAAACTGCAGGCCTGCATTCACCGAGGCCCTCGAACCGGTGCGCGTCACAGAAAACGCTTCTCTCGAGCATCTCAATTCGTTTGGTGTCCAGGCGCGCAGCACGTTTCTGGTGGAACTGTTCTCAGAACAGGACATTCAGGCGTTTGCCGTCGACCAGCGATTCCGCGATCTGCCTCGCTTGGTCATGGGGGGCGGGAGCAACCTCCTGCTGACCCGTGATTTCGAAGGCGTGGTACTTCGTCCCGCTCTGCGCGGAATCCAGTATCTGCACCAGGACCAGGAGGCCCATTACGTCCGCGCCTGCGCGGGCGAGCCCTGGCATCACCTGGTTCAGTGGACCTTGGGCCGCGGCTACGCCGGTCTGGAAAATCTGTCCCTGATCCCAGGTTTGTGCGGTGCCGCCCCGATCCAGAACATCGGAGCCTACGGTGTCGAGCTGAGAGATCGTTTCGCCGGCCTGACCTCCGCGTCCCCGTGCACCGGTGATTCGACCCATTTCGATGCGGACGCCTGCGACTTTGGCTACCGCCGTAGCCGGTTCAAAGACCAGCCCATCGGCAGCTGCCTGATTGTCGATATAACCCTGAAACTGCCGCGCAACTGGCAACCCAAACTGGACTACCCCGGTCTGGCGGAACGCCTGAAACATCTGCACGGGGAAGCGCCCAGCGCGATCGCTATCGGGGCCGCAGTCTGCTCCCTGCGGCGCAGCAAGTTGCCAGACCCGTCCGCCATCGGCAATGCAGGCAGTTTTTTCAAGAACCCGATCGTCACCCGGCACGGTCTGCGGGACAGCCGGCTGCACGGCCAGAACAATCACCCCCAGGAAGACGGCCGATTCAAGCTGTCCGCCGCCGCGTTGATCGAAGCCTGTGGCTGGAAAGGCTATCGTGAAGGCGACGCCGGGGTTTCCGATCGACATGCACTGGTTCTGGTCAACCACGGGCGAGCCACCGGAGCCCAGCTGTGGGCGCTGGCACGGCGCATTCAGGATTCGGTCGAATCCCGATTCGGACTACGTCTGGAGCCCGAGCCTCTGGTCATCTGACCGATGCACCATCGCCGGCGCCATAGGCAAGGCCGCGATCACTGCGTCATCACCCGCATGGCGCTGAGCAGGCGTTCGAGGCTCACATCCTCATCCCGCACCACCCAGCGAAGCAGGTCACCAATGGATACCAGTCCCAGCAACTGGTCAGACGAAACCACCGGCAAATGACGGCAGTGGTTCTCGGTCATGAATATCATCGTGTCCTCCACAGTGGTGTTCGGACTGACGCATAATGGGCCCTCGGTCATCACGTCGCGAATCGGCGTATCCGCCGGGGCGCACTCCGCCTGAACCACCCGCACCAGGACATCCCGCTCGGTGAAGATCCCAATCAAACGGCCCTGTTCCACCACCGGCAGGCAGCCGATGGAGGCCGTGTTCATGCGCTGTACCGCATCCAGGACGGTCTCCGTGGGCTCCGCCGTCAGCAACCGTTCGCCCTTAGCGGCCAGCAATTCATGAATCCGATGTTGCATCTTGGCTCCCCCACCCTGTTTGTGGCGGCATTTGGCTGCACCAATCCGGCTGCAGCGATTTGCCGTCCCTGACCCCGAACTTTAGTGCAGCCGGCGCCATTAAGGGGCCTCTGGTTTGTTCTGGGTGAAGCAGATTGGAGGGTGAAATCTACAGATTCAAGGCGCAGATCGCGTGTGACCGTCGGTCCATTGTCAGGATTTGCGACGACGAAGCTGTGCATTTGAGTCCCAAGATGCCCCCCACCAGCGGATCGGACCTTATCTAAACGCCACGGTACGCCGATCGCGAGCGGAGCGGACAGCAAACTGCCGGACCCACCGATCAGCCGCGTATTGAATCCAGGCAATATATCCAATAGCCATACGCTCATTTCTCATTATTCTTTTTTGATCTGATGCGACCGCTATACAGTGACTCATCGAAATCGGTCAGCCGGCGGGGGTGGTCCAGCGCATGTACAACTACAACCAGGTGGACACTGCGCTGGTGGCTCAGCGGGTGGCCCAGTTTCGGGATCAGACCGCGCGCTTTCTGGACGGACGCCTCAGCGAAGAGGCGTTTCGCCCGCTGCGATTGATGAATGGCCTGTATCTCCAGCGCCACGCACCCATGCTCAGAGTCGCTATCCCATATGGTCTGTTGTCAGCCGCTCAGCTCCGCCGGCTGGCACTGATCGCACGTCGTTACGATCGCGGGTACGGACACTTCACCACCCGCCAGAACATCCAGTTCAACTGGGTTCGAGTCGCTGAAGTGCCGGACATACTCGCGTCACTGGCTGAGGTGGACATGCACGCCATCCAGACCAGCGGCAACTGCATCCGCAATGTAACCGCCGACCATCTGGCGGGTGTGGCACCAGACGAGATCGAGGACCCGCGACCGCACTGCGAGCTGATACGCCAATGGTCGACACTGCACCCGGAGTTCTCGTTCCTGCCCCGAAAGTTCAAGATTGCCGTCACCGGCAGCCCCGGGGATCGAGCCGCCTCGCAGGTGCACGACATCGGACTGCACCTGGTGCGCGATTCAAATGGCAGGGTGGGATTCGAAGTGCTGGTCGGGGGCGGTCTCGGCCGGACCCCCGTAATCGGCAAAGTGCTGCGACCGTTTCTGGAAAAACGCGATCTGCTGTCCTACCTGGAATCTATCCTCCGGGTCTACAACCTGATGGGACGGCGGGACAATAAGTACAAGGCCCGGATAAAAATCCTGGTCAATGCCATGGGCATCGACGCTTTCTCCCAGGCGGTTGAACGGGAATGGACCCTGACCCGCAGTCCGGAACTGGACCTGAGTGTGGCGAGGCTGGATCGATACCGGGCTCATTTCGCGCCACCCGCCTATGTAAAGGCCGGTGGCGACAGCGAGCAACATCGGGCATTGATCAACCGCAACCCCCTTTATCGCGCGTGGGCCCGGCAAAACACCCAGCGCCAAAGACAGCCGGGGTACCGCGCCGTCAGCCTGTCTCTCAAACCGCCGGGTGGCGCGCCCGGTGACTTAAACGCAGACCAGATGGACAGCGTCGCCGATCTGGCGGAGACCTATGCTTTCGGCGAAATCAGGGTCACCCACGAACAGAACCTGCTGCTGGCCAACGTGCACGAAAACGATCTGCCCGTCTTGTGGCGGGCTTTGAAAAGCCTGAACCTCGCCACCCCCAACGTGGGCACGCTGACCGACATGATCTGTTGCCCTGGCCTGGACTATTGCAGCCTGGCAAATGCCGGATCCATTGATGTGGCGGCGCAGATTCAGGCGCGCTTCGACGACTACGACCTGCTCTACGACCTGGGCGACATTCAAATCAACATCTCGGGATGCATGAACGCCTGTGGACATCACCATGTAGGTCACATCGGGCTGCTCGGCGTCGATAAGAAGGGAGAGCAGTGGTACCAGATCACCCTGGGCGGGCAGTCCAGCGACCAGGCCAGGCTCGGCAAGGTCCTGGGCCCATCGATACCCAAAGCCGAAGTCGCCGAAGTGATTGAAAACCTGCTCGAAGTCTACGTCGAACAGCGACGGGGAGACGAGCGCTTCGTCGACACCGTGCATCGGGTTGGCGTCACACCGTTTAAGGAGTCCATCTATGCCCTTGCTGAATCGTGACGGTCATCTGGTCGCCAGTCCTTGGCGCCTCGCGTCGGAGCAGCCGGACGGGCCCCGTCCATACTCCGTGCTGACCCTAGAGCAGTGGCGCCTTCTGAAACACGTGTCTCCGGAGGTACTGCACCTGGGTCTGCGACTTGACGGCGATGCCGAGCCGGAACAAGCACTGCCTTGGCTGGATGCCAGCAAACTGGTGGAGATTCACTTCGCCAGTTTCATCGATGGCCGCGGGTTCAGCCTGGGGCGCAGCCTGCGAGCCCGATTCGGGTACAGCGGCACAATGCGGGCCTGTGGCGAGATCCTGCCGGACCAGCTCCAACTGCTGGCCCGTTGCGGTTTTGACCAATTCCTGCTGGAAGACACCGAGGCCGCCAACGATGGGCGGGCGGCACTTTCGGCTTTCGACGTCTGCTATCAACCCGGACTGAGGATCGCGAACGGGTTCGATGCACCTCAAAACTCGGGCAGTTCGACATCGGCAAACATTCGATCCACCGCCGCCTGATCGGGTGCGTGTGCCGCCTGATCCACCGGTTTCAGTTTCAAGTGCGCGGCGAACAGGGATATGAAGTCATACATGTAGGCCCGCAGATAGGTACCCCGGCGAAAACCGATCTTGGTGGTGCTGGCCTTGAACAGATGTCCGGCATCGAGCTGCACCAAGTCCCCGTCGTGCTCGGGGTCATATGCCATACGCGCCAGAATGCCGACCCCCAGCCCGAGACGGACATAGGTCTTGATTACGTCGGAGTCCGCCGCCGTGAACACCACTCTGGGCTTTAAACCCTGGGCGTTGAACGCAATATCCAGTTGAGAACGGCCGGTGAATCCGAATACATAGGTGACCAGCGGGTAGCGAGCCACCGCAGCCAGGTCCAGGTGCTCGACCCGGGCCAGGGGATGATCCGGCGGCACCACCACGCAACGGTTCCAGCGGTAGCAGGGCAGCATCACCAGATCTTCGAACAGTTCCATTGCCTCGGTGGCGATGGCGAAGTCGACCTGCCCGGAAGCCGCCATCTCAGCGATCTGGGCGGGTGTCCCCTGTTGCATCTGCAGAGTTACATCGGGGTAGCGCTGGCGAAACGCCTGGACCACGGGAGGCAGGGCATAACGGGCCTGGGTGTGGGTTGTGGCGATACTTAAAGTGCCGCGATGTTCATCGCGGAATTCCGCCGCCAGGGCCTTGATGTTGCCCACCTCACCCATGATCGATTCGGCCCTGGCAATGATCTGTCGGCCCGCCGGAGTGATATGGGTGAGCTGCTTACCGTTCCGATTGAACAGCAGTATGCCCAACTCCTCCTCCAGCAGTTTGAGCTGCTTGCTGACCCCGGGTTGAGATGTGTACAGGCTCTCGGCCGCAGCCGAGATGTTCAGGCCGTTGCGTGCGATTGCGATCAGATAGCGGAGTTGCTGGAGTTTCACATTCGACTCCGGTGGGTCAACGGGAAGTTTCTTCCCATGTGCAGCATCTTCATGACCCGACTTGTTTTCAACAGCTATTCTTGACGATATCGACCCAACAATTCAGTCCTATCCATGGAACCCGACTGTGAGCCAATCCGGCCAAGACCCAAGCGCGGGCGTCGAGCCTGCCACAAAATAACAATATCGCATAAATATTTCCGATGATATTACCTTTGCGCATGGCAATATGCGGTCCAGCGCGCCCGCGCCCCGGAGTAAAAGTTCACCGGTTTCGGTGGGTGAACTCGAACTGGAAGCTTGATTTAATTAAACTGTCGTCTAACGTATTTAGAGTCTGAGTTCGGCCCCTTCGTCGGGCCTGCGGTATGGATGCTGCGGTGAACGGCGCGGGAAGCAAGGATTAAGAGTGAGCGTGATTCAGGCTGCTGTGACGGCTGAGGGTAGCGATCCGACTTAGAGATCCCACCCACCGGCCTAAGTCCTGACAGCGGCCTTTCGGGGGGAAATCATGCGCATTCTCGTGATGCTGCCGTTGCTGCTTTTCTGGGCACCGCTGATCGCGGCCCAATCCCACAATACCGTATCCGCTGAGTTGGCCGAGAGTAAGGGCTGCCTGTCCTGCCACGAGGGCATCGAGCGGTTTACCGACGGGCCCATGATGGACGCGATTGCGGCCATCGGATCAGCTCACAAAGATCCCGGTGGCTGCGTCGTCTGCCACGGTGGAAATCCCATTGCCACCGCAAAGGAGCAGGCGCATACCGGCGCACCGGATCTGCTGAAGCAAGGCGGCGGACCCTCCATGTTCTTCCCCGACCCGGGCAGTGTCTGGATCGCCGACAAGACCTGCGGCCAATGCCATGCAGGCTATGCCGACCGACTCACTAAATCGCCTGATGAACACCGAGGCCGGCAAACTTCAGGGCAACCTGTGGTCCTGGGGCGTGATCGACACGCACAGTCGGTCTACGGCAACTACGACATGACGATGAAGACGGTCTGACACCCGCGGTCGGTACCGAGGCCTACGAATCCTACATGGTGGCATTCATCGCCGCGCACCCGGAACAGATGCCGAGTCGAATGGAGCAGGTTGCCGGAAGTCAACGTCGATGAAATCTCGGACCACCCTAACCTGGCCGGCATCACCTACTCGCGCCAGCAGTGCCAACGGTGCCACGTGGGCGTAACCGGGCGGGAGAAGCGGGGCGACTACCGCGGCACCGGCTGCTCGTCCTGCCACGTTCCCTACTCCAACGAGGGCCTCTACGAGGGCGGCGATCCCGACGATCGCAAAGATCAACCCGGCAAGCTGCTGGTCCACCGCATGCAGGCGACCCGCAAATCCAAGGTTCAGGTCGGCGACGTGACCATTACTCCGGTATACCGTCCGAGACCTGCAACTCCTGCCACAACCGCGGCAAGCGGATCGGCGTAAGCTACCAGGGCATCATGGAATTCCCCTACGGTCGCCCTATAACGCCACCGGTGGCAAGCAGCCCAAGCTGCACACCAAGAACTATCTCTACATCAAGGACGACCTGCACCATCAGCAGGTGAGCCGGCCGGGCAACCCGGAAGGCGGAATGCTGTGCCAGGATTGCCACACCTCGATCGACATGCATGGCGACGGCAACCTGCCGGGCACCACGCTGGCGCAGGTCGAAATCGAGTGTGAGGACTGCCACGGCACCGTCGCGCAGTTGCCCTGGGATCTGCCGCTGGGTTACGGCGAAGAGCACGGCATGGACGCTTGCGGGCACGCCCGCGGGGTCTGGCCTCCAACCGCCGAGCCTTCATGTTCGCGACCGAGTATCCGGCTGAGGACGGCTATCTGCTGACCGCCCGAGGCAACCCGTTCGGCAATGTGGTCGACAAGGTGACAAGGTGATCATGCACTCGGCCTCCGGTCTCGACTTCGAGGTGCCGGTGCTCAAGCAGCTCGCCGACGACGACACCTGGAAGTCACCCGACGCGAAGGTCGCGATGGGCCAGGTCGGCGCGCATATGGAAAGCATGGAATGCTATGCCTGCCATGCCGACTGGGCGCCGCAGTGCTACGGCTGCCACATCACCGTGGACTATTCGGAAGGCAAGACCGACGTGGACTGGATCCACAACGCCAACGCCCGCACCGAAAACGGCCTCACCGCCGACAACGAGCTGGGCACCAACGGCCTGACCAGCGCGGGCAAGGTATCGGAGACCCGCTCCTACCTGCGTTGGGAAAGCCAATCCTCGGGATCAACGGTGAAGGCCGGGTCAGCCCGCTGATGCCAGGCTGCCAGGTGATCACCACGGTGATCGACAAGGACGGCAACACGGTGGCCGAGAACGAGACCTGGATGACGCCCGGAGCCGGGGACCAAGGGTCTGGACCACGCCGCGGTGCAGCCGCATACCGCGGGGCGCAAGGCGCGAAGCTGCGAGAGCTGCCATGACAACCCCAAAGCCCTGGGCTACGGGATCAGGGTGGCCGATTCATGCAGGGCTATGACAAGGGCTTCGTGGTCGATCTGGAAACCGCAACCGGGCGAGACCATCCCCGGTCAATACGCAGGTCCAGTCGCAGCCGATCCCGTCGCTCGACCATGCGATCTTTGCCGGATCGTGACCGAGGACAACGTGCAACTGGTGACCGTGGGCTCGCATTGGCCGAACTGACCGGCCCGCTGCCGCAGGAGATGCGGGACAAGATGGAACGCACCGGCCTGTGCATGGGTTGCCACCAGGAAATGACCGAACGAAGCCTTGTGGAGCAAAGTCAATCAGCCGGGCTGGGCCACCAATGACGCCCACCGGGACGTGCTGAACAAGGCCCTCAAGGCCTATGCGGCCGAACAGTAAACGGCGAAGGAGGACTGACATATGAAAGCCATCAGCCAACTTTGCTGTGCCCTGGCCGCAGCGCTTGTTTTGTGTGTTCCGGCAGAGCAGGCGGCCGCTTACTCCGCCCAGGATCTGTACGAACCCTGTCACGAGGGCGATGCCGACTCGCGCTGGGGTGCGGCGGCCGAGGCGGAGTGCGAGCAGTACATACTTGGGTTCACCGATGCCTACCTGCTGCTCACCGACGGCGGCAAGGCCGACAACATCTGCCTGCCCGAGCAAAACCGCCTGGACGAAGTGCGCTGGGCCTTTATGCGCTGGTACCACCAGCACTTCGACGACCGGGCCCAACCTGCTGGCGAGGGGCTGCACAAAATGCTCAAAGCCGGGTTCGTCTGCGAATAGACCGGCCCGATTTCGCCATCCGATCGACCGCCGGCCAGTGTCCGGCGGTTTTTTTTGATACTTGCAAACTTCGCATCACCCCGTACCGCCTCACCCCGCCCATTTATTATATTAGAAAATCATAATATGATGAATAAACCACGCCCAACGGGTGAAGATGTGCCATGAAACTCCGCTACCTGGTATGTGCCCTGCTGATTTCCAGCGCAGCGGGACCGGCCGCAGCCGATCTTCTGATCCTGGTGCACGGCTACCAATCCGACGCGGGGACCTGGGTCAGATCCGGTGTAGTCAACACCCTGGAACAAACCGGTTGGACGCCCGGTGGACTGTTGACCCCATCCGGGCCTTTACCCACCGCAGCCGGTATGGGCAACAACACCGTATGGCTTGCACAACTGCCCTCCGAAGCCCCCCTTTCGGTTCAGGCCGGGATTCTGCTGACCGGCGTGCAGAGCCTCCATCGCAAATGGCCGGATCAACCCATCGTTCTGGTGGGCCATTCCGCGGGAGGCGTTGTGGCACGCATGGCGCTGGTACTCGCCCGTCCGGCACTGCCCGACACAATGCTCATCACCATCGCCAGCCCGCATCTGGGCACAATCCGAGCCGCCCAAGCCCTGGAGGCCACGCGCCTCCCCTTCCCCGTGTCGTGGATGGCTGACGTTCTGGGCGGACTCCATTATCAATCCTTGAAGCGTTCCTGGCCCTTGCTCACCGAACTGGCCATGGCCCCCGGGTCGGCTCTGGAATGGCTCAATCACCAGCCGCATCCCCAGGCGCACTATGTGTCCATCATCCGAGGCACCTCAACCGGCCGGGTCGGCGATGCCCTGGTACAGGGCTACAGTCAAGACCTGAACCAGGTGCCGTCGCTGCGGGGCCGTGCCCGGATAGTGGTGGTGCCGGGTGCCCACGATCTGGGACCCATGGACGGAAGCGTACTGCTGGGCATTCTCGCGTCGTCCTGATCATCATGTGCCGTGTCCACCGTACCTGCCTCAGCGGCTCTGTGTCGGGAAGGGAGTTTGCCGCGAGGGTTCAGCATCGCGCTGGAAACACTGGACGGACTGCTATGCTTGACAGAAATTCGGAGACATAGGCTCACGAGTGAAAGATCCATCTGCAACCCACCGCCGGAAAATCGATCAGTACAACACACCACAGGCAGCGAACCGGCTCATGAGACAGGTGTGCATGGTCTTAATCACGTGGCTGGCCTGGGCGCCGGTGGTGACGGCGGAGGCACCCGGCGTGCCGCGCTCCCCGGCCACAGGCGTTCTGCTGGTTGCGGATGAGGGTCTACGAGACCCCGGTTTTGCCCGCTCGGTGATTCTGCTCACTCAGTACAGCACGACTGACGGTGCGTTTGGTCTGATTCTGAATCAGCCCACGGGATTGCAGGTGCGCGACATCCTGGCGGATCCGGAGGCGGCACCAGGCTATGGGGCCCGGCTGTTCCGGGGCGGTCCGGTCTCACCCCAGCGAATATGGGTGCTGATCCGAGGCCAGACGCCGCACCCGCACGCGACCCAGGTGCTGGATGATATGCAAATCACTGCCAGTCGTGATGCGCTGCGAAGCGCGCTCGACCACGGCAACGCTGAGGACGTGCGCGTGTTCGCCGGATATGCCGGGTGGGCTGCCGGGCAGTTGGAGCAGGAAATCAAACGGGGTGACTGGCACCTGGCCCAAGCGAGCTCCCGGCAGGTACTTGCTCCCGACACGCCTGGCCTGTGGCGCCGGCTGCGGGACCGTGCACGCCAGCTTTGGGTGCAGCGTCTGCATCCGGACCAGGATCGGCGTATACACGGGACCGTCGGCCCGCAATCCACATGACCCCACTGCAACCCGAAACCGCCGAGACTAAGCGGATGCTTGACGCCATCGAAGCCGATGTGCGGATGACGGCGCGGGAGACCGGACGCAACGCCTTGGGCCAAAGGGTCATGGAGGCCATGGCCCGGGTCCCTCGACACCGCTTCGTACCGCCGGACTATCGCAGCCTGGCCTATGCAAACAGGCCGTTGCCCATAGGCCACGGGCAAACCATATCCCAGCCCTACATCGTCGCCCTGATGACCGATCTGCTGAACCCGCAACCGCATCATCGGGTGTTGGAGATCGGTACCGGATGTGGGTATCAGACCGCGGTTCTGGCGGAGCTGGTAGCACAGGTCTATAGCGTGGAGATCGTATCCGAGCTGTCCCGGGTCGCCGGCGCGCGCCTCAGCGAACTCGGCTATGGCAATATTCACCTGAGATCAGGCGACGGGTTCGGGGGATGGAAGGAACAGGCGCCCTTCGATGGCGTTCTGGTGACCGCGGCGCCAGACGCTGTTCCCCACTCCTTGCTGGAACAGTTGGCGCCGCACGGACGCCTCGTTGTGCCCATCGGTCCACGCTACGGAACTCAGATGCTGACCGTCGCAACCCATGGTCCGGGCGGCACTGTGGAAACCGCGACCACCATCCCAGTGGTGTTTGTACCCATGATCGGCGGCGCTGGCCCATATCGAGCCACATGAGAGCAGCCAGCCAGTGTTCCGTCCCATTCCATAGACGAATCAGCAGATGCCCGACCGGTAGGCATGTTAAAATTGTGGTTAAGGAAGGTCTGAACGATTGCTTCGATCGCGCCGGCATCTTTCCGCTCCCTCGTACAAGGGCACTAAGTGTAGTTGGCCCAGGGCCGATAAGTGAGTTGCCAATGAGCGAGGTGCAACGCGGTACCAGGGGCGCAAAGGCCCGGCCCCTCCGGGGTTTCGCCCACAAGGGCACATCTGCCGCGTTTCCCGGCTTGGCCATAGAATGACTATGGCGCTGCGCCGGGAGCCTCGCATCTGCGCCCTTGTGGACCGAAACGCGATTCGTATCAATTGTTCAGACCTTCCCTAAACTACCAACGGGAAAGAAAGCAAATGCCAGCAGTGAATTTGAGGATACGCGGGGCCGCGCTGTTACTCGGTGCGCTCGTGCTTTCGATGACTCTGTCTACGCAGGTCCTCGCCCAGGCTCCCGCTGTGGACCCAGCCGCCACCCAGATCCTGCAACGTATGACCGAGTACCTTGATAGTCTGACGCAGTTCAGTGTCCACACCCAGAACGACGTCGAAGATTTGTTGGATTCGGGACAGAGAATCGACACCGTGGTGTCGGCAAGCGTTACCGTCAGCCGGCCGAACAAGTTGCTTGCAGAACGCCGCGGAGAGCAGGTCGACCAGGTGTTCTACTACGACGGAAAGTCCCTCACGCTTTATAATACGGCGGGCATGGTATACGCGAGCGAGCCCGCGCCCGGGACCATCGAGGAGACACTGGATTTCGCGCGGGCATCTCTGGGACTGTTGGTACCGGCCGCCGACATGGTCTACCGCAACGCCTATCCGTTGATGATGCAAGACGTCACCTCCGCAATTGTGGTGGGGAAAACGGTCATTGGCGGAGTGCGGTGCGATCACCTGGCAGTCAGCCGTCCGGATGTGGATTTTCAGGTCTGGGTCGCAGACGGTGACCAACCACTGCCGTATATGTATGTCGTCACCGACAAGAGCACGCCGGCACTGGTGAGCGTATCCACGGTCATGAGCGAGTGGGACGTCTCGCCGGATATCGCAGACGAACGCTTCAGCTTCGTGCCACCGGAAGGGGTCTCCAAGATCGATTTCATGCCAGTCGACGTAAGCAGTGGCACCCAACCCTAGAGACGCAACAGGAACGCGCCAATGAAGACGAACCTCAAGTCCGCCATTATCGGTGTGTGCACGGTTCTCATGTTCATGTTCGAACCGTCACCGCAGTTGCCGCTCCAAGTCGAACTGGTTCCCCAGGCTCATGCGGTCTTTGGCGTTCGACGCCGCGCTTTTCGCCGGGGCGTGATCATAGGTGGCAGCGCCGCAGCGGCAGAGACGGCCGCGGTCGCAGCCGACAGTCAGGCGGCGACCGCTCCGCCGCCCCCGGCTCCCGCAGCCTCCGGCGCGCCACTGCCGATCGGCACCGTCGTGCAGAGTCTGCCAGGGGGCTGCACATCGACACCCCAAGGTGGGGTGAACTACTACTATTGCAGTGGGAATTTCTACCGAGCCGTGTTCCAGGGAAATCAATTGGTCTATGTCACGGCGAAGCCCTAAATCCAGTACCACAATCGGCTTCGCTGTTCGCTTCGTATCCACCGGCATCGGAAAGACCTGATAGCGCGGTCAAGCGCGGAGGCCGGGCCTTCCTAGCAGGTGGTGCGCCCCAGTTCATGGCAGGTGCAACGGATTGGGAATCCGTCTGCAATTGGGATCGAATCCGCACATGCTATGCCCTCCGTTTACCCACCCACCGCCTGGTGGTGCCCGACGGCGAAGCTTAATCCTTCCTCGAGTTCGACTCATCCCCGGTTTCCGGTTTACAGTCCTGGCTTGCGGACAGGGCATCAAACGTCGGTCCGAAGACTGACCCGCGTCCGGGCATGGGTGTAGAGATGACTTCAATTCAGAGAACGGTGAGCCCGGTAAACGGCCAGGTCTATGTGGAGCGGCGCCAGGCAAGCGGCTCTGAAATCGAGCAATGTCTGGCGGCGGCCCACACGGCCCAGACCGAATGGCGTTGTACCGATGTATTGGAAAGGGCGGCGATCTGCAGCGCGTTCGCGGACGCATTGCTCGCCAACGGAGATGACATCGTCGAGGAGTTGAGCTGGCAAATGGGTCGCCCCATTGCCGCGGCGCCCGGGGAGCTGCGCGGCTTCGAGGAACGTGCCCGCCATATGATCGGCATCGCCCCTCAGGCACTGGCCGACATCGAAGTTGCCCCGAACACCGGTTTCAGGAGGCGCATCCGGCGGGAACCCCTGGGTGTGGTGCTTACCGTAGCGGCCTGGAACTATCCCTATTTGATTGCCGTGAACAGCGTGGTCCCGGCACTCATGGCCGGAAACGCAGTGATTCTCAAGCACTCGGCGCAAACACCGCTCTGCGCCGAGCGCTTCGCTGAAGCGTTTGCGACCGCGGGTCTGCCCGAAGGTGTGTTTCAGATATTGCATATGAGCCACGCCGCAACCGAATCCGTCATCAAGGACCCACGCGTGGATTTTGTTGCCTTTACCGGTTCGGTCGAGGGCGGGCACGCCATCCAGCGCGCCGCATCGGATGGCTTTACCGGCACCGGCCTGGAGCTGGGCGGCAAGGATCCGGCCTACGTCCGGGCCGATGCGGATCTGAACCATGCGGCGGAGAACCTGGTGGACGGCGCCTTCTTCAACTCCGGACAATCCTGCTGCGGAATCGAACGCATCTACGTTCACCAAAGCCTCTACAGCGGGTTCATCGACCAGTATGCGGACTTGACCCGGCAGTATCGGCTGGGAGATCCGCTGGATGCCGCCACCAATCTCGGACCCATGGTCCGCGCCGGCGCCGCCGACTTTGTCCGCGGGCAGATCGAACAAGCCGTTTCCCAGGGGGCCAACGCCCTGATCGATCCGGCCTCCTTCGCCGCTGACGCGCCGGGCACCGCCTATATGGCCCCACAGGTTCTGGTGGATGTCAGCCACGATATGCGGGTGATGACCGAGGAGAGCTTTGGCCCGGTGGTGGGCATCATGCCGGTCGCCTCCGACGAACAGGCCCTGAGCCTGATGAACGACAGCCGATACGGCCTCACCGCGTCGATATGGACCCGGGACGCGGAGGCCGCCATGAGCTTGGCCGAGCGGCTCGACACCGGCACCTGTTTCATGAACCGCTGTGACTATCTGGACCCCGCTCTGGCCTGGGTCGGGGTGAAGGACTCGGGCCGCGGCTGCACGCTGTCCGCGGTGGGCTATGAGCATCTGACCCGGCCCAAGTCCTTTCACTTCAAAATCGAAATTTAGCGTTTTGCGACTGAGGTAGCCCCAATGACCGACCTCCAGCACCTATCGGGTAATTGGAATTATCCCACCACGGTTCGATTCGGCGTCGGCCGCATCCGTGAACTGCCCGATGCCTGCACCGAGTTGGGCATGCACAATCCACTGTTGGTCACCGACTCGGCTCTGGCTGAGTTGGCCATGGTGCAAACCGCAGTGGGGGCCTGCCGGGCGGCGGGCCTGGGCTGCGCCGTCTACTCCGAAGTGCAGGGCAACCCGGTGGAGAGCAACGTCAGCGGCGGCGTCAACGCCTATCGGGAGGGCGGTCACGATGGCGTGATCGCTTTCGGCGGCGGCAGCGGTCTGGATGCCGCCAAAGCGATCGCTCTCATGGTAGGACAGAGTCGCCCGATCTGGGACTTCGAGGACAGGGAGGACTGGTGGACCCGGGTCGACACCCGCGCCCTGGCCCCGGTGGTGGCGGTGCCGACCACCTCCGGCACCGGATCCGAAGTAGGACGCTCCTCGGTGATCACCGACCAACGGGATCACACCAAGAAAATCATCTTCCACCCCCGTATGCTGCCGGCCATCGTCATCGCCGACCCGGCGCTCACCACCGGGTTGCCACCCCATGTCACCGCCGCCGTGGGTATGGACGCCCTGTCCCACAACCTCGAGGCCTGGTGCAGTCCGATCTATCATCCCATGGCTCAGGGCATTGCGCTGGAGGGCATGCGGCTGGTCCACGATTGGCTTCTGGCCGCGTACCGTGGCGGCGACGACCTGGAGGCCCGGGCACACATGATGGTGGCCTCGACCATGGGCGCCACCGCATTCCAGAAGGGTCTTGGCGCAATGCACAGCCTGAGTCATCCCTGTGGATCCGTACTGGGCACCCACCATGGCCTGACCAATGCCGTGGTGATGCCCTATGTGCTGGCATTCAACCGCCCTGCCATCGAAGACAAGCTGACGCAGTTGGGGCGGTGTCTGGATTTGCCCGGGACCGGCCCCGATGCGGTAATCGACTGGGTTTTGAGACTGCGTGAGGATCTTGCTATTCCCAACACGCTGTCGGAACTGGGCGTCACTGATTCCCAGGTTGAGGCCCTGGCGCCCATGGCGGCACTCGACCCCACGGCGGCAACCAACCCGGTGCCGATGACGGTGGACTCCATGGCCTTACTGTATCGGCGCGCGATCGCGGGCGAACTGGGCCTGTGATTCCGGATCCCGAGGCGGGATTAGGCCGTCCGGGTGGAGCGCCGACTTGAGCGAAATCCTGCCTCTGAGCGCGGCTGTGGTGGTGGACACAGACACCCTGAAGGGATATCTGGCTTTCGCCCACCGGCTGGTGAACGCCTCGGCCCAGGTGATAAAACCGCATTTCAGGGCCAACGGCAGGGTCGATAACAAAGCCGGGCAAAGTGAGTACGACCCGGTCACACTCGCCGACCGGGATGCTGAAACAGCCATCCGGGCACTGATCCAGCAGCACCATCCCGACCACGGAATCTTCGGCGAAGAGCACGGTTTCGAAGCGGGGCGTTCGGGATTGACCTGGGTGATCGACCCCATCGACGGGACCCGAGCATTCATCACCGGTATGCCGCTGTGGGGCACGCTGCTGGCCCTGTTCGACGGCCAGCGGCCGCTGCTCGGAATCATGGACCAGCCGTTCACCGGCGAACGCTTTATCGGCAGCCGCCTGGGGGCCTGGCTGGAGCACGGAGGCCATCGCCACCCGCTGCGCACCCGCCCCTGTGACGACCTGGGGCACGCTGTCATGCAAACCACACATCCCGACATGTTTTCAGGCGACGCCGAGGCTGCGGCGTTCAATTCGCTGGTGAAGCGCGTCCAGCTCACCCGCTACAGCGGCGACTGCTATGCCTACTGCATGCTGGCCCATGGTCTGATCGATCTGATTGTGGAGTCGAACCTGAAGCCGTATGACATCCAGGCGCTGATCCCGATCATCGAATCGGCAGGCGGGCGGGTGACGGATTGGCGGGGTAACGATCCGGTTCAGGGTGGACAAGTCGTTGCGGCCGGGGATGCACGACTGCATGCGCAAGCGCTGACGCTGCTGGCAGCGGGCGCGGTATGATCCCACCGACGGCGCTCAACCCCGCGGAAATCTCTGGGTGACCGGTCCATCCGCCGTCAGCAGCGTGTTGCTCAACACCCGTTCCTCGTGTTCCATACGCCAGCTCAGCAGTTTTTGCGCGTAGTGCAGCATTTGCTCCCGGTGGCCGGGGTCATTGGCGAGATTGTGAAATTCGTTGGGATCCCGCCTCAAATCGAACAGCAGCGGCGGCAGGGCGGTGAAGTGCACGTATTTGTAGCACGTGTCGCGGATCACGTTGAGCGCGCACTGGTCACTGGCCAAACCCAGTGCCACCTCGGCGCTCTGGGTCACAGGCTCGCGAAAATCAAAAGCCCAATGCACCTCTTCTCGCCAACGATCCGGCATCTCGCCCGCCAGCAGGGGGCTCAAAGACTGTCCGTCGCAGCCGGGCGGCGGCTGGATCCCCAGCCAGCATCTTGGTGTCGTTACATCCGGTTCCTGATAAGAGGATTTACCGGTGTTTCAAACAAACATCAACTTTCCCGGGCTTTTTCGGCTTTTTCTACGAGGAAGTTAATCACTTGGATCAGCGTTTCATGGCTTCCCGCCATGGATACCGAGGTTCGATATCGGCCGTCTACGATGATCGCAGGTACTCCGGTGATGCCATATCGTCGGGACATGACGTGGGCGAAATTCAGTTTGTTTTCAACGGCGAAGGAGGAAAACGTATCTTTAACCGCTTGTCCGTCCGCTCCCATATCGGTTACCCATGCGGCTAATGCGTCGACGGTATCGATTCGTTTACGTTCTGCGTGGATGGCGTGGAAAAACTGGGCGTGGAATTCTTCGGTGAGTCCCAGGGCTTCGAAGGCGTAAAACGCTCTGGCGTGAAATGCCCACTGTTCATTAAGTACCGCTGGAATGGGAACAAATTCAACGTTTTCTGGTTTGTTTTTTAGCCAATCAATGATGTATGGCTCAAGTCGGTAGCAATGAGGGCATCGGTACCAGAACATCTCAACCACTTCAATTTTATCCCCGGTTTGCACAGGCTGGATATCGGCGAGTAATTCATAATGCCCACCCTCTACGAAGGTGTTGTCTTGGGCCTGCAGAGGCGACAGAAAGAAGATGAACGCGAAAGCGAAGCTTCGCAATATTGAAGAGCGGGTGATCGTTTTTCTCATGATAGGAGTATAAGACGAACAAACGCCCTTTTCCGAAAGTTGATCGTGTATCCCCAAGTCATCAAACAGTCGCCAAACCGCTTTTCAGTTTGGTGTCGGCCGTGATCGGCCCTTCTGGGCCGGCAGAAGCGGCCAAGATCGAGTAGTTCAGCCAATTTCTTAACGAATTCCCCGCATCGGGCCGAACGCGATCAAAGCCACAACGCTCAGCGTCGCAGTCGGGGGGTGTTACCGGGTAGCCCGGTTCAGTCGTCGAACCGTCCCGCCTGGGGCGGCGCCCGACACGGCGGCCGCCTCGTGGCTTGGGGCTCAACCGCTTTCGCATCCAGGTGGCTGAGGATCTTGTCGATGACCTCCGGCTGCTCGATGCAGGCGATAATCCGCACCGCCCCACCGCAGGCCCGGCAGGTCTCAACGTCGATACCGAACACCCGCTTCAGACGCTGCGCCCAGGTCATTGAGGCGCGGCGTTCGGCCGGCGTCGCCTCCTCCCCATCCCCCGTCGCAGCACGCTGGCCTCCCCTGCCACGCTTGGCCGGTGTCACCCGCGCGCGGTATTTGCTGTTCGCAATCCTCGTCGGGAAGCCGCCATTCGTGATCGGTGCAGCAAAAGCCCGGAACAAGCCCGAAGTAATCATTCTATTTGCCTCACTTCAACGGCCGATCCATAAACGGCCAACTCGAGGTGTAAAAGTGTGCCATGGGGAGCAAGCTTGGCTTTGCCAACTAAGCTTGCGCCAAGACAGGCTGGACTGCATTTGACCTGGTTGCCAAAGTCGTGGACGGGTATTCGCCGAACTCGCGTCTATAGGCGGCCGAAAACCTGCCGAGGTCGAAGAAACCAAACGAGACAGCGACGTCGGTTACGGTTGTCCCGGACAAAGGAGCCGCCGAGAGTAGCCTCTGGCGCGCGCCGTGCAGCCTCTGCCGGCGCAACAGAGTGTAGACCGAGCAGCCGAACTCCGCCTGAACGCCGCGAGCCAGCGAGTTGACTCATAAAGAATGTAAGCGAAGGAGCGCGGCGGAGATTGCGTTGCCTCATATCTTAGGTAACCGAAAGGAGACCAGGATATGGGCAAGAACGAGAGGCAGGCCTACCTGAAGGAGATCCGCTCTCGCTACCGGCGTTCCGGCCGCCAAGCGAAGGGTCGCATTCTGGACGAGTTCTGTGCCGTATGCGGCTACCATCGAAAGTACGCCATCCGGCTTTTGCACCGACCTTTGAAGCGGGCTCGGCGGCGCATCGGCCGCCCGCCGGTGTATGGCTCCAAGGAGCTGCTCACGGCGCTGAAACGGATCTGGTTCGCCACCGACCAGATGTGCTCGAAGAGACTGGTGGCGGTGTTGCCTCTGTGGTTGCCGTTTTACCGTGATGCCTACGAGCCTCTCAGCCCCGAGACCGAGCAGCAACTTCGCACCCTCAGCGCCGCCACCATCGATCGGCTGCTCAAAGCCCACCGCGTGCGGGCCGGCAAGGGCCGCTGCACCACCAAGCCCGGCACGTTGCTCAAGAACCAGATCCCGATCCGGACCGATCACTGGGACGTGCGCGAGCCCGGTTTTGTCGAGGCCGACACCGTTGCCCACTGCGGCAACAGCCTGGCCGGGGATTTCATCTGGTCGCTGACCCTGACCGACATCAACAGCGGCTGGACCGAGAACCGCGCCACTTGGAACCATGGCGCCCAGGGCGTCGTCACTCAGATCCGCGACATCGAAGCGCGCCTGCCCTTCGCCCTGCAGGGCTTCGATTGCGACAACGGCTCGGAGTTTCTCAACTACCATCTGCTGCGCTACTTCACCAAACAGCGCGACAAACCCGTGCCCTTCACCCGTTCGCGCCCTTACCACAAAAACGACAACGCCCACGTGGAACAGAAGAACTGGTCACACGTGCGCCAACTCTTTGGCTATGATCGACTTGAAAGACGCGAACTGCTGAGTCTGATGAATGCGCTCTACGCCAATCACTGGTCGGCCTACCAGAACCACTTCTGCCCGACGCTCAAGCTGCTGGAGAAAACGCGTATCAACTCCAAATACCGCAAACGCTATGAGCCACCGAAAACACCCTATCAGCGCCTGCTCGAGTCAGAACACATCAGCGCTGAGGCTAAGGCTCAGCTTCGCACCGTCCACCAATCACTCAACCCGTTCGAACTCAAACGCGCCATCGAACAGAAACTACGGGCAATCTTTAAGATCGTGAAAGTAACCACCAATGTGAGGCAACGTCTCTGACCTTCGGTAACCTTTAGCAATGAGGCAACGCGCGAGTGTCAACTGCAACCGACCGGCTGTGACAGATCGTTTTGCGGCGGTGCGCTGCTGGAATCGACACGGTGTTCGGTAGACTTTCCGATTTTGCCGTGCATGTCATACATGTTCGAAAAACGCTATTTTACCTTATGTCCATAATCCGCACGAAGCTTCACCGGCCCAGGACGTTGGCCGACGTCGTCAGCCGCGATCGGCTGAACGCACTTATGGATCGCGGGCTCAAGGCGCCGCTGACGCTGGTCTCAGCACCTGCCGGTTACGGTAAGAGCGTACTCGTAAGTCGCTGGGCGGATTCCCTGGATTGTCCCTGCGCGTGGATCTCATTGGACGAGTCAGACAGCGATCTGACACAGTTTTTCGACTATCTCGTCACCGCACTTGACGCGTCTATGCCGGGCTCATTCCCGGAGGCAGCGGATTTGGTGGGAGCCGGTCAACTTCCGCCCCCCTCTGTGCTGGCTGGCCCCCTGATCAACGAGCTGGATACGATTGACGGGCCGTTCGTCCTGATTCTGGACGACTATCACCGCATTGAATTCACTTCCAAGGTTCACGTGCTTTTGTCGCACCTGCTGGAGCATCCACCACGGTATCTGCACCTGGTTCTGATTTCACGGCGTGACCCGCCGCTTGCACTGTGGGCGCTGCGTGCGGCGTCCATGCTCAATGAGATACGGTTGGCGGATCTGCGGTTTCACGACGAGGAAGTTGTCGCGCTTCTCAATGCAAGCGCGTCGACCGAGGTCGGCGCGGAAGCGATTGCAGATCTGCAGCGGCAAGTCGAGGGTTGGGCAGTGGGTCTGCGTCTGGCGTGTTTGGCGTTGGGCCATGCACCGGATCCAACGAGTTTCCTTTCGACTCTCGAAGGAGGTATCCCGCACACCCAGGGCTATTTGCTGCGCGAGGTGCTCGCCCAGCAATCACCTGAGCTCGGGCGGTGCATGCTGCGCTCGTCAATCCTTGACCGCTTCTGTCCCTCGCTGATCGACGCCGTCTGTCTGTCCGATGCCCAGGCGACACCCGCAGCACCTGGCGATCGCAAGGACATGGATACGCATCTTTGGCAGGAAATGTTCACCATCGGCCTCGATGACCATGGCGAATGGTTCCGCCACCATCACCTGTTCCGGAAGCTTCTTCGGGAGCAGTTGTCGCAAGTGGCGACAGATCGGGAGATTGCCACGCTGCACCTGCGAGCCAGCACGTGGTTCACCTCCCGAGGCCTCATCACGGAATCCATCGAGCACTGCCTGGCGGCCGACGATGTGCAGCTTGCGTCCGAGCTCGTCGAGCGTCACGCAGAGTCGGAATTCGCCTCTGACCATTGGTACGTCGTCGAGCGCTGGCTCGCGATGCTGCCGGTTGAAGCCCGACACGCGCGCCCAATGTTGTTGCTTGCCGAGGCATGGGTCAGGAATCTGCAATATCAGTTGGCCCGTGTGCCGCCCCTGATCGATGCGGCGGAGGCGCTGCTGTGCACGGAGGAGCCGACGCCCGCATCAGAGCGCGCGGCAATGGGGCAGATCGCCTTGTTTCGCGGCTACCTCACCTACTACGAAGGGCGAGGCGAGGCCAGTCTGTGCAGCCTGGAAGACGCCGTATCGAGTCTGTCTCAGACAGAGTCTCCATTCGTCGCCGACGCGCAGATGTTCCTCGGGCTGGCGCGCTGCATGGTCGGTCGGCAAGATCAAGCGGTGGCGGCGCTGCGGGCCAGCTTGGATGCGGCTGATCCATCGCAGATCTACCTGCAAGGCCGCCTGATCGGGGGGCTGCTCTTTGGTCATCTGCTCGGCGGTGACTTACATGCGGCGCAAACGCAGGCGCTTCGGCTGTCCTATTTGTCGTCCGAGCATGACCTGCGCTTGAACCAGGCTTGGAGCCGCTACGCTCTCGGCTGGACGCGGCTCCAATCCGGGGAGTTCGGAGCCGCGTTGGACGACTTCGAAGAGGCGGTTGAGCTACGCTACCTCATGGAGCCCATGGCGGCCGCCGACGCAATTGCGGGTCTCGCTCTAACGCGGCAACTCATGGGGCTCGAGGCTCAGGCGACGCGCGGTCGTGACCAACTGCGGGGGTTTGCTCAGGAGCTTAACGGCACCGCGTATTTCGCGATATCGCAATCGTGTTCCGCGAGGCTCGCGCTTCTGTGCGGAAACACTGCACAGGCGCGACAATGGGCGCGCTCCGTTGAGGACAATCCAAAGCCTCACAGCCTTTTCATCTGGTTGGAAGTTCCGCAGATCACGGCTGCCCGCATTCTGATTGACGAAGGTTCTCCTACGTGTCTGGAACGGGCGTGCAAGCTGCTGGGTGCAGTGCGGGAATACAGCAGCGGATGTCGATTCCAATGCCAGATCATCGAAGTGGCCGTTCTGGACGCTCTTGCCCTGGAGCGGCAGGGCAAGCAGGACAGGGCGGCCGAGGCCCTCCGGGAAGCGATCTCCCAGGCGAGGCCAGGGAGTTGGCTGCGGCCGTTCCTCGAATCGGGTGCGCCCCTAGTGCGACCACTCGAGCGACTGCGCGAACAGGGTGATGAGAGCGACTTTATCGATCGGATCCTGCGCTCACTCGGGAACGCGCGACGGAGCGCGACTGTTCACCAGGATGCATCGGGCGTTCGCACTGAACCCTCTGTCACAGTCGATCGCTTGTATCCGGATGTCCTCACCAACCGCGAGCTCGACATTATCGAGCTGCTCGCCCAGCGCTTGCCTAGCAAGGAGATCGCCGGCAGGTTGTTCATCTCCATACACACCGTCAACGCCCATCTCAAGCGCATCTATCGCAAGCTCGATGTCAACAGCCGTCGCCAGGCGGTGGAGCGAGCGGCCCGGGCCGGGCTGATCGATCGGCGGTAGTCAATCGCCGTCATCACGCCTCCAGTCGTTGTCCAGCCCCACCACTTACCCAGTTTCTACCCTGTTTTTAGCCAGTTTCTAGGGACGCCGGGAACGCCGGCGCGACGCATACTCCTACCCATCGCTCAGGGTAAACGCCTGAGTGCAGGACGCCCCAAACCGGATGCCCTGCTTGCGTTCCGAAACCGTGATTGAAAGGGTTCCGGATCGGCTGATGGCAGTGTCCCGTGGACGGGCGGAGTTGAATGTCTGTAGCGATGAGTAACGCCCTGCGATGATCGCACCACCCCGAAAAGCGCGCATCGATTTCGGTCGTCCCGCGCACTATCGAATTGTCGTTGAAGGCAGCTTGGGTGCGCAGTGGCGTCACCGCCTGGGGGACCTGGCAATCGTCACCACAATCGAGGGAGACGGGGTACCCCGAACGGCGGTCTCTGGTCGATTCGCGGATCAGGCGGCGCTGAAGGGACTACTCGACATTCTGTATGACTTGCATCTTCCCATCGCGCTGATCGAGCAGATCGAGGACGCGACCAACCCAACCCCAAACCCTCTGAGGACAGAAACATGAGCCTTCCAGGAAAGACGATGAAGATCGGCGGCTACACCTACCACGTCAGCGATCAGGGCGAGGGCGACAAGGTCGCCATGCTGGTCCACGGTATGCCCGACGACGGCAGCTGCTGGAAGTACCAGGCCCCGGCACTGCTCAAGGCAGGCTACCGCGTGATCGTGCCGGACACCCTCGGCTACGGCGGGACCGACCGTCCGGTGGAGGTCGAGCACTACAAGCTCGAGAAGATCATCGACCACATGTTCGAGATCATCGAGAAGCTGGGCCTGAAGGACATCAATTTGATGGGCCACGACTGGGGGTCGGCCATCACCTGGCCCATGATTCTCCAGCGACCGGAACTGTTCCGCAAGTACATCTCCATGTCCGTCGGACACATAGGGTGCTTTTACGGCCAGGCCTTCTCTACCCCGGAGCGGATTTACGAGGTCCTGATGCGCAACTGGTACATGTACATGCACGCCCTGGACGGGATGGAGGAGCTTTACATGAGGGACGATTTTGCGTTCTTCCGAAATTTCTTCTGTCAGCACCCCGAGGCGGAAAAAGTCATAGCGGCCATCAAGGAGACCGGCCGCATCGAGTGGCTCAACTACGACAAGGCCAACCACGTCACCCAGGACTATCTGGCGTATGCCAAAGATCCCGAAGGCTTCGGTCCGAGATGCAAGGTACCGGTCATGGTGATGTTCCCCGAGGACGATATGTTCCTTTGGAAAACCCAGGCCATCGACACCCCCAAGCTCATGGACGCCGAGTGCCGCATCGAGATCATCCAGGGCGGCCACTGGTCCATGCTCGACCACCCGGACGACGTCAATAGGCTGATGCTGGAGTGGTTCGAGTCAGAGCCCAGCACGGCGCGTGCGGATGTGAAAGAAGCCTGATCTGTCTGGCAAGGTGGTGGCGGCCAGTGCACATGCACCGGCCGCCACGGCGATCAGCAGCAGATTGCAACGATAAACTGGAGTCAATTGGAATGATTGCGCGCTTCGAAAAACCCGGTGCGCGACTGCTGTATCGTTTTTGCGTTACAGGCGTATGGGCACTGACGTTGGCTCAGGCTGCCTTCGCTCAAGACTTGAACAGCGAAGGGCAGCCAAGGGCTTTCGGTGGGCCGGATGCCGTACAGAACAGGATCGAATCAGACAGCGTTTCAACAGATGCACCTCTGAAGCTGGATTTCCTGAAGCCCTGGTACCAATGGAAAGACAAGCTCAAGGAGGAACACGGCCTGGCGTTCGGGGTGGAGTACAACTCGGTGTACCTGACGGCCAGCGACCGCCTACCCGGTGCCGACAAAGATGCGGCTGGCGGTATCTTTCGCTTCAGCGGTGTCTGGGAGGCGTTTGGCCGGGGCTCGGCTCACCCTGGCAACTTGAGCTTTCTTGTCGAGCGCACGGACGAATTCACCAGTACGGGACCGAGTTCGTTACTTGGCGAGAGCCTGGGCTATGCCGGAATCTCAAACATTCCCTACAACGACGAAGGGTGGCGGCTCAACACGCTCTACTGGGATCAGAAGTTCCAGGGTGGAAAGTATGAGGTGGTCGGTGGTTACCTCGATATCAGCGATTACGTCGATGTATTCCCGCTGGTCAGCCCCTGGACAGATTTTTTCAATTACGCCTTTAGCATCGGGGTCGGCGCCCTCGACCTTCCCAGCGATGGCGCACTGGGGTTTGCGGGGGCGGCCTGGTTGACAGATACGGTCTACGCAATGGCGGGCTTTGTCGACGAGAATGCGGATGCCACCGATCCCTTGGAAGGGTTTGATACATTCTTCAACGATAGGGAGTACTTCAAACACGTCGAGATAGGCTGGACCGGGGCTTCGCAGGAGGCCTACTACCTCAACAACGTTCATCTGACCCTGTGGCAGGCGGATGAACGCGATGAGTCGGGCGTGGAGGACGGTTGGGGGGGCGTGCTGTCATTTAACCACACCATCGGCGACAAATGGCTGGTGTTCGCCCGGACCGGGTGGGCGGAGGACAGCGGCAGCCTGCTGGAACGGTCGGTCAGCATTGGGGGCGGCTATACGCCCGGCGGCATGGCAACGCTGGGGTCGGGAAGCCAGTTTGGATTCGGCCTCAATTGGGGCCGGCCGAACGATGCCCTGTTCGGTACGAATCTGGATGACCAATACGCAACGGAGGTCTACTATCGCTGGCAATTGGCCGATGAAATCGCGATCACACCGAGTCTGCAACTACTGATCGACCCGGCGCTGAACCCGGAGGAAGATACGCTCTGGGTAGGTGGTCTGCGGGCACGACTGGCATTTTGATCCGCCGTTTCGTCACAGTTGAGGAAGCTGTGATCTGCTCGACAATCCCGTCACACCGACCGAAGTGGAGGGATCCATCTATTGCCAGAAATCGCGCATTACACCCATGACAAACGGGCAGTAGCCGCAATTGAAGTGACAGCTATGACTCATACCAAGCCACAACTGCTGTTTCCGATTGCAGCAGCACTGCTGATAGCCGGGTGCGCCGGCAATACCCTGATCGAGACCCCCAGCGTTTACGAGAAGACCGGAACACCTTTGTTCGTCGACCTGGAGCCCGCGCTACAGGGGGATACGCTCGAGGTGCTTTACGTAACCGACCGCCTGCCGCAAAAGGTGCAATCCGGCGTAGCCACGTACGGCAGCGGGCGCTCCATGTCGAGCGCGCTGGGCGTCGCCCAAGTGGCGATCGAGCCCGATAACGGCAAACCGAACACCACACGGAAAATCGAACTGATGGCAGTCGACGAACTGGTCCGCTTCCCGGAGACACCGTATCTGTATCGTGTCGCGGACGGTGGCCGCATCGAGATCGAGCCAACCGCCGTCCTAGAGCGCGAAACTGCCTGGCTGGAGGCACGCGAACAGATCGTCGAGCGTTTGGCATTGACGCCCAAGAAGGACGTCTTCCTCGATGTGCACGGAGTCGGAACCGATTTTGATGGAGCGGTGCTGGAGCTGGCGGCGTTCTGGCATTATCTGGGGAGAGAGGGCGTTCCCATAGCTTACACTTGGCCGGCGGGCAGCGAAGGGCTTCTGTTCTTTTACACCACCGATCGGGAATCGGGCGAGTTCACGATACTGCATCTGAAAGAGTTTCTGCGCCTTCTCGCTGAGATTCCGGAGGTGGAGCGCATTCATGTCACAGCCCACAGCCGCGGCACGGATGTCGTGATAACGGCGCTGCGCGAGTTGATCATCGAGGCAAGAGCCAAGGGACTCGATCCTCGCACGCACCTCAAGGTCGAAAACCTCGTTCTTGTCGCCGCGGATATCGATCTGGAAGTCGACATGCAACGCAACGAGGGTGAGGCCATTGCCCCCGCGTTCGGCCGTACGACCGTTTACACCAATGCCGAGGACAAGGCCCTGGCAGCTGCTTCGGGCCTGTTCAGCAGCCAGCAGCGTGTCGGCAGCGTGGATCTGAGCGAGCTGACCGATCGGCAGCGGGAATTCGTGCGTCGCTCCAGCGATCTCGATTTCATCGTATACGAGGGCATAGGCGGTGGCTTCTTTCGACACGGCTACTACGAAGATCCGGTAGTGAGCTCGGACATCCTGATGCTGCTACGCTACGGCTGGGGGCCCAACGAGGGTGAGCGCCAAGGTTTGCAACAGCTTGACGAGAACACCTGGCGGATTGATTCAACCTACTGGAGTACCGCAGGCCGATGAGAAGGCGGTTGCTGCCAGAGCCGCACCTGACTATGCAATCAACTCGGCCTTGCTGAGGTGCCGAACCGATCTGTTCGCTCTGTCTCCGCTGGCATCCGAACGTTCACGAGGCGTGCCCGGGGCCTTGTTCGCGACGCGGACGCAAGCATCCGGGCGATCAACAGAGGGTTTGCCGGTGAATCTGGGAAAACCGAGGTCGGTCTGCCGGCGCCGCATCGATGAGAGCAGGCGGGCCTGACCGCGGTCGACGCGGCGAAGTCCCTGGTGTCACTTACGGTTGGGCTGCGTGTTCTGGCTCGCGGTACGTTCGATGCGGTGGGCTTGTTGGCAATAAAGAACAACATCCTGAGGCTGATCGGACATTAGAACGACGTTTGATGGCCCTGGTCCCGCGTGCAGTGGAATTGTGGGTGTATTCCCACCGCCCCGCTGTTGAGGCTACACAGTACGTATGGCTGGTTTTCAGAGCCTCGTGATTCAGGGCTGTTCAGTGCCATAATCCATCTATGGAAGACCTCGGCATGGACGAGAACATGAACATCGCCTACGGTGCGGCCGTATCGGAGTATAAGACGAACAAACGCCCTTTTCCGAAAGTTGATCGTGTATCCCCAAGTCATCAAACAGTTGCCAAACCGCGTTTCAGTTTGGTGTCGGCCGTGATCGGCCCTTCTGGGCCGGCAGAAGCGGCCAAGATCGAGTAGTTCAGCCAATTTCTTAACGAATTCCCCGCATCGGGCCGAACGCGATCAAAGCCACAACGCTCAGCGTCGCAGTCGGGGGGTGTTACCGGGTAGCCCGGTTCAGTCGTCGAACCGTCCCGCCTGGGGCGGCGCCCGACACGGCGGCCGCCTCGTGGCTTGGGGCTCAACCGCTTTCGCATCCAGGTGGCTGAGGATCTTGTCGATGACCTCCGGCTGCTCGATGCAGGCGATAATCCGCACCGCCCCACCGCAGGCCCGGCAGGTCTCAACGTCGATACCGAACACCCGCTTCAGACGCTGCGCCCAGGTCATTGAGGCGCGGCGTTCGGCCGGCGTCGCCTCCTCCCCATCCCCCGTCGCAGCACGCTGGCCTCCCCTGCCACGCTTGGCCGGTGTCACCCGCGCGCGGTATTTGCTGTTCGGCGCAAACACCCCGTGGAAACGGGTCAGATTGACTCTCGGTTTCGGCACCAAAGCGGCCAGCCGGGCAATGAAATCCAGCGGCTCGAACATCACATGCGTAGTACCGTCGCGGTACGGGGTCTTCAGCTGGTAACGAACGTTCCCATTCGCCGTGAGCGACAGGCGCTTTTCCGACACCGCCGGGCGGCTGATGTAGCGGCACAGCCGCTCCAGCTTCCCTCTTTCATCCGCTCTCGCCGCCACGCCCGCGTGCAGCGAGAAACCGGCCACCTTGCCCACCCCGTCATCGAACCGATCATCGCAGGCCGGCAGCGTCCGTAGCGTGAATACCTTGCGCCCCTGCTGCGGCCCGACAGCGATGCGGTAGGTGATCGACGAACCCAGGAGTTGATGCATAGGCCCGGCCTCGAAGTGGTCGCCGGCCAGATAGCAGTTCTCCGCATCGCGCTCCAGCAGCCCCTGCCGTTCGAGGTAGCGGCCGATACGCAGCGCCAGGGTCTGCGCCAGCCGGCTGAGTTCGGTGCTCGTCGGCGCCTTCACCCAGCGGAATCGGAGCGAGCCGTCCGAGCCCTCCACGTACACCCCATCGAGGAACAGCATGTGAAAGTGGATGTTCAGGTTCAGCGCGCTGCCGAAGCGCTGGATCAGCGTGACCGCGCCGCTCCGGGCCGTCTTGCAGGAAAAACCGGCCTTCTTGGTCAGGTGTGTGGCGATGCAACGGTAGACGATGCCCAGCACCCGGCCCATAACAGCAGGGCGGCTGGCGAACAGGAAACGTAAGGGATACGGAACGCTCAACACCCACTGGCGCACCGGCTGCTCGGCAAACACCTCGTCCACCAGCAATGCCGCGCTCTCGGCCATGCGCCGGGCACCGCAGCTGGGACAAAAGCCCCGGCGTTTGCAACTGAACGCCACCCATTGATCGCCATGGCAACTGTCGCAGCGCAGCACCACGTGCCCTGCAAAGCTGGACGACTCCTGATCCAACGCCTCCGGAGGCACCCGTTACCAAAACTCTTTCGCCTTCTGAGACCCGTGCTCTTCTGAGCATATGCTCCCCGGTGATATAAGCACAACAGAAGGTTGCAAGTTCGGTGTCTGTTAAGGATGTCTCAACACAGTGCGCATTCTCTGCGGGCACCGATACGTACTCGGCAAACCCGCCAGGTCGACCTGATCCAATATAATCGTGGCTTGGGATATCGTTTCCAGGGCCGGCATACATTCCAAAATCGACCATGACACGCCGGCCGATAAGGGAGGAATCAATATCTGTACCGCAACCAACAATAACACCCGCTATGTCGGCACCTTGGATTATTGGGAATGCTAGCGGACTATCTCCAAAAGAGGCTACCGCATCCGGATCATCAGATACACCATAGGCACCTTCTCGAACCCGGATATCCGTATTATTAATTCCGCAGGCACCAACTCGAACAAGCACTTCGCCTGAACCAACGTCGGGGGTCGGCCAGTTATTCTCGAACACGAGCTTTCCTGGTCCGCCGTGCCCGGTTAACAACATTGCTTTCATCGTCTTTGGAATGGGCATGGCTTAACTCGGGTTGGGAATTTAGTGAATTGGAAACGTGCCACATAACGTCAAAGTTGAGTGGGGGTTCTACCCCGTCTCCACGGACGGTTTTAAAATGGCTGAAAACTTCTGATCTTGTGCAGCAACTCTACGCCGCATTCTGGAATTGTGAAATCGCTCAATGTAGTCGAACACATCAGCCCTGGCTTCATTCCGGGTGCGGTACCGGCGATGGTGAATCCTTTCGCGTTTGAGTACCCCGAAGAATCCCTCACACGCGGCGTTGTCGCCGCAATGACCTACAGCACTCATACTGCTGATCAAAGTGTTCTGCCCCAGGAACCGCTGGTAGTCGCCGCTAGTGAATTGGCAGCCTCGATCGGAATGTAAAATCACCTTTGTGGCCTCCTGGCGCTGCCAGATAGCCATCTCAACCGCTCGAATGACCATGTGCCGATCCTGTCGATGATGCATCGCCCAGCCAATGACAAGCTTGCTGAACAGGTCGAGAACGACGCACAGAAACAGCTTCCCTTCTAATGTCTTGATCTCCGTGATGTCAGTGACCCATTTGCTTTCCGGCTCCAATGCCGTGAAGTCCCGGCGCAGATGATTCTCAACGCCCGCGGGACGCATACTGGAACCTTTCCAGCGCTTGGGCTTTTTCCGTGGCCAGCCTTGTATGTTGTGAGATGCCATCAGGCGTGCAACACGGTTCAAACTGGCTGTCTCACCCTCGGCAGCCAAATCCTCGTGCATACGCGGCGCACCAATTACGCCACCACTGTCGTCGTGGATCTCGCGTATGCGTACCAGCAGACGCGCATTGTCCGATTCACGAGGACTCGGCTTGCGTGATACCCAAGCGTAATACCCGCTGGATGAAACATTCAGGCAGCGGCACATAAGACGAACAGGAAAATCATCGCGACAACGTTGGATCGCCTGATACCTCAGGACGATTCCTTCGCAAAGAACGTTGCCGCTTCGCGTAAAAAATCCCGTTCCTTCTTCACCCGCGCCAACTCGCGCTTGAGCCGGGCAACCTCCTCATCCCGAGGTGTGCCGGAGCCGCTGAACGCTTTGCCAGATACCGCACCGGCTTCACGTTTCCAGCGGCTCAGCAGATTGGGATTGATCCCGATCTCAAGCGCGACCTGGCGGCAACTCACCCCTGGCTGGCGAGTCAATGCAACGGCTTCTTGCTTGAACTCCGGGCTGTACTTTCTTCGCTTAGACATGAACACTCCTTCGGCACATTGTGCCTCTTCTTGGAAGTGTCCGTGTTAACGGGGTAGAACCCGTCCTTCAGACAGGTCAGTCGCGGTCAGGTAGGCGAGGAGTTGGTACAGGTCGCCATGCTGCAGTCCTGGCGCCCTGAGGCCCTTGTATTTGACGTCGCCAATAAAGTGGCAGATGCCCGCCCTCCCCCCAGCCGATGTCCGGCCTAAGGCGCACTGATTCGCCCTGGTCGAGGGTCAGCGCATGGCCAACGCACTCCTGCGGGAACGATCGCTGTGTAAGGTTAAGTTCTTCTCCTTAGGGTAAGGGTCAACGACCAGATAAGATCCCCGGGCAGGCTGTGAGTATAAGACGAACAAACGCCCTTTTCCGAAAGTTGATCGTGTATCCCCAAGTCATCAAACAGTCGCCAAACCGCTTTTCAGTTTGGTGTCGGCCGTGATCGGCCCTTCTGGGCCGGCAGAAGCGGCCAAGATCGAGTAGTTCAGCCAATTTCTTAACGAATTCCCCGCATCGGGCCGAACGCGATCAAAGCCGCAACGCTCAGCGTCGCAGTCGGGGGGTGTTACCGGGTAGCCCGGTTCAGTCGTCGAACCGTCCCGCCTGGGGCGGCGCCCGACACGGCGGCCGCCTCGTGGCTTGGGGCTCAACCGCTTTCGCATCCAGGTGGCTGAGGATCTTGTCGATGACCTCCGGCTGCTCGATGCAGGCGATAATCCGCACCGCCCCACCGCAGGCCCGGCAGGTCTCAACGTCGATACCGAACACCCGCTTCAGACGCTGCGCCCAGGTCATTGAGGCGCGGCGTTCGGCCGGCGTCGCCTCCTCCCCATCCCCCGTCGCAGCACGCTGGCCTCCCCTGCCACGCTTGGCCGGTGTCACCCGCGCGCGGGATTTGCTGTTCGGCGCAAACACCCCGTGGAAACGGGTCAGATTGACTCTCGGTCTGGGCACCAGGGCCGCCAGCCGGGCAATGAAATCGAGGGGTTCAAAGATGACGTGCGTCGTACCGTCGCGGTACGGGGTCTTCAGCTGGTAACGAACGTTCCCATTCGCGGTGAGCGACAGGGGGATGGATTCCGCATGGCGTTCCAGCTACGAGACCGCAAGTTTGTGATCGGCGGTAATGCCGGGTGGTGATCGCGAACGCTTAACCGCGCCGGGCTTTGCTTTGGTCATAGCGATGGGGCGTCTCCTCTTGCGGTTTTCCTCAATGCTCCACGTTTCTAGCCGGGGTCGCCGGACGCGCAACGGGCGGCCCGCTCCATTCGCTGCGCTCCCGTGTTGCCCGTTCCCCTGCGGTGCCCGTCCGGCTTGTCCCCCGTCTTCGATGTTTCGCGTGTTTCGGAAAAACCGCTTAACAGAGGAGACCAACCATGACCAAGAACAGCGCACCCCGGCAGGACGTTTACACCCGCGTCACCGACAAGATCGTCGCCGATCTCGAACAAGGCGTGCGGCCCTGGATGAAACCCTGGAACGCCGAACATGCGGCAGGGCGCATCACCAAGCCTCTTCGGCATAACGGCCAAGCCTATAACGGCATCAACATCCTGATGCTCTGGTCGGCTGCGGTGAGCGAAGGCTACAGCGCCCCGATCTGGATGACCTTCCGCCAGGCCAAGGAACTCGGCGCTCATGTCCGCAAGGGCGAGAAGGGCGAGCTTGTCGTCTACGCCAACACCATCACCCGCACCGAAGAAAACCCGAACGGCGAAGACGTCGAACAAACCATCCCCTTCATGAAGGGCTACACCGTCTTCAATGTCGAGCAGATCGAAGGGCTTCCTTCCCACTACTACCAGCTCGCCGAACCGGTTCTCGATCCCGTCCAGCGCATCGAACACGCAGAACGCTTCTTCGCCGCGACCGGTGCCGACATTCGCCACGGCGGAAATCAAGCCTACTACGCGTTGGGCTCCGATCGTATCCAGTTGCCGCCCTTCGAAAGTTTCCGCGACGCCGAAAGCTACTACGCCACTGTGGCCCATGAAACCACTCACTGGACCCGGCATCCCTCACGGCTTGACCGCGACTTCGGGCGCAAGCGCTGGGGCGATGAAGGCTACGCCCAAGAAGAGCTGGTCGCCGAACTCGGCGCTGCTTTCCTCTCCGCCGATCTCTCACTGACCCCCGAGGTCCGCGAGGATCATACGGCCTACATCGAAAGCTGGCTCAAAGTCCTCAAGCAGGACAAGCGGGCGATCTTCACCGCCGCCGCCCACGCGCAGCGCGCCGTGGACTTCCTGCATAACTTCCAGCCGGATGCAGATCAGGAGGCTGCCGCGTAGGCAGCTTGCGGACATTTTGACGGTCAGCGCCCGCCCTGGGAAGGAGAGTCGTCCTCTGATCTGGCTCGGTTCCGGTGACTATGCGGTTAAAATGGATGGAAATGGGTGGATAATTGGATGGATTATGCTAAAACGGATGTAAATGGATGGAGTATTGGATGATTGTTGCACGGCTAATTGTATGAAATAGGATGGATTTATGGATGAGCTGCTGAAGACAGAGACGATCAGCATTACGACGGCAATGCTCAGGGCCATTGCCGAGATTGATGAATTCAAGGGCGCGTGGACCGCCTTCGGGCGGCTTGCGCCCGAGCGCCTCAACAATCTGCGCCGCGTCGCGACGATCGAGAGTATCGGGTCGTCAACGCGGATCGAAGGCGCGAAGCTATCCGACCGCGAAGTCGATCAGCTTCTCTCAAAGATCGATATCACTGCCTTTGCCACGCGTGACGAGCAGGAGGTCGCAGGCTATGCCGCTGCAATGGAGACGGTCTTCGCACACTACGACGATATCGACTTGACCGAAAACCACATCAAGCAACTTCACCGTGACCTGCTGCAATTTGTTGGCAAGGACGAGCGCCATCGCGGGGCCTACAAGACGATCGACAATCATGTCGAGGCGTTCGGGCCGGACGGGGAAAGCCTCGGGATCGTCTTTGAAACCGCAACCCCGTTTGAAACACCGGCGCAGATGGAAGCGCTGGTCGCCTGGACCCGTGACGCCATTGCCGAGGATGAACTTCATCCCCTGATCATCATCGGGGTGTTTGTCGTCGTCTTTCTTGCAATCCACCCCTTTCAGGATGGGAACGGACGGCTCTCGCGCATTCTAACGACGCTGCACTTACTGCACGCGGGCTATGAGTATGTGCCTTATGCCTCGCTGGAGAGCGTCATCGAGAAGACAAAGGATGATTATTACCGCGCCCTGCGCCGGACGCAGGGGACGCTACGCAGGGACAATGCAGACTGGCAGCCTTGGCTTGACTACTTTCTCGGCGTACTGCGCTCACAAAAGCGGGTGCTGGACGAGAAGATTAAGCGCGAAAAGATACTGCTCGATTCCCTGCCGCCGCTCTCCCTTGAGATATTGGATATCGCGCGTACGCAGGGACGCGTGACCGTGGCAGACGCGGCAAAGATCACTGGTACCAGCCGCAACACGGTGAAGGATCATCTCAAGGCTCTCACCGAAAGCGGCCATCTTGCCCGTCATGGTGCGGGGCGTGGGACCTGGTATGCGCTCGCCTGAGCGCCGCTGAAGCGGCGGGCGTTTGCGCTGCTAATTATTGGAAGAAGCCGGACGAGATGACCGTCATCAGGACGAAGAACAGATTTGGAAAACGCTTTATACGGTTGCGCGAGCTGTGCGACTACGCATTCGATCTCGACCTTTGTACGTCTCCGCCTGCTGCCCGTCTCATGGAATTCCTGGAAACACACGGATTGCTGACGCCCGTGCGCCGCATTCAATTACCGCCCGAAATCTTGCGCCGGTTCACCAAGGACGAATATCCCGACCTGCCTGTGATTGATCCGATCGAGCCGGACGGGCCGCGCCTGGACGCCGCCACCGAACTCTTGAACGTTCTCAATTCGAACAGGTGGGCCGATGCCTCAATCTTCGGTGAGTCCGTCCACGTTCTTGACGCAATTGCACCAGAACACGCCCCCTTCGTTCAGACGGAATTCCCGCCGGAGTGCTTAAGTCCCTGGCGAGAGCATCGCATCCATCTGTACGACACGGACTCCGGCCCCGTCTATTCGAGCGACCAGGGCGATACGCCCGCTTTCTATCACTATTGGCAGATATTCTGGCTGGCGGCGATCTTGCGTTCCGGGCTTCACATTTACTATCCGCTCGATGACAGGGCACTGGAGCAGCAAATCTGGTGCGGCGAATTGCCGATCGAAGAAATGCGCGCAAGAACCCATCAATCCCTTAACGTGGAGGCCTATCGAGAACTACGTGAACTAAGGGATTATCAGGAGCATTTTGAGGCGACCGGCTATTATCAGGCATATTTGTACAACGCCTTCCAGATTTACGCGCAGCATCATGATGCGCATGGCCGCATACCGAACCAGCAATGGCGGCAATATCTCAGGCGTCAACGCCAAATCGCCCGCGACACGTTAAGCGATAGCGGCCTTGATGAAGCCGACATCATCGAATTTATAGGGCAGCAATGCGAATGGTGGGACAATGCGCACCGCGTCGGTCCTGCGGCGGTCGCGGAAGAATATAAACGCAATATCAACATCTCGATCGGGTTTCTGCGTGCCGCAACCGATATTGATCCCCGACGCATCGTTCAATCGGTCGGACGCCGAACAGGCCACTTCAAACCGACCCTTGAAGTGATCTTCCCCGACTGGACGGAAGAGCAGCGCGATCTGACGATCAGATCGCTCAAACGATGGGCGGATGATGACCTTGCAACCTTGCCAGCACCGTTTCCCTTTACCGAAACTGAGCTGAACGAATTTTGCGATTGGCTCGAAGACAGGGGCCTCTTCCAATTTTACTGGCATTTCCGGCGGCTGGTTGATTTGGAGAGGCGGGACGATCCCGTTCACCGGGCTGCATCAACTTCCGAAGTCGTGGGTTTCGCAACCCTTTGCGAGATGATCGCCAATGAAGTGATGATCGACCGCGGATTGGTTCCACGTGGTACAACTTTGTTTCCAAAATTGCGCAGGATATTCGACGCGCATGGGCCAGTTGACCTGAATCCGCTGTTCGACCGTTTCGGCACACTTGCAAATACGAGAACGCAATCTTTGTCGCAGAGGCTGGCGCAAATCGCGCGCATTACGGGACAAGGTCCATACAGCCCGGTTCTGCGCGCCATGCTCTCGCTCATGGCCGTTCGCAATGAAGGCGCACATCTCGGGCTCTTGCGGTTTGATCACGCAAGAGTATAAGACGAACAAACGCCCTTTTCCGAAAGTTGATCGTGTATCCCCAAGTCATCAAACAGTCGCCAAACCGCTTTTCAGTTTGGTGTCGGCCGTGATCGGCCCTTCTGGGCCGGCAGAAGCGGCCAAGATCGAGTAGTTCAGCCAATTTCTTAACGAATTCCCCGCATCGGGCCGAACGCGATCAAAGCCGCAACGCTCAGCGTCGCAGTCGGGGGGTGTTACCGGGTAGCCCGGTTCAGTCGTCGAACCGTCCCGCCTGGGGCGGCGCCCGACACGGCGGCCGCCTCGTGGCTTGGGGCTCAACCGCTTTCGCATCCAGGTGGCTGAGGATCTTGTCGATGACCTCCGGCTGCTCGATGCAGGCGATAATCCGCACCGCCCCACCGCAGGCCCGGCAGGTCTCAACGTCGATACCGAACACCCGCTTCAGACGCTGCGCCCAGGTCATTGAGGCGCGGCGTTCGGCCGGCGTCGCCTCCTCCCCATCCCCCGTCGCAGCACGCTGGCCTCCCCTGCCACGCTTGGCCGGTGTCACCCGCGCGCGGTATTTGCTGTTCGGCGCAAACACCCCGTGGAAACGGGTCAGATTGACTCTCGGTCTGGGCACCAGGGCCGCCAGCCGGGCAATGAAATCGAGGGGTTCAAAGATGACGTGCGTCGTACCGTCGCGGTACGGGGTCTTCAGCTGGTAACGAACGTTCCCATTCGCGGTGAGCGACAGGCGCTTTTCCGACACCGCCGGGCGGCTGATGTAGCGGCACAGCCGCTCCAGCTTCCCTCTTTCATCCGCTCTCGCCGCCACGCCCGCGTGCAGCGAGAAACCGGCCACCTTGCCCACCCCGTCATCGAACCGATCATCGCAGGCCGGCAGCGTCCGTAGCGTGAATACCTTGCGCCCCTGCTGCGGCCCGACAGCGATGCGGTAGGTGATCGACGAACCCAGGAGTTGATGCATAGGCCCGGCCTCGAAGTGGTCGCCGGCCAGATAGCAGTTCTCCGCATCGCGCTCCAGCAGCCCCTGCCGTTCGAGGTAGCGGCCGATACGCAGCGCCAGGGTCTGCGCCAGCCGGCTGAGTTCGGTGCTCGTCGGCGCCTTCACCCAGCGGAATCGGAGCGAGCCGTCCGAGCCCTCCACGTACACCCCATCGAGGAACAGCATGTGAAAGTGGATGTTCAGGTTCAGCGCGCTGCCGAAGCGCTGGATCAGCGTGACCGCGCCGCTCCGGGCCGTCTTGCAGGAAAAGCCGGCCTTCTTGGTCAGGTGTGTGGCGATGCAACGGTAGACGATGCCCAGCACCCGGCCCATAACAGCAGGGCGGCTGGCGAACAGGAAACGTAAGGGATACGGAACGCTCAACACCCACTGGCGCACCGGCTGCTCGGCAAACACCTCGTCCACCAGCAATGCCGCGCTCTCGGCCATGCGCCGGGCACCGCAGCTGGGACAAAAGCCCCGGCGTTTGCAACTGAACGCCACCCATTGATCGCCATGGCAACTGTCGCAGCGCACCCGCAGAAAACCGTGCTCCAGGCGACCGCATTCGAGATAAGCCTCGAACTCCCGATCGACGTATGCGGGCAGTTCCCGACCTTGTGCCGCCAGCTGGGTCTTGAGCGCCGGATAGTGTTCCTCGACCAGCTGATAAAGCAGGGTGCGCTCCGGGCGGTGGCGCTCGTAACGAGACGCACCGACACCAGAACTGGCTTCCCTGCCAGCCGACAGCTTCGACATGATCGCGTCCCTGCGATGTTGTCAAATGACCTCAAAAAAACTCATCCGATTCACAGCACGCTATCGAACAAGAGCCGGCTTCAGAGGGCGCCTTCCGTTCTGGCACTTGATATCGTGACCCAGCGCCGCACATCCGAAACACGATGCAACGGCGTGCAATTTCGGTGCGCACTCGGAACGTGTGCAAATCTCGGGCTGGCTTTGGCCTACCCCTCCACGTTGATCTTGTTGATCTCACTCATTGGGTCGGCAGGTAGAGTTCCACCGTATGCAATTTAGGGACTAATACGAACTTCTGGGTGTGAACCAGTCGGCCACCGCCGAGGAGTTGAAGCGGGCGTATCGCAAGATGGCGCGCAAGTACCATCCGGATGTCAGGAGGGAGGCCCTGTTCGGTCAAGGCGGAGTCTGCAGGCGGGCGGGTGACGGATTGGCGGGGTAACGATCCGGTTCAGGGTGGACAAGTGGTGGCGGCCGGGGATGCACGACTGCATGCGCAAGCGCTGGCGCTGCTGGCAGCGGGCGCGGTCTGATCCCACCAACGGCGCTCACCCCCGCGGAAATCTCTGAGTGACCGGCCCATCCGCCGTCAGCAGCGTGTTGCTCAATACCCGTTCCTCGTGTTCCATACGCCAGCTCAGCAGTTTTTGCGCGTAGTACAGCATTTGCTCCCGGTGGCCGGGGTCATTGGCGAGATTGTGAAACTCGTTGGGATCCCGCCTCAGATCGAACAGCAGTGGCGGCAGGGCGGTGAAGTGCACGTACTTGTAGCACGCGTCGCGGATCACGTTGAGCGCGCACTGGTCACTGGCCAAACCCAGTGCCACCTCGGCGCTCTGGGTCACAGGTTCGCGAAAATCAAAAGCCCAATGCACCTCTTTTCGCCAACGATCCGGCATCTCGCCCGCCAGCAGGGGGCTCAAAGACTGTCCGTCGCAGCCGGGCGGCGGCTGGATCCCCAGCCAGTCGAGCACCGTGGGCATCACATCCACCGCCTCGGTGAAGGCATCGACCCATTCGCCATGATGCGCCGAGCGATTCGGGTCTCGAACGATCAGGGGCACATGATAGCTGGCGTCGAAGTATCCGCCCTTGCCGAACAGCCAATGGTCCCCCAGCATCTCACCGTGATCGGCGGTGAACACCACCAGCGTGTCATCCCACTGGCCGCTCTGGCGCAGGTAGTCCAGCACCCGACCCAGGTGATGATCGACTTCGCTGATCAAACCGCTGTAGGTCGCCCTGAGTTGCCGGATCTCGTGCTCCGAGGCACGCTGTAGATTGTGGGGGTGCCCCATCTGAACGCCGGGTCGGTTCTGAGCGTCCAACCAATGGGCCAGATAGGGATGCTGGCCTGCCTCCTGGGCCACCGAGTCGGCACGGATCACCGCCGGCATATCATTCGGCGAATACATGCGATTGAAGGGCGACGGGACGTACCACGGCGGATGCGGGCGCAAATAGGACAGATGCACGAACCAGGGTGCACCGTCCTGGGCGCCGAGATAGTCCAGTACCCGGTCCGTCAAAAACGCGGTATCACTGTCCTGGGCCCGGTAACAGGGTGTTGCCGCGCTGTGCCCCTGGCCATACGGCACTTCACTGCCCGGCGGCGGGCGATAGACACCCGAGGGCGCCCGGCTGACGGTGTAGCCTTGCCGCTGCAGGTATCCGACCCAGGACCAGGCTTGTTGGTCGTTGATCACACAGCCCGCGCTGAATCCGGGCAATACACCCTGGTAGGTCCGCAGTGCCGGGTCTTCCGGGTTGCGACCGCGCGGGTCGGCCGAGCTGTCGGTGTAACCGAACAACATAGGGTCAAATCCCGCCCGACGAGCCTCCAGGGCAAGGTTGCTGTGGCGGGCATCCAATGGTGTCCCGTTGCGGATGGAACGATGGTTGTGAGGATACAGACCGGTCAGAAGGCTTGCCCTGGCGGGACCGCAGGGGCAGGCCTGGGAGTAGTGACGGGAAAAACCCATACCCTCCCTGGCCAGGGCGGCCAGATTAGGGGTGCTCAACGATCGGTGCGGGCGCCCGCAAAGCCAATCGCCTCGCCATTGATCACCGGTTACGAACAAGACATTTCGACGCTCGCTCAACACGGTACTCCGATCACCGCGCCTCCCGGCGTTGGGATGCGCATCACCATTTCGCGCAGTGTATGGGGGGTGGTGAACCGGGCACAAAGGGCCAATCTCAGCCTTTTTCCAGGGCCAACCGATCGCGGACCCGACATGCAACCCGGCCGCGTTGATTACCGGCACCTGAGCCGATGACAGCCCCGGCACTGGATCGGTGCCGGCTCAACCCAGGGTTACGCGTTCAAACCGGAGCCGCTGCGGTCGACGCAAATGCCACCCACATCACTCCGTCGGGGAGGTTGTGGGTTGACGTGCGGCGTCCGGACACCTATTTGTCTATGTCATGCTGGTGTCCCGACCCACAAGTGCGTTACGTTGCAGAGCGTCCCACCTCCGCCAATGCAAGGCGCCGATGCGAAGGCATAGCAGGCTCTGTCGAGCAGCGGCAACGCCGCAGTGGTGGATCTGGGACGCTCCCTTCGGGCGAGGCGAGGAGCGCCCATTTGCGGTGTTGGGCGCGCTTGAATGAGCGCAGGCTAGTCCTGCGCCCGCCCGCCTAGCACTTGGGCGCTCCTCGCCTCGCTGAAACGCAACGAACTTATGGGTCGGGGCACTAGACATTCGTTCGACTGGGTATACCGGCGGACACAACATCAATCAACGCAGGGGGAAGTATGAGCAAGAAAGTGATGGACAAACCGGGTATATCGCGCCGCAGCTTTATCAAAGGCACCGGTGCCGCCGGCCTGGCCGCCGCGGTTGGACCCTGGGTCATCAGCCCAAAGGCCCTCGCCTCGTCGGGTGAGATCAACATTCTCATGTGGTCGGACTACCTGCCTCCAGGGCTGCTGAAGGATTTCCAGGACACCACCGGCATCACCATCAACTACACCGGCATCGGCTCCAACGAAGAGATCATCAACAAAATGAAGGCGACCAAGGGGCGCGGCTTCGACATCGTCAGCCCGACCAATATGCGTTCGCCTCAATGGATCAGCCTGGGCCTGCTGCAGCCGTTCGATTACAGCCGGATCAGCAATCTCAACAACGTCAACCCGGCGATGCTGCGGGTGGGTGACGAAGAGTGGAACTTCGACGACAAGGGCTCGCATTGGCTGCCCCACATCTGGGGCACAGAAGGCGTGTCCTGGCGCACCGACTTATGGACCCCTCCCCGGGACGGCGAGATCCCCAGCTACGGAGACATCTGGCAGGAAGATGTCAAGGGCAAAACCATGATGCGGCCACACTCGGGCATGCTCGGCGCCGGTCTGTACCTTGAAACCACCGGCGTGCTGGAGCCTGGGGCAATGCGCATGGCCTACGACGACGAGGCCACCATGCGCAAAACCTGGGACGTGGTCACCGATTTCTGCATCAAGAACAAGGAACAGGTCAAGCTGTTCTGGAACGACGCGGACTCGCAGAAAAACGGTCTGCTCATCGAAGGGGTGCTGGTTGGGCAAAGCTGGGACGGACCGCCCATCACGCTGATGAACGCAGGCGAGCCGGTGCAGTACCGGGCGCCGGCGGAGGGTTCCCTGGCCTGGGTCGACGGTATGTCCCTGTCCGGCGGGGCCGAGAACATGGATCAGGTCTACGCGTTCCTGGACTATTGTTTCGATCCCGATCCAGCGGGTAAATCCATCGACGGTGGCGGCAACCCCGATTGGGGCGGCCACGGCTACAATTCGGCGGTGCTGGGCGCCGACAAATTCGCCAGCCAGCAGTATGCCGATACCTTTGGCTCGGTCTATCCCGGTGATTCCCTGGCCAACCTCTGGCCCTGGCCAAAGGAACCCCAGTGGTATGCCGACGTGCGTACCGAGTACCGAAACAAATTCGTCAACGCTTGAGTCGTTTCGGAATGCGTTGCCGGGGGCGGGCCCAATCCGCCCCCGAGCAGAGACTGTTGAAACGGTTCCGGCGCCGAAACCGGGCGCCGGAATCCATCATCGCGCATTCTCGAATCCATCGAATTCTCAGTCAGGAATTGAATTGACATGAGCGCAGGCGTTGAACTCGACAACGTTTGGGTCCGGTTCGGTGAGTTCGTGGCCGCACGGGACGTCAACATTGAAATCAAGGGGGGCGAGTTTTTCAGCTTCCTGGGCCCTTCGGGCTGCGGCAAGACCACGCTGCTGCGTACGGTATCGGGCTTCCTCGAGCCCTCCGACGGCCAGGTGCGGATCGGTGGCAGGAATATGGCGGGAATCGGGCCCAACCGACGCCCTACCGCCCTGATTTTCCAGAACCTGGCCCTGTTCCCGCTCATGAGCGTGTGGGAAAACATCGCATTTGCCCTCGAAGTAAAGGGCGTTTCCAAAACCGAACGGCGCAAACGTGCCGACGAACTCTTGGAGCTGATCGCACTCTCCGGGCAGGGAGACAAGCAGGTCAGCGAACTGTCCGGCGGGCAAAAACAACGGGTCGCCATCGCCCGGGCCCTGGCGGCAGAGCCCGAGGTACTGCTGCTGGACGAACCCCTGTCCGCCCTGGATTTGAAGCTGCGACAACACATGCGCACCGAGCTGCGGACGATACAGCAGCGGGTGGGCATAACGTTTATCTATATCACCCATGACCAGGGTGAGGCCCTGACCATGTCCGATCACGTTGCGGTGATGCGTGAAGGCATCGTGGAGCAGGTCGCGGACGGCAACACCATATATGACCGCCCTGGAACCGCGTTCGTGGCCTCGTTCGTGGGCGAGAACAACCTGCTGCCCGGCCATGTGATCGAGGTCGGCGACAGCCACGCCGTGGTGAGCACCGACTACGGCCCGGTCCGCGCCAGAGCCACCGCCGGCGGTTTGACCAAAGGCGATGAAGCCTATGTGTTCGTGCGACCCGAATCGCTGAAGTTCAAGGATGATGAGAACAGCCGCTTCGACAACGAGCTTGACGCCGCCATCGTTCACGAGGAATTCGAAGGCAACCTATGGCAGGTGTACCTGGCGTTGCCGGACGAACGGCGCATGACCCTGTCCATGGTCAACGACGGACGTGCCCTGAGCCATCCGCCGGGCACCGGGATAAAGCTTGGATTCGACGCAGACCTGGCCGTCGCCCTGCCCAAGGGCCCGTTGGCCGCCGAGTGACCCTCTGACCGGGAGACGAGACCAGCGCATGGGTGTGATCCGATACTTTCAGCAGTTCTTCAATCGCAACGGGCTGGTACTCTCGACTCTGCTGCTGGGGGCGGTGAGTTTCTGGATCGTGTTCCTGATCGTCCTGCCCCAGGTGTTCATGCTCGATTTCTCGTTCCGGTTCAATCTGCCTCCGGCGGATCTGGGCGGACCGAAAGACGTCTACACCCTGAGCAATTACGAGTTTCTGATGTTCGGGAGCCCCAACAACCCCGAACCCCTGAATACAGTCGATCTCAGCGTGTTTCTGCGCACCCTTCTGGCGGCGGTGTTCGTCACCCTGTTCGACCTGATGCTGTGTTATCCCATCGCCTTTTACCTGGCCAAGTCCGCCCAGGGCGGATATGCGCGGCTGATGGTGCTGTCCCTGATCGTTCCGTTCTGGGTCAACGAGATCCTACGGGCGTTCGCTTTCCGAATCCTGTTCGGCTCCACCGGCATCATCAACGCCTTTCTGATCTGGACTGGCCTGCTGTCGGAACCAATGGATTTCATCCAGGCAGACATCGCCCTGTATGCGGGGCTGGGCTATGCCTACATCCTGTTGATGATCTTTCCCCTCTACAACGCCATCGAAAGCCTGGACACCAACCAGATCGAGGCTGCGCGCGATATGGGAGCGCCCTGGTGGCGAATCCATTGGCGGGTGGTCATCCCCTTCGCCAAGCCGGGCATCACCTCGGGCTGCACCATGGTGTTCATGCTGTCGGCCGGCGCCCTGGCCGCGCCTCAGATCCTGGGCGGGCCAAGCAGTCTCTGGTTCACCCAGATCATTTACCAGTGGTTCAATACCGGTGGTAACTGGCCCCGTGGCTCGGCCTACGCGATTGTTCTGCTGGTTACCTGTATCGCTTTCGTGTTGCTGATGATGCGCCTGTTCAAGGTCAAGCTGGGAGCCATTGGGCGATGACCTCACAGCGCATCCTCAGGATCGCGGTTTGGACCTACATCATCCTGTTCTTTGGCTATCTTTTCGGGCCGCTCATCCTGATGAGCCTGACTGCGTTCAACAGCGCCGCTTTCCCGCGGGTATCACCCTGGGAATGTTTCACCATCGAGTGGTTCGACGTGCTGCGCCAGGATGACAAGCTGATGACGGGCCTGCGCCACAGTCTGGTGATCGGCCTGGGCGTGGTGCTGGTTTCGGTCCCCCTGGGGTTGGCCGGGGCCTTGATGCTGACCCAGGTAAGCCAGCGGGTCCGGCCCATCTACTACACCATCGTGGTCTCGCCCATCCTGGTGCCGGGGGTGGTGCTGGGCATCTCCACGCTCATTTTCTGGGACCGCTTGGGCGTCATGTTCGATGCCAGCTACCAGTCATGGTTCTATGACGGCACATTCCTCACCATCGTCGGGCAATCCACTTTCATATCGGCCTATAGCATGTTGGTGTTCATCGCCCGACTGCAACGCTTCGACCCGGCTCTGGAGGAAGCGGCACTGGATCTGGGCGCCACCCATGTGCAGGCATTTCGCAAAGTGACGCTGCCGTTTCTCAAGCCCGCCATCGGTTCCGCTGCGGTGCTGGCCTTTCTGGCTTCGTTCGAGAACTACAACACCACGGTGTTCACCATCGTCTCCGAGAGCACCCTGACCACGGTGCTGGCCAGCAAGGTGCGCTACGGCATCAACCCGTCCATCAGCGCCCTGGCGGTGGTGATCGTGGTCCTGACCCTGATCGGCGCCGTGGCCCACGAGGTGTACAAGCGTCGGGAGCAGGCGGCCCAACGCGCGGCCGCACTTGAGGCCGGCGGCGCCGACATCGAAACGGTAAACAAGGCCCGCGCCAGCGCCATTGGCAACCCGGCGGTGGCGGTCATGCTGCTGGTGTTCGTGGCCGGCCTGGGTACGGTTTACTTCGCCGGCACCGTGGGCGTCGAACAGTGCAAGGTGCAGGTCACTGAGCAGAAACGCCGACTGGCGGAGGAACGGATTCAGGCTCTGCGCGAGAAACGCAAGGCGCAGCGTGAGGCAAACCAACAAACAGCTCCCGAGGCCAGGCCTTCCAGCGACGTCAAGGCCAAGGGCACCGAAGGCTACGGCGGCATCTTTGCCCCTGGCAACCTGAAGGGTCAGGCCGACTCCCAGGAACAAACCAGCGAAACAGACCCCGTGCCGCGGCCCGACCAGGGCCTGTTCTCACCGGGTAATTTGACCGGACAGACCGAAACCGAGCCCTCCGATACCGACGCCACCGATCCCGATCCGAAAGACAACGAGGGCTATCAGAACCTGTTCAGTCCGGGTAACCTGAGGAATGATTCCGGCAGCGGACAATAGCCGCGCCGGCACCGTGCCAGAGCGCCGCAGGCACTGGCATGGCGGACAGCACTGATCTGGCTCTACCCGGCATCAGATACCCCTCCTAGGCTGCGCTCATAGGTCCGCTTCCACCGGTGGGGCAAGGTTCCTGCGTGGCGGCGCGTTTGGCTGTACGGACCTGTGAGGTCCGGTTTGACAATGGAGAGCGGTCGATGCTGATTGGCGTACCCAAGGAAATCAAGAACCATGAGTACCGGGTGGGATTGGCCCCGGGCAGCGTGGGCGAAGTCGTGTTCAACGGGCATGAGGTGATGGTCGAGGCCAATGCCGGAGCGGGCATTGGCGCAAGTGACGCAGAGTACGAGGCCGCCGGCGCCACGATTGTGGAAAGTGCGGAAGAGGTCTTCGCACAGGCAGACATGATCGTAAAGGTCAAGGAGCCGCAGGCGGTGGAACGGGCGCGACTGCGTCCGGGGCAGGTGCTGTTCACCTATCTGCATCTGGCCCCGGACCCGGATCAAACCCGGGATCTGGTGGAGAGCGACGCGGTGTGCATCGCCTACGAAACCGTCACCTCTCCCCGAGGTGGCCTGCCGCTGCTGGCCCCCATGTCCAAGGTTGCGGGCCGCATGTCCATACAGGCCGGCGCCTACTGTCTTGAACATCCCCATGGGGGTCTGGGCATGCTGCTGGGCGGCGTGCCCGGGGTGGCGCCCGCCAAAGTGGTGGTGATCGGCGCCGGTGTGGTGGGAACCCATGCCACGCACATGGCTGTGGGCCTGGGCGCCGACGTGTGGGTGCTGGACCGGAACAACGACGTGCTGGAAGAACACTGGCGTCAGTTCGGGCGCGACACCAATACGGTTTACTCGACCCGTGAAGCACTGGAGACCCATGTTCTCGGTGCCGATCTTGTGATTGGTGCGGTGCTCATTCCCGGGGCTGCGGCGCCCAAGCTGGTGACCGCTGAAATGGTGCGGGCGATGAAACCCGGCGCGGTGGTTGTCGATGTGGCCATTGACCAAGGCGGCTGTTTTGAGACCTCCCGCCCCACCACACACTCGGAACCCACCTACGTGGTGGACGATGTGGTTCACTACTGCGTCGCCAACATGCCGGGTGGCGTGCCACGGACATCCACGTTCGCGCTCAACAACGCCACCCTGCCCTATGTATTGACCCTGGCCAACAAGGGATACCGTCAGGCCCTGACTGACGACCCTCACCTGCGGGCGGGTCTCAACGTTCACCGGGGTCAGGTGACCTGCGAGGAAGTGGCCGAAGCCCTGGGGCAGAGCTACACCGATCCGCTCAAGGCGATCGGAGCTTAGCCCAAAAACAAAGCCCGCCGATCGGCGGGCTTTTTTATGAGCGAATCACGGCGCTCAGCGATCGCGCATCACCGGTATTGAGAAATCCGCACCAGACCGGATTCCCGAAGGCCAGCGACTGGTGATGGTTTTCATCCGAGTGAAAAAGCGCACGCCCTCGGGGCCGTGCATGTGGTGGTCACCAAACAGCGAGCGCTTCCAACCGCCAAAACTGTGGTATGCCGTTGGCACCGGTATGGGCACGTTGATGCCGATCATGCCGATATTGACCCGCCGGGCAAAATCCCGGGCCGAATCCCCGTCCCGGGTAAAAATGGCCGCACCGTTGCCATACTCGTGCCCATTGACCAGCTCGAGAGCTGCCTCATAGTCAGGCACACGCACTACGCTGAGCACCGGTCCGAAAATCTCTTCCTGATAGATTTTCATATGCGGCTGCACATGGTCGAACAGGCATCCGCCGATGAAAAAACCCTGCTCCCGGCCACTGGGCTTCTGGCCGCGTCCGTCCACCACCAGGGTCGCACCTTGCTCGACACCACTGTCCACATAGCCGGTGACTTTGGCTAGATGGGCGGCGGTCACCAGTGGCCCCATTTCCACGCCCTGTTCGTCGTATGCGCCCACCTTGAGCGCCTCGATCCGCGGCTTGAGTCGCTCAACCAGGACATCCGCCACCTGGTCGCCCACGGCGACCGCCACCGAAATGGCCATACACCGTTCGCCGGCAGACCCGTAGGCCGCACCCATCAGGGCGTCCACGGTTTGATCCAGATCCGCATCGGGCATCGCCACCAGGTGGTTCTTTGCCCCGCCCAGTGCCTGCACCCGCTTCCCGTGCCCGGTACCGGTCTCGTAAACATACCGGGCAATGGGGGTGGATCCGACAAAACTCACGGCGTCCACATCCGGGTCGGTCAGCAGCCCGTCCACCGCCACCTTGTCTCCGTTGATCACGTTGAGCACACCCGCCGGCAGACCGGCTTCCAGAGCCAGTTCCGCCAGGCGAAAAGCGGTTGAGGGATCGCGCTCCGACGGCTTGAGCACAAAGGTGTTGCCACAGGCAATGGCCACCGGGAACATCCACATGGGCACCATGGCCGGAAAATTGAACGGCGTGATCCCGGCGCATACGCCCAGGGGCTGTCGTATGTTGTGGCAGTCGATTCCCGTGCCCACGCTGTCGCTGAATTCGCCCTTCAGCTGCTGCGGTATACCACAGGCGAACTCGACGATCTCGATACCCCGGGTAACCGATCCGCGGGCATCCTCCAGGGTCTTGCCGTGCTCCGAAGAAGCCAGGGCAGCCAACTCATCGAGATGTTCGCCCAACAGATTCAGATAGCGAAACATGACTCGCGCGCGCTGCGCGGGAGGCGTGGCGGCCCAGCCCGGGAAAGCGGCCTTAGCCGCCTGCACCACACGGCCCACTTCCTCGGTGCTGGCCAGGGGCACACGCGCCTGAACATCGCCGGTGACCGGATCGAACACGTCGCCGAAACGACCGCTCTCACCCTCGACAGCGACGCCGTTGACGTAGTGTTGCAGGGTTCTGACCCTGACCGCCCGGGACGAATCCATGACAGATGACATGCTCATCTCCTGATTGGTGGCACCGGGTCGCCGACGGCGACCCGGTGTTGCTCAGTATTGTCCCAGAACGGTCCGCAAAATCTCGCACATCTGGTCGATGTGAGTGCGTTCAGAGATCAGCGGCGGCGCAATGATGGCGCTGTCACCGGTGGTCTTCACGTGCAAGCCGGCGTCGAACAGCTTTTTCTGGGCATCGTGACCGCGGGCACCCGGCACCGAGGAAGGCGCCAGATCCAGCCCCACCATCATGCCGTAACCCCGAATGTCGGTCACCACCGGCAAGTCGCTGAGTGAAAACATGGCGTCAAGGAAATAGGGCGACAGTTCGGCCGCACGGTCGAACAAGCCTTCCTGCTCATAGATGTCCATGGTGGCGATACCGGCGGCGCAGGCCGCGGGATGCGCCGAATACGTGTAACCATGGAACAGCTCAACCGCCTCGTTGGGCGCCGGATCCACTACGGTGTCGTACACCGACTGCCTCACCGCAACTGCGCCCATGGGCATCGCGCCATTGGTCAGCGCCTTCGCCATGGTCATGATGTCTGGCGTGACACCGAAGGCCTGGGCCCCGAACGGCGTGCCCATGCGACCGAAACCGCAGATGACTTCGTCGAACACCAGCAAAATGCCATGCTCGTCACAGATCTTCCGCAGCCGCTCCAGATAACCCTTGGGCGGTACCAGGGTGCCGGTCGAGCCCGCCACCGGTTCCACGAAACACGCGGCGATGGTGTCGCCACCGTAGAGTTGCACCATGCGCAGCAGATCATCCGCCAGTTCGGCGCCGTGCTCCGGCTGGCCCTTGACGAACCGGTTTTCCGGCAGCCAGGTGTGGCGCATATGGGCCACACCGGCCAGACCGGGCCCAAAACTCTGCCGATTCTTGACCAGGCCACTGAGGGCGGTGCCGCCCAGATTGACGCCGTGGTAGGCCCGTTCCCGGGAAATAAATCGGAGACGCTGACCCTCGCCCCGGGCCCGGTGATAGGCCAGGGCGATTTTCATCGCCGTGTCCACCGCTTCGGAACCCGAGTTGACGAAAAACACCCGGTTGATCGGTTCCGGCGTCAACTCCACCACCCGCCGCGCCAGTTCGAACGAGGATGGGTGACCGCGCTGGAAGTGAGGCGTGTAGTCGATTTCCAGCATCTGTCGATGCACCGCCTCGGTGATCTCCGACCGGCAGTGACCCGCGGCGCAGCAGAACAACCCGGACGAACCGTCCAGGAGTTTGTCGCCCTTATGATTCCAGTAGTAAACGCCTTCCGCCTTGACGAACAGTCGCGGGTCGGCTTTGAAATCGCGGTTGGCCGAAAACGGCATCCAATGGTAATCGAGACTGTCCTTGGCGTATTTCATGTCCCAAGCCTCATGTTGAGCCGCCCTACGACGGGTGGGTATTAGGGGCATCGCAATCCGACGCATGACCGGCGATGCGCTACAGGCACGGTAGCCACAGGCGCTCGCGGTCCATAGAGCCAACCCAAACGCCACCGTGGAGCCAGGGACAGGGCCGTCCTGCAACCGGTTGCGCAGATCGAGAGCGGCGGAGTATCGTCAAGCCATGTCCGAACGATCCACAGCCCCGGCTCACTGATGCGCGACTACCTTTTCCGGTTGCCGGACAGCAGCAGCGCCAGTCTGCAAACCCAGGTTCGTGAGATGCTGGTGTCGGCCATCCTGGACGGCCATATTCCTGACGGTGCGCCCCTGCCCTCCTGCCGACGTTTGGCCCATCAGCTGAGCGTATCCCGCAACACGGTGGTGCTGGCCTACGAACGGCTGGTTGAAGAGGGCTATCTGCTGTCCAAGGAACGCAGTGGCTACTTCGTGAACGGCGACATTCTGGCGGGCCGCGTCCGGTCTGTCCCATCCAAGGATGCGGCGCTGGCAATCCAATCCGACTGGAACGAGCGCTTCACGCGCCGCCCGTCAACGCTGAAGCACGTGCGCAAACCCCTGGACTGGGAGCGCTATCCGTATCCGTTTGTCTACGGACAGCTCGACCCGGCTTTGCTCCCGATTGCGGACTGGCGCGAGTGCTGCAGACAGGCGCTCAGTGTGCTTGAAGTGCGTGGCTGGGCACGGGATCTGATCGATCATGACGACCCGCTGCTGGTTCAGGAAATCCGTACACGGGTGCTGCCGAGGCGGGGGGTGTGGGCGGAGCCGGATCAGATCCTGATCACCATGGGTGCCCAGCACGCGTTGTACATCCTCGCCAGCCTTTTGATGAGCCGGGACACCGTGGTGGGGATCGAGAACCCGGGCTATCCGGACGCCCGAAACATCTTCAGCACGGTGTCCGACCACCTGCTGCCCCTGCGAGTGGACCAACATGGCCTGGTGGTGGATGAGATACCGGAGCGCTGTCGCTATGTGTTCGTTACCCCCAGCCACCATTGCCCAACCACAGCGACACTGCCCCTGGTCCGACGAGAAGCGTTGCTGAGCCGGGCACGTGCGCATGATCTGATCGTGATCGAGGACGACTACGAGGCGGAAACCAACTACGTGGGCGAACCCACACCCGCGCTGAAGAGCCTGGATACCGATCAGCGCGTGCTGTATGTGGGCAGCCTGTCGAAAACCCTGGCGCCTGGACTCAGGGTCGGTTACATGGTGGGCCCTGCAGAGTTGATCCGTGAGGCCCGCGCCATGCGGCGGCTGATGCTGCGACACCCGCCCACCAACAATCAGCGCACCGTGGCGCACTTCCTGTCTGCCGGACACCACGACTCCCTGGTGCGTCGCCTGAGTCACGCCTATACCGCGCGCTGGCAACTGATGGGGCAGCTGTTGTCGGAACTGTTGCCCAACGCCTCACGGCCCTCCACGTTTGGTGGAACCTCGTTCTGGGTGGCGGGACCCGAGGCTCTGGACGCGAACGCATTGGCAACCCTGGCGGAGCAACACGGCATCATCATCGAACCCGGAGAGATCTACTTCGCCCAACGCAACGCCCCCAAGAACCATTTCCGCTTGGGATTCTCATCGATCCCGGTGGAGCGCATCGAACCGGGTCTGCGGGCATTGGCGGAACTGATCGATGGGATGATCGCGGCAGCGGGTTCCGATCAGCCCCGGCATTGAACCCCATGCAACCGGACAACCCAATCCAATAGACAATCCCCACCCATCAACCAGCACAGACGGATGCAAACCATGGCATTGCTGACCACCACCATCGGCGCCTACCCCAAGCCACACTACGTGACAGTACCCGACTGGTTTCAGAGTAACGACGGACCCGATGCCGCCCGGCCGACCGTGGGCTGGGCCGAGGCCATGGAATCCCTGGGCGAGGACGCCGACGACGTGTTGGACCGGGGCACACGGGATGCGGTGCTGGATCAGGTGGGAGCCGGAATCGACATTCCCACCGATGGCGAGGTTCGGCGGGAAAACTACATCCACTATCACTGCCGTCATCTGACCGGAATCGATTTCGACAACCTCTCCCGCAAAGTGCTGCGTAACGGCGCCTATACCGCCTACCTGCCCACCATCACTGGGCCGATCTCGATCGCAAAACCGTTTCTGACACATGACTGGCAGGTCGCCCAGAGCTACACCGACAAACCGGTCAAGATCACCATGCCCGGCCCCATGACCATGACGGATACGCTGGTGGACGAGCACTACCAGAATCCACAACGGCTTGGCGCCGACCTGGCCAAGACCCTGAACGTCGAGGTGCTGGCGCTGGCCAGAGCGGGATGCCGGCACATTCAGATCGACGAGCCGCTGTTTGCCCGCAACCCGGAGGCCGCGCTGTCTTATGGCTTCGAAAATCTCGAGCGGGCATTCCACGGCTGCCCGGCCCAGGTTACACGCACGGTCCACATGTGCTGCGGCTATCCGGACCGTCTGGACAATCCGGACTACCCCAAGGCCGCTCGCGAAGCTTATTTTCAACTCGCCGCCGCCATCGAGTCATCGTCCATCATGGCGGTCTCGATCGAAGACGCCCACCGACACAACGATCTTTCCCTGTTGGAACCGTTCCAGACCACGCGGGTGATTTTGGGCGTGGTTGCGATCGCCAAATCGCGGGTGGAGACCGTAGACGAGGTACGGGACCGATTGGTAAGCGCCCTGGATCATATCGACTCCGACCGCCTCATCGCGGCGCCGGATTGTGGGCTGGGCTTGCTGGGCCGGGATCTTGCCCTCAGCAAACTGCGCAACCTGTCGGAAGCGGCACGCTCAATCCCATGACCCGCCCGGACAACCACCCAGGCAACCGTCAAAGACCCGACCGGTGAAGGATCTCAGCAATATGGACTACTTGGCCGTGGTCTGGTTCGCCCTGGCGGCGGTGGGCTTTACCCTGCTGGTCGACTGCTCCCTGATCGGCGCAAAAAAACGGTCACCGCGGTCATGGCCGAACACCGCCATCGCTGTATGCGGATAATGGGGATGGCTGACACGTCTCCGGTACAAGCCCGACCGGGGCCGGACCCAAGGTCTGATACCCGCCGCAGGCGCCCGGAATGCCGGGGTGTATGGGGTTTCGCGCGGCTTCAGCCGGGGCCCACGGCCGTTATCCACACACACTGTGGATAAACCTGTGGACAGACTGGGACAAGGTGCCTGAAGACCATGCAATGACTGCATTTCAGTCAAATTGTTGCAAAATTAGCCAAATATTATTTTCGTGATATATATCATAATATTATATTGACTTTTTTTGAGTTAAATGAAAGCCTTTGGCGCTAAGTTTACAATCATCTGTCCGTTGAATGACGACCTGTGCATAAGTCAAGACCCTGATGCAAAAAAATTCGTGCTTTGACACGATGCCGGGCGGTGTGAAGATTCACAAGTCGCAGGCCTTGCCGGGTTTCATCCGCTTGACCTCATCGCCGGTGCTGAATACCGTTTTACGCTTCGAATCTGGGAGCCTTGTATGACCGACATCCCCACCCTGCGCCGCATTCTCGCTGACAGTCACAGCATCGCGGTGGTGGGTCTGTCCGCGAATTGGCATCGACCCAGCTTCTTCGCGGCAAAGTACCTGCAGGATCACGGCTATCGCGTGATTCCGGTCAACCCGGCTTACGATGAGGTGTTGGGCCAGACCTGTTATCCCACCCTGGAGAGCATTCCCGAGCCGGTGGATGTGGTGGACTGCTTTCGACGTGCGGCGGACATACCCCCCCTGGCCGAATCCGCCGTGGCCATCGGCGCAAAGGTGCTGTGGCTGCAGTTGGGCGTAGTCAACGAAAACGCCGCCGCAATCGCCCGCACCGGAGGCTTGGAGGTGGTTATGGACCGATGCATGAAAATCGAGCATGCGCGCTTATTTGGCGGTCTCAACTTCATTGGCGTCAATACCGGCCTGATCTCCTCGCGGCGCGCGCGCCGCCTGGTCTAGGGCCTGTTAACACTGTGCGGATACCCATCGACAGAGCCCCATTTTTTGCAGGACCAGGCGCAGTGAGCGCTGTGTACCTGCGGTACATGAGCGAAACGGCAACGCAGGCCTATGGAAAATCGGGCCTGTCCCTGCGGGTTGGCCCTCGAATCGGGCCATGCAGCGTTGCACATCGATTATTTGGAATATCCAAACTGCGCTCTGCGCGCCTTGCGTGGCCCGATTTGAGGGCCAACGCTGGGCGTCCGCACAGTGTTAACAGGCCCTAGCCCTCAAGGAGTTGGCCATGGCCGACCGCACATTTGGTTTGGAAACGCTTTGCCTGCACGCTGGACAGATTCCGGATGCGGCCACCGGCGCTCGCGCCGTCCCCATCTACCAGACCACCTCCTACGTGTTCGACGATGCCGATCACGCGGCGAGTCTGTTCAATCTGCAAACCTTCGGCAACATCTACACGCGCCTCAGCAATCCCACCACGGCGGTGCTGGAAGAGCGCATGGCCGCGCTGGAAAACGGCCGCGCGGCACTGGCGGTGGCCACCGGCATGTCGGCCCAGATGGTGGCCCTGCTGACGCTGCTTGAAAACGGCGACCAAATCGTTGCGTCCCGGAGCCTGTACGGCGGAACACACTCGCAACTTGCAGTCACCTTTAGACGGTTCGGAATCGATGCGGTGTTCGTCGATCCGACCGATCCGGACAACTTCCGCCGGGCCCTCACCGCTCGCACCAAGGCGGTCTATGGTGAAACGCTTGGCAACCCACTGATCGACGTGCTGGACATCGAAGCGGTCGCCCAGGTGGCGCACGACGCCGGCATTCCCTTGGTGGTGGACAACACCTTCGCCACGCCTTATCTCTGCCGCCCCATGGATTTCGGGGCCGATATCGTGGTCCACTCCGCCACCAAGTTCATCGGAGGACACGGAACCACCATGGGCGGGATCATCGTTGAGTCCGGGCGGTTCCCCTGGGACAACGGCAATTTTCCGATGATGACCGAACCCTCTGAGGGCTATCACGGCGTTCGCTTTTACGAGACCTTCGGCGACTTTGGCTTCACCATGAAGGCGCGGGTCGAGACCCTGAGAACCCTGGGACCTGCCATCAGCCCATTCAATTCGTTCCTGCTGCTGCAGGGTCTGGAAACCCTGCCGGTGCGCATGGACCGCCATTGCAGCAACGCGATTGCGGTGGCCGAGTTCCTGGCAGGGCACCGGTCGGTGACCTGGGTGAATTACCCTGGACTGGCGGACAGCCCGTACCGCGCCCTGGCCAGTCGCTACCTGCCCAAGGGCGCCAGCGCCATTTTGACATTTGGCATCGACGGCGGGCAGGCCGCGGGCGTTCGTTTTATCGAGTCCCTGGAGTTTCTCAGTCATCTGGCCAATGTGGGCGATGCGAAAACGCTGGTGATCCATCCGGCGTCCACCACCCACCGGCAGATGAGTGAAGCGGAACAGCGCGCCGCCGGCATCACCCCCGACATGGTCCGCATTTCGGTGGGGATCGAGACGCTGGACGACATCCTCTGGGATCTCGAGCAGGCCTTGGCCCGAGCAGGCTCGGGCTGACCGCATTCCCTGGACCAACCCTCATTAAACCAACTCAGGAGCAAACCCGATGGCCTACACCTTCAGCAAGACCCTTGATGGCGGATTCGACGAAACCATAGTGCGGGTTACTGCGGCCCTCAAGGACGCCGGCTTTGGCGTGCTGACCGAGATTGACGTCAAAGCGACACTCAAGAACAAACTGGATGTGGATTTCCGCAACTATCGAATCCTCGGGGCCTGCAATCCGGGCTATGCCTACCGCGCCCTGCAGGCGGAGGAAGAGATCGGCAGCATGCTGCCCTGCAATGTGGTGGTGCAGGAAACCCCGGATGGCCGTATCAAAGTCTCGGCGGTGGACCCGATCGCATCCATGCAGGCAATCGACAATCCGGTCCTGGGTGAGGTGGCGGAAGAGGTTAGATCGCTGCTCGCAGGCGTTGTGGATCGGCTCTAGCGCACCGAACCTGTGCACATCAACCCAGGCACATCAACAGATGGACCGGAGCAAATCCTGTCGCGCCTGGCGCCTGGGGCGGGCAGTTTGGTCCGGGTCGGCTCCCCGATCAAACCATGACGCAGCCGCATTCCGAGGGCCCCAAACCGGCCTTGCTGGGTGACATCGGCGGCACTCACGCCCGCTTCGCACTGCTTGAGCCCGGCAAGATCATGCCGACCTGGAAACGGGTGATCCCGACCCGGGAACACCCGACGCCCGATTCGGCTATCGAACGCTATCTGTCCATGATCGGAGGGGACCGGCCAGACAATGCCGCCCTGGCCGTCGCCGGGCCGGTGAAAGGGGACGCGGCAGAACTCACCAATCATCCCTGGCGATTTCCGAATACACTTCGGCACGGGTTGAAGCTGGATCGACTGCTGCTTATCAACGATTTTCGCGCCCTCGCGCTGGCGGTGCCGAAACTCCGGCCGGATGATGTCCGACAGGTGGGGGGCGGTCGCGCGGCGGCGGACACACCCAAGGCGGTCATAGGCCCGGGCACGGGTCTCGGCGTGGCCACAGCGGTGCCCTTAAACCAAACCTGGCTGGCGATCGAGGGGGAAGGTGGCCATGTCACCTACAGCGCATGCACCCGCGTCGAGGACGAGCTGCTCCTGACCCTGCGCAAACGATACGGTCACGTTTCCGGCGAGCGTGTTGTTTCAGGCCCCGGCCTGGTGAACCTCCACGATGCGCTGCGCGCGCAGTCGGGCCTGCCTGCCGCGCCCGTCACCCCGCCGCAGGTGTTGCAACAGGCGCAAGATGGGTGCGCCCTGTGCGCCAAGGCCGTTGCCCATTTCTGCGCCATGCTGGGCACCCTCAGCGGCAATCTCGCCCTGACCGTGGGGGCGCGGGGCGGTGTCTACATTGGTGGCGGCATCGTGCCCCGACTGGGGCCGGCATTCGATCGATCCCCGTTCCGAGAACGTTTCCTGGATCATGGCCGCTTTCGAGGGTATCTTGAGGCGGTCCCGACATTCGTCATCACCACCGATGACGCGGGGCTTCTGGGCGCCGCACAGCATTTCATCCAAACTATGGATCAGGTCGCCCTTTGAAGGGGACGGTCCATTCACCGCACTGCGCCCGACCAAGCCCGCAGCCAATGCCCGCGCTTCTTGTTGCAAAAAGCCAGCCCAACACGGTTTCAACCATGAAGATACTGCAATCAACAATGCCTGACCGGACCTACACGGCGTTCGCAGCCGTCTTGCTGCTGGTGTTGTTTGCAACGGTTCCGAGCTTCGCTGCGTCTCCCGCTGTCGCGGCAGCGGCGACCGCTTCGGCGCCTCAGTCCGGGCCTTCGCCACTGGATCAGGATCTCTCACCGGCCGAGCGTGAAGCGCTGCTGGCCCGCCTGAGCGACGAACAGGTCCGCGGCCTGGTGCTGGAAATGCTGGAACGCAATGCAGCCGCCGCGGCGACCGAAGCGCCCCAGGCTGACCCGTTTCTGGGTGTCGCTCAGGCCATGCGCGTCGGTTTTGGCACCGCATGGACCGCTGCCCCCGAGATCGCGAGCTTGCCCGGAGCGATATACAGGGGTCTGGCGCCGGAAGGTGCACCCACGGTCAGACCTCTGGTGGTCGTGTTCGGAATCGTTGCTGTGGTGCTGTTCGGTCTGCTCTGCGAGTACGGCTATCTCAGGGCCACCGGCGCCAGCCGGGCGCGGCTGGAGCGCCAGGCACTGAGCCTGCCACCCATACGCCGGGTCGAACCGCTGTTCGCCCGGTATCTGATTCGGTTGGCGGGCGTCGCCGTGCTGGGCGCCGGCGCGTTCGTCGCGTTCGTGGTGCTCCACCAGGGATTCGAGCCGATTCGAATCCTGATGATGACCGCGCTCAAAGCCGTAGTGATGTTCCGCCTGCTGCAGGTGACGGCGCGTGCATTACTTGAACCGCAGCGCAGCGACCTGCGCAACATCGCCCTGGACGACGCGGACGCCTTGCTGGTGTACAAGCGCCTCGTTTGGATCGGCCTGTTTTTCCTGATCGAGACGATACTGTCTCAGCTGCTTCGAATCGGCGGAGCCTCGGACGAGGCGCTCATGTTCCACCTGGTGGTTATCCTCTCGCTTTGGCTGGTGCTCATGGTGACCTTCACCTGGCAGGTGCGAAAACCCATTGGCAAGCTGATCCTGGGTTCGTCTGATGAGGCGCCGAGCAGCGGCTCTGCGATCGCCCTGTTGGCACGTGCCTGGCACATTCCCTATCTGCTGGCCTATGCACTGCTTACCGTCTCCATTTTATACGCCCGCTTCAGTGGCACCTGGAACCCAGGCGCCGGCCTGACGACGTTGATGGTGTTGCTGTTTTTGCCCGTGCTGCTGGCACTGATCGGCTCGCTGATACGCTGTCGCGCCGCCGATGGGGCACACGACCCGGACGCCGAACCCGAGGCAGACAAATCCCAAAGCAGCCTGGTCGATGTCCTGGTGCGGGGCGTACGCATTGCTCTGATCCTCGCCGCCGTGTTGTTTGTGGCTGGCGAATGGGGCGTGGACTTCGCCAGCCTGAGCGAACACACCCTGGGCGGCAAGCTGCTGGGCGGCATGGTGGAAATACTGGTGGCGGTGTTTCTCGCCTACCTGGTGTGGGCGGTAATACGGCGGGTGATGGATCCGTACATGCCGGATAGCGAGGCCACGGGGCCGGGCGATGAAGGCGGCGGCACTGGCGCATCACGCATCAGCACCCTGATGCCGATTGCCCGCAAGGTCCTGTTTATCACCCTGGTGACGGTGACCATCATGGTCATCATCTCCGCCATGGGCGTGAACATCGGGCCGCTGCTGGCCGGTGCCGGCGTAGTGGGTCTGGCCATCGGGTTCGGGGCCCAGACACTGGTCAAGGACATCATTTCCGGCGCCTTCTTCCTGATGGACGACGCATTCCGGCAGGGCGAGTATCTGGACATCGGATCGGTCAAGGGCACGGTGGAGCGGATATCCGTTCGCTCGCTGCAGTTGCGTCACCACAACGGACCGGTGCACACCGTGCCCTATGGCGAAATCCAGCATGTCACCAATTTCAGCCGTGACTGGGCAATCATGAAGTTCGAGCTTCGAATACCTTTCGAGACCGATCTCGAAAAGGTCCGCAAGCTGATCAAGAAAGTGGGCATCGCCATGATGGACGATCCGGTGTTCGGCCCGTTGTTGATGGAGCCAATCAAATCCCAGGGCGTCAACCGCATGGACGACTCGGCCTTGATCATACGCTGTAAATTCACCGCCATCCCGGGCCAGCAGTTCTATGTGCGCCGTGAGGCGTTTCGGAAGATTCAGGAGACATTCGAGGCCAACGGTATCAAGTTCGCGCCGCGGCGGGTGATCGTGGAATCCTCGCCCGGCACCCCCGACAGCGCCGTGGCCGCAGCCGCGGCCAGTGCCGATACGCCACCACCGGCCGCTCCGGCCGACGACCGCGGCTGAGCCGAGTCGGCCCCGAAACCCCGGCTTCCACCGCGGTTTCGGGGCGAGGCGGATCCGGCACCATGTCCAAGGAATTCATCCGCATCCGCGGCGCAAGCCAGAACACACTCAAGAATCTGGATCTGGATCTGCCGACCCGTGAACTGATCGTGATCACCGGGGTCAGCGGTTCGGGCAAGTCGTCGCTGGCTTTCGACACCCTGTACGCCGAAGGGCAACGGCGCTACGTGGAGACCTTCTCGCCTTACGCCCGCCAGTTTCTGGACCGCATGGACAAGCCCCGGGTCGACCGGGTGGACGGCGTGCCGCCGGCCATCGCCATCGATCAAACCAATCCGGTCCGCACCTCACGATCGACCGTGGGGACCATGACCGAGTTGAACGACCACCTGAAACTGTTGTTCGCCCGGGCCGCGACCCTCCACTGCGCCGGCTGCGGCAATCCGGTGCAGCGCGATCACCCCGAGGCGGTTGCCGATGCGGTCTATGCCCGGCTCGGGAACCCGGACGGCGACCGGATCATGATCAGCTTTCCCCTGGCGGTTCCAGCGTCCGTCTCCGACCTGGACTTAAAGGCCCTGTTGTCCAGCCTGGGCTACACCCGAGTACTGGGACGCAAGGGTGACCAGGCCGAGATCCTCCAGGATCGCCTGCGGCTCACTCCGGATCGGCGCGGGACGTCTGTTGGAGGCGTTGGAACAGGCCCTGCTGCGAGGTGAGGGCCGGGTCAGCGTTCACCCCCCCGCCGGCGACGGACAAACGGTCGGGCCGTGGCGTTTTTCCACCGATCTGCACTGTCCGGATTGCGATTTGCACTATGAAGACCCGACCTCCAACCTGTTCTCGTTCAACTCCCCGGTGGGCGCCTGCGAAAGCTGCCGCGGCTTCGGCCGCACCATGGGCATCGACTACGACCTGGTGATCCCTGACCCCGGCCTGTCCCTGCGCCAGGGGGCGATCCGTCCCTGGCAAACCAAGAGTTACATTGAGTGCCAGGAGGCACTGATGAGTTTTGCCGCCCTGCGGGACATACCCACGGATACGCCCTGGCGCGATCTCGATCCCGCGGCCCAGGCCTGGGTTATCGACGGTGAAGGGGAATGGGAGGACGGCCTCTGGTACGGCGTGGGCCGATTCTTCGACTGGCTGGAGAGCAAGAGCTACCGGATGCATATCCGGGTACTGCTCTCCAAGTACCGATCCTACGAAACCTGCCCGGACTGCGCGGGCGCACGTCTGAAACCGACGGCGCTGCTGTGGCGACTCGGTTCGCGCACCGAGGCCGACCGCTGCCTGGGTCGGTCGCAACGGTTCGTCCCGGCAAGAAACACGCTGCCCGCCCGGGTTTTCGAGGCCCTCCCCGGGCTGACCATGCACGATGTGATGTGTCTCCCCCTGGCCCGATGCAAGTCTCTGTTCGATACCCTCAAGCTGCCGGCGCCGCTGGACCGGGCCAGCGCCCAACTCATGGCGGAAATCCAAGCGCGGCTTACCTATCTGGTCCAGGTAGGCCTGGGTTATCTGACCCTGGATCGGCAGTCCCGGACCCTGAGCGGCGGCGAGGTTCAACGCATCAATCTCACCACGGCCCTTGGCACCGCGCTGGTGAACACCCTGTTCGTTCTGGACGAGCCCAGTATCGGGCTTCACCCACGGGACATGGCGCGGGTGGTGGAGGTACTGCACCGACTGCGGGATGCCGGCAACTCGCTGGTCGTGGTCGAACACGATCCCGAGATCATGTTGGCGGCTGACCGGATACTGGACCTGGGCCCAGGGCCTGGGGAACGGGGCGGTCATGTCGTGTTCTTCGACACACCGGCAGCCCTCGCCACGGCCGAGACCGCCACAGCGCGCCATCTGACCGGGCGGGCACAGGTCACCATCGATCGGGCTCCGAAGGTGCCCGGCCCTGCAACCGCCTGGCTGACCATACTGGGCGCCGCAGAGCACAATCTGAAGAACATCGATGTGCGCCTGCCCCTGGGACACCTGAACTGTATCACCGGGGTCAGCGGGTCGGGCAAGTCCACCTTGATACACGATGTTTGCTACCGGGCCCTGCTGCGAAACCAGGGGCTGCCGGTGGACAACCCGGGACGACACCGGGGCATCACCGGCGCGGACGCTATCACCCAGGTGGTGATGGTGGACCAGGCGGCCATCGGTAAGACGACGCGCTCCAATCCCGCCAGCTACGTGGGCGCCCTCGACGGAATCCGCAAGCTGTTTGCCAGCACACCTTTGGCCCGCGAACGTGGCTATACGGCCGGAACCTTCAGTTTCAATGCCGGCGACGGGCGCTGCGGCACCTGCGGTGGAAACGGTTTTGAACTGGTTGAAATGCAGTTTCTCAGCGACGTTTATCTGCGTTGCCCCGACTGCGACGGCAAACGCTTCAGACCCGAGGTGCTCCAGGTCAGGTTGTCGGGAGACTCGGCGGACAGCATGGCCCTGACCATCGCCGAGGTGCTGGACCTCACCGTGGCCGAGGCCATTGCGTTTTTCCGCACAGGTCGAGAAATACACCGGGCTCTGGAGCCCCTGTGCGCCGTCGGCCTGGACTATCTGAGGCTGGGCCAACCAGTCCCCACCCTCAGCGGTGGCGAGGCCCAACGCCTCAAGCTGGCCGGCCATCTGGCCAAACGGGGTGGCGCCGGTCAACCCACTTTATTTCTGTTCGACGAACCCACCACCGGTCTGCATTTCGAGGACATCAACACGCTGCTTGGTGCCTTTCAGCGTTTGCTGGAGGGGGGGCACACGCTGGTGGTCATCGAACACAATCTGGACGTCATTCGGGTCGCGGACTGGGTGATCGATCTGGGCCCGGAGGGCGGTGAAGAGGGTGGGCAGGTGGTGTTCGAGGGTACGCCTGCGACCCTGGCCGAACAGGCGCAGAGTCACACCGGGCAGGCGCTGCGCCGCGACCAGGCCCGGCGCGGAAACAACCTGCCCGCGGCGAATGACCAAACAGCCCACCGCTCGGCGCCAGCGGATGACGGATTGATCCGCATCCGCCACGCCCGCGAACACAATCTGCAGAATCTGGACCTGACCCTGCCCCGCGACACATTCACGGTGATTACGGGTGTCAGCGGCAGCGGCAAGAGCACGCTGGCCTTCGACGTGTTGTTCTCAGAGGGCCAGCGCCGCTATCTGGAGTCCCTCAATGCGTACACGCGCCAATTTGTCCAGCCCGCTTCCAGGCCCGATGTGGACTCGGTGCGCGGCGTGCCCCCCACCGTGGCGATCGAACAACGAACCAGCCGAGGCGGGCACAAAAGCACGGTTGCGACCCTGACCGAGGTGTATCACTTCCTTCGCCTGCTGTTCGTCAAACTCGGCGTTCAGTATTGCCCGGATTGTGCGATCCCGATTCAGCCCCTGGCGCCCGCGGCGATTGTGTCCGCGATCCAGAGCGCCTTTCCAGACCAGCAAGTGGACCTGCTGGCGCCCCTGGTGGTGTCGCGCAAGGGCCTGTACAAGGACCTTGCCGCCTGGGCGGCTGGCAAGGGTTACCCCAGGCTCCGGGTCGACGGTCATGATTTGGCAACCCACGAATGGCCGCGCCTGGACCGGTTCCGCGAACACGATATCGACCTGCCGCTTGGGCCCTGTGTCACCCATGCCAAGGCAACACAAGCCTTGTCCGAACTGCTGCTGAAGGCTCTGAGCGAAGGCAAGGGGGTGGTGAAAGTCGCGGCCCGCTCCGGTGACGGATCCGACCTCAGGCTGTTCTCCACCCATCGGGCCTGCCCGCTGTGTGAGCGGGGTTTCCCAGAGCTCGACCCTCGGCTGTTCTCCTTCAACTCGAAGCACGGCTGGTGCCAAGAGTGTTTTGGAACCGGCCTGGTGCTGGATGGGTTCGACGCGGAGCAAAGCGGTGAAGAGCGAAACTGGCGGGCGGCGGAAACATCCGATCCGTGTCCGACTTGCGACGGCCGGCGGCTGCGTGCCGAGGCCCTCGCCGTGCGGTTTCTGGACCGCTCCATCGACGCCTACACAGACCTGAGCGTCAAGCAGGCGGCGGGCATGATGTCCGATCTGGCGCTGGAACCACGGGCTCGGTCCATTGCCCGGGACGCGGTGGCGGAACTGAGCGCCCGACTGAGTTTTCTGGACCAGGTGGGATTGGGTTATCTGAGCCTGGGCCGCTCCGCCCCCACCCTGTCCGGTGGCGAGGCCCAACGCATACGACTGGCGGCGCAACTCGGCTCGACCCTGCAGGGCGTCTGCTACGTGCTGGACGAACCCACCATCGGCCTGCACCCGCGGGACAATGCACTGTTACTGGACACGCTTGAACGGCTCCAGGCCAAGGGCAACACGGTGGTGGTGGTGGAGCATGACGAGGAGACCATACGCCGGGCACAGCATTTGATCGACATCGGCCCCGGCGCGGGCATCGGCGGTGGCCAGCTGGTCGCACAGGGTAGCGTAGACGACCTGATCGCCGCGCCGGAATCGGTGACTGGACGGTATCTGGCCAAGCCCCTGCCCCATCCCTTGATCGAGCACCCATCGCGACCCAGCGATCACAAGCCCATACGAATCGAGGGGGCTGACCTGAACAACCTCAAACAGGTGGATGTGCTGTTCCCGCTTGGACGCCTGGTCTGTGTCACCGGCGTCAGCGGAAGCGGCAAGAGCACCCTGGTGCGCCATGTTCTATACCGGAATCTGAAACAGCTCCTGGCCAATCGCCGAAAACCCGTCCGCAAAAGACTGTGGGGTTGCAAGGCAATCCGAAACTGGCAGGCCGTCGACCGGGTGTTGGAAGTCGATCAGACGCCTATAGGCAAGACTCCGCGCTCGTGTCCGGCCACCTACGCGGGCATCTGGGATGCCATACGAAAACGTTTCGCCGACACCACCGAGGCCCAGATTCGCGGCTACGGGCCCGCCCGTTTCTCGTTCAATGTGGCAGGTGGCCGTTGCGCGAGTTGTGACGGTCAGGGCTACTCGCGGATCGAAATGAGTTTTCTGCCGGATGTCAAAGTGCCCTGCGAGCAATGCGGCGGGCGACGATTCAACCCGGAAACCCTGGCCGTGCGCTATCGGGGCAAAACGGTTTCCGAAGTCCTTTCCATGAGCGTTGATCAGGCTGCGGCATTCTTCGAAGCGCATCCCCGGATTCACACTGCCTTGGAGCTGATGCAGGCCGTTGGCCTGGGCTACCTCACTCTGGGTCAGCAAAGCCCCACGCTGTCCGGTGGCGAGGCGCAGCGATTGAAGCTGGTGGCCGAGCTGGCGAAAGCGCCGACCCGGATGGCACGGCGCAACGGTGGCAAACCGACCCTGCACACCCTCTATGTCCTGGACGAACCCACCGTGGGTCTGCACATGGCGGATGTGGAGAATCTGATCCGGGTGCTCCACCGTTTGGTGGACCAGGGCAACACCGTGCTGGTAATCGAACACAACATCGACCTGATTGCCGAGGCCGATCACGTGGTCGATATGGGGCCGGAGGGCGGTGAGAACGGTGGCCGCGTAGTGGTATCGGCGCCACCGGCCGCGCTCGCCGCCGACGGCGGGCAAAGCCACACCGCGGCCTTCATGAAACGGTTATTCATCGCACAAAAGGGCGCCGGTGTGGACTGAACGGACGGACGGGAGCGTCAGGTACGGTTACCCCCCCGGCTGTCGGACATGCAATCACCCACGGAAAATGGGACTATTCCATCAGTCTCGAATCAGTTGACGATTGCGACCCAATGCGGCGTGACTGAGGGCAGCGGACCCAACGCAGGAGGTTGAAACGTGGCAAAGACCCCGACCCAGGCGGATACATCGGCCGCTGAAACTCCGCCGCCCATGTTTTATCCTTCGCGTCCGTTGGCGCTCACCGATCCACTGGACTGGTTGCGCCTGGGTTGGCAGGACTTTCGTCATGCCCCGGGACTGAGTCTTGCCTACGGCGGCGCCTTCGTGTTGTTCGGCTACCTGATCATTTATCTGTCGATCAGCGCCCAGAGCTATGTGCTGCTGTTCAGCTTGATCACGGGATTCGTGCTGGTGGGCCCGGCAATCGCCGTGGGACTGTATGCGGTGAGCTGTCAACTCGGGGACAATAAGCGCCCGACCCTGGGTCATTGCCTTGCGGAAAGCCGCCGGACCATTCCAAACGTCGCCATGTTCGCCCTGGTGCTGTTCATCGTGCTGCTGTTGTGGGCGCGCGCCGCGTCCATGGTGCATGTGTTTTTTCCCATGGGTCCGGACACGGGCCTGGCGGAAATCGCATCGTTTCTGGCCATTGGCAGCGCGGTGGGTGCGATCTTCGCCGCGTTGACGTTTACCGTCAGCGCCTTTTCCCTGCCCATGATCATGGATCGGGATGTGGACGTGATCACCGCGGTGCTCACCAGCATCAACGCCGTGCTGAATAACAAAGCGGCCATGGCATTTTGGGCGCTCCTTATCGTCCTGTGCATCGGCCTGGGCCTGGCCACCGGACTGCTGGGCCTGGTGCTGGCGCTGCCGATCATCGGATACGCCACTTGGCACGGCTACCGTCATACCATCACCGCGCCTGCCACCAACACCGACTGAACCAGCCGTGGCACCGTCGCCGTGCGCCGGTGTATCATCCGTCCGCTCGCGAATTGCCTATGCTCGGGGCCTATGCTGCGGGGCCTATGCTCGGGGCCTATGCCGGGGCCTATGCCCGGGAAGGACAGCCACTCGGAATCACAGCGTGAGACTCACAGCAGATCAATTCAAACGCTGGCCCAACAAACGCATCACCGTGCTGGGCATGTCAGGCGTGGGCAAGACCCGTCTGGCCAATATCCTGCGCTGCGCCCACTGGTTTCACTATTCGGTGGACTATCGCATCGGCACCCGTTATCTGGACGAGCCGATACTCGACGACATCAAGCGTCAGGCCATGCAAGTGCCTTTCCTGCGGGATCTGCTGCGTTCGGACTCTATCTATATCCGCAACAATATCTCTGTCGATCACCTGAAACCCCTGTCCGCCTTTCTGGGCAAGCTGGGCAATCCGGAACTGGGGGGCTTGTCGCTGCCCGAGTTCAAGCGTCGCCAACACCTGCACCATGCAGCGGAAATGGCGGCAATGCGGGACGTGCCCGAGTTCATCCATCGGGCCCATGATCTCTACGGTTATGACCACTTCGTCAACGACGCCAGCGGCAGCGCCTGCGAGCTGGATGACCCGACGGTGATGGAACTGCTGGCCGAGCACACCCTGATCCTCTACATCCAGGCAAGCGAACAGAACGAGGCCGAGTTGATTCGCCGGGCCGAATCCAATCCCAAACCCCTCTACTACCGGGCCGCGTTTCTGGACGAGCACCTGACCCGCTACATGGAGGAACAGGCGCTGGACTATGTGGCCATGGTTGAGCCCGACGCCTTCGTTCGCTGGGTTTTCCCTCATTTGTTCGAGGCCCGCGCCCCGCGCTATCAGCAGATCGCAAGCGACTTTGGTTATAGTGTGAGCACCGACGATCTCGCCAGCGTCACGGATGAGCAAAGCTTTGTCGAACTGGTGGAGTCCGTGGTTGCCCGCCAACCCTGACCCCAAACCATCCGGAAAACCGCCCCATGCCCCTGGTTGCCAACTCACAACTTCCCACCTTCGACCGTCTCCGGGCACAAGGGCTGACCGTATTGGATCGGGAGCGGGCCCGTCATCAGGACATTCGGGAACTGCACATCGGCCTGCTGAACATGATGCCGGATGCGGCCCTGTCCGCCACCGAACGCCAGTTTTTTCGGCTGGTGGGTGAAAGCAACCCGATCGCGCAGTTTCACATGCACCCGTTCACTGTGCCGACGCTGGCCCGGCATTCGGGGGCCGAGGCCTATGTGACGACCCACTATGAGTCGTTTGAACGCATCCGCGAGGACGGTCTGGACGCATTGATCATTACTGGCGCCAACGTGACACAGCCCGACCTGGCCGCCGAGCCTTTCTGGGCGCCGCTGATTGAGGTAATCGACTGGGCCGAGCATAACGTCACATCAACCCTGTGCTCATGCCTGGCCACCCATGCGGTGCTCCAGTTTAGGCACGGGGTGAAGCGTCGACGCCTGGACCAGAAATGCTGGGGGGTGTTCGACCATGATGTGACGGAACCGGGCCATCCCCTGGTACACGACGTGAACACCCGGTTTCACGTGCCCCATTCCCGTTTCAATGAGATCAATCGGACGCAGTTCGAAGACGCCGGCCTAAGGGTGCTGGCTGAAGGTGAGGAAGCCGGTGTCCATCTGGCGGTAAGCGAGGATGGATTCCGCATCGTCTTCTTTCAAGGCCATCCCGAGTACGACACGATCAGTCTGCTGAAGGAGTACAAGCGCGAGGTCGGGCGTTTCATCCAGGGTCAGACGCCGAACTTCCCACCGTTTCCGAGCAACTATTTCCGTCTTCGGGACCAGGCCGTGCTGGACGAATACCAGGACCGCGTCCGGCACGCTCTGAGCGCCGGCGCAAAACCGCCGGAACTGCCCGAAGCCCTGCTCCGTCAGAGTCTCAATAACACCTGGCACGACACGGGGGAAGCTGTGGTTGGGAATTGGATCGGACAGGTCTACCAGATCACCCACCAGGAGCGCCGGCATCCGTTCATGGAGGGCATCAACCCTGCGGATCCTCTGGGACTTGGTTACGCCAGTTAAGATCAGGAAGCTGATTGAACAAGGCCCTGAGGCCACTCTGATAGGCCTCCCTGAGTGCGACATAGTCCGCATCGTCCGCCGCCACCCGGTGAATGGCTGGGTTAGCAAGGGATCCCGCCCTGTACAGGGCGATGTCGAACGGCAGGCCCACCGTCACGTTGGAGCGTACCGTGGCATCCAGGGAGACCACGGCCAGCCGGGCCCCCTCCTCGAGACCGATATCGGGTCTTAGAATGCGATCGAGCATGGGCTTGCCATACTTGCTTTCACCGATCTGAAGATACGGCGTCTCCGGTGACGCCGCGATGGCGTTGCCCTGGGGATAGATCAGAAACAGCCCGTGGGGCTGCGTACCGATCTGCCCACCCAGGATAAAACTGGTTTCTCCGCTGACCCCGCTGCGGCCCAGGCCCTCCGCGTGGTCATTCTGAACCGCCCCGCTTACTCTTCCAATATATCCCGCCACTTCAAACAGATAGGAAAAACTGTTCAGATTCTCTATCGCGTTTGAATCCAGATCACGTCCGATCCGGTTCAGGACCTCCTGGGTGGTGGCCAAACTACCCGCGGACAACAATACAAACACCCGATCATCGGCCGGGCGGAACGTATGCAGCTTGCTGTATCGGGTTACATAGTCGACACCGGCATTGGTGCGGGTGTCGGCGCCAAACACCAGGCCATCGTTCAGGCTGAGGGCGAGGCAATAGGTCATTCGGGGGCTCTCTTGGGATGCTTGCTCGGGCGGACACTGGGACGTCGTTCAATCAATCGGCCGTGCATTGTACCCGAGGCCGCGTCCGGTGACAGGGTCGCCGCGGCGGCCGTTGAATTGATATGATTCCACTCGTACAAGGAGTGAAACTCGTACCGACAATCCGCGATCGGGATTCCGGGCAGACCCGGCGCTGGCAAGGCGGGTCTCGACCCGATGACATGCACCCAGGAGCAAACACATGCATCGACCATTGATCGGCCTGATCATTCTGCTGTTTACCCTGGCGCTCACACCGGGTGTGGTGTCGGCCACGGAACCGTCCACCACCGGAACAATGACGGGGGGAATTCACTACCAGATCCCGCCCTGGTTCAAAGACAGCTTTCTGGATATCCCAGAGGATCTGGCGGAAGCCGAGGCATCGGGGCGTCACGTGCTGCTGTTTCTCCATCTCGACGAATGCCCCTACTGTGCTCAAATGCTGCGCGAGAGCTTTACCGAATCGGATTTCGTCGACCAGATCCAGGCACATTTTGACTGTATTGCGATCAACGTGCGGGGTGATCGAGAGGTCGCGTTGGACGCGGAGACCTCGCTGTCCGAAAAGCAACTGGCCGAATTGCTCAAGGTGAGCGCCACGCCCACCTTGCTGTTCCTTGACGCGGACAGCAATCCGGTGCTGCGGATCAACGGTTATCGATCGCCGAGGGCGATGAAAACGGCCTTGGACTATGTGCAGAACACCGCCTACAAAACCTCTACGCTCCCAGAATACGCCGCCACCCTTGAGCGGCCGCCAGTGTATGAACTCAGGGATGATCCGCTGTTTTTGAAGGTCACCGACCTCAGCACGCTGGGTGCGCGGCCGGTGGCGGTACTGTTTGAAGACGGCGACTGCGATGAATGCGATCCGTTCCACGATCGGCAGTTAGAGGATCCGGAGATCCGCGCCACGCTCGCCGGCTTCGACCTTGTCCAACTCGATGCTTTGTCCGATCAGCCGATTGTGGATGTGAATGGCAACCAGACCACGCCCCGGGCCTGGGCCAAATCACTGGCGCTGGATTACAGACCCGGTCTGGTGCTGTTCGACCAGGGGCGGGAAATTATCCGAGTGGACGGCATGCTCAATATTTTCCACTTTCATCAGGTACTGCTGTTCGTAGCGGACGGCGAGTACCAGAATTTTCCGAGCTACCGGGACTACTCCCGGGCCCGGCGGCAGGCCTTGCTGGACGCGGGCGCCGCAATTGACTACGCCAGATGACGTAGACCCGGCAATCGCCCTGCACCGCCCGCTTCCGCCAACGGCTGTCCATGGTCCGGCAAAGGGGAATTGCGGCCCGGCCCATTGGCCGCTGTCATTCCTGGCGTCTCGGGGCAACCACTTCGCCTTCCTTGCAGCTGTGTTTTGGCGCGCCACATGGAAAAGCGTCAGGACTACTGCTAGGTTCGAAGGGGTACGGTTCGACTCCCGAGGCATTCCATGTCAAACAGACTCCTGGTCGCTTTGGACGGCAGCGACTGCGGCAGGCGCGCCCTGAACGCTGCGGTTCAACACGCAAAGCTGACCGATTCCGATTTGGTGCTGACCTACGTCATCGATTGGTCGCCCTACAGTTTTCACACCCCCGAGGAATTGTCCGAACGCCACGAGCGGCGCGAATCGGAAATTGAACGGGCCAATGCCGCCGTACTCGAGCCCGAAGCCGCCGCCTTGATCAACGCTGGGATGACGGTCCAAACCGTGGTCCGGCACGGCAAAATTGCCGAAACCCTGGTGGAACTGGCCAAAGAGTTGGACGTGTCCCAGATCTACATCGGCCGCATCGGTGAATCGCGGGTGCGGTCCATGATATTCGGAACGGTCACAGCCGCATTGGTGCAAACCTCACCCGTGCCGGTCACGGTCGTGCCCTGATTCGTCCACCCAATCCCGACCATTTCGCAACACTTGAGGGCTCGTCCATGGGTCGCCTGTTCCTGACATTCATAGTGCTGATAGCGGCATGCGGCAACGCCCATGCCGGCATCGACGAAACCATAAATGCGGCCACCGCCCCCATTGCCGAGTGGGTCGGGCAAGTCGTGTTTTTCAAGATCCCGATACTGGGCGCGCAACTCCCCGTTGTGGTGCTCTGGCTGGTGGTCGGCGCCGTGTTCTTTACGGTGTACATGGGCTTTATCAACGTCCGAGGGTTCAAGCACGCCATCTCCCTGGTCAAAGGCGACTACGCGGACCCGAACAGCAGTGGCGAGGTTTCGCATTTCCAGGCGCTGGCAACGGCGGTCTCGGGCACCGTGGGCATCGGCAATATCGGAGGTGTAGCGGTCGCCGTCACAGTGGGCGGAGCAGGTGCCACGTTCTGGCTGATCGTGGCCGGCTTTCTGGGCATGTCCACCAAGTTTGTGGAATGTACTTTGGGGGTGAAGTACCGGCAGGAGTTCGACGACGGGCACGTGTCCGGCGGACCCATGTATTACCTCAACAAGGGCTTCTCGGAGCGCGGCATGGCGGGCTTCGGTAAGTTCATGGGGACGTTTTACGCCGTCGGCATATTCATCGGCGCCCTGGGCATCGGCAATATGTTTCAATCCAACCAGGCCTATGTCCAGCTCAACCACGTGGCCGGAGGCGCACTGGATGGTCTAGGTTGGCTGGTGGGTTTGATTCTGGCGGCGATCGTGTTTTCCGTGATCATCGGCGGCATCAAGTCCATCGCTCGGGTGACCGAAAAGATCGTCCCGTTCATGGCCATTTTCTACTGCTTGTTCGCGATCATCGTTATCCTGATGAACGCAAACACCATCCCCCAGGCCATCGCCAATATCTTCACCGGTGCGTTCACCGGCGAAGGCGTCGCGGGCGGCGCACTGGGCGCCATGATCATTGGATTTCAGCGTGCTGTGTTCTCAAACGAGGCGGGCATCGGTTCGGCGTCCATCGCCCACTCAGCGGTGAGAACCGAGGAACCGGTCACAGAAGGGATAGTCTCCCTGCTGGAACCCTTTATCGATACCATCGTCATCTGCACCATTACTGCCCTGGTCATCGGCACGGCCCAGGTGGCCGATCCCAGTTTCGCGGGCGAAGCCAAGGGGGTGGCGATGACCTCCGCCGCGTTTGAACGCGAGTTTTCCTGGTTCCCACTGCCGCTGGCCTTCGCCGCGCTGCTGTTCGCCTTCTCCACCATGATTTCGTGGTCTTACTACGGGCTCAAGGGGTGGACCTATCTGTTTGGCGAAGGTGACACCGGGCAAACCATCTACAAGCTGCTGTTTTGTGCGTTCGTGGCCCTGGGATGCGTGGTCCAGCTGGGACCGATTCTCGACATCTCAGATGCGCTGGTTTTCCTGATCTGCGTGCCGAATATTCTCGGACTCTATTTCCTCGCACCCATCGTGAAGCGGGAGATGAACTCGTACTTCAGGCGGCTGGAGAGCGGTGAAATCAAGAAGTTCAAGTAGGGCGGGAAGATCGGACGGGAAGATCGAATAAGACTAAAACCCCGTCAATTCATCCGCCAGGGCCGCCAGGCTGTCCACCGAGTGGGCGGGCAGCATTCGGTCCACATGGGCCAGAGCCGGCGCAAGCCCGGCCGCATCGGGCTGATACCCCGCTCGCCCGGCCATCGGATTCATCCATAGCACGCGCCGGCTGCGGCGCCGTATTCGGCTCAGCTCCTCAGCCAGTTCCTGCGGGGCGTCGGTATCGAAACCGTCACTCATGATCATCACAATGGTTCGGCCACCGATGACCTGGGCCCCATAGCCTTCGTTCAGCGCCTTGAGCGATTCCGCGATCCGGGTACCACCGAACCAGAGCTGGGTCATACCCTCGAGACGGAGACGCAGGGTTTCAAGGTCGCTTTCCCTGAATATCTCGGTCACCCGATGCAGTTCGGTGTGGAACACAAATGCTTCGGTGTCCGGCAGCGTCTGCACCAGGCCACGGGTGAACCGCGCCAGCAGCCGGCTGTACTGGGCCATGGAATGGGATACGTCCAACAACAGCAGCAGACGCGGAAGCCGCCGCCGGGGCCGCTGCCGAATCAGATTCAGCGCCAGACCTTCGACCGCCAGACTGCGGCGCAGGGTGCGGCGGAAGTGAATGCGCGAACCGTTGGCAGAGCGGGCATGTCGGCGCTGCAGGCGTTTGCGCAGGTTGCGGGCGAGCTGCTCCGACAGCCGCAGCATCTGCTCCGCTGCGCGAGCATCGGTCAGGAAACGGAAATCGCTGTGGGTCAGCGCCGCATTGCGGCCGGCCCCACCCAGGGCCGCACCCTCGGTCTCCTCGGGATCGGACAGGTCCATGTCCATACTATGGCCAAGTCCGGCGAAGGCACCGGCAGCGCGCACCGTGCCACCCATGCGCGGGTCAGCCTTGGGCGTATTCTCCGCAGCCAGGGGCTGTTCGTGGCCCGGCAACCAGAATCGGTCGAACAGCATCGGAAAACGACCCCATTCGTCGCGGTTTCGGCAAAACAGCGCGGCCATGCTGTTTCGCACCAGATTCACGTCTGTGACGTCACCCTGTTCCAACCAGTGCAAGGCATCCAGCGTCTCGCCCACACCGAGACGGAAGCCGGCCTCGCGCAAATGGCGAACAAAGTGGGAAACCCGAACCGCAGCGGACAGATGACGCGGCTGTTGGGGTGCGGGATCACCCGGAATCAAAGGCTGACCGCGCCCAGCAAGCGTTTCACCGTGGCCCGGTCCGTGCCGCTCAAGTCCTCACGGGTTTTGAGCAGACAAGAGAGGCTGCTCATGACCGTGTCCAGGTCGTCCTTGACGGAGTCCACGCCCAGCGCCATCAGTGCGGCGGTCCAGTCCAGGGTCTCCGCCACGCCCGGGCGTTTTCGCAGATCGCCACCCCGCAGAAGCTGGACGAATCCAACGATCTGACGGGCCAGGCTCAGATCCAGGTCCGGGATTCGGGTCCGTATGATCTGAATCTCCTGCGCTACGCTGGGATAGTTGAGGTAGTGATACAGACAACGGCGACGCAGAGCGTCACTCAGGTCACGGGTGCCGTTGGAGGTCAGAATCACGTGGGGCCGGGTGACTGCGCGAATGGTGCCCAGTTCCGGGATGCTGACCTGGAAATCCGACAGCACCTCCAGCAGGAACGCTTCGAACTCCTCGTCTGCCCGGTCCACTTCGTCGATCAGCAGGACCGGCGCCTGGGACTGGGAAATGGCATCCAGCAGGGGTCTGCGCAGCAGAAACCGCTCGCTGAATATCTCGGCTTCCCCCAGGCTCTCGTCCCGGCCGGACTGCTCCTGCAGCCGTATGCTGAGCAGTTGGTGGGGATAGTTCCACTCATAAACGGCCGAGCTGACATCCAGCCCCTCATAGCACTGCAGTCGCATCAAACGGGTGTCCAGCACCTGGGCGAGAGCAGAGGCCACGGCGGTTTTGCCCACACCGGCGTCGCCTTCCAGCAGCAACGGCCGACCCAGCTTCTGCATCAGCACCAAAGCGGTCGCCACCGGCCCATCGGCCACATAACCGGTCACTGCCAAGCGTTGCTGCAACTCCGCGATCAAACCAAGCCCGTGCACCACGTTCCCCTCCCGGGGGCGCCCAAAGCCGTGAGTGTGCGGTTTTGACCGCCTGAGCTCAAGCACCCACGAGTGGCCAGTGTGGACTCGGATTAGGTCAGCTAGAATGGGGCAAGCGCCACACTCCTTAGACCGAGGTCACGCAATGCCAAAGGCCCTACTGATCGACCCGGAAAAATGCACGAGCTGCCTGCAGTGCGAGCTGGCTTGCTCGCATCAGCACACGGGCATGTTCAATCCGGTGCAGTCCCGCATCCGGGTGTTCGAATTCGAACACGGCGCCCGTGCCGTGCCTTACACCTGTACCCAGTGTGAGGCCGCATGGTGCCTGCACGCCTGCCCGGTCCAGGCCATCACCGTGAACGCTGCCACCGGCGCCAAAGAAGTCGACGCGGAGCGCTGCGTGGGCTGCAAGGTCTGCACCGTGGCCTGCCCTTACGGCACCATCAACTATGAGGCGCACACCGGCAAAGTGGCCAAGTGCGACCTGTGCGGCGGCGACCCCCAGTGCGCGGTGGCCTGCCCCACCGGAGCCATTACGGTGAGCGACCCGGACACCGCAACCCATGCCATCAACCCACTGCTGCTCGGCCGCGGCATAAGCGCTTAAGGAGATCCATATCATGGGCTGGCAACGAAAAATTCTGCGGGTCGACCTCAGCGCCGGAACCGCAGTCGCGGAACCGCTCAACATGGAATGGGCCAATGCCTATCTCGGCGAACGCGGTCTTGCCTCAAAGTATCTATGGGAAAACATGGATCCGGCGGCGGATGCGATGGGCCCGGACAATGTGCTGATCTTCGCCACCGGTCCCTTGACCGGCACCATGTCGTCCACCAGCGGGCGCTACGCGGTGGTCACCAAGGGGCCGTTGACCAACGCGATCGCATGCTCCAATTCCGGCGGCAAGTTCGGCGCTGAGCTCAAGTACGCAGGCTACGATCTACTGCTGATTCAGGGCCGAGCCCCGGAACCGGTTTACCTCCACATTGTGGATGATCGCGTGGAAATCCGGTCGGCCCAGGCACTGTGGGGCCAAACCGTGTGGGACACCGAGGCCTGGTTGAAATCCCATCACCAGGACACCCGGCTCAAAGTGGCCTCCATCGGCGTTGCCGGCGAACGGGGCGTGTACTACGCCTGCGTGGTCAACGATCTGCATCGTGCCGCCGGGCGCTCCGGCGTGGGCGCGGTGATGGGGTCGAAGAATCTCAAGGCGATCGCGGTTCGGGGCAATCTGGGCGTTCAAGTTGACCAGCCCGAGCGCTTCATGGCGGCGGTGCGGGACACCCACAAGATGCTGGCGGAAAGCAGCGGACGCAAGGAACTGACCGAATGTGGCACCGATGCCATGATCGACTCGATGCAGGCCTTTGGCGGGCTGCCGACACGCAACTTTCAAGAGGTCCAGTTCGAGGGCGCGGACAAACTCAATCCGCAAGCCATGACCGAGGTGCACCCCAACGGCCATCGCAACCTGCTCACCAACAAAGCCTGTTTCGGCTGCACCATCGCCTGCGGGCGCATCGCTCACATCGACAAGACCCACTTCACCATCGTTAACCGACCCCAGTACTGGCATGCCTCGGGCGGTCTGGAGTACGAAACCGCGTTCGCATTCGGGCCAGTGGTCGGTATTGACGACATCGACGCGCTCACCTTCGCCGGCTATCTGATGAACGAGCACGGCATGGATCCCATTTCTTTCGGGGTGACCCTGGCGGCGGCGATGGAACTGTACGAACTCGGGGTGATCACAGACGCCGATACCGATGGCATCGCCCTGAACTTCGGCAATGCCGAAGCCCTGACGATCATGGCGGAGAAAACCGGAAAGTACGAAGGCTTTGGCCGGATTCTGGGTCTCGGCTCGAAACGCATGTGCGAACGCTACGGGCACCCCGAGCTGTCCATGTCGGTCAAGGGACAGGAGTTCGCCGGCTACGATTCCCGGGCGCTGCAGGGCATGGGACTCGGGTACGCCACCAGCAATCGGGGCGCCTGCCATCTGCGGCACGACGCGTTCGCCGAGGATATGGAAGACCAAAGCGGGCATGGCAAAGCGAAACCGATCAAGGTGTCTCAGGACAAGACCGCCATGATCGATTCCACCGGGCTATGCTTGTTCACCACCGCGGCCTGGGGCGTTCCTGAGTTTCAGCGCCAAATCGACGCCGCCTGCGAGGGGGACTGGCCCGAGGCGCGGCTGTTGGAGATCGGTGAACGTATCTGGAATCTGGAACGGCGTTTCAATCTGGCCGCGGGTCTGACCGCCGCCGATGACACTTTGCCACCCCGCATGCTCAAGGACCCGGCCCCCTCCGGCACCGCCGAGGGCAAGGTTTGTCAACTGGACCGCATGCTGCCCGAGTACTATGCGCTACGAGGCTGGACCCGGGACGGATTACCCAGTCATGAGACCCTGCAACGACTGGGGCTGGAGGAAAACCAGGCATGAAACACTTGATCATCGGCGCCGGTCCGGCCGGCGTGATCGCCGCGGAAACCCTGCGTACCCAGGATCCGGAAGCGGATATCGTGCTGATTGGCGACGAGCCGGAGGCCCCATACTCACGGATGGCCCTGCCCTATCTGCTGGCGAACAACGTTGACGAGGCGGGGACTTATCTGAGACCCGATCCGGCGCATTTCCAGTCTCAACGCATCCAGGTGCAGCAGGGTCGGGTGGCCAGCGTGGACACCCAGGCCCACTCCGTCACCCTGGAGCAGGGCGAGCGCCTGGAATATGACCGGCTGCTGATCGCAACCGGTTCACACACGGTCAAACCCCCTATACCCGGCATGGACCTGGACGGCATCGAAAACTGCTGGACACTGGCTGACGCCCGCGCCATTGCCCAGCGCGCCCAACCCGGTCAGCAGGTGGTGTTGATGGGCGCGGGCTTTATCGGCTGTATCGTGCTGGAAGCATTGGTGGCTCGGGGTGTAACCCTGACCGTGGTGGAACGGGAGCCGCGGATGGTGCCGCGGATGATGGACCAAACCGGAGGCGAACTGCTCAAGCGCTGGTGTGAATCCAAGGGGGTGCGGGTACTGACCGGCACCCAGGTGGACGAGATCAAAGCCGGCCCCCAGCGTTTGTCTCTCGCCGTGGGTAACGGCGGCGTGCTGGAAGCCGACCTGGTGGTGTGCGCCACCGGCGTACGTCCCAATATCGGCTTTTTGCAAAACAGCGGCGTCGAGACCGACCTGGGCATTCTGGTAGACGATCATTTGCGCACCTCCGCAAGGGACGTGTATGCCGCCGGAGACGTGGCCCAGGGGCCGGTGTTCAACGGTGGACAGCGGGAAGTCCATGCGATTCAGCCCACCGCGGGCGATCACGGCCAGGTGGCTGGGCTCAACATGGCCAATGTCGATACCGTCTACGGCGGCAGCCTGGCAATCAATGTTCTCAACACTCTGGGGCTGATTTCCAGCTCGTTCGGTCAATGGCAGGGCGTGCCCGGAGGCGACAGTGCGAGCGCCCTGAACGAGGAGGAGTTCAAGTACCTCCGGCTGGAGTTCGACGGCGATTATCTGGTGGGTGCCATCGGCCTGGGCTTGACCCAACAGGTGGGGATTCTGCGAGGCCTGATCCAGACCCGGGTCAACCTGGGACAGTGGAAGAACGAACTCCTGCGCGATCCACACCAGATCGTCCACGCCTACCTCGAATGCAACACATCCACAGAGGCCGCGGCATGAACATCCGCGTCCGCACGGGCGGCATGCTGGGTGAACATCTCCCCCCGGGCTCGAGCCGGAACCGGGCCGATCTGGATGTGATGACACCTGCCACCCCCCACACGGTGATGACGCAGCTGGGTATTCCCACGGACAAGCCCTATCTGGTCGCGGTGAATGGCAAAGTGGTTCCGCCGTCCGCTCTCGCCTCGCAACCCCTGGGTCCCGATGACGAATTGTCCATTCTGCCCGCCTTGCGCGGTGGCTGAACCGACCAGGGCCCCGGTGCATGACAGCTACGAGCATCCCAGCACCCGGCCAGCCGGCACAGTTCGGCAATCCGTCCGGGCCGGCGAAACGGCCCGTCAGCTTCTATCTCGAACCCAGCTTCGGCATGCTGGCCTTCGTCGCGGCGGTGGAACCTTTGCGGGTGGCAAACCGGCTGAGCGGACGCAATCTCTATAGCTGGCAAGTCATCACCCGTGACGGAGAGCCGGTCAGGGCTGCGAATGGCATGCAGCAGCAGGCCGACGCCGCCATCGACCAGGTCAAGGCCACACCCCTGCTGCTGATACTCGGACACCACGACCCCCATCACCACCGTGACCCCAAGGTCCTGAACTGGCTTAGGGAACTGGATCGACGCGGATCGATCCTGGGCGGACTGGACACCGGCGCATATGTCCTGGCCCAGGCGGATTTGCTGACCCGAAGGCGTTGCACGGTGCACTGGGAAAACCGCGCCGGCATGGTCGAATCCTTTCCCGACCTGGTTATTTCAAACCGCTTGTTTGAGATCGATGGGCCCCGACTGACCTGTGCCGGGGGCACCGCTGCGCTGGACTTGATGCTGTATCTGATCGAACGCCAAGAGGGCCGGGATCTCGCCATGGCTGTGTCCGAAATGTTTATGCACGGGCGTTTACGGGACGCCAGTGTGCCGCAACGCTTGAGCCTGGAATCCCGCACCGGCATCCGCCAGCCCAGGGTGTTGGATGCCATCGCGCTGATGGAGGCCAACATCGAACAGCCCCTGACGGTGACGGAGATTTCCGACGCCATCGGCATCACCAAACGGCAACTCGAGCGCCTGTTCCAGGCCTACTTGAAGACCACACCCTCGCGCTATTACATGGCCGCGCGTCTCAATCACGGACGGCAACTGATGGAACAAACCGCCTTGTCCATCACTGAGGTCGCACTGGCAAGCGGTTTCGTGTCGCCCGGGCACTTCAGCCGCTGCTATCGCGGACGTTTCGGCCACCCTCCACGGCAAACGCGACATGCGCCGGTGGATCAAGCGATTGAGACCGCGCTGTAGACCTGGCCGGCGCCCCCTGTCGCCGCGATTCAACAAGCCGTCGCTTTGCCCACACTCCGTGGATCTGTCTCGGTCCTGCTTGGACTATGATCGAATCCAGACGATTGATGAGCCAAACCCGAATCCAGCTTTGTCGGCCCAAGGGAGATCCGTGCATGTCCGAAACCCGAGCCCGTGGCCGCAGAGGGCACGCCCGCAGCGATCGTCAGGCGGCCCGCCGAGCGCCCCTTCCACCTGAATTGAGGCCAGTCCGGCCCGGCCTGGAGGGGGGCGCCTACAAGCCTCTTACCGCTTCCGAGATGGACCGGGTGCACACGGCGGCCCTTGAGGTGCTGGAAAACATCGGCATCGCAAATGCCATCCCCAGCTGTGTGCAACGCATTGAGGCACTCGGCGGGCGTTTGACAGAAGAGGGCCGCCTGCTTTTTCCCCGCAGCCTGGTAGAAGACACAGTGGCGAGCGCCGCGCGCAACTTCGTGCTCCACGCCCGGGATGCGCAGCATGACCTGGACCTGTCCGGTACCCGGGTGCATTTCTCCACGGCCGGTGCCGCGGTGCACATGGTGGATCCCCAGACCCGCGCCTACCGCGATACTACACTGGCCGATCTCTATGACATCAGCCGGCTGGTAGACACCCTGGACAATGTCCACATGTTTCAGCGTTCGGTGGTGGCCCGGGACCTGGTCGATCCGCGAGAAATGGATCTGAACACCTGCTACGCAGCACTGGCCGGCACCCGCAAGCATGTGGGCACGAGCTGGGTGGAGCCGGACCATGTGCGGGAATCGGTGGCCATGCTACACATGATCGCCGGGGGCGAGAAAAAATGGCGTGAGCGGCCTTTCGTCAGCATGTCCAACTGCTTTGTGGTGCCGCCGCTGCGGTTTGCCGAGGACGCCTGCCGCTGTCTGGAAGTGGCAGTGGAGTCCGGTATGCCGGTGCTGTTGCTGGCGGCGGGTCAGGCCGGCGCCACCAGCCCGGCATCGTTGGCCGGCGCGCTGGTTCAGGAGGTGGCGGAGGTATTGGCCGGCCTGGTCTACGTCAACGCCATCGTGCCGGGGGCAAAGGCCATTTTCGGGACATGGCCGTTTATCTCCGACCTGCGCACCGGCGCCATGAGCGGCGGCAGCGGCGAACAAGCCGTGTTGATGGCCGCCTGCGCCCAGATGTCCAGCTTCTACGATCTGCCCGGCGGCGTTGCGGCGGGCATGGCAGACTCGAAACTGCCGGACGCCCAATCCGGCCTCGAGAAAGCCTATACCACAGTGTTGGCCGGTCAGGCCGGGGCCAACATCGTGTATGAGTCCGCCGGTATGCTGGCCAGCCTGCTGGGCTGTTGTCTGGAGAGCTTTGTCATAGACAACGATATGCTGGGCGCGGTGCTGAGAACCATCCGCGGAATCGAGATCACCGAACAAAGCCTGTCCATCGACGCCATGCGCGATGTCTGCATCGGTGGGCCCAACCATTACCTGGGTCACGGTCAGACCATGGAATTGATGCAGAAGGACTACTTCTACCCCGAGGTGGCCGACCGCCTCAGCCCCAAGGAATGGGTGGAAAAAGGCTCCCGTGACATGATCGAGAAAGCCCGGGACCGGGTGCAACAGGTCCTGTCCAGCCACTATCCTGAGTACATCGATCCAGCGCTGGATCAGAAACTGCGCGCAGCATTTCCCATCCGGCTCCCGGCGGACATCATGAATTCCGCCTCAACACGTTGGTAAAGATCATGGCAAACGAGGTTCAATCGCAGGCACGGGTGGTGGTGATCGGTGGCGGCATCGCCGGTTGCAGCACACTCTGGCATCTCACCCAGTTGGGTTGGCATGATGTCGTACTGATCGAGCGAGATGAATTGACCGCCGGGTCCACCTGGCACGCCGCCGGTAACTGCCCCAGTTTTTCGGGTTCTTGGAACATCATCAAATTGCAGAGGTACGGCAACGAGTTGTATGGCCGCCTGGGCGAGCTGACCGACAGCAACATCACCTATCACCAGACCGGCAGCGTGCGCTTGGCCCACAGCCGGGAACGGATGGAAGAATTCCACCACGTCTGTGGCATGGCCCGGGCCCAGGGTATCGATTTCGAAATGCTCAGCAACGCGGATCTCAAGAACCGCTTCCCGTTCATGGAGACCCATGACCTGCTGGGCGGCCTGTGGGATCCCACCGACGGCGATATCGACCCCAGTCAGGTGACCCAGGCCTTCGCCCGGGGTGCGAGGGCGGCCGGCGCCCGGATTTACCGCAACAACAAAGTCGAGGGCATCCGCCAGCTACCCGGAGGTGAGTGGGAGGTGCAGACAGCGGACGGCGCCATTCGCTGCGAAATCGTGGTCAATGCCGGTGGCTACCGAGTCAACGAAATATCGGGGCTGGTCGGGGTGCGACACCCGGTGGTGTCGATGGAGCACCAATACCTGGTCACCGAAGCGATTCCGGCACTGGAGGACTGGGACGGGCATCTGCCGCTGCTGCGGGACCCTGACATCTCCTACTATCTGCGACAGGAGCGCAAAGGCCTTATTCTCGGGCCCTACGAACGTGACTGTAAGGCCTGCTGGGTGGATTCACTACCCGATGAATTCGCCATGGAGCTGTTCGAACCCGAACTGGATCGGCTGGAGTTCTATATCGAGGATGCCATGAAGCGGGTCCCGATTCTGGCCGAGGGCGGCGTGCAGAGGGTCATCAACGGACCGATTCCCTATACACCGGATGGTCTGCCCCTGATCGGTCCGGTTCACGGCCTGGACAATTTTTATCTTTGCGCCGCATTCAGTTTTGGCATCGCCCAGGGGGGCGGCGCAGGCAAATGCCTGGCGGAGATGATTGTTCATGGTCAGGCCGAGTGGGACACCTGGGTGGTGGACCCGCGCCGTTATACCGACTACGCCAATCTGGAGTACACCCGGCAAAAGGCCATCGAACTCTACAGTCGCGAGTACGACATCAACTTTCCCTTCGAGGAGCGGCCCGCAGGTCGACCCGCCAAGACCTCGCCCCTGTATGGCACACTCAAAGCCAAGCGGGCCATGTTCTGCGCCCGGGCAGGCTGGGAACGGGCCGCATGGTTTCCCCCCGAGGACATGGCCGCTGTCGAACAGGCCAGCTTTCACCGGACCAACTGGTTCGAGGCCGTGGGCCAGGAATGCAAGGCGGTGCGGGAACGGGTGGCGATCCTGGATCTGCCCGGGTTCGCGAAATTCGAGGTTTCAGGCACCGGCGCAGCCCAGTATCTTGACCGACTCGTTGCCGGACGGCTGCCGCGAATCGGTCGGATCGGCCTGTGCTACGTCTGCACGGAACGGGGTGGCGTGCAAAGCGAATTCACCGTGACCCGCTGGGCGGAAAACCGGTTCTATCTGTGTTGTGCCGGCGGTGCCGAATGGCACGACGAGCAGTTGTTGAGCCAGCATTTGCCGGCCGATGGATCGGTGCGGCTGGACAATGTCACCGGGCTCTACGGCACCCTGGTGATCGCCGGCCCCGAGAGCCGCACATTACTGGAGCGGGTTACCGACGCCGATCTCAGTAACGCCGCCTTTCCCTGGCTGAGTGCCCAACCGATCGAGATCGGCTTCATGGCGGTGCGGGCACTGCGTGTCAACTATGTCGGCGAGCTGGGCTGGGAACTCCACCTGCCCATGGCCTCGATGCAACCCGTGTATGACCGTCTGATGTTGGCGGGCGCGGACCTGGGCATCGCCGACTTCGGCATGTATGCCCTGGATTCGCTGCGCCTGGAAAAGTGTTACCGCGGCTGGAAAGTGGATCTGGTGGACGAGTACTCACCTTTGGAATCGTCCCTGGATCGATTCGTGGATCTGGATAAGGGCCCCTTTCCGGGCCGGGAGGCCCTGAGAGCGCAACAGCAGGGCGGACTCGGGCAACGGCTCGTCCCTCTGCTGGTGGAGGCAGAAGGCACCGACGCTCCGGTCTGCGCCACCGTGTTTCAAGACCTGGACACCGTCGGCCTGGTGACCTCAGGCGGTTACGGCTACACCGTCGGCAAGAGCATCGCCCTGGCCTATGTGCGGATCGATCTCACTGAACCGGGCACGGCGCTGGAGGTGGACATCTTCGGCCAGCGCAGAGCGGCGACGGTGGTCTCGGAACCGATCTACGACCCGGACAACAGTCGCCTGCGGGCCTGAGCGCCGGTGCGGCGCCGCACAGTTCCATCTGCGCCCAGACACCCAGCGTCTGCTTGCGTCTCGCCTTGCTGAGATGCAAGCAACTTATGGGATAACACTGGGCGCGCTATCCGCGTTCAGTAACCGGGGCTTGGCAAACAGACCCCGCAGCATGGGCTCAAACTGCGTCAGCGGCATCCAATCGTAGTTCGGATCGAAACAGTTTTGATCGTAGTCCTCGCAAAACCGGACCGCGTCATCGTACCAGGGGTGGTCAGCAAAGCGATCCCGGGCGTTTCGATCACGCCCCAGGTGATGGGCGTAATAGTACATCTGGAACACGCCATGATGCTTGACGATCCAATACACCCGATCCGACACAAAGGGTCGCAGGACCGCAGCGGCCATCTCGCTGTGGGAGTACGGTGCCAAGCCATCACCAATGTCGTGCAACAGCGCCGCCATCACCACTTCGTCCGGCTCCCCGGCGCGCTTTGCCCGGGTGGCGGCCTGCAGACAGTGCTCCAGACGGCTGACCTGATAGCCCGGCAATGAGTCGTCAAGCTGACGCAGTGCGGCCAACAGACGATCGGGCAGGAGATCGCAGTAGGCCTGTTCCATGCGCTCCAAAAGCGCATAGTCCTCCGCAGTGCCGTCCATCATGCGGGTAAACGCCACCTGATTCATGGTCCCCTCCCAAGCGCTCTGGGCGCCTCGCATTGAGCTTGACCGACTCGCCTGTGGACGCGATGCTCATTCGGAGCAAGCTGCCCCGGAACTTGACAGTGTGCCTGCCACCTCGTGTCCGGTAGCCGGGATCCTTGGGATCAAACATCCGGCACCGCCCCAAAAGCTGAGACACGCGACACCACCCCCCGCCATTATCCGGCGTGTTCGCGATTCCTTGCCAAATGGTAGTCCACCAGACCCACGGTTTCGTCAACCGAATCCTGCTGCATTCCAAGTTGCCCGGAAATCCGCTTGACCAGACAGTCCACCCGTTCGATGTTGGTCGCGCCGGAGAACAAGGCCCGTGCCGCCGACGAAGGTTTGGCCAGGCCCTGGGCGGCGTTGGCGTACTTCTCGAACGGCACCTGATCTTCCGGGGCCGCCCCCAGTTTGCCGCACAGATCCCCGACCCAATCGTATACCGCTCGTGAGGCATCGATGTCCGAATGAACCGCGTCCCGAATCGGGATCATTTCTTCACGTTTAACACAACGATAGTTTCCGGTCATCAACATGCTCCATTTCGCCAGCGGGACAAAAATGGACTCATGCACCTTGAGCTTGACCGGCAGTTCGACCGACTCTCCGTCAAGATCGAAGCGAATGTCGGCGATGTCCGATTCCATCTGCCTGAGCATCGCAGTGTGTTGTTCCGAATCGAAGCGCGCCACCTTGAAATTGGTCGGCAGGCTCACCTGAAGCACATTCTTGCCTTCCTCCGGGGGACGGAACGCCTGGGGATCGGGGCTCGCCAGGGTCACCAGGGCTGGATCAATGTCCGCCCATACACCGGGCTCGGCATAGCACTGAACAAGCTCATCGATTGATAGACCCGGGATGCGCTTGAGAAATGGCAGGGGCGGCATATTCATGATCGCCATACAGGGCACTCGCGCCGCGGCGATACGCCCCATCAGCTCCCGAACCCCGGGCGATCCGTACTGCGGTTCCTGCATGCCCATAACGATGAGTTCGTAATCCCCAGGGCTTATCTGATCCGGTGTGGCGGCGGTGAGCTGTGCTGGCAACGCTCTGGAATCGACTTCCACCAGCGCGTCTCTACCGCGCACAGGCAAGCGTACCCGCGTACCCTCGCTGTTGATCAAGGCGGCGGTCGAGGCGGTACACACCAACGTAACCGGGTGACCCGCGAGCAAGAGTTTCGTGCCCAGCAAAGAGCCGTAAGACGCCCCCAGGATCAGGGTGTGAAAGGCATTGCTCATCTACATCGCTCCAAAGATTGAGAATTCAGCAAAGATCCGCGAAAGCGGCCGGTCGCACTGGGCGAGCGTGAACGCGTGATCGACGCCGAACACGACCCGAAGCGCCGCCGTCAGAGCGCCCGCTGCCGCCTGCTGTGTTTGATCATCAAAATAGGTTCGCTTTCGGGGCGAAGGCGGTGTCGGCCACCGACCCGATCGATCAGCCGGGCATCTGCCCGTGTCTGGGTTGGTGACATTCTGCCACGAGGCCCATGCATGTGCATCTGCCGGTCGGTGCCGCCAAGCCGCCAACAGCTTAGGGATCCGCACATTGAACCCATGAAGCGCAGAATTGGTCAGCAGAGCCCAGCAACGCGCGAACGAATGATTGAAGAGGACTGGGCTGCCGTGCTCAGGGCGAGCCTTCGCAGGCGGTACCATACTGCTCACGCAGCAGGTTTTTCTGAATCTTGCCCATAGTGTTGCGCGGCAGCTCACTGACGAACAGGACCCGCTTGGGTAGCTTGTATGCGGCTATGTGGCCCCGCAGCGCGTCGCGAATCCGGGTCTCGTCCAGGTCCGCACCGGGTCGCGGCGCCACCACGGCCACCACCCCTTCACCGAAGTCGGCATGGGGCACGCCCACGACAGCGGATTCCGCCACACCGGGCACGGCATCAATGGCGGCTTCGACTTCAGCGGGGTAGACGTTAAAGCCGCCGGAGATGATCAGGTCCTTGTCCCGTCCGACGATGTGTACGTAGCCGTCGGGGTCGATCCGCCCCAGGTCCCCGGTGATAAAATACCCATCGTCACGAAACTCCGTCGCCGTCTTTTCCGGCATCTGCCAGTAACCTTGGAACACATTCGGACCGTACACCTCGATCACGCCAACCTCCCCGGTCTGTAGCGGCGCTCCCGTGGCAGGATCGCAGATCCGCAAAGACACACCGGGCAGGGGAAAACCCACCGTGCCCGGACGTCGATCGCCTCTATAGGGATTGGAGGTGTTCATGTTGGTCTCGGTCATGCCGTAGCGTTCCAGGATCGATTTGCCGGTGCGCTCCATGAAGGCTTTGTGCACCTCGGCCGACATGGGTGCCGAACCAGAAACGAACAGACGCATGCCGGCGGCCAGTTCGGCGGTAAATCCCGACTGACCCAGCAACCGGCTATAAAAGGTGGGTACACCCATCATGCTGGTGGCACGGGGCATCTGCCGCATGACCTCATCCACCTGGAAGCGTTCCATAAAGATCACGCTGGCACCCGAGATCAGTGCCACGTTAAGGGCAACGAACAGGCCGTGGGTATGAAATATGGGTAACGCATGAAGCAACACGTCGCGATCGGTGAACTGCCAGTAAGACACCAGCACCTGCGCGTTGGACAGCAGGTTTCCGTGGGTCAGCATGGCGCCCTTGGAGCGCCCGGTGGTACCGGAGGTATAGAGAATGGCGGCCAGATCGTCCGAAACCCGGTCCACCCCGGCAAAACGGCCGGCACTGCGGGCCAGTTCCGCCGGCCAACTTCCCTCACCCTGCGCATCCAGGGTCCGAAGCCGCGCCTTGACACTGGCGGCAATGGGGGCCAGAGCGCTTTCTGAAGCCGGCGCGCACACAAACACGGCCGGCGCCGCATCGGTGAGAAAATAGGCCACCTCGGTGGCGGTGTAGCCGGTGTTGAGAGGCAGGAAGACCGCGCCTGCGCGAACCACACCCAGATACAGGGCAACCGCATCCACGGACTTGGGCACCTGGGCTGCGACCCGATCGCCGGGGACCACACCCAGGCGCTGCAAAGCGTCGGCGACACGTGCCGACATGGTCTTCATTTGCGCGTAGGTGACACTGTTCCCGCCCGGAACATCGAGAAAGACTTTGTCTGGGTTCGCGATTTCGCCGAGCAAAGCATCAAACAGGACGTTAGGCATTGGGGCTTACCTTGGCTTTCTTGGTTCGCTGCGTCTGAAGCAGGGCGCGTACAGCGCGGGAAGCGACCACCTTACCCCCATCGGCATATGCTTCATGATTGGCTTCGATGGAGCCCGGATCGTACAGATAGTTGACCATCAATCCGGCGGACTCGCGCATGCCCTTGGCGGAAAGATCGCCCAACCAGTTGAGCCGGTGAAGTGATGCCCCGTTGCCCAGATGAAAACGGGCGACCGGATCCAGAGGGGTTCCGTCCGCTCGTTTCTCGGCCAGAAAATAGCGGGCCGCCAGAGGCATCAACTGCTTTTTCAGCGTCTCTGCAATCCCCGTATCGCGGTGCCAGTCCGCCTGCATCAGCGCTTGGATCACAGCGTCGATGGTTGCCTCCTGGTCCGCGGTGGCACGCAGCCAGCGGATGAGACCCGGGACCGGTGACAGGGTTACGAAGGACTTGAGCGACGGCAGCCCGTGCCTGAGGTCTTCCACCACCTGTTTGATCAGGAAGTTACCGAAAGAGATGCCCTTGAGGCCGGCCTGACAATTGGAGATGGAATAGAACACGGCCACCGTGCGACGGCTGCCGGTGACCACGTCGCGATCCTCGCTCAGCAGACCGGCGATGTTCTCCGGGATCGAATCGGTCAGGGCCACTTCGACAAAAATCAGCGGGTCGTCCGGCAAAGCCGGATGGAAAAAGGCGAAACATCGACGGTCGGCCGGGGCCAGTCGCCGTCGCAGATCGTCCCAACCATCAATCTGGTGCACCGCCTCGTACTCGATCAGCTTTTCCAGAATGTGCGCGGGCGACTGCCAGTCGATACGGCGCATGACCAGAAAGCCCCGATTGAACCAGGAGACGAACAGATGGATCAGATCCGCGTCCACCACCCTCAGGGCTGGCTCGTCTGAAAGATGGCCAATGAGTTCACGGCGCATCGCCACCAGAGCGGCCGTGGCGCCGGGTGCCAGGTTCAGCCGCCGGAACAATTCCTGGCGGGGTGGCTCGGACACCGAGAGCAGGCGCGCAAGGTTATCCGGCGTCGCGGCCTCTGCGTAGGCCTTTGCGGCGGCGCCAACCGCCTCGGGATCGGGCGAATAGCGCTCCGAGAGCGCCCGAAAGAACGCCAGGTGTTCATCCCCGCCGAGGGCATCCAACTGGCCCACCAGCCGTCGGGCGAGGGCCACGCCCGACGCCTCACCGCGACTGGTCAGGAGTGTGTCACATTGCTCGAGGATCGACTCCACCGAGGCTTTGCTTGAGGATGTCGGCCCGAGCAGGCTGCGTCCACGCTCGGCAACGTTGATCAGGATATCTTGCAGCAGGCCGCCGCTGTTCATATCGCCGCGCCCATCATGTACTCCGGCAGCCAGGTGGCTATGCCGGGGAAAACGCACAACAGCAGGATGCCCAGAACCATACAGAGCACAAACGGCAGCGACCCGACCAGTATCGATTTCAGCGAGATGTCCGGCGCGATGCCGTTGATGACGTAGAGGTTCAATCCCACCGGCGGCGTAATCAAGCCGATTTCCATGTTGATGGTGAGCACCACCGCAAACCAGTAGGGATCGAAGCCGGCCTGTAGAATGATGGGAATCAGGATCGGTGCCGTCATCAGAATCACCGCCACCGGCGGCAGAAAAAAGCCGGCCACCAGCAGAAACAGATTGACGATCCCCATCAACACCCAGCGGTTGACCTCCAGGGCCGCAATCCACTCAGCGACGGATTGCGTCACAAACATGGAGGACAGAGCAAAGGAAAACAGTTCCGAGGCGGCGATGATCAGCATGATCATGATCGACTCGCGAATGGAGTCACCGAATACTTTCCCCAGACTGGCAAAATCGATGCGCCGCTTGGGAATCAACTGGTAGATCACCACCACCAGAAGAATGCAGAACAAGGCGCCGGCGCCGGCCGCCTCGGACGGTGTCGCCACCCCACCGTAGAGTACATACAGGATGGCCACAATGATGGCCAGAAAGGGTAAAACCCGAGGCAGCGCCTCCAACTTCTGGCGGAGCGTAAACCGCTGCGCGGCTTGTTCGAAGGAATAGCCCTGGCGGCGGCAGTCGATGATCGCCCAGATCATGAACAGAACGGTCAGCATCAGACCCGGCAGCAGGCCGGCGATGAACAGGCGACCGATGGAAGTCTCGGTGGCGATACCGTAGACGATCATGGTGACCGACGGCGGGATGAGAATACCCAGCGTGCCGCCGGCGGCGATGGAACCCGCCGCAATCGTGTCGGGATAGCCCCGCTGTTGCATCTCGGGGATGCCCATTTTCCCGATGGCGGCACAGGTGGCGGGACTGGATCCAGACAGGGCGGCGAATACCGAACACGCCCCGATGTTTGAAAGAATCAAACCACCCGGGACCCGATTGAGCCAGCGGTCCAGGGCCTCGTACAAATCCTTTCCGGCCGGACTGGAGGCCACCGCCGCGCCCATAAGGATAAACATGGGAATCGACACCAAACCAAACTCGGCCAGACCGGCAAAGAACGTCTCCCCGACAATGTCGATGACGCCCCAACCATCGGTCAGCACCAGGGCGCCCACAGCCACCAGACCCAGGGCAAAGGCGATGGGCATACCGGTGGCCAGCAAAACCAGCAACACCATCAGAACGATCAACCCACTCATCAGCGGTGTCATCAGTCGGCCATCCCTTCGATGTCCTTGAACCCATGTGCACTCAGGGCGGGTCCTTCTCCCTCACCGGAGACGATTCTGAGAATCTCGGCAACGTATTGCAGACAGAGCAGGCCCATGCCCAGGGGCAGCGGCAGCAGCGGAATCCACAGGGGCAGGGCCCACACCGTGTCGGTGGTCCAGCGGCCCTGCCAGGCCTCATAAAAGTAGTGCCACCCCGACCAGGTGAGAATGCACAAAAACACCAGAGACAAAACAGCGGCCAGAACATCGAGCACAATCCTGCCTCGACCGCTCAATGCGTTGGGGATGAGATCGACACCCACATGGCCCTTGCGGATCAGCACATAGGGCGATCCGATAAATGTCGCGGCCACCAGAGCGTAAATGACGAACTCGGTCTGCCAAACCGTGGACGCGTTTAGAAAGTAGCGCACCACGATCATCTGGCAGACCACCAGCACCGCCAGACCCAGCAACAGGGTCGCGAGAAACCCGGCGAAACGCGACAGCCCGCTGACGATTCTGATAAAGATTTGCACGCCACCGGTCCTGGGCCCACAGGACGCCAATCGAGACGAACGGAAGGCCATCTTGGTTGCGGGAACCGCCCCCAGACCGGGCATACCGCCCGGCTGAGGACGCCAGGTCTCTACTCTACGGCGAGCGCTTTCTCAATCAGTTCCGCGCCGCCCGGCACCTTCTCTGCGAAAATCTTGTACGACGTGTCCTGGGCAATGGCCAGCCAGGCATCGTAGTTTTCGGGGCTCATTTCCACCACCTCAACCCCGGCTTCGGTGAATTTCTCTGCCAGCACCGTATCCAGGTTTTTGGCTTCTGCCACGAAGTACTCTTCCGCTTTTTGCCCCGCTGCCAGCAACGCGTCCTGCTGCGCCTGGTCGAGCTTGTCCCAGGATTTCTTGGACATGAGTATGGGCTCGTACATCATCCACAGAGCATTGGCCCCCGGCGCGGTCAGGCACTTGACCTGCTCATAAATGCGGTAGGAGACAAAGGAGCCGGACGACGTGTTGGCGGCGTCCAGCACGCCAGTCTGAAGTCCGGTGTAGATCTCCGATGACGGCATCGACGCGATGGAGGCGCCGGCGCCCACCAGCATTTGTTCAAAGGCCGGTCCCGCCGCCCGGGTGACCTGGCCGGTCATGGTCTCCGGTGCGGTGATGCATTCCTTTTTAGACGCAAAGGCGCCGGCCAGCCACGCATCGGCCAGCACCACAACGCCGTTGTCCTCGATCAACTGTTTGATGTCCGCCATGAAGGGCGAATCATTGAGGCGCAATGCACGATCGTGGCTGCGGACCAGACCGGGCATCAGCGTGGCGGAGAACTGCGGCACCCGACCGGACGCGTAGTCCAGGGGAAATGCCGAAATGTCCAGCTGACCCTTGGTCATGGCACCCCACTGTTCCTTCGGTTTGAACAGCGATTTCCCCGGGTAGACCTGGATCTTCAGACCCACATTGGCTTGTTCAACTTCGCTGGCCAGGATCTGAACCATCTCATCGCGCACATCGCCCTTACCCCCAGGCCACTGGTGCGAGGCTTTCAGGGTGATATCAGCGGCGGATGCCGTCGAAACAAACATGCCAGCCGCCACGGCCAGCGCAACCTGTTTCATCATCTCACTATTCCTCCAATACGATTTCTTTAACCCATCCGACGGGCACTTTTGGCCGCGTCAGAAAAACATGTGTAGTATTAGGTGTCAACAGGTCTGTATAACAAAAAATCATTCTTGTATACAATCCTCATCGGACGGCAATGACGGTATGGACGGGTATGGGTGAGCGTGCAGCCGATCGGGTGCGTGAGGCGCTGGAGGAGGACGTGGTACTGGGCCGCATCCTGCCCGGCGACCGACTGGACGAGCTTGCGTTGGCCCAACGTTTCGGCGTCTCACGCACGCCGGTGCGGGAGGCCCTCAATCGCCTTGCCGCTTCCGGACTGGTGGAGCTAAGGGCTCGCCGTGGCGCCTTTGTCAAAGCCATTGGCATCGCCCAGGTGGTCGAAATGTTCGAGGTCATGGCGGAACTGGAAGGCCTGTGCGCACGGCTGGCCGCCCGCCGTATCAATGTCGAACACACCACCCGGCTGATGCAGGCCCACCATGCCTGCGTCGACGCGGCGGAACAGGCCGACGCCGATGCCTACTATCATCGCAACGAGGCATTTCACCAGGCGATCTACGATGCCTGTGGTAACCGGTTTCTGGCCGAGCAAACCGAACAGCTGCGCAATCGATTGACCCCCTATCGGCGCATGCAACTGCATGTGCGAAACCGCATACATGGCTCCCTCAGCGAGCACCAGCAAATCGTGGATGCAATCCGCGCCGGCGAGGAGGACCGTGTGGTGGAGATCGTAAAAGATCACATCCTGATTCAGGGCGAGAAATTCAACAGCCTGGTTCGGGGTCTGGACGCCACGCCGCCGAAGCGCGCCTCCGGAGTGCCTTGAGCGCGGTCCGGCACTAGGAGCCTGTCCGACTTAGGCGTTCGTAGCGAGGGACGTCGGGACCGAGTGCGATTGTTCCCGCGATTGAGGCGAATAGTGGGCTCTATTTAATGAAATCGCGGGGAAAATCGCGCCGGTATCCGTCGTTTCGCAGTAGGACGGCCTAAGTCGGACAGGCTCCTAGACGCCGCGCCAGACCGGGTCCCGTTTTTCCGCGAACGCCCGTGCGCCCTCCAGGTTGTCCTCGCTGCCGTACAGCACATCCACCGTACTGAACTGGCGTTTGGTGATCTTGTTCATGGCGGTCTGGAAGCACATGCCCTCGGCCTCGCGCACAATCTGTTTGATCGCCGCGTACACCAGTGGCGGTCCGCTCTCGATCAGACGGGCCTGTTCCCAGGCCCGGTCCAGCAGTCGCCGAGCCGGCACGATTTCGTTGACCAGGCCCCAGCGATTGGCTTCGCCGGCGTTGATCCATCGACCGGTGAGCAGCATCTCCATGGCGATGTGATACGGAATGCGCTTGGGTAATTTTATCGAGGCCGCATCCGCCACGGTGCCCGATCGAATTTCCGGCAGCGCGAAGGTGGCATGTTCAGCGCAGATAATGATGTCGGTGGACAATGCGATTTCCAGCCCACCGCCACAGCAAATGCCGTTGACCGCTGCAATCACCGGCTTGTTCAGATCCCGCAGTTCCTGCAAACCGCCAAAACCGCCGACCCCATAATCGCCGTCCACCGCATCGCCCTCGGCCGCGGCCTTGAGATCCCAGCCCGGGCAGAAGAACTTGGGGCCGGAGCCGGTCAGGATAGCCACACGCAATGTGGGATCGTCTCGGAAGTCCCGGAATATCTCGCCCATGATGCGACTGGTGGCAAGATCGATGGCGTTGGCCTTGGGCCGATCAACGGTCACTTCCAGTACCGCACCATCGCGGCGGGTTCGTATCGGTCCTTCAGTCATTGGGTATCTCCCTGATGCGGATGAGTGCGTCGGCCATGATTGCGTCATGCGGCCGGCAAATGAGTGGATTGATCTCGATTTCCTCGACCCGATCGGCGTGGTCGGAGACAAAGGCGCAGACAGCCTGGACCGCGGAGACGATGGCGCCCAGATCCGCCCCCGGTCGTCCGCGGTAGCCCTGGATCAATCGCGCCAACCGCAACCCGCTCAGGGCGGTCGCAATGTCGTCCCCGGTCAACGGAAGCAGCCTGGAGGTGCTGTCACACAATACCTCCGTAAGAATGCCGCCGGCCGCCAGGGTCAGCACGAAACCATGGACCGGATCGCTTACCACACCGATCAACAGCTCGGCCACACCGTCACCGACCATGGATTCAACCCCGAATCCGGACATACCTGCCCCCATCCGCTCCGCCGCCCGGGCCACCCCCGCAGTATCGACCAGACCCAGGCACACCGCGCCGGCCTCGGTCTTGTGGGCAACGCCAAGGCCCTTGAGCACCACCGGAAAGCCGATCTCCTGAGCGAGAGTGGCGGCCTCCGCAGGCGTTTTCACGATACCCCCATTGGGCGCGGCCAGTCCGTAAACCGAAAGCATGCGTTGGGCGGTCTGACCGACAACGGTGTTCAGGGGACCTTGAGCCGGTTCGGCCAACAGCAGTTCGGGCGGCCTTGGGCTGGACAGGATTTCGCCGCATCGGGCCGCGCTCTCGGCAGCCGTCAACGCGTCGGCCACACCCATCAGGGGTGTTATGCCCCGTGCGGCAAAATGCTCGGCGACCGACTCTGGCATATTCTCCGGCAGTGTTGCGACGACCGCCAAGCGGCCTCCGGTTTCATGGCAGGCGCCCACCAAAGCGTCCACCGCAGGCTGCCATGCACCGGTCTCACAGCGGTCCTTACGGGGAAAATCCAGCAGCGCCAGGGTGAGATCCGCATTACCCCGCATCACCGCGCTGAACATGTCCTGCATACGGGGCCGATCGCCCCAGATGTAGGTGTGATAGTCCAGCGGATTGGCCAACGCCACCCGTTCCCCCAGTGCTCGACGCAACGCCGTCTTCTGGGTCCCAGTCAAGGCAGGATAGGTCAGCTTACGGTCGCAGACTGCATCCGCCATCAGCGCGGCTTCGCCGCCGGAACAACTGATGGAGGCGATCCGCCGGCCCCGAACAACGCCCCCGTGGTGCAGCAGTTTCAGCGACTCTAAAAACGCTGAAATGCTGTGGACCCGTGCCATCCCCAGTCGATCCAACAGCGCCTGGGCGCCGGCCTCGGCACCGGCCAGGGAATTGGTGTGAGACACCATGGCGGCGCGTGCCTGCTCCGACCGCCCGACCTTCAGAGCGACCATGGGCTTGCCCAGCTCATGGGCGCGATTGGCCAGATGCTCCCAATCCCTCAGCCGATCGAAGCCTTCGATGTGCAGGCCCAGGGCAGACACCCTCGCATCCTCCAGCAGGGCGACCCCGATCTCCGCCAGTCCGGTCTGCGCCTGGTTTCCAGCGGTCACCACATAGGCGATGGGCAGAGCGCGCCGATGCATGGTCATGTTGATGGCGATGTTAGAGGACTGGGTCAGGATCGCCACGCCCCGATCCTGTCGCAAGCCACCGTGTTGATCCGGCCACAGGAGAGCACCGTCCAGGTAATTGATCAGACCATAGCAATTGGGGCCGAGTAGCGGCATGGACCCGGCCGCAGACAGTAAGTCCCGCTCCATGGATGTCCCGTGGGCATCCTCGCCAGCGGCCTCACTGAAGCCCGATGCGAAACACACTGCGCCCCCCGCCCCCATTTGTGACAGCGCGTCGACGACACCGATGGTTTCGCCACGGTTGACCCCGACAAACACCGCGTCGGGCGGCGCGGGAAGGTCTTGAACCATCGGATAACAGGGCAGGCCGCCCATCTCCCGGCGCCTGGGATGCACCGGCCAGACCGAACCACCAAAACCCATGCGCTGGCACTGCGTCACCACGGTCTGCGCCCAGCCCCCCCCCAGCACCGCGATGCTGCGGGGCCGAAGCAGACGGATCAGATCACGCGGCACTCATCCACCCAGGGGCCGCAGCAATTCACGACTGATGATGTGCCGCTGAATCTCGGAGGTGCCGTCCCAGATTCGCTCGACCCGGGCGTCGCGCCAGAGGCGGGCCACAGGCAGGTCGTCCATCAGGCCCATGCCGCCAAACACCTGTATCGCCTCATCGGTCACCCGGGCCAGCATTTCAGAGGCATACAGCTTGGCCGAGGCAATCTCCCGGTTGGCGGCCAGACCTTGGTCCAGCCGCCAGGCAGCGGACAGGGTCAGCCAGTCGGCAGCGTCAGTTTCGGTCACCATGTCGGCCAGCTTGAACGAAACGCCCTGGAACTTGCCGATTTGCTGTCCAAACTGCCTGCGCTCCACCGCTTGCGGCAGGGCCAGCTCGAAAGCGCGCCGGGCGCGACCGACACAGGTGGCCGCCACGGTAAGACGGGTGCCGTACAACCACTGATTGGCGATATCGAACCCCCGGTGCAGTTCCCCCAGAATCTGACCGGACGGCAACCGGCAGTTGTCGAAGCTGAGGATGCAGTTGTGATAGCCCCGATGGGAAACGGACTGATAGCCCGGGCGAATTTCGAACCCCGGTGTGCCGCGATCCACCAGAAAACAGGTGATGCGCTTCTTCGGTCCCCGTGGCGTGTCCTCCTCGCCGGTGGCCACAAACACGATCACGAAATCGGCGATATCGGCGTGTGAGATGAAGTGTTTGGTGCCGTTGACGATCCAATCGTCGCCATCCGGCCGGGCATGGCATTTCATGCCGCGCACATCGGAACCCGCATCGGGCTCGGTCATGGCCAGTGCGTCGAACTTCTCGCCCTTCACCGCGGGCAACAGATAACGCTCACGCTGCTCGCCCTGACAGGCCAACAGAATGCCCGATGGGCGACCGAAGAACACCGTCAAGCCCATGGATCCTCGACCCAACTCCCGCTCCACCAGGGTGAAATCCAGGTGTGACAAGCCCCCGCCCCCCACCGCCTCAGGCAGATTACAGGCGAAAAACCCGAGTTCCCGACATTTGCGACTGATTTCCTGACCCAGTTCCGCGGGCACCTGCCCGGTACGCTCCAGTTCATCCTCGTGGGGATGAATCTCGTTTTCGACAAATGCGCGGACCGTGTCCACGATCATTTGCTGTTCCTGACTCAGTCCGAAGTCCATCGGCTTTCCTCTTCAGAGCGCCTCAGCAACGCTGTCCGACATGACGCCCGGCGCGATCGGGCGGGGCCAGGGTGCTGTGTGCCGCGGCCAGGGGTTGCAGCCGGGCAAGCACTGTCGGGTCCGCGGCGCAGGCCCGACCGGCCCCCGCATCCACATGGAGCAGCATCTGCTCGGCGGTTGCGATCAGCCGATCGTCCGCGGCGGCGCGCATGCGGTGAAACACATGCAGGCGCTTGTCGTCCACCGCCAGAATCTGGGTGCTGGTTCTCAGGCCCTGGCCCGCCGCGACCTCATCCATATGCATAATATGGGTTTCCACCGTGTAGTAGCTGCGGCCCGTGGCAACGTAGTCCGCGTCCACGCCAATGCGTCGCAGCAGCGCATCCGAGGTCTCCCCGAAAACCTGGAGGTAGCGGTGTTCGCTCATGTGGCCGTTGTAGTCGATCCAGGCGGGCAGCACCGTCAATGTGAGCATCTCCAGTGGCTGCGGAGCGGATTCGACCACCGGCTCAGCCGACGGGATGTTCGCCATCAGCCGGCGATCATGGGCCCGCAGCAGGGCACCGGCGCCCCAATCACGCGCTTTCAAGGCGCGAAGTATACCGACCAGATTGTCGTCCCGAATGCGTTCCAGTTCCCGAATCGAATGAGCGCCGGACTGGGCGTCGGATTGGGTCGAAATGGTGCCCACCAGCTCATCGGTCAGCTCCGGCACATCGGTCAATCGGGTCCAGGGCCATTTGAGACAGGGGCCGAACTGGGCGATGAAATGGGCCATGCCCGCCTCGCCACCAGCGACACGGTAGGTCTCGAACAGACCCATCTGAGCCCAACGCAGCCCAAAGCCAAAGCGGATGGCGTCGTCGATTTCCTCGGTGGTGGCAATGCCGTCCCTGACCAGCCACAGTGCCTCACGCCAGACGGCTTCCAGAAAACGGTCGGCGATGTGGGCGTCGATTTCCTTGCGCACCAGCAGGGGTTTCATACCAAGGCCGGTGAGTATGTCGGTGGCGGTATCGATTGCCTCCGGATCGCTGCGCTCACTGGGAACCAGTTCCACCAGGGGAATCAGGTATACCGGATTGAACGGATGCGCCACCAGCACGCGTCCTGGGTTCGGCGCCCCGGCCTGGAGTTCGGACGGCTTGAAACCGGAGGTAGAGGATCCGATGACCGCGTCCGGCTCAGCGTGGGTCTGAATCCCGGTGATCACCCGATGTTTGAGATCCAGGCGCTCCGGTACGCTTTCCTGTATCCACTTGGTGCCGCCCACCGCCTCGGCCAGGGACGACGCGAAGGTCAGACGACCCTCCGCCGGCATAGCGCAGTCGGCGAGGGTCGGCAACGCCCGACGGGCATTGTCCAGCACCTCCCCCACCATGCGGGCGGCCTCGGGTGCGGGGTCATAGACCGCCACGTCCCAGCCGTGCAACAGAAAGCGTGCGGCCCAACCCCCACCGATGACCCCGCCGCCGACCACGGCGGCCCGCCCACCCCGCTTCATGCCGGCGCCCGTTTGGTGAGTGCCAACATGTCCCGTACCTCTGCGGGACCCATGAGCCGAGCACCCATATTGGTGACCACGGTGGCCGCACGCTCGACCAACTGCGCGTTGGTGGCCAGCACGCCCTTGTCCAGCCAGAGATTGTCTTCCAGACCGACCCGCACATTGCCACCGGCCAACATGGCTGCCGCCGCATAGGGCATCTCGTTACGGCCGATGGAGAAAGCCGAGAAATGCCAACCCGCCGGAATGTTGTTGACCATGGCCATCAACGTGTTGAGGTCGTCTGGAGCACCCCATGGAATGCCCATGCACAGCTGGAGCAATACCGGATCGGCGATGATCCCTTCCTTGACCAGTTGCTTGGCCAGCCAGAGATGACCGGTGTCAAATACCTCGATCTCCGCCCGCACCCTAAGCTCTGCGGTGATCGCGCCCATGGCCCGCAACATGCCAGGGGTGTTTGTCATCACATAGTCGGCTTCGGCGAAATTCATGGTGCCGCAGTCCAGGGTGCATATCTCGGGCAGGCACTCGGCCACGTGGCGCATGCGCTCACTGGCGCCCACCATATCCGTGCCCTGAGCATCCAGTGGCAGGGGTGACTCGCTGGAGCCGAACACAAGATCGCCCCCCATACCCGCTGTCAAGTTGAGCACCACATCCACATCGGCGGCCCGGATGCGTTCGGTCACCTCGCGATAGAGCGCCACCCGGCGGCTGGGCGCACCGGTTTCGGGATCCCGCACGTGGCAATGAACCACGGCGGCGCCGGCCTTGGCCGCGTCGATGGCGCTGGCGGCAATCTCTGCCGGGCTGCGCGGCACATGGGGTGATCGATCCTGGGTGCCACCGGAGCCGGTGACCGCACAGGTAATGAACAGATTCCGATTCGGCGTAAGGCTCATGAGTGCTCCCGGTTCCGCCTCAGTTTGAGGTGGCACCTTCGCACGCTAGCATTAGCGTGCCGCTCATGTTTTCATTTATCGAATGCGACTTAACATTTAGCGATTGTTTTGGATTTAATTTTCGAGGGCCACGCCCATGCTGGACGCAAACGGGCGCACGCCTTTGAACCTGGTTTTCCTGCTGCTCCCCCAGTACTCGCTTATGGCCTTCTCATCGGCCTCGGAGCCGCTGCGCGCGGCGAACCGACTCTCAGGTCGCCGGCTGTTTCAGTGGTCATTAATATCTAAGGACGGCGCACCGGTCCGGGCCAGTAACAATATGCTCAGCGTCGTGGAGCACGGGCTGCATGACGCACCGCCGTCCGACCTGGTCGTGGTGCTGGCCAGCGACCAACCCATGGCGGCTGTCGATGGCCGTTTGCTGGGGTGGCTCAGGGGCCGTGCCCTGGCCGGCACCCACCTGGCGGCGGCGGACACCGGCGCCTATGCACTGGCCCGAGCCGGATTGCTCAACGGATATCAGGCCACGGTGCACTGGGAGGCGCTGGACGATTTCAGCGAACGATTCCCTGCGGTACAGACACGGGAAGCGCTGTACCTGGTGGATCGCGGGCGCCTGACCGCCGCCGGGGCGACCGCATGTCTGGACCTGATGCTGCACATCGTAGAATGCCGGCACGGGCGGGAACTGGCGGTGTCGGTGGCCGAACAATTCGTCTACAGCCCGATGCGCGCGGCCCATGCCGCCCAGCGCCACAGCCTGGACCAACGCCTGCAGTGCCCCAATGCAAACGTACACCGTGCCGTGGCGTTGATGGAATCACGTATCGAAGAGCCACTGTCCACCCGGGACCTTGCCAGGTGCCTGGGCATATCGCTGCGCGAGCTGGAACGCGTGTTCAACCGCTGGCTGGGTATCACCCCCGGCGCCTACTATCGGCGATTGCGGCTGGAACGGGCGCGGGGACTGCTTGAACAAAGTCAGCATTCGGTGACGGACATCGCTTTTCGCTGCGGATTCGCTTCCCTTCCCAGTTTTTCCCGCTGCTACCGCAATGCCTATGGACAGAGCCCGTCCGCCCTGCGCAACCGCCGCCCCCGCGCCGGCGAATCGACGGGCCAACGATAGACACGCGCCGCGCCGGCAACCAGCAACGAACGCATCTCCATGCAGGACAACAATGCCCTTCCGCCCAATCAGACATCGGCCTCGGACCCGGCCCGGGCAATCCGACTGGCGCTGGCGGCCATGTGCGTGCTGTCGATACAGGATGCGATCATCAAGTGGCTCGCCGCAGACTACCCGCTGCTGCAATTGATGTTCGTGCGCAGCGCGCTGGTACTGATTCCGGTAGCCCTGCTGACCCGCCATCTGACGGGGGTTTTTGCCCTGCCCACGCGCCGACCGGCGCGCTATCTGTTGCACGTGGGCCTGCAGTTCGCCAGCTTTATGAGCTTTTACTATTCCCTGACCCGATTGCCGCTGGCGGACGCTCTGGCCTTCGCCATGACCGCACCACTGTTCATCACCGCCCTGTCCGGCCTGCTTCTGGGCGAACGCGCCGACGGGCCGAGGGCGCTCGCACTCGGTGTGGGTTTCGCCGGCGTGATGGTGATGATCGGACCGCAGTGGCACAGCACCGATTGGCTTGGGGTCGCCGCCGCGTTGGCAGGCAGTCTGCTGTATGCCCTGTGGCTGATCCACGCCCGCTTTCTATCCGCCACGGAAGGCAGCGAGCAGCTTGTGTTTTACGGCGCCCTGGGCATGGCTCTGGTGACCGCCGCCACGCTGCCCTGGATATGGACACCGGTGGCCAGCGCATCTGACGGCGGATTGATGGCCTTGCTTGGACTGACCAGTGCGCTGGGACTGTATGGGCTGATGCAGGCGTATCGCTATGCACCGGTCTACGTGGTGGCGCCCTATGACTTTACCGCGCTGATCTGGGCAGCATTCCTGGGTTTCCTGGTTTGGAACGAAACTCCGGCCCCCAGCGTGATCCTGGGCGCAGCGATGGTGGTGGCTGCGGGATTGTATGTTTACCGTCACAGTGCCCGCTAGGGAGCCATCTGATCTATTCGTGAACGCGCATCTTGGGACTGAAATGCACAGCTTCAGCCGGATTCGGATGCTTCCAATTCGGCCTCAACCAGGCGCCATGGCGGCAGCGTCAACACAAAACGTAACCCGCCTTCTCCTCCAGGCTCAACCGCCAGTGCACCACCCATGGACCGCACCGTGTCCGCGGCCTCGGCCAGACCGCTGCCATAACCCGCCACCTGGCGCGCTCGATCCGCCGGAGAAAAATCCGGATTCAGCAGCAGTTCTGCCAAACCGGACGGTGTCAGCGGATCCGGACCGGGCAGGACCGCCTGCGCCACGTCACTGAGTTCAGTCAGATCCAGCGCCAGGGTCTCAGTCTCAAGCGCGAGCACACCACGAGCTTCCCGCTCCCCATAGCTCAACATCAGCCGAGACGGCCTGGGCGCCGGCGCCTCGCTGAGCGGCTCATCGACTTCTTTATCCGACGCCGGCGGGGGTTGAGGCGTCGGCGCGGCCGGTGGCGCCACCGCGCCCAGATAGACGGCGTTTCGGGTCAAGGTTTCCAGGATTGGAACCAGGGCCTTAAGCATGGTCCGCGGCACAGTGCCCGAATCCACCAGCTCGATTTCGCAGATCCGGTTGAGATCACGGCAGCCTTGTCGCACCACCCACTTCAACCGAGGGAGTACGTGCTCAATCGGCGCACAGTCCGAGGGTTCCACCTGCAACACGGACTCCGTGACTTCTCCGGATTCGGCTTCCGTCGACGGCGGCGTGGTATCCCCCAACGCGCCCCATGCGTCATGAGCGGCCATTTTGGCCATGGTCGATTGCAGGGCCTCCATCTCGGGCGAGGACAGGGGCTTGTCATTCGCGGTCTCCGCCGCGGCTGCATCATCCAAATCCGGCTCTTCAGGATCGCTCGCTTGGGTCTCCGCGATGGAATCGTTGGGGGTGGACTGGTCGAGGCTCTGAGCCGCATCAGCAGTCTTGTCCCGTTCCAATACGGACAGAAAGGCTTCCATCTGGCCCCGCACGCGACCAGCAGGGGCCTCGCTGAAAAAGCCATCCCCTTCCCTGGCCAGGCGCCCCAGATCCCGTTCTGCCTGTCGCAAACACGCCAATAGACGTTTGCGGGTCTCGGGCTCGGCGCCGGTGCCGCCAACGGCGACAACCCGCTCAACGATACGCCAATACACACGGGTTTGTTCGCTGAACGGCGCAAGCGACAACACCCTGGCCGTTTTCGCCAGCACATCGAGCTGACGCGCTGCATTCTGACGGCGTATCAGTTGAAGCAACGCGAATTGGAAGCGTGTATGAAGTCCGGCAACGTTCATAAGGTGACACAAAAGCAGCGCCCGACCGCACACACGGTCGACGCGCCGAGGTCGAGAAAACCAGCGACTATCGTGGCACCCTCAGCCGTCTTAGACAACCGCCGAGTGGCGACAACTCAGGCGTTTTGCAGAGTTTGTCGCTTCATTTGTCGCAGGGTCGCATAGGAGTGCGTGATCAGGGTAAGAAGAATCAGCCCGCCCCCCAGAAGCGTATCGGTTCCCGGCACCTCGCCGAGAATCCGCCAGACCCAGATTGGGCCGAGCAGGGTTTCGATCAGCAACAACAGCGTCACCTCCGCGGGGGGCAGGAAACGGGTCCCCACGGAAATCATCACCATGGCCAGTGGCATCTGCACCAGCCCGCTTAGAGCCAGAAATCGCAGGCCGGCCATGGGCACCTGAAACGGCAGCGCGGGGACCAGAGCCAGAGCCATCGAGACCACCCCGCCGATGGCGACTATAGGAATCCGAGGAATGTCGGGATGTTTGCGTAGAAAGGTCATGTTGAGACCGAACCAGGCGGCGGCACACAAGGCCAGCACATCGCCGATCAAACCGCCCGTGCTCAGAGAACCGGCGAATATCCAGCCGACGCCCACAGCCACCGTGCCGATCGCCATCCAGGTCCGGCGGGGCACGGGTTCGCCCAGGAACAGGCGGGTGAACAGCGCAGCGAAGAATGGCGTGGTGGTGAGAATGACAACGGTGTTGGCCACCGTGGTGTGCATAATCGACAGAGGGAACAGGACCAGTCCGACACCGGCGAGAAACCCGGCGATCAGTGATGGGCGAAGTCTGTCCCGGACCAGGTTGAACCCGGCCCAGCGCTGGATCAGCCCATCGTAAGACGCCAAAGCCACAACGATGAACAAACCGCGCCAGAAAATGACGTTCCAGGCACTGGTCCCCGCCAGTCGAACCATGAGCGCATCAAAGCTCAGCACCAACACACCCAGCGCCACGATGGCCGTGCCACGGGCGTGCCGGTCCAGGGAAGAGCTGATCAAGTGGTGACAGTCGCGGTTCGGTCCATGGAACTGTTCAGGCGGGCCCACCGCGGCGCCGGGCCATGGCTGTGTCCCATGAACCATCCGTGGCGAGCAAACCGGAACCCAGGCAGCGCGCGCAAACTTGAGCAACCCCAGAGCGACCGGGACAAGGGCGCGGGGACGATCAAATCACAGCCCCTGGCGGTTCGGTCACCCGACGGTGAAGCTCTCACCGCAGCCGCATTCGCCGGTGACGTTGGGGTTCTGAAAACGCAGCATCTGAGTAAGACCTTCCCGGCTGTAGTCCACCCGCAGGCCCTGAATGACACCCAGGCTTTTCTCGTCCACATACACGTCCAAACCGTCGGTCTGGGTAAACACCCGATCGTCATCCCGGGCTGCGTGGACGAAATCCACCACATAGGCAAGGCCGGAACAGCCGGTCTTGGTCACACCAATTCGAAACCCCAGGGGCATCGGGTCCTCACTCGCCATTTCACGCCGAATATGCGCTAAAGCACGGTCGGTCAAAGTGATACCGGACAGGGCCGCGGACACCGTGTCCTGCCCGTTTCCGCTTTCGAGCGTTTGCGATTGTGCGCTCATGTGCTTATCCATCTCCTGCTGTGACGCAGCCAGGGACCTTCAGTCCCAGCGGTCGTCGCGAACCTGAACCATTCCGTTTTCAACCCGAACCGGGAACACCGTGATCGGCGAGTAGGCCGGCGGCGTCAAGGCCTCGCCTGACTTCAGACAAAAACTGGCACCGTGCAAAGGACAGGTAATAGTCCCGTTCTCGATCGGTCCATCGCCCAGCGGGTATGAGTCGTGGCTGCATAGATCCTCAAACGCGTACACCGCCTCGCCGGCCCGGCACACAATCACTTCCAAATCATCCAGATCCAACTTCACCCGTTCGCCCAGCTTGAGGCGATCCGCCTCCACCACGTCTACCCATTCCGACATCAGGACCTCACCCATTCTAGAATACGCCCACCTGCAGGCGGGCCGATTCGGTCATCAGGCCATGGTGCCACGGTGGGTCAAAAACGATCTCTACCTGGACCTGATCAATGGTCGGCACCATCCTCAGCTTGTTCTGTATATCCGCGGCCAGGACATCACCCATTCCACAACCCGGTGCGGTCAAGGTCATGTCCACTTCGACCCGTCGGGTGCCCGGTTCGATGGTGGTTACGTCACACCGATAGACCAGACCCAGGTCAACTATATTGATCGGGATCTCAGGATCGTAACAGCCCCGAAGCAGATCCATAACCACCTCCAGGGCCTGCTCGTCCGAAGCTTCAGCGGGCAACTCGGGCGGTGGCAGGGGTTCCTTGCCCAAGGCATCCGCGTCCGCACCATCGATGCGGAACATGCGTCCATAAAACAGAATGGTGAAGCTGCCACCCAAGGCCTGCACCACACCCACTTCGGTTCCGTTGGGCAGCAGCACCTGCTGTCCGGTCGGTACGGTTGCGGCAAGGCAATCGCGATTGAGTTCGATGGTCTCCTGAACCTGCATCCGACCTCCCCTACTCGGTGGTGACCACTTCGCCACCCTCTTCCTGAATGGCGGCGGACAGCGTGTGCCAGGCGAGGCTCGCGCACTTAACCCGAGACGGGAACTGTCTAACGCCGGAGAAAATGGCCAGCTTGCCGAGGTGGGCCAGGTCTGGATCAGCATCTTCTTCCGTCAGCAAAGCATGCACCGCCTCAAACATGCGCTCGGCATCCTCCACCCGCTTGCCCTTGAGCGCTTCGGTCATCAATGAAGCCGAGGCGGTGGAAATGGCGCAACCCTCGCCCTCGAAACGCACGTCCTCGATCACGTCGCCGGACAGCTTCACATGCAGATGAATGTGATCGCCGCACAGGGGATTGAAGCCGTCCACGTTCCGGTTTGCATCGGGCATGGGCCCGAAATTCCGCGGATGGCGCTTGTGGTCCAGGATCACCTCCTGGTACAGGTCGTCCAGATCCATCAGACCAGAACCTCGCGGGCATAACGCAGGGCATCGCAAAAGCGATCGATTTCGTCCCGGGTGTTGTAAAACGCCAGCGAAGCCCGGGCGGTGGCCGCCACCTTAAAGAATTGCATGACCGGCATGGCGCAGTGGTGGCCGGAGCGGACCGCAACACCCTTGCGGTCAACAATGGTGCCGATGTCATGTGCGTGAACCCCGTCAAGCACCACCGACAAAACCGCCGCCTTGTCCCGGGCGGTGCCGATGATACGAGCGCCCGGAACCTGCTGGAGCTGTTCGGTCCCGTACTCCAGAAGCTGCTGCTCATAGGCAGCGATCCGGTCCATTCCGACCGCATTCAGGTAATCCACCGCCGCGCCCAGACCCGCTGCCCCGGCCATGTTCGGGGTGCCCGCCTCAAACTTGTGGGGCAGGTCCGCATAGACGGTGCGGTCGAAGGTCACCATCTTGATCATTTCGCCGCCACCCTGAAATGGCGGCATCTGCTCGAGCAAGGCTTCTTTTCCGTACAGCACGCCGATACCGGTGGGGGCAAACATCTTGTGTCCGGAGAACACGTAAAACTCGCAGTCCAGGGCCTGGACGTCCACCGCCGCATGGGGCACGGCCTGGGCTCCGTCCAGCAGCACCGGTATGTCCCGAGCATGGGCCAGGTCGATGATATGCCGCACCGGATTGACGGTACCCAGAGCGTTGGACACATGGGTGACGCTCACCAGCTTGGTGCGCTCGCCCAACAGGGCCTCGAACGCGTCCATATCCAACTCGCCGGCCTGATTGATCGGTGCCACCTTGAGGACGATGCCCAGTTCGTCGCGCAACTGCTGCCAGGGGACAATATTGGAGTGATGCTCCATATGGGAGATGACCACCTCGTCCCCCGCACGAAACCCTCTCCCCAAACTGTGGGCAACCAGATTGATGCCCTCGGTGGTGCCCCGGACGAAAATCACCTCGCGGCTGGATTGGGCATTGATGAAGTCCCGCACCCGATCTCGGGCACCTTCGTACACCTCGGTGGCGCGCTCACTGAGCAGGTGGACACCCCGGTGCACATTGGCGTTTTGATGCCGATAGTAGTGGTCCACCGCGTCGATCACCGCCTGAGGCTTCTGCGAGGTTGCAGCGTTGTCCAGATAGGCCAGGGCCTGCCCGTGGGCGCGCTCCGCCAGGATCGGAAAATCGGCCCGAATGCGCTCCACGTCGAAAGCCGCCGCGTCGGATTTGATCAAAGTCTCGGCTGTTGCGCTCATACGAATTCCCTCAGGCGTTCGTGATCCGGCAAACGACCGACGATCACTTCTTCCAAGCGGTCACGAATCGACTGCTCGCCGATACGGCTGATGACTTCTCCGGCAAAGGCAAACGTCAGCAGTCCGCGGGCGGTTTTGTCGTCCAGGCCCCGCGAACGCAGATAGAACAAGGATTGTTCGTCGAGTTGGCCCACCGTGGCGCCGTGACTGCACACCACGTCATCGGCGTAAATTTCCAACTCCGGCTTGGTGTCCACCTCGGCACCGTCTGACAACACCAGATTGGCGCTGGTTTGATGCGCCTCGATCCGCTGAGCCCCACGTTCGACCAGCACCCGGCCCTTGAACACGCCCCGTGCATGATCGTCGAGTATGCCCCGATACTCCTCCGTGCTTCGGGTGTGTGGCGCCGCATGATGAACCCGGGTGTGGTTGTCCACATGCTGTCGCCCGCCGGCCATGAACAACCCGTTGAGCAAAACCTCCGCACCCGGCTCCATCAGTCCAATGTTCAGATCATTGCGCACCAGCCGACCACCCAGATTGACGTTGTGCGAGCGCAGGCTGCTGTCCCGCATCTGCCGGACATGCAGGCTGCCGATGTGATAGGCCTGAGTGCTTTCCCGCTGAATCTTGTAGTGCTCCAGCCGGGCACCGGACTCCAGAGCCAATTCGGTGACCGTGTTGGTGAAGCTTGCGCTGCCCTCCACACCGGCATAGTGCTCAATCACCGTGGCCTGGCTGTTCGCCTCACCGTGGAACAGGATCCGAGGGTGACAGACCACGGGTTGCGCCTCCCGGGTGGACACGAACAGCAACTTGATCGGGCGCTCGAGCACGCAGCCGGGGGCCAGGCCAACAAACACACCGTCCCTTAGAAAAGCGGTGCTCAGGGCCACAAAACTGCTCTCGCGATCGTTCGCAATCTGCCCCAGCAGAGGCTCCAGCGCCTCGCCGCGATTGCGCAATGCGGTTGACAGATCCTCCACCACCACGCCTTCAGGGAGACCGTGCATCTGAGAAAGCCCCGCATGCAGGCGGCCATTTACAAACACCAACTCGACCGCGGAGTCCACCCCCAGCCGATGCTGATCCAACACGCTTACCTGCAACGGCGCCAGGGCGTCGCCGGCGGGTTTGAACGCCTGTTTAGCGATCGAGCGAACGTTGGTGTAGCGCCACTCCTCGTGCCGGGGGTCGGGAAAACCGGCACGCTCGAAGCGGCTAAGGGCCGATAGGCGAAGTGCCATCGCCCACTCCGGCAACTGCGTGCCCAGGCTTGCCTGTTCCGATCGGAACGCCTCCAGGTAGTGGGCTTCGCTCATGCCGCCTCCACCACGTGCTGATACCCATTCGCTTCCAGTTCCAGCGCCAGGCTCTTGTCGCCGGATTTTATGATCCGTCCGTCGCTCAGGACGTGTACGAAGTCCGGAACGATGTGGTCCAGCAGACGCTGGTAGTGGGTCACCAGCACCACCGACCGGTCTTCGGCGCGCAGCGTGTTGACCCCCTCGGATACGAGCTTCAAAGCGTCTATGTCCAGCCCGGAATCGGTCTCGTCCAGCAGCGCGAGCTTGGGTTCCAACACCAGCATCTGAAGGATCTCGTTGCGCTTCTTCTCCCCGCCGGAGAAGCCTTCGTTGACCCCGCGGTGCAGAAAACTCTCGTCCATTTTCATCATGCGGGTGCGCTCGCGCAGTAGCTGCAGAAACTCAAACGCATCCACTTCCGGCTCTCCGCGATGCTCGCGCTGGGCATTGTAGGCGGCCTTGAGCAAATACACGTTCTTGACACCGGGGATTTCCACGGGGTACTGGAACGCCAGCAGCAGGCCCTCGCGGGCCCGGATTTCCGGCGCCATGTCCAACAAATTCTGGCCCTCGAAGCTGACCGTTCCGCCGGTCACCTGGTAACCGTCGCGACCTGCAAGCACCTGGCAGAGCGTGCTCTTACCGGAGCCGTTAGGCCCCATGATCGCGTGCACTTCGCCGGCACCAACTTCCAGGTTCAGGCCTTTGAGAATGGGCTTGCCGTCCACCTCGGCATGCAGGTCCGTTATCTTCAACATGGTTCGTCCTCCGAAAATTCGTTCAATACGCTGGCGATTGCTTCGCCGGGCCGCACCGGTCAGCCCACTGCACCCTCAAGAGTCACTTCCAGCAGCGCCTGGGCTTCCACCGCGAACTCCATAGGCAGCTCGCTGAACACCTCTTTGCAAAAGCCGTTGACGATCATATTGACCGCATCCTCTTCCGAGAGGCCGCGTTGCAGCAGGTAGAAAATCTGGTCATCACCGATCTTTGAGGTGGTGGCCTCGTGCTCCACCTGGGCACTGGGCTCCCGCACCTCGATGTAGGGGTAGGTGTGGGCGCCACACTGGTCCCCCATCAGCAGCGAGTCACACTGGGTGTAGTTACGGGCCCCCTTGGCCGTGGGCAGCACCTTGACCAGACCCCGGTAGGCGTTGTTCGCCCGGCCAGCAGAAATGCCTTTGGAAATAATCGTGCTTCGGGTGTTGCGGCCGATGTGTATCATCTTGGTGCCGCTGTCGATCTGCTGGTAGTTGTTACCCACCGCCACCGAGTAGAACTCGCCCACCGAGTTATTGCCCTTCAGCACACAGCTCGGGTACTTCCAGGTGATGGCCGAACCCGCCTCGACCTGGGTCCAGGAAATCTTACTGTTGTCGCCGCGGCACTCGCCGCGCTTGGTCACAAAGTTGTAAATGCCGCCGCGGCCTTCCTCGTCGCCGGGGTACCAGTTCTGAACCGTCGAATACTTGATCTCGGCGCCTTCCAAGGCCACCAGTTCCACCACCGCGGCATGAAGTTGGTTCTCATCGCGCATGGGCGCTGTACAGCCTTCCAGGTAGCTGACGTAGGCGCCCTCCTCGGCGATGATCAGTGTGCGTTCGAACTGACCGGTGTTGGAGGCGTTGATGCGAAAATAAGTGGACAGCTCCATCGGGCAGCGAACGCCCTTGGGCACAAATACAAAGGAGCCGTCGGAGAATACTGCGGAGTTGAGCGAGGCGTAAAAATTGTCCCCTTGAGGCACCACCGTTCCCAGATACTTCTGGATCAACTCGGGATGCTCGCGCACGGCTTCCGAGAATGAGCAAAAAATGATGCCGTGCTCGGACAGTTTGTCCTTGTAGGTCGTGGCCACCGAAACACTGTCGAATACCGCATCCACCGCCACGCCGGCCAGCCGCGCACGCTCGTGCAGCGGAATGCCCAGCTTGTCGTAGGTCTCGAGCAGTTTGGGGTCAACCTCATCCAGGCTTTTGGGCGCCTCCGCCTCGATCTGCTCCCGGGTTTTGGGTGCGGAGTAGTAGGAGATGGACTGAAAATCCATCGGCGGATAACTCACATGAGCCCAGCTCGGTTCCTTCATGGTCTGCCAGTGCCGGAATGCACTGAGACGCCACTCGAGCATGAACTCCGGTTCGCCCTTGAATGCCGATATGGTCCGAACGACACCCTCGTCCAAGCCAGGCGGCAGCGTCTCCTGCTCGATGTCGGTGACGAAACCGTGCTTGTATTCCCGATGGACGAGTTTTTCGACTTCAGTCTGGGACGTTGCCATGTTCACTGTCCTCCCGTGGGTCGCTCGGCGGCCCTGGATTCATGATGGGTCCATTGCATCAAGTGGGTGATCGGGCTGCCGATCAGCAACTCGAGCGTGATGCCGTCCAGCGCCGACCGAATCGCACTGCCGATGTGGCGCCAATGGGGGCGCACGCTGCATACCTTTTCCAGATCGCAACTGCTGCCGTCGTCGAGTCCGCATTCGGTCAGGGCCAGTGGCCCGTCGATGGCCTCCACGATCTGGGTAATGGTGATTTCACCGGGACGCCGCCCGAGTTGATAACCGCCGTGGCGGCCCTGAACCGAACTCACCAACCCGTGTCCGGCGAGCATTTTCAGCAGCTTGCTGACCGTGGGCTGAGCAACCGCGGTGCGGTCGGCGATGGTGCCTGAATTCTGCAGTTCAGCATGCCCGTCTCCCGCAAGGTCGGTCATGATGACGATGGCGTAGTCGCTCAACTTGCTCAGACGTAGCATGTGTGTTCGTACGCTCGTGTGCTGGCTGAAAGAAACTGTACCAATTTGGTCCTCATTTACCCCGATTCGTTCCGCAGACCGGGCTTCAGGCCCAAATGAGATCGGCAGAGCGGTTTCCGAACAATGCCCGGGGACCCGGGTTTTGACGAAGCCCTAGTTTACTAAGAAATTAGGACGGGGCAAGTCCTATTTGAGTGAAACACGTCGACGGAAGCACCCGGACAGCACATGCTTCCCTAGAATTGATAGCCGAACAGACGCAGGTCGGCCGCGAAACGCTCCGCAACCAGAGCGGTGGTCTGATCTGTGTAGTAGCTGCGATAGTCGCGTCCGCGATCCTGCGCCCGCCGCCGGTGCGGTAACGCCGGCGGCGGGATGCCGATATGTCGGCACGCCTCGGCAAAATCCTCCGTCAGGCGCTCATAGCGACCAATGAAGTCGACAATGACGTTGCCGTGTAAATCCACCAGGTAATCGGACTGACGCTCGATAGAGGTGTCAATGTGGTACTGATAGGGTCGGCCCGGGTCCAGCTTCCATCGGAGAAACGCGTCAAAGTCACGATCCCCTACCAGATGGGGACGTTCCCGTTTGAGATGGTGATATGAACTGACCTGAAGATCCCAGGGATTGCGCACGAACACAAACTTGAACAGCGAATCGTAGAAGGTGCGTGGCAACATCTCCTGGGCGGCGATGGCCTTTGCGTGTCGTGGAAACTTCACACCAAGGCGGTGGCCGGTCAGCCTGCTGATCCTGCTGCACAGGAATTGAGGCAGACGATACGGATCCCGCCATTTATAGGCACTGAGCGCGGCGCGAACGCTGGTGCCGCCGGTTTTGGCGGTGTGGATGAACAGGAAACGATGGCGAATCGAAAGCAACATGGGGCGGACGCGCTGGACCTGATCGGATCGCTGAACTGGGGGCAGATTAGCCTGTATGGGCATGGAGGTCGAAACCCGACCGCGATGCCCGTGCGCTTGGGGGCCGGCGGACGCGGTGCGCGCTCAGGCGTTCGTCCCTATCCTTCCTCGCCGCAATCCAGGGCCGCCAGATACCCGCGTACGCTGGCCTCAACGGTGTAGCCCCGTACCGCGTCAACGGCGGAACCCGCTGGCCGAGCGCCATCCAGAACCCGAGCGATGGCCGCGGCCATGGCCGGTACGTCACCCATGGGCACCAATTCACCGTAGCGACCGCCATCCAACAGTTCGCGAGGACCGCTGGGGCAATCAGTGGACACGACAGGCGTGCCCAGGGCCAGCGCTTCGGTCAGCACATTGGGCGATCCCTCCCAACGGGACGAGAGCACAAAGACGGCAGCACGGGCCATGTACGAGTACGGATTCTCAGCGTGCCCGGGGAGATCCACCGCCGCATGCACGCCCAGCAGCCCGGCCAGACGTTCCAGATCATCTCTCAAGCGCCCCTCCCCCAGAATCAGCAACCGCGCAGCGCGGGTCTTGTGGACCAATGCATAGGCGCGAATCAGGGTCTCGAAATCCTTTTGCTGGGTAAGGCGCCCGGCGCCCAGTATGACCGGCGCGCCACCCTCAACGAGCCAGGGGTGATCGGGGACCAGAGTCGCCTGCTGACGAAGCCGCGGGGTCACCACCGGATTGCGCACCACCCGAATCCGGGTCGGGGGCAATCCTGTAACCATGGCGGTGTCTTCAGCCACGCCTTCGGAAACCGCCACCACGGTATCGACCTGCCTGTAGATGCGACGCATGGGCGCAAGGCGGAGCCAGCGGGTCAGGGCGCCGCGCCCTCCCAGGGCGGCGGACAGGTTTGTGCCCAGTCGGCCCACCAGCGTGCAGGGCACGCCGCTGCGCACGCGAGCCCGCACCGCAACACGGATGGCCCGGTCTTTCGCGCACAGCAGGGCGCGGGGACGATCGGTCCGCAAATACCGTGTCAGCGCGGGCTGGGCCAGCAGAGTGTGACGGACGCCCAAGTCGTGAACCCGGACCGCGTCGGGCCACGCCCGCTTTTCCATATTGCTGGCGCGCACCGCCAGAAGATCGACGCGGTGGCCCGCTGCGGCCAGACCCTCCACCAGATTCAGAACCATGCGTTCAACGCCGCCCTGGCCGGAAAAGGACAAGAACACCGCAATCGGAGGGGACTCAGGCATGGCGGGCAACCGTACCGATGGAGACGCGCCGGCTGATCACGTGCCACCCTCCATCAACGTCTGCACCACCTGCAGCACCGTTTCGACCCGATGTTCCCGCATACAGGTGAACAAACCACCACAGGTGGGCCTGCGTCTGCAGGGTGAGCAGGCCAGGGCATGATACAGAACGCACCCTCCGCCATAGCCGGTATCCAGATAGGGCCGGGTCGACCCAAACAAGGCCACGGTGGGGATGCGGGCCGCCATGCCGGCATGGGTCAGACCGGTATCGACGCCCACCAGAAGCCGCGCGGCCTGAATCAGTGCAATGGACTCGGCCAGCGAGCACGCACCCGCCAGGTTGACCACCCCGGGCGCATTACCCTCGACGATGCGTTCTGCCGCATCGGAATCCGCGGGACCGCCCAGTATCACCACATTACCACCGGTCTGTTCCACCAATCGGTGCGCAAGGCTTCGCCATCGGTCCTCGAACCAGTGCTTTTGTGGTCGAGTTGTAAATGGGGCCAACACTGAATACGCCGAATCGCCTCCCAGCCGCCGCAGTGTGTCGAGCGCCGTCGTACGGGTGACCCCGGACACCACCAGATCCATGGCATAACCGGACTGCTCCAGACCCAGGGCCGTCAGCAGATAGCGATACTCCGAACCGATGCGTCTGTCCCCGCCCGGTGGTTGAATGACGTGCGACATGAAACGCTGACTGCCCTCACGTGACCTGAGGCCGATACGCATGGGTGAGCCGGTCAGCCAGGCCAATAGTCCGGATTTCAGCAGCCCTTGGATATCGATCACCAGATCGAACGACGCCTGGCGCAGGGTCTTTCGAAACCCGGCAATGGCGCGGGAAAGCTCGCCAAAGCGACGTGCCCGCCATAGAGCGCGCCATTCGGTCTTGGGCCACAGGATGATCTGATCGATACGGGGATTGTCCCTCAGCAGGCCCGCCACCACGGGCTCGGCCAGCCAGGCCAGGTGGGCCCGGGGCCATGCCGCACGCAATACGGGAATGATGCCGGATGCCATGACCACGTCCCCTATGGCGCTGGGTCGAATGATCAACACCCGGCGCGGCGAGTCGAGCAGTGGGACCTCAGTCACGCTGGCGCTCATACAGCTCGACATACGCGTTCAGGATCGCCTCCCGCCCGTACTCCCTCGTTACCGTCTCGAAACCCCGATCGGCCCTGCGCGCGCGGGCCCGCGCCGGTGCCGCCAGCGCCTTGCGAATGGACTCGGCCAGTTCGACCGGCGCCTGGACCGGACACAGCCAGGCATCTTCCCCGTCGGTGGCGATCTCGCGGGCGCCCGGGGTGGTGGTGGAGACCACCGGGCATCGGTGCCGCCAGGCTTCCAGAATGACGTTGCCCAGGGTTTCATGACGAGAAGGACAAACCATCAGATCACACAGCCGGAAATAGGGGGTTGGATCGGCGCACCAACCCAACCAGGTCACGCGGTCAGTCAACCGCAATTTCCGGGTAAGCGCTTGCAGCGTCTGTTTCAAGGGCCCATCCCCGGCGATCATCAAGTGCACCGGGCGATCGCCTATATTGTTGGGCAGCAAAGCCAGAGCCTGAAGCAAATCGTCAAAGCCCTTGATGTCGATAAAGCGCCCGAGGGCAAAAATCAGCCAGGCGTCCCCGGGCAACTGTCGATCGGCCCGTACCCTGGCAAGGTCGTCGGGCCCACAGGAGCTGGGTTCGGGCACAAAATTGGCGATATGCCAGATCCGATCCGGGGGCAGGCCGGCAGCGGCCAGGTAGTCACAGACCCCTCGTGTATTCCCGATCCATCCATCGGCGTGTCGATAGTAGCCTCGGATCTTGTAGTAGCCGCCTAGGCGGGCCAGGTGGACAGCACGCCGCCTCCGAGGCAATCGGGTCAACCGGGTGGCCCGGCCCATATAGGTCTGCACGATATCCGGATCCCAATCGGCCACCAACCTGCGAATACGCAGGGCCGAGACCAGGTCCCAGCCGTTCGCCATGGGTATCTGCACCTGTTCATGACCCGATTCAGCCAATGCATGGGCCACCGGGCTGTCGGGCCGGCTAACCGCCAGGGTCGGATGGCCGGCGTCGCCCAGGGCACGCACCAAGCGCACGAAAAACTGGTCGGCGCCGCCGAACTGACGACTCCCCAGTATATGTATGGATCTGATCAAACCGGCCACACGAGCTGTTCCACACCCCTGCCGTACGCCGCCGGACTATAACAGTTTCATTTCAAGTATCCCGCGGGGTCCTTGCGCCGATGCTTCATGTGCAGCTTCCACCAATAGCCGGCCAGGGAATCGCCATAGGAGATGGCTTTTCGGGGAATCTCGAAGGCATTGTGGGCGCCGTTGGCCGCTCCCCGGATACAGGTCAGTCCGGTATCAAACCCGGCATTCGCCACCGCATCGCGTACCGCGGCGTCATAGTCACCGTAGGGGTAGCAGAAATGAGCCACAGGCGACTGAAGTATGGCCTCCAACTGCGCCTTGCTGCTCTGTACCTCGTCGCGCATCCGCGCGGGCTCGATCTGGGATAAACGGGGGTGCGTCACACTGTGGGCGCCGAATCCTATTCCCCGGGTGGACAGATCCCGAATCTCCGCGACGCTCATCAACGGCGCGGCCTGGCGTCCGGCTCTGCGCACCCAATCGGAATCCTGTCCGATGCGGCCCGTAACCAGAAACACTGTGGCCGGAAATCGATGGCGGCAGAGCACTGGAAACGCGTAGTCGAGAAAGTTGCGATAGCCGTCGTCGAAGGTCAGCACCACCGGTCGACCCGACAACGGCTGACCTTCAAACAGCGCTGCGGCAGCCTGATCCAAAGACACGACGTTGTAACCGAAACGCTTCAGAAACCACATCTGCGCGCTGAATCGCTTGACGTGGCAGAAGCTGGCCCGGTGGCTCTCCGGCGAGCTGAACTCACCGACCTGGTGATACATCAGTATGGATATGGGTGGAAGGCCGGTCGCGGCAACGGACATGGCGTCTGCAGTCATCATCTTGATCTGGCACGCGATGATAGTGGCACAACAGGCGTGGCACCAATGGAACTGACGGTCCTCTGCGCCTCGACGAAAGCCGCTCAATGGCGCGCACCCGATTTGTGAGGGCCACCATACCGAGACGGATCAAGCGAACGCAGTTTGGAATTCGAGCCGTGCCAGCCTACTATTCGCGGGGTCGGCAAACCAAGAATGAGAAAGCCACCCGCCCTCAGCAGAACTTCCCACTTGCCCAGACAGGCGACCTGGGATGCAATCGGGGCGTATCGAAGTGGCGACAAACAAGGTCGCTTAAAAGACCCAGGGTGACATCGCGACGCCGTTGACCCAGCGGGCTTTGGGCCCATCATCAGACAGGAGAATCAAGCTATGAAAGCACGCGCGGCGGTAGCCTGGGAGGCGCAAAAGCCTCTGGAGATCGAGGAGATTGAAGTTGAAGGTCCTAAGGAGGGCGAGGTTCTGCTCAAAGTTGTGGCTTCGGGGGTTTGCCACACAGATGCGTTCACGCTGTCTGGCGAAGATCCGGAAGCGGCTTTTCCCTGTGTGCTGGGCCATGAGGGCGGGTGCGAGGTCTTGGAATGCGGCCCCGGGGTCAAGAACCTGAAGCCCGGCGACCACGTGATTCCGCTTTACATTCCAGAGTGCGGAGTATGCGAGTACTGCCACTCAGACAAAACCAATCTGTGCCAATCCATCGCCGCAACCGTGTGGACCGGTTACATGCCGGATCACAGCCGACGCTTCTCCATGAACGGCAAACCGATCTACCACTACATGGGCTGCTCTACGTTTTCCGAGTACACCGTTGTACCGGAGATCGCTCTGGCCAAGGTCAATCCGGCAGCGCCACTGGACAAGGTTTGTCTGCTGGGCTGCGGCGTCACCACCGGCATCGGCGCGGTGCTGAATACGGCCAAGGTGGAACCCGGTTCGACCGTAGCCGTGTTTGGATTGGGCGGGATCGGCTTGTCGGTGATTCAGGGTGCGGTCATGGCAAAGGCCGGGCGTATCATTGCCGTGGACCTGAACCGCGACAAATTCGAGATCGCCAAGGCGCTGGGCGCCACCGATTTTGTCAACCCGGCCGAACTGGATGTGACCGCCACCGAGGCGATCGTGGAAATGACCAACGGCGGGGTCGACTACTCATTCGAGTGCATTGGCAATGTAGAAGTCATGCGCGAGGCGCTGGAATGCTGCCACATGGGATGGGGCGTCTCCACAATCATCGGCGTTGCCGGTGCGGGTAAGGAGATTCATACCCGTCCGTTCCAACTGGTCACGGGTCGAACCTGGAAAGGCACCGCCTTCGGGGGCGTCAAGGGCCGAACCCAACTCCCCGGATACGTGGACAAATACATGGACGGTCAGATCGAACTGGACTCCATGGTCACCCACACCATGCCTCTGGAGGAGATCAACACCGCGTTTGATTTGATGCACGAAGGCAAGAGCATCCGCTCGGTCATCATTTTCTGAGGACCATTTCGTGGAACAAATTGAAAGCGTCAAAGAGTTCGACGGCTGGCTGAACCGCTACCAGCACGGATCCATGGCCTGCGACTGCAGCATGACATTCTCGGTGTACTTGCCACCACAGACGGAGCGGGGGCCAGTGCCGGCGGTTTACTGGCTTTCCGGTCTGACCTGCACCGACGATAATTTTCGGGTCAAGGCCGGCGCGCAGCGCTATGCATCGGAGTTGGGGCTTGCGCTGATCATTCCCGATACCAGCCCACGCGGCGAAGGCGTGGCCGACGAGCCCGACCGATACGACCTGGGTATGGGCGCGGGGTTTTATGTCAACGCCACGCAGAGCCCATGGTCGCGGCATTATCAGATGTATGACTATGTGACCCGGGAGCTGCCGGCCCTGGTGGAGGACAAGTTTCCCGTTATCGCGGGCCTCAAATCCATCACCGGTCACTCCATGGGCGGGCATGGGGCATTGATCTGCGCCCTGAAGAACCCCGGCGCCTACAGGTCAGTCTCCGCTTTCTCACCCATCTGCAACCCGACCAACTGCGGTTGGGGCGAGGGCTGCTTCAGTGCTTATCTGGGGCCGGACCGGGATGCTTGGGCGGCCTACGACGCGACCTGTCTGGTGGAGTCAGGCGCCGAGGCGCTGCCCATGTTGATCGATCAAGGCACCAATGACGAGTTTCTTGCCGATCAGCTCTATCCCCAGACACTGGCGCAGGCCTGCGAGGCACGGGATCTGCCCATCACGCTGCGGCTGCAGGATGGCTACGATCACAGCTACCACTTCATCGCAACCTTCATCGGCGAGCACTTGGCCTATCACTCGGCGGCCCTGAACCGCTGACGCCAACCCGACATGGGGGTGCAATCGTGCACCCCCATGTTCATCTCTGGTCCGATGCACGGGCCGCGTCCGATCGATCGCTGGACTGCCTATGAACGACATGGTGTTTCGCAATTTCGGAGGTAATTACCAGCTCCGAATCGACTCGGCGGAAGATCTGAAGCAGGTTCTGGAACTGGAAGAAGCGCACTGGACCGCAACAAGCGCCCCGATTCAGAGTTTTTACTGCGATGGCGCATTTCTGCGGCATCTTGATCACGACCGAAATCAGCGAATCCGCAGTGATGAATTGCGGCTGGCCATTCGTTGGCTGTTCCAGGTTCTGGCCGATTGCCGTCGCCTGCGTGACCTGAGCAACCGACTGGCGCTATCGGCCATCAACCTGGACGATCCGGAAGGCCGCGCAATTCACTCCGCCGCGGAGCGGATCCTGGAAAATCTCAATCTCGCGGGCCAGGGCGAGATCAGTCTGTCCCAGGTCCGCGACCTGAAGACGATTCTGTCCCATGCCGCAAGCAACGGTGACGGCGTGATCCCGCCAAATGCGGTCGACGACCCGGATACCGCGGAATACATTCGATTCATCATGGACACCATGGGCTCGGTACAGGATGCCGGCGGTGATGTCGGCATCGATCTGAAGCACCTGGACGCCTTCCACGAACAGGCCACCGCTTATCTGGATTGGCACAAAAACGGAACGACGCCTGGGCAAAATGCGACCACCCCAATCATGTGCTGGGGACAGGACACCCCCCGCGCCTGGGATCTGATCCAGCGCCTGGATGACAAGATCGAAAGCTACTTCGATCAATGCGACCTGGCGCGTATCGACCCACGCATCGTGGAACGTCTGCGCCTGAACGATGATGCCTTGATCGCTTTCGACCCGCTGGACCCAGAGTCGGTGCGGACAAGGCTGGAACGCTCGCCCCTCGCCCAACCCGATGGGCTGGGCGCGTTGAACCTGGACGGTGAGCTGAACCCACACTACATCCGACTGCTGCGCGAACTGGTGAATACGGTATTGACCCGGGCGTTTGACCAGCCCCCCGATCAATTGACCCGTGCGCAATGGCGTTCACTCAAGACACAGTTCGATGCCTACTCCAAGTGGCTGGCGGAGAAACCCAAGACTGTCCTGGCCACGGAACCCGTTGACCGACTTCGGGCCTATTTGAACGGGCCGCAGGAAGACCGGTTGCGACAGCTGATCGCCAAAGATCAGGCCGTGGCGGAGGAACTCGACGACATCGACGCAGTGGAAAAGCTGGTGCTGTACCAGAAGCTGCTGATGCCCTTCGCCAACAGCTTCGTCAGCTTCCCCAACCTGTACGATCCCAACCGTCGCAGCCTGTTCGAAGCCGGCACACTGATCCTGGAAGGGCGGGCGCTGACCTTGTCAGTGGGCGTTGAAGACGTGGAGGCCCATAAGGCCATGGCTCGTAACAGCGGCATCTGCCTGCTTTATCTGGAAATCACAGGCCAGAGCGAAGCCCAGCGATTTCGGGCCGTGACACCCGTGACCGCCGGCGATTCCGACGGTCTTGCGGTCGGCAAGCGAGGCGTTTTCTTTACACCGGACGGACGCGAGTGGGACGCGTTGATCATCGATCTGATCGAGAACCCCATCAGCCTGTGGGAGGCGTTCCGAAAACCGTTCAGCCGCTTTCGGTCCTATGTCCTCCAACAGCTCAGCAACCTCGGCGGACAACAACAGACCAAACTCAAGGAGGCGTTCAGCAGCGCCAACTCAAGCGCGGCGTGGCGGGACATCATGCTTGCCGGGAGCCTTGGGGTGGCTGCCCTGGGATCGTCTTTCGCCTACCTGGTGCAAGCCATAGCGAATGTCGGAATACAACACGTCATGGGCGTCGTACTGGGATTGCTTGCGCTGCTGATACTCCCGGGTATGGCGCGCTCCTACCTGTTGTTGCGCAGACGCGATCTGACCACGCTGCTGGAGGCTTCCGGATGGGCGATCGGCATTCGGATACCGCTGACGGACCGACTTGGGATTCTGTTTACCCGGGTACCCGCCCTGCCGAAGGAAGCCCAATTGGAACGGCCGGATCTGGTCGCCAGGCTGGCCCGGAGGTTCCGGGTTCGGCGGATGAACTGGAGTCCGCTGATTTTGTTCGTTCTGGTATGCGGTCTGTTGGCGGCCGCCGTCGCAATGCTGATGACCGCCGGTGAGTCGGCCTGATCCGGCGGTGCACTCAACCGCCAAGGCGTCTCGAATCTATTCTGGACAAAGAAGATTGGAGGCTGAAATGTGCAGATCCAAGGGGCGGATCGCGGGGCAGATCGCGGGTAATCGTCGCTCTGTTGCCAAAATCTGCAACGATGAATCTGTGAATTTCAGTCCCAAGATGCACGTTCACGACTAGATCAGAGACTTCCGAAGTCGAGAAACGGTTTGGTGGAGAGATACAGGATCAGCAAAACCACGGCGAGATACAGCAACACCCGGATCGGATCCTTGCGGACACGCCCCCAAAGACTGTCCACGCCACCGGTCCGCCGATGTTCAAGGTGTAGCGCCCGCATCTCCCGGGCACGCTGAGACTGGAACTCGTCCAACAAATCCCTGGCCCGCGCAACCGGCTCATCGTCCCTGAGCCAGATCGCACCGGCGGACACTCCCCAACGGCTGGCTGGAGTCTCGTAGTAATCGATGCGGTTGTCTTCCAGCAATCGACGCACCTGGTCGGCCTCGTCCTCCGGCACATTCCGCAGATTCAAAAGCTGGTGAGGCATTGGCAGACATTCTCCAAGACCGAGTCGCCCAAGGCACGGTGGCCGCACCAACCCACGGCGCAGACTCAAGTCAGACTAATGATGGCACTCTCTCTGCGCCCGCAACAGCCCGGCACCATATCGATGAAATCTGCCGTGTGGGGAAGTGAATCCACTTATACTGCGTCGGCATGAATACGCTGTTGCGTCTGCTGGAGACTTTGTGGCCTTGGTTGTTGGCCGTCGCCGGACTTGGGGTCGCGGTCGCAGCCACCATGCACATCGTTTTGCGCAAACGCGACAGTCGATCGGCGATCGCCTGGGTCGGGTTGGTGTGGCTTGCCCCGTGGGTCGGGTCACTGTTGTACTACATGCTGGGCATCAACCGAATACAACGCAAAGCGGTTTCGCTCGGCATCCAACAACCCACGCAGGCCAAACTCACGCCCGGGCAGAGGGTCAGCCCCGAGCATTGCCCGCCACCGCTTCGGGCCCGGCATCCCCATCTGTCCGGCCTGGCGGAAGCGGGTAGCCGCCTCACCGGCAGCCCACTGCTGCCGGGGAATCACGTGCATACGTTGCTGAACGGAGATCAAGCGTATCCGGATATGCTGTCCGCGATCGACGCCGCGGCACACTCCGTGTCCCTGGCCAGCTACATCTTCGACAGCGACCGCGCCGGCGACGCCTTTATGGAAGCGCTGCTGCGTGCGCAAGACCGGGGGGTCGAAGTACGCGTATTGATTGACGCGGTGGGCGCCGGCTACAGCCAACCCGAGATGCCGCAACGTCTTGCCGACCGGGGAATCCGCACCGGCGTGTTCCTGCCAACTCGGCTGGCTCGATTGTCGCCCTATGCCAATCTGCGAAATCACCGCAAGATCCTAGTGGTAGACGGCCGCATCGGCTACACCGGTGGCACCAATATCCGTGAGGGTCATTGGCTATCGCTGAACCCGGCGGACCCGGTGCAGTGCCTGCACTTTCGGTTTCAAGGACCGGTGGTGGCTTATTTGCAACAGGCCTTCGCCGCGGACTGGGGCTTCGTCACCCATGAGTTGCTGGACGGCGCGAAATGGTTCCCGCCACTGGAACACGAGGGGGCGGTTTGGGCCAGGGCGATCGCCAGCGGACCGGACGAGGATCTCGGCAAGATGCAGGATACGCTGCTTGCCGCCGTGTCGGTGGCGCAGACCAGCATCCGCATCGTTACACCCTATTTCCTGCCCACTGATGAGTTGTCCCGCGCGCTCGGCGTTGCCGCGCTGCGAGGCGTGGACACGCATATCTATCTGCCGGAGAAAAGCAACATATCCTTGGTCCAGTGGGCCTCCAGTGCCATGTACTGGCAAGTACTTGCAAAAGGCTGCCGGATATTCCTGACACCCCAGCCGTTTGACCACACCAAGTTATTTCTGGTGGACGGTATCTGGAGTCTGGTTGGATCAACCAATTGGGACCCACGCAGTTTACGGCTCAACTTCGAGCTCAACGTGGAATGCTATGACGCAACCCTCGGCGCGGCGCTCGAACGGCTGGTCAGCGTCAAGGCCGGACGGGCGCACGAGATCACCCTTGCCGACATGGACGGTCGAAGCCTGCCGAAACAGCTCAGGGACGGCATAGCCCGTCTGATGACACCCTATTTATAGGCTCGCGCGCCGCTACCATAAACAAAGCGGCAACAGGTGCAAGGACTTTTGCGACGCCCGTCCGTGTCATTGGGGGAAAAAATGCGACTCGCGGGACTTGTCTGAGGCCAGGTTAGAGCAGCCCTTCCTCGGTCGCCACCCGATCCAGTGCCTCTTCGATCAAAGCGCGGGCGCGTGCCGTCGTGTGGTGCAGGTACGCGTGCAACTCCGCGTCTTCCGGGCTCAGGCTAATGCATTCGCGGCTGTAGATTTCAAACGCGGTAAGGTCATTGACCAGATCCACCAGGTGTCTGGGGCACTCGCACGCCACCGCGGACGAAGCCTGCGCCAGAGTCTGAAGCTGTTCACGGTCGAAACGGCGTAACGGTGGCGGAGCCCCATTCGGATCCGGAAATGCAATATTCTGCCCGACGTCCTTGTCCGGATTGATGGCCGTCCGGTTGATTCTCAGCTCAGGCTGATACAGCGCCTGTTCCAGCTCGTCCAGAACCACCGGGCTGCGTAAAACCCGGATGCCCTCCGACCGCAGATGTTCCACGTCCTCCTGACGGCCGAACCCGTAGACTATGACACCACGCTTGGCGCCACAGGACGCCATCATGTCATGCAGCGCATCCGCCGTTCCAGCATCGACAATGGGCAGCTCCAGAACCAGGGCATCTAGTTTCAGGCCCAAAAGATCAGCCTTGAACCGCACCAGATCACTGCCGGAAAGTTGGACGTTGAACGAAAGCGTCTGTGGATGGGCGGATTCGAGGCGCTGTGGCAGGAAGGCGCCGAAAACTGCCGCGTCCACCGATTCGAATGGTCTCGAACGCCCCAAACGAACCAGATCTCCCGCGCGCTGCTTGAGATCGCCCGTTGGCAATGTGGCGATTGTGCCAATGGACAGATGCGCGTCTGTGAGTTGCTTCAACAAGCAAAGCCGTTCCACGTCCGCTGGCAGGTAAAAGCGACGTCCATTGGGGCTGCGCTGGGCAACGACTGCTTGATAGCGTCGTTCCCAAATGCGAATGATATGGACAGTCAACCCCGACAGGCGGGCAGCTGCGCCAATTCCGTATTGTGCTGTTTCGTCCACCGCGTTCGTTTCCAGCGGATTGGGCCCTTGGTTGGCGGATTGACTTTCATCACTCATCGCTTAAACAATCTCTCTCTTTGCGTGTCGACAAATTGTCTAAGAAACGGGACATCCAGTCATCATCAGATGGCGGGCAGGTGGCGCATTCAGTCCATGATCCGATAAAAGAAGGCCGGCGACATCCCTGTCGCCGGCCGCTCCAAGGCAAAATCGAACCAGTCAGGGGACTAACAGATCTCGGTGCCCTGGACAAATCGCCGCTTATTCGGGAATCAGAACCGTATCGATGACGTGAATGACCCCATTGCTGGTCATGACATCTGCCTGAGTCACCTGACGCCTCATCGATTTTGACGGTGCCGTCAACAACCGCGATTTCCACCATCGCTCCATTGACCGTCTTGGCTTCGGTCATCGTAACGACCTGTTCTGCGGTCACGGTACCCGGCACGACGTGGTAGGTCAGAATGGCGACCAGCTGGTCCTTGTTCTCCGGCATCAGCAGCGTTTCCACGGTGCCATCAGGCAATTTGGCAAACGCTTCGTCCGTGGGGGCGAACACGGTGTAGGGTCCGTCTCCCTTCAGGGTATCAACCAGATCAGCAGCCTGGAGGGCCGCGGCTAAGGTGTTGAAGCTGCCTGCATCCACAGCCGTGTCCACGATGTCCTTCTTAGCGGCAGCGGTTGCGGTCATTGCCAGTGCGGACAGCACGACGAAAAACGAGAGAATAGAGAAAATGGAAGCCGAGCGAATTCGATTGATCATGTTGAAACTCCTGTTGAAACCGGCGCCAGATTAACATTTGACTATGTTTTGTCAATATTAATATTTCGTCATAATTTAGACGATTGTCGCTCAGCATCGAAACCGCCCGAGTCCCGAGGCACCCAGCATTCCGTTGCGGCCTGATCACAGGTTTTGATTCAACGGAACTGATGCCGCGACTGAACGGGTGGTCGCGTGGCAGGAAGGCTCGGCTCAGCAAGACGTTAAGTCGGTGCAGGCAGAGTCGGGCAGGAAATCACTGAGGGCCGCGGTAATCATGAGTGACCCAGCGCCGTAGGCTGGGGATGTGAGGGTGGATCCATCCCTCTGGTCGCCCCTGGAGAGGGGGAAACCGCTGAAGTCCGACGCCTGAGATTACCACTGTGTCTGGAAGTTAGGCGCCAGTCGAACACCGGACATAACGTCCGGATGCTCGAACATTGAAGCCGAGGTGCCGGAAGACGGCAGGCCCAGGTCAGCCCTGCGGGTTCTCCGTAGTGTCCTCGGCTGGCTCGGTGCTTTGAGCCTGTTCCTCACTGATCGGACCGGCCTTGCGCTGCCGTTTTTCTTCCTTCTTTTGCTTCTTGGCGAGATCTCTCTGTCGTTTCGCAAATGCATAGTTGGGTTTGGCCATTCGACACGCTTCCTCTGTTCATTGGACGGGATGGAAGCCGGTACGATACGGCATTTTGTCGCTCGCTGCTCGTTACCGGCCGGCGCCGCGACGGTTGAGGCAATCCGAGGCCGCCCCGCGCCGACGCGGAAACAGACCGGCCCACTGCAATCACTGTAACCGGATCATGCACAAGCTGCGGGTGGAGCCAAGATGAGGCTATGGGGACGTTCACGAGTCTTTTTCAAAACCATGTGAGGTATCCCTGGGGACCCTCTAAATGCATGCAGTCGCAACCACCCTCCATCAGCATTCGTCTTTGCAGATGAGGGGGAGTCCATATACGGCTCCCCAGGGGGCCTCTGAACTATTCTGGACGGAGCAGATTGGAGGGTGAAATGTGCAGATTCAAGGCGCAGATCACGGGGCAGATCGCGGGTAATAGTTGTTCTATTGCCAAGATTTGCAACGATGAAGCTGTGCATTTCAGTCCCAAGATGCACGTTCACGAATAGTTCAGAGGTTCCCTAGCGCATCAAGTGACTCACTGCGTGTTCGGCAGCGGTCGAGCCCCAGTCAGTCTCACCGATCACCCCGCCTACGATCCTGCCCTGCCGGTCGATCAGAAATGAGGAGGGCAGGGTCTTGGTGCCCAAGCCGTTCATCATGGCCGCATGGGGATCGTGATACAGCTCCAGAGCATCCAGTCTATGGTCCGCCAGGAACGACTCGGGTGTTTTGCCCATCTGCGCACCGCTGGCCACCGCCACAACCTTGAAACCGCCCGCGCCCAGTCGCGCTTGAAGGGCATTGATGCCGGGTAATTCCTGGATACAGGGCTTGCACCAGGTGGCCCAGAAATTCAGCAGCACCACCTCACCCCTGAAATCTCCCAGGCGAATCCGGCGATTGTCGCGGTCGAAAAAAACCGTCTCGGGTGCAGGCGGCGTGTTCAGAATCAGGCGAAAGCCGGGTATGGCGTGGGCCTTCTCGGCAAAATCGTCTCCCCCGGCCCAGGATTGCGCCGACAACAGACCCACCAACATGCAGAACCAGCCCATCCACTTCATTGGGCCGTTTCCTGCGGATGGGCAGCAAGCCATTCATCGGCCATCTGCCGGCCCTCTTCCACCTCGGCTTGACTCATGTGCGGCCGAATGAAGGCAACATTCTGGGCCACCATCTCGCGAATGTCCGGGTCTTCCAGCCGAGCCAGCAACACCTGGAACCACTTAAAGGCCCGGGCCAGATCCTCCTGGGCTCCGTAGTCTGTCGCGTGGGCTTCGCCCGCCGCATGCATCATGGCCAAGTTGAACTGGGCAGCAGGCAATCCCGCCTCGGCGGCGTCCGTATACAGTTGCAATGCCTTGTACAGGTCCTGGGTGACGCCGTTGCCGGTGTAAAACAAGGTGCCCAGGGCCAGTTGAGCCTCCGGTACGCCGGCGTTGGCCGCCTTGAGATAGAGATGTGCGGCGGCCCCGGGGTCCGCGGCGTGCCCCATCCCTGCATGCCTCAAGGCGCCCAGGTGATACCACCCTTCAGGATCGCCATCGGCGGCAGCGCTTTGGAACGCGTGCTCCGCAACGTCATAGTCACCGGCCTGGACTGCGGCAACGCCCTCGCCAACCCCCGCCAGAGCCGGTTGACCGGCGAACAGCAGCAGTGCAGCAAACGACCCAATCTTGAGCAAGCCCTCTATTGACAATATGCACCTCCCGGGAAGACCCGTGCCAAACACACCGGTGTTCTCACCAATGCCCGGTGCCGGGTGAGCCCTTGAAAGGGCCGACGACATCGGAGGTGATCCATCCCCCGTAAAAGTATCCGGGCTGGGATTGAACCCGTTCACCATCCACCCGGCAATCGACCCGCCCGGGGTAAAATGCGAAACAGCCAGCGATCGCCCGGAACCCAGACCCAGGTTGGGGATAGCTCCAGGCGACGGGTTCGGTCTGACCGACCTGCCGGGTCAAAGCCCAGTATTGTGCCGGCCCCTTCCATTCGCACACGGATTGACCCTCGCAGGCGACCAAAAACCCCGGGGTAATGTCCCTCTTCGGAATATAGAACGTGGGTGGACTGGCGGTCTCCAGAACTCGCAGGGTGCGCGAACTGCTGGCGACCAGCGTCCGCCCGCACCGCACCTCCACATGGCGTCGATCAGGAACGACGGACGGTGGCCTCGGATAATCCCACACCGACTCTTGTCCGGCGCCCGGCACATCCGCAAAATCGGGACGTCGTTGACCTCGATACTCCCACACCGCTCAGCTCCTGAATCTCGCCACCAGACCACAGTGTAGGCTGTCCCGGTCGGATAATGCGGGGCGCTGCAGGCGAGAAATCGCATCAAACACAGAGGGAACCACGTAACCGCCGACCCGGTCTCAATCATAGGTCGGGTTGTGTTGCTCCATGACCCGGATAAAGGTGGTTCTCTTGGTCAACTCCTTGAGCTTGCGGGCGCCCACATAGGTGCACGCCGAGCGCACGCCGCCAAGCACATCTTTGACTGTTTCCTCCACCGATCCCCGGTACTCCACATACACGGTCTTGCCTTCAGCCGCCCGGTAATCCGCTACGCCCCCACTGTGCTGGCGCATCGCGGTCTGGGAACTCATCCCGTAGAAAATCATGCGCTTGACACCGTCTCGTTCCACCACTTCGCCGCCGGTCTCGTCGTGCCCGGCAAACATGCCGCCCAGCATGACGAAATCGGCCCCGGCACCGTAGGCCTTGGCTACATCACCGGGCGAGGTGCAACCACCGTCACCGATTATGAGCCCGCCAAGGCCGTGGGCGGCATCGGCGCACTCGATTATTGCCGACAACTGCGGATATCCAACGCCGGTTTTTATCCGTGTGGTGCAAACCGAACCCGGCCCGATGCCAACTTTGACGATGTCGGCACCGGAAAGCAGCAGTTCCTCCACCATCTCGCCGGTGACCACATTACCGGCAATGATCACCTTGTCGGGGAAACGCGAGCGCACCCGGGACACGCAGGCGACGAAATGCTCTGAGTAGCCGTTCGCCACATCGATGCAAATGAACCGGAGTCGGTTGTCCAGGGCCAGGGTCTGCTCCAGCCGGGTCATATCGTCATCCGAAGTGCCCATACTGACCGCCGTCTGCCCCAACACCGTGGCGGCGGCCTGTTGTACGAACTCCGACCATTGTTCCCGACTGTAGTGTTTATGAATCGCAGTCAGCAATTGCCAGCGCGCCAGCGCAGTGGCCATGGGAAATGTCCCGGTGGTATCCATGTTGGCAGCCCAGATCGGGACGCCGGTCCAGGCCTGCCCGGTGTGCAGAAACTGGAATGTCCTCTCCAAAGAGACCTGAGACCGGCTGTTCAGCGTCGAACGCTTTGGCCGAATCATGACGTCTTTGAAGCCCAGCTTGAGATCGGCTTCGATGCGCATGGCATACCCTCACCAAGCGATTGCGGTAAGCCAACTTTACACCAGTCCACAGGCCCGAAAGCAACGGCCGGCTTCGACCCAGACCAGATCGGCAATCGGCCTTCACCCTGTTGCGCCGATGTGCTGCTGCCAGCAACCGAACACATCGGGAGCCCCCCCCCCTTGCGTCCGGCGGCAAGGCCTGACGGGCACCGAAATCCAGCACTTTTATGATGCAGAGCATGGCCGAACGCAACCCCTACCCGTCATAGTAGGATCAAGGCCCGGAAGCCGGCCAAATGAGGCGTGCGCCGTCGCATAATGCGTCAGGCGCGCTTCTATACAGGCGTACCTAAACTCTGCGTAGCGCCGACTGATTGCTTTGAAACGGATACCAGGAGCGACGAGCACAGATGAACAGTGAAACCGTAGTGAGTGATGTGGCCGATGTGTCCAGCGAAGCGACCAGTACCAGCGCGCAGCCCGCAGAATTTGATCTGTCGGCACCACACTGGTACCTGAATCGCGAACTTACGTGGCTTGAGTTCAACAAGCGTGTACTCCACGAGGGTCAGGACACGCGCACACCGCTGCTGGAACGGTTGAAATTCCTCGCCATCGTGAGTTCCAACCTGGACGAGTTCTTCATGAAACGGATCGGGGGCTTAAAGCAGCAACTGGGTGCCGGTGTTCAGGAACTCACCGTGGACGGACGCACGCCGGAACAACAGATCCGGGAATGTCACGCAGAGGTACGCACCCTCAAACAGAGTCAACGGGCACTGGCGAAGACGCTGCACAAGGAACTGCTCCAGCAGGGCATCCGCATCAGCAGCTTCGGTCGCCTCAGCAAAGATCAGCAGGCCGAGATGCGCGCCTACTATCTACACAACATCTTTCCGCTGATCACGCCCTTGGCAATGGATCCGGCACACCCGTTCCCTTTCATATCCAATCTGTCGCTCAATCTGCTGGTCACGGTGCGTTACGTGGATGAGGGCAAGACCTCTCTGGCCCGTATCAAGGTTCCCATCGGTGGCGGTATCCCGCGTTTCTTAAGCGTTGAGAACGATGGTCTTGAACTGTTCTTGCCGCTGGAGGATCTGATTTCCAACAACCTGGATTTGCTGTTCCCCGGCATGGAAGTGGTGTCGGCCGAGGTATTCCGGGTGACGCGGAACGCCAACACCGAAATGTCTGAAGAACAGGCAAGCGACCTGTTGGAACTGATCGAGTCTGAACTCAGGGATCGAAAGTTCGCACCCATTGTGCGCCTGGAGGTCTCCAAGGGGATGGACCCGGTACACCGGGGCATGCTGGCGGCCGAGCTGGGCCTCGATGAGGCGGCCGATGTGTTTGAGGTTGATGGTCTGATGGCCAAACGCGACCTGTTCCAGATCGCTGGCCTGGACCGCCCGGAGCTGCACGATGCGCCCCACCATCCGGTGGAGAATCCGAAGCTGATGGGCGCGCCGGTGATTTTTCATCTGATACGGGATCAGGGACCTATTCTGCTGCAGCACCCCTACGAGTCGTTTGTCACGACCGTCGAGCGTTTCTTGTTCGAGGCCAGCCGGGACCCCAAGGTGCTCGCGATCAAAATGACCTTATACCGCACCGCGGCCAGATCGAAGATCATCGAATATCTGATCGATGCGGCCCAGAACGGGAAGGAAGTCGCGGTTTGCGTGGAACTCAAGGCCCGTTTCGACGAGTCCGCGAATATTCGCTGGGCGAATCACCTGGAAGAGGCCGGCATCCACGTATCCTACGGCGTTGTCGGGCTCAAGACCCACAGCAAGGTCATATTCGTTATTCGCAGGGACTACGATGGCCTGCGCCGATACATGCATTTCGGAACCGGCAACTACCACTCCGGTACGGCGCGCATGTACAGCGATCTGGGCATGCTGACCTGCGATCCGGATCTCGGCCGCGACTGCACCGAGTTCTTCAACTACCTCACCACCGGACATGTGGCACTGCGTGACTATCGCAAACTGTTGCCGGCACCCAAGTTGCTGAAAAAGGGTCTGCTCAGCCGCATCGAGCGGGAGATCCAGTGTCATCAGACCCACGGAGACGGGCTGATTCAGTTCAAAATGAACGCGCTGGAGGACGTGGACATCACCCGGGCCCTCTACCAGGCCTGCCAGGCCGGCGTTCGTGTGGATCTACTGGTCCGCGATACCTGTCGGCTGCGGCCCGGCATCGCTGGCCTAAGCGATACGGCACGGGTGATCAGCATTGTTGGCCGGTTCCTGGAACACAGTCGCATCTTTTACTTCCACAACCACGGTGAGGAAGAGTACCTGATCGGTTCCGCCGACTGTATGCAGCGGAATCTGGAAAGCCGCAACGAAACCGTGGCGCCGGTGGAAGCCCCTGCGCTGCGTGAGGGATTGCGGGAGGTTTTGGATCTGCAACTGGCGGATCAACGAAACGCTTGGGAAATGAAGTCGGACGGCAGCTATGTTCAGCGACACACAAGCTCACGCGGCCGTGCGGCCCGCGGCGTGCAGCAGTTATCCATTGAGCTGGCGGAAAAACGCTTGAAGCTCGCCAAACAACACAAGAAGATCAAACCCAAGCGAAGGAGCAGCGGTCGCAATCGGAATCTGTGAACACAGAAGCGGGTTCGAACAACAGCGGGTTTGCGGGGTGTAAGCATCCGCATCTAAGGAGCCTCTGATTTATTCTGGGCGAAGCAGATTGGAGGGTGAGATGCACAGCTTCAAGGCGCAGATCGCGGGTAACAGTCGTTCTATTGCCAAGATCTGCAATGATGAAGCTGTGCATTTCAGTCCCAAGATGCACATTCACGAATAGATTGGAGGCTCCCTGAAGGAGGGAATTGATGGCTCGTGGCAGCAGCGTGGACAAGTGGCAGGACGGTGCACTGATCTGGGATCTGCCAACCCGGGTGTTCCATTGGCTGCTGGTCTTGTTGCTGGCAGCCTCATGGGCGTTCGCCGAGTTGGGCGAGATGGACTACCACATGCTTTGCGGACTCGCCATCCTGGCCCTGTTGCTGTTCCGACTGATCTGGGGGTTTGTGGGCAGCAGCCACTCGCGATTTTCGAATTTCGTACGCGGTCCCGGTGCCGTGTTTCGCTACGCCGCCACACTGCCAAAACGACCAGGCGAGTCACATTCTGGCCACAACCCTTTGGGCGGGTGGTTCGTACTTCTAATGCTTCTGTTGCTCCTGTTTCAAGCCGTTACAGGGCTGTTCGCGAACGATGATATTTTCACCGAGGGTCCGCTGTATGTCTGGGTATCCAAGGCGACCAGCGATCGGCTCACGAGCCTGCACAAGCTGAACTTCGATCTCATCCTGGGCGTGGTCGGACTGCATGTAGCAGCCGTACTGTTCTACCTGATCTACAAGCGGGAAAATCTAATCCGCGCGATGATGAGCGGCCGCAAACCCATCGCGCGCGACCAGGTCCCGAACCAAATAGTGCCCAGCGCGTGGGCTGCGATGATTCTGCTGCTCTGTTCCACGGTGGTCTACGTACTCGCCGAAGGTATGAGCTGACGCGGCCCGCAGACGCTGCATCCGGGCCGCGCAGCTTTTCTCAACCAGATTACTCGAGACGTTTCGTCACCGGTTCAATCTTCTCTGAAATCATCATGGCAGGCCTTGCAGGCCTTGCCGGTCTCGCCGAATTGCTTCTTGATGGCGGCCTCGTCGCCCTCTCCGGCCAGGGCGGCCAGTCTGGCGCTGTGGTCCACAAACGTCTGCATACGGGACTCAAACGTATCCCAGTCGGTCCAAATCTCCGGTTTGGCGCGCGTATCCCCCTCGTCCGTGCCTGGTATGAACCCCTCCAATGCCCGAGGCGCCATGTTGGCCACCCGGTTCGCATGCGCAGAGAATTGCATGGCATCGAATGGGATCTTGCCCTTGACCATCGCGGCCATGGGACCGAAATCCCACTTCACGACCGTAAACACCGACTTACGGTACTCGATGGCATCTTCCGGCTTTACCTGGGCCCAGGCACCGGCCGTGAATGCTGTTGCCAGTACGGCGGCAACTGGGATAGGCGCTGGTAGTCGCATAATGCTTTCTCCGACAATTCTTTTGGGTGGGGTAATAAACAATAGGGCGTTACTGGCTTTCCATCGCATTGTGAGCGTGCCCGGACCGTATAGACCATCTCGCCCTTGGAACTGTTCCGAATCCACCCAAAAATCTGCGACACACAGCATCTCTCTGCGGCACAATGGGCCGGAAACTGCGACCGATACAGCGTTTTCCATCGTGATGTCGCGTTTCCCAACCTCCATGGGGTCCGGTTCATATGCCGAACTTTACCGCTCCGGATCCGGATTATGCCCAGCGGGTCAAAACCAGTTTTGGTCTTCAGACTTTCATGGCGCACATCGGAGCCGAGTGCATCCGCGTCGAGCCCGGCTATTGCGAACTGGGTTTGGATTTTCGGGTCGACCTGTGCCAGCAGGACGGTTATCTGCACGGGGGTGTAACCGGTGCGCTGGCGGATTCGGCGGCCGGTTATGCCGCCTACACGCTGATGCCCGCAGACTGCTCGGTACTGACGGTCGAGTACAAACTGAATTTGATCTCACCTGCGACCGGCAGCCGATTCCTGGCCCGCGGTCAGGTGGAGCGAGCTGGGCGAACGATCACCGTTGTCCTGGCTCGGGTGGTCGCGATTCAAGCGGCAGAGGAGAGAGAAATCGCACTGATGCAGGCCACCATGATGTGTCTGCCCAAAACGCCTGGGACAGTGTCAGAGTGATCCGCAAGTGTAGTGCCTCCCAAAAACTTGATGGTTGTGGTTAGGCATCGTGGTGCCTGACAAAGCGCGGATCGCCGCAGCGTGTTGGCTCCCTCCTTTGAACCCCAAGGCCATGCCGCCTGAATGCACCCACCTGCCCTATTCGAGAAATCGACCGAGGCTGCTGAGCACCATATCCGGTCGCTCGGCATGCAGCCAGTGGCCTGCGCCATAGACCGCCTCGTAGCGGGCTCGCGGGAAATGGCGCTGGATAATGCCCACGTGTTGGGGCAGTACATAGTCAGAGGTGGCCCCATGGAGGAAAAGGCAAGGCCCATCGTAGCGTGTATTGGCCAATTCCGGAGGAAAGGCGAGGATACGATCCAGATTGGTGGCCAACGCCGGCAGATTGATACGCCAGGCGAAACTGCTGTCTTGAGCCACCAGATTCTGCAACAAAAACTGACGCACCGGCACGTCCGGAATCGCCCGACTCAGAATGGCATCCGCCTCGGACCTGCGTTCTATCAAGGCCGGGTCAACCGTCTGCATGGCCTCGATGAACTCACTGTGACTGTGGTCGTAGTCCACCGGTGCGATGTCGAGCACGGCGACCCTATCAATCCGCTCACCGTGCTGCAGGGCCAGACACATTGCGGTTTTTCCGCCCATGCTGTGGCCGATCACAGCCGGCCGATCGAGTCCCTGCCGATCGATGAAGGCCCGGACATCTGCAGCCATGGCCAGATAGCTCATGTCATCAGCCCAAGGCGAGTCGCCATGATTGCGCAGATCCGGCACAAAGACCGAATGCCGCTCCCCAAGTCGCCGCGCGATAGAGTGCCAGTTGCGGGCGGAACCAAACAACCCATGCAGGATGAGTACGGGCGCGCCCTCTCCGTATTGCTTCCAAGCCAAATCCAGTTCCGTCATAGGTGCATCCTTCAGCGAGCAAAATGGGTGTCGTCGATAGCGGCCCGAAGATTCTGCCGGCTGCGCCCCGATTGCTCAAACATCGCGGTCAACAGACACAGATCTGTCCGACGGTTGTTCAACACGGTCGAGTGGAGAACCGGTGTTTAAGGAAGGTCTGAACAATTGCTGCGATCGCGCCGGGGTCTTTGCGCTCCCTCGTACAAGGCGCACCGAGCGTAGTTGGCCCAAGGCGAATAGGTGAGTTGCCAATGAGCGAGGAGCAACGCGGTACGAGGGAGCGCAAAGGACCGGCCCCGCTGGGGTTTCGCCCACAAGGGCACATCTGCCGCGTTTCCCGGCTTGGCCATAGAGTGGCTATGGCGCTGCGCCGGGAGCCTCGCATCTGCGCCCTTGTGGGCCGAAACGCGATTCGTATCAATTGTTCAGACCTTCCTTAATGGTCGAAGTCAACCGCCCCCTCCTACCGGGCTGCGTGCCATCGTGTCCTGCCTGCCGACATCGGAGCTTCAGTGCGGACCAAAGCGAAGCCGTCAAGCTCCGTTGGGTCCACCATCAACTGTCCCCATGGCGATCCCGGATCAGACCGATTCGCGGACCGGCTCCGGAGCGCCGTCATGGCTATCGGGACCGGCTTTCGCTGACGGCCAAGTGGACCTCAAATGGTTGGCATTTTGGCGTGATGCGCCGCGACCAACTGATCCCGATCCCTGAATGCCCGGTGCACAGCATACGGTCTCGACGCGTACTACAGGTGCTTGCCGCGGCGCTGCCGTCGGCAGACCGATTCCCGATGGCCTACTACATTCAATCGGGAGCCCAAGCGACGCTGGTATTGAAAACGTCCACCAAACCTCATTTGAGCTGGCTCACAGAGACGACCAGGCAGGGACTGGCATCCGCTGACCTCGGTGGGCTTTGGCTCAACCTACACCCCTCCGCCGGCCTGCGTCTGTTCGCGAAACGCGGCTGGCAATTGATTTGGGGGATGCCCGAATCCCGCAGCGCACTCGGATTTCTGCACGGACCCGAGGCGTTTCAGCAGGTCTTGGCCGAACTCCACGGTCTTTCGCTGGATGAAGCAGAGGCGTTCCTCAACCCAGGACCAGGCGAAGCAGTGCTGGACTTGTACTGCGGTCACGGCGCCACACTGGCCCGCTGGCTTGGTAGGGGTGCCACCACCCTGGGCATCGAACTTGGCGGGGAGGCGGTACGGTATGCCCGATTGAACGCCCCCGGCGCACAAATTCTACAGGGCAGCTGCGCGACCCGTTTGCCTCAACTACGCGCATGGGTGTCGCAACATGCCAGGCCCATAGCCTATATCAACCCCCCGCGGACCGGCATCGAACCGCCAGTACTGGACTGGACCATGCGAGAGGCCCGCCCATCGAAGATCGCTTACTTGTCATGCAGCATGAAAACCCTGGCCAGAGACCTCACCGCGCTGAGCGACGCCGGCTATCGTGTCGAATCAGTTCAACCCTACGATTTTTTTCCGCAGACCGACCACGTCGAGGCACTGTGTCTGCTCAGTGCCGGGGACGATCGATGAAATTGATCGGGAAAATGGGCGCTGCTGGCAGCGAACGGGGTCAGGGGCTAAGCGTCCCAGCCGCCGTGTTTCAAAGATTGACATCGCCAGCGACCGGGCGGTTTCTGGCGTTGTCCCGCGCCGCCCTGAACGAGGCGCTTCGGTTCTCGACCACCGTGCTTTCATCACGCAAAGTCGCATGGATACGGGTTAGGTTGTCGGCGACTGAAGCGTAAACAGTGACTTCCAGTGTGGCCTCACCAACAGGTTCCAGAGTGGACCAGCGGAATCGTCCCTGTTGACCATCATCACGGAACTCGCTCAGGTCGTTGGCCGGCCCGTACTTTTCGACAAACCGCTCATACACCTTGCGAGGCGTCACCGAGCGATCGAGTACCTGGGTACTGTTTAAACGGTACAGGGCGCCTTCACGGTCAAACCGGAATGAGACACCGGCCTGATAGTCGACGCCGAAATAGCTCTCGACCTGAGGCGCACTGGTAGCCGACTTGGTTTCGGTGCGCACCACGATGCCGTCAAAAACGGTCCTGACCTGATCGACCGAATCGCCCAGGGAAATGTCCCGAAACTCGAATGAGCGCACCTCAGCCCCAGCCGAGATCGCACGGGAACTGCGCTCCGCAGTGCGCGAACGAGTCGATTTCGGCCGGCTTATGGGTCCCTGGCTGGCGTTGCTGGCGAGCTCGGTGAGCACAGCCCGGGTCTTTGCGTTCAGGCGGCCGTTGACTTCAAGCCCCTGGTCTCGCTGAAAGGTTCTGAGCGCAGCCCGGGTTTGTCGCCCGGACAAACCATCCGACGGTCCTGCGTCGTAGCCCAGCAGATTGAGCCACCGTTGTGCTTCGGCCACGGCCGGAACCGGCTTGGGTCGACGCATAGTCTTGCTCGAATCCGGCGGCGTGACGAACAGGGGAATGGGCTCCGGCTTAGGTTCCACCTCGGGTTCGATGTCCGCCTCGCCCTCACCGGACATCGCACGCCCCAGCGTTTGCAGGTCCTGCCAGAACTGCGTCAGACCGCTTTCGGCTGCCGAGGCCCCGCCCGCCGGCATTGCCAGCAGGCTTGCCCACAGTATCAGGCAGCCACCTGCCCTGAGCAGAGCGTTGGCCGAATGCGTGTTTATCCGTCGATTCATAGGGGGCACGAGACGTCGCAAAGTGTTTCCTTGGCGCAACGCCTATGCAACTTTCGTGACCATGTCTGCCGCGCCATGCCAAGCGCCGAGTGACAACGCCGGGCCGGGTGCACTTACATCCAAGCGACAGGGAAGGTCCAAAGCCTTGCTCGGTGGGCTCAGACCCTCCCCGAAGCTGTCTTGAATCGCCTAACTCAAGATGCTCGCCGGATTTAAAAGGCACCGTGGCGATGCCGCCCCCGCATGTCTTCCATCTGTGCGATCTGCTCAGCAGTCAATACCTGCCGCACCTGGTGCATCACATCGGCTCGCAATGCCATCATTTCACCCAGCACTGCACCCTGAGACCGGGCCGTCTCCCGCACCGCCACCTGATCGTAGGTGTTCGAATGAACCTCGCTGCGCATGGTTTCGCGGCCACGGGTGAGTTGCGCCTGATAGTCTTCGAACGCTGCCTTATTCGCGGCAAATATCTGCTTCACCGCGGCACGCTGCTCATCGTTCAACTGCAACCGATCCGCCATCTTCATCAAGCGCTCTTCGGAGCCCATCATCGGACCGGACATATGGCTTTTACCACCCCGGCCCGCACACCCTTCGCCGGCGCCGTAGCCCGCGCCCACCGCCAGCGCACTGGTGCCTACGATCACCGCGGTCAGTACCGCACCTGCCCAAAATGCTCGTTTTCTTTTCATGACCCTGAGACTCCTCAACTGTTGAATTCCGATCCCGGCAGGCCAAGACGCCCCGCCGCACTGTCGAGGCCCAATATAGATCCATCGACAGCAAGCGTGGGTAAAGACCGCGGAAAAGACGCGTAAAGATCCGTAAAGCGGGGCGGAACCAAACCACCGTGTGGCAGAATGGCGATCTGCTGAAGGGCACCATGGGGAATCCATGACGCAACACGCAAATCACCCGATTCTGCTGGTTGATGACGACTCAGAGTTGTGCGAAATGTTGGTGGAGTATCTTGAGCCGCAGGGCTTCCAGCTTGAGGTGGTCCACGACGGCGAACTGGGCGCACAGCGGGCGGGCGAAACGCAATTCGAAGCCATGATCCTGGACGTAATGCTGCCTGGAATGAACGGGTTCGAAGTGTTGCGCAGCGTCCGTATGGCACATGACATTCCGATCCTCATGCTCACCGCCCGAGGTGACGACGTGGATCGAATTGTCGGGCTGGAAATGGGCGCCGATGATTACCTGCCGAAACCGTTCAACCCTCGTGAGCTGGTGGCGCGTCTGAGGGCATTGCTGCGACGTGCGGGACCGGCGACACAAGCCCAACCCGCCCATGCAGACACGCTCCAAGTGGGCGAGCTGCGCTTGAAACCGGGGGCGCGTCAGGGTTCGCGGGGCGGTCGGCCGTTGGCGTTGACCAGCACAGAGTACAGCATACTCGAAACCCTGATGGGCAGAGCCGGCCAGGTGGTGACGAAGGCGGAACTGTCCCAATCGGCTCTAGGCAAACCACTACAACGCTACGAGCGTTCTCTCGACGTACATGTCAGCAACCTCCGCCGCAAGATTGGCGAGGACCCGAACGGCGAATCCCCAATCATCACAGTGCGGGGCATAGGCTACCAGTTGTTGTTGGACTGAACGTTCATGGGTCGACTGTTCTGGAAAATATTCGCCTGGTTCTGGCTGGCCATGCTGCTCATGGGGTTGGGCATGACGGTGACAGTGGTCCAACACGTGCGCCATATGGACGGCATGCCGGGCGGGCCGATTGGTCGCATACTGGGCAGCGAGCTCGAAGTGATCGCCCAAGCGATCGAAACAGACGGCGTCGAATCCGCACGGCGCTACGCCAGAACGCTGTCCAACGGACGCCCTCTGCGGTTCGAAGTCATTCGTTTATCAGACCCGGCAATACAGTCCGACGCAAGCCGATCAGGGCCGGATCGACAGGCGGAATCGCCAGACGGCAACGTGTTTCGTGTTCGCGCCGTACTTCAAAAGCGCACCCGCGGGGCGATGGGCCCGATGGGTCGTATGCTGTTTGGGCGGCCCGGCCACAGCGAAGGCCTGCCCTGGCTCAAGATGACGGTGCTGGTCAGCATCAGTTTGCTGGTCTGCCTGGTGCTGGCCTGGTACCTGTCCAGTCCCACCCGACATCTGCGCGAGGCGACCCGGCGGATTGCTGCCGGAGATCTTTCGACCCGTGTGGCCAAGAACATGGGGGCGCGGCGGGATGAGATTGCTGACCTGGGACGGGATTTCGATGTCATGGCCGAGCGCCTTCAGCAACTGATCGGCGCACAGCAGCAACTTCTTAATGACGTATCCCACGAGTTGCGGTCACCTCTCGCACGCCTGAGGGTGGCGTTGGAGCTGGCGAGGCAGCGACAGGGCAATGCGCTGAGCGCGGCGTTCGACCGCATAGAGACAGAGGCGGAGCGGTTGGATCAACTGGTGGGCGAGGTACTGACCCTGGCAAGGCTGCAGACCCATCAGGTCCATTTACGCTCCGATCCGATCGCGCTTGCCGATCTGATCAACACGGTGACGGACGCAGCCAGCTTCGAAGCCAATGTCGAAGGCAAATCCGTGCAGGTTGTGATACCCAGGATTGACGCAAACCGTTTCACCGTCCGCGGGGATGGCGAGCTTCTCAGACGGGCGCTGGAGAACGTTGTCCGAAACGCGGTCCGCCACACCGCCGCGGGAACCGCGATTTCGATCGAACTGCGGGAGGCTGGCAAGAACAGGATCGCAGTCGATGTTTGTGATTGCGGGCCCGGTGTAAGCCCCGACTTCCTTCCGAAACTGTTCGAACCCTTTGCCCGTTCGGACAGTTCCCGCGGCAGAAACTCAGGCGGTTACGGTCTGGGTCTGGCAATCGCGCGCCGGGCCGTGTGCGCCCACGGGGGAAGCATTGAGGCGCGCAATCGAGCGCAAAACGGGCTGTGCGTCACCATCGAACTTCCCCTTGCGATGGCCTGAGCCGGCTGTTTGACGAAGGCTTCGAGAAGCCGAGCGCGATTCGCAAACCCATCTAAACCGATCGGTCTTTGTGGCGCATGCGGGCTGACCGCATAACCAGATTGGAGGCGCTTTCGCTGAGGGCCGGGAGGGGTTCAGAACACGGGTCGGGATTCAGTCCAGAGGCGGCGGATTGTGTGCGTCCAGACTCATCAGCACCACGACCAACAGCAGCGCAACCCCCTGCCACAGTGCGGGCGCGACCAAAGACAGCGCGCTAAGCACCAAAAGCAGGATGGTGAGGGCCAGAAGATTCATGAACGCTCCGCCAAAGGTGGACCTTCCACCTACCCAACTATAGCGGCCGCTCCGGCGGGCCGCCATGCGGGGAAATGCGGTCGTAGCACTACCAATCTATGTCTTGTTCATACCCCATGCGCACCAGCGCGTCGCCGTTGAGTTCCTTGAACAGCACCTTGTGCGCCTCGCTGAGTTCGTCACGCCACTGTCCGGGAAGGCCGGAACGCATATGCGATTTGTTGTCTACTCGACCCAAATCACGCTTGGCCTGCTTGCGGAAACTGCAGGCTTCGGCCAACTCGACACACCGGGCGACGGCCTGGTCTGTGAAGCCATAGTGTCGAAAGAGCTGCTCGAATACGGCTGCCTCGTCTTTAATCATCGCCTCGTATTTGAGCTCGTAAAAAGCCGGGTTCTGGTAGTCCCACTCGGTGAAATCACGCATCTCAGTGGTGGCGGCACGGCGTATCTCCATAGCCAGGCCAGCCTCACGGTCAAGGCTGTTCAGAAAATCCTTGTAGGTCAAATCACCGGCTTCGTCGAAGGGAACGTGTGCCCAGGCGCGGTGGACCTCCGGCCCGAAACTGGACATGGGCAGGTTTGCCCATTCCTCCTTGGTCCACAAGTGATAGTAATAGCCTGAAACCATGACGTCTCGTGGATCACGAACCATGTGTGAGCCTCGATAATGGTCAAAACGGTTCAGATCAAAGCGACTGTGATCCTGGAAGAACACATCCGTTTCCGGGTCCAGGTCAGCCTGATCGCAGTCCTGATACTTCAATCCGTACTCAGTGGAAACGCTGCGCAACACCTTTTGCATCCAGCTGGTCCCCACCTTGTGATGGGAACCGTGCAATATGATGGGGCGCTGCTCACGATTCGCAAACGGGCACCGCGTTTTTCTGCGCAGCACCCTTTTCAGACCATTGATTTCGCGCTTCACCCGCTTGCCGATGCGCCCTGGAGTTGAGGCCATACAAATTTCCCAAGTTCTTGCCATGCAGCTCAAGCGTTCATCCACTTTCCGATGGTATGAACACAGAGTCCTATGCGATCTGAGCCCTGGTCTGTTATGCACGAAACAGATGAGGGGTTGAAATCGGCAGGTTCAAGGTGCAGATCGCGGGCAACCGCGGCTCTATCGTAAAGCTTTGTAACCATGAAACGGTGCATTTGAGCCCCAAGGTTCATGGTGACAAATAGATCAGAGGCCCCTTACCTGACCAACCATGTCGAAATCTGCGTTAATTGCCTTCGCGCAGATGGTCCAGTCAGGACCGCATCGATCGCAACGATGCAACTAAAGCAAATTTGCGTCCAGTCCGGTCGGTCTCCACCAAGGTTTCCAAGGGGGCGCCATCCGATAGGCGGTGAAACCACCGCAACATAATATGTGGCGCTCGTCCATCCACATTGGGCGCACCCACGCCCGCCAACAGGTCTTCCAGCCTGAGCACCCGAAACTCCAAGCTGAAACGGCTTGTGGGGCTCTCTGCCATCCCGCTGCCATGCAGTTGCGCACCGGAGAATACCACCGGCTGATCTGGCGGCAGCTCGAGCGCCCTGGCCATTCCTGGATCCGGCGGCCGTCGACTCAGGGGTAAACGTGGATAGTGCCCAGCCCGACCCTGATCCCTCAACGTCAGAAATCGATCGAAATCCCAGTCGGCACTCGTATTATCCACCGGGCGTTTCCAACAACCCGGATACAGAATCAGGCCTTGGTCCGGTGGGTGCGGGTATAGATTCATCCACCAGTTGATCTGAGCCATCAGGTTCGATCCCCAGGTGTCACGATGAGCCCCCAGGCGTTTGAGACGTGCACTCCCCGGTACATCGCGACCCGGCATCACCCTGAGCTGCGGATGATCCCAGAAGGTCTGGGCAGCATCGTGTCCGGTATCCAGCAGCATCGACCGAAAGCCGTCGACGATGCTCGAATCGGTCGCAACCCGGTTGCGAAGATCCGACACGCGGTGCCGAAATTCAGACGGCTCGAGCCGTTGCTGCAAGGACGGTGGCGCAAGGCCCTCGCAATGCGACCCGATCAAGTCGCGAAGCCGCTGGCCCTGCCGACGAGCTGCCGTGCTTGCGGTCAGCACCGTGACCCGCCCCTGGAAAGCGGCTTTAGCCAGCTCCGATGGCGTTGCCGTCGGTGTTCTCAGCAGCCATTCGGTGGTCACCGATACGGATTCCTGTGGGTGGTTGGGGTGTCCGCTTTCCGGCCTGTTGCAACTGTGGTAGAACCCCCGCTGCCGCCGACCTTGAGCCGCACAATAACAAGCCGATGCACGACACACACACCCCGGGACGCTATTTCTATCTTGGCGCCAGCGCGGTCGTTCCAATTCTGCCCGGCGTTGCGCCGTTCGGTTTGATCAGCGGCATCGCAGCGGTGGAGTCCGGTCTCTCACCCACCGCAGCATGGTTGATGTCCGCCATGATTTTTGCGGGTGCTTCGCAGCTCGCGGCGGTCCAACTCATGGCGGACAACGCCGCCATATGGATCGTTTTGCTGACTGTATGGGTGATTAATCTGCGCTTCGCCATGTACAGCGCATCCCTCGCACCCCATTTGCGACATGTTGGAACACCGGGCCGACTCATGGCCGCGTTTCTGGTGACCGATCACGGTTACGGCATGAGCGTACTGCGGTTCGACGACGGCATGCCGATCCCACAGCGCCTGCCTTATTACCTGGGCATCGGAGTCACCCTATGGGTGGTATGGCAGGCAACAACGCTGGCCGGCGCACTGCTGGGAAAGCAACTTCCGCCCGATTGGTCCCTGGACTTTGCCATTCCCCTGACCTTTCTCGCCCTGTTGATCCCGACCCTCAGGGGCGGACCAACGCTGGCTGCCGGGCTCACCGGAGGCGTGGTTGCAGTGGTTTGCGCAGCCCTGCCGTACAATCTCGGATTGATCGCAGGCGCGGTCTGCGGAATCGCTGCAGGGGTCATGGCCGAGGCGTTGAGCTCAAACAGGCCATGGGTGTCCGGATGACATCGACCCAGATGACATCGACTATGGCGCTACTGGTGATATCCCTCGCCGCCGCAGGCACCTATCTGTTGCGCCTATCGTTCCTCTATCTGATGAGGAACTGGACGCCCACGGCGACGCTTAAACGCATTCTCCGGTACATCCCCCCCGCAACACTGGCCGCCTTGGTGCTGCCGTCCATCCTGTTGGATCAGGGAGAACTCGACCTGACCCTGGAAAACACGCGGATGCTGGCGGCCGCCTGTGCTTTCCTGGTCGGCTGGAAAACCCGCAGCATGCTTTGGGTGCTGGCCAGCGGCATGATCAGTCTATGGGTATTGCAGGCGCTGCCCGGGTAAGGGCAATCCAGCGAACGCGGCATAAAACCCTTGGTGAACAGACGGCCATGTCCCACCCCGCCGCCGCCTGAATCAATCCCGCAGCCGGGCGCCGCCGGGATCATACAGCGCTCTCAATGAGGCAATGGCAGGAATACGCTCCCCGCCCACGTCGATTTCGAACCCACCGGCGGCCAGCAAATCCGCCGTCACAGGCTCATCGGCATGCAGATATCCCAGCCCCACAGACCCGCCAAGGGTATGGCCATAGTTGCCCGAGGTCAGATGACCGACGCTTCGCCCATGGTGCAGGATTGGCTCATGGTGGTAGAGCATCGCCTCAGGATCCTGCAACAAGAACTGCACCAGGCGTTTTCTCAGATGCGAGCGGTTCTCACGCTGCCTGAGAATGGCGTCACGACCGATAAAGGGCACCGTTTTGTCCAGCGCGCAGACGAAGCCGAACCCAGCTTCCAGCGGCGTTTCCTCCTCGGAGATGTCGTGTCCGTAGTGGACAAACTTTTTTTCTATCCGGCAGGAATCCAGCGCGTGCAGACCCGCCAGGGTCAGGCCGTGATCGGTACCGGCCTGCTCCAGAACATCGAAGGCATGACGTGCCTGGTCCACAGGAAAGTAAAGCTCCCAACCCAACTCACCGACAAATGAGACTCTGACCGCACGACCTACTGCGCAACCCAGTTCCACCGGCTGCATGGTGCCGAACGGAAAGGCCTGGGACGACAGGTCCAGCCCGGTCAACGGCTCCAGCAAAGCACGGCTGTTGGGGCCCATGACGCCAATGACGGCCCAGCCGGAAGTGATGTCGCTGACGCAGCAGAACGCATCTTCCGGTGTGTTCCGCCGCAGCCAATCCAGATCCTTGTGGGTGACCGCCGCGCCGCTCACCACCCAGTATTCGTTCTCGGACAAACGGGTCACCGTGAGATCGGCCTCGATGCCGCCTCGGTCGTTCAACCAGTGGGTGTAGATCACCCGCCCCGCCTCCACATCCACGTCGGCGGAACAGATTCGCTGCAGCGTGTTGCAGGCATCCCGGCCCTGCACCAGGTACTTGGAGAAACTCGACTGGTCGAACAAAACCACCCGCTCCCGGGCCGATCGGTGCTCGGAGGCGGAGTATTCGAACCAGTTCTGCTTGCCAAAGCTGTACTCATAGCGTGCCGGTATCCCCTCCGGTGCAAACCAATTGGGTCGTTCCCAACCCGCCACCTGACCGAAACAGGCGTTGCGATCCAGCAAACGCTCATGCAGCGGCGAGTGGCGCAGGTCGCGGCTGCTCTCAAACTGACGGAAGGGGAAATGGTTTTCGTACAACAGGCCCAGGGTTTCGGAGACCCGCTCCTCGAGAAAACGCTGTGTGCCCATCATAGGGTACATGCGACGAATATCGTTGCCCCACAGATCCATCGGAGCATGGCCTTTATCCATCCACTCGGCCAGGGCCTTGCCCAGACCTCCGGACGACTGGATGCCCACCGAATTGAGACCGCAGCCGACGAAGAATCCCCGCAGCTCCGGCGCCTCGCCGAGATGAAACTGATCGTCCGGGGTGAAACTCTCGGGTCCACAGAAGAAACTGCGCCATCCCACATCCTGAAGCATGGGCACTCGCTCCATGGCATCTTCCAGCACCGGCATCAACTGGGTCTCCATATGACCGGGCAACTCGTCAAAACAGAAATCGTCGGCAATGCCGCCCATCCCCCAAGGCCGTGCCTTTTTCTCGAATGCGCCCACAAGAATGCTGCCGGCATCCTCACGGTAGTAAGCACAGCGGTCATGATCGCGCAACACCGGCAGGGCGTCGGGCAGCCCGTCCAGTTTTTCGGTGTGCGCATAGTAGTGTTCACAGGCGTGCAGGGGCACGTTGACTCCTGCCAACCGTCCCAATCCGCGGGCCCACATACCGGCGCAATTGACAACGAAATCGGTGCGGATCGGTCCACGGTCGGTCTCCACACCGGTCACCCGAGCGTTGGCCCGGTTGATTCCGGTGACCCGCACCCCTTCAAGACAGTGAACGCCACGTTGTCGCGCACCCTTGATGAAAGCCATGGTGATGTCCACCGGGCTCGCCATGCCATCCTGGGGCACCCAGCTTCCACCGAGCAGATCGTCGGTCTTGACCAGGGGATAGAGATCGCCAATCTCCTGAGGCGTCACCAGATGTACATCCGTCACACCAAACGCGTTGTTCATGGCCGCCACGCGCCTGAGTTCCTCCCAGCGCGCCTCGCTGTGGGCGATACTCAGGCTCCCAACCTGTCGAAACCCGGTGGACTGGCCGGTTTCCGATTCCAACTCCGCCAACAACGCCATGGAATACTCGCACAAGCGCGCGTGGGCTTCGTTGGCGCGCATGGTGCCGATCAGGCCAGCGGCATGCCAGGTCGTGCCACTACAGAACTGTTTGCGCTCCAGCAGCACGACGTCGTTCCAGCCCTGCCTGGCAAGGTGGTATGCGGTGCTTGCGCCGATGACACCTCCACCCACAACGACGGCGCTGGCCTGCAATGGGATACTGTCGTGCATATCGTTGTTCTCCAGATCTTTGCTGCGTATTTTGGTGCGTCCGTAGCGCACCGGCGAACGTGTACCTGCGGGCGCGCACTGGCGCCGGTGAGGCGCATATCGAACCCGCCTAGCAGCCTGTTCAAACAGTCTCGGTCGAGTGCGAGTCAAGGCGAAAACGACGGGGGAAGCGCAGTTTACACCCAGTAAATGAGCTTTTTGAGGGCGTTTTCAACGCCGTATCGTGCCGAGTGAGGTCTTTTTCAACACGCTGCTAAGCGGTTGAAGCAGAGCCGACCACGGCGGCCACGTGGGCATTGGCAAAGCCGCCACACGTCGCATTCACCGCTAGGGAGCCTCTTATCAATTGATACAAATCGCGTTTCGGTCCATAAGGGCGCAGATGCGAGGCCCCCTGCGCGGCGCTATAGTCATTCTATGGCCAAGCCGGGAAACGCAGCAGATGTGCCCTTGTGGGCGAAACCCCGGAGGGGCCGGGCCTTTGCGCCCTTGGTGGCGCGTTGCCCCTCGCTCATTGGCAACCCACTTATTTGCCTTGGGCCAACTTCGCTCGGCGCGCCTTGCTCGAGAGAGCACAAAGACGCCGGCACGATCGCGGCAATTGGTCAGAACTTCCCTAGAGTATAGAGCTTGGCATTGAGCTTTCAGCATTGTTCCATGGATTCCAAAGATCCGGGCCGGATTGTGGAAGGGCCGTGCGTGTCATTGTCCCAACCGGTTCGACCACTGCCAGGCTGCACACCAAACCCATGGGGCGCCGCGCTGAGCCAGCTGAATGTTGAGGCAATGCCTCCCGTGCGGTCGCTCGATTGTTACCTCCCCGATCTTCAAATGCCCATTTCCGCAACGCCCGGACAGAAAATGAACAGGCCGCTACAGCGGAGTCGGCGCGCATGAGTGCTCGTTTCCAAGCTGGGCAGTACGGCATCCGCCGGGCGTTGTGTTGCCTGCTCCTGATCGTCTGGCCACCGTTCAATGCCGTCGCCGAAGACGCCACCCTAACGATCGAGACTGAACTGGAAGCGGCTCGGTCGCTATTGGACAACGTGGACCGCACGCTCGCCAGCGCCCAGCAACCCAGCCACGATGAACTCAGCGACTCGATTCGCCAGATCTCAGGCCAACGCACGCGGATCAACCTATGCGTCGGTGATGCACAGATAGCCACACAGCGCATCGAACAATCGCTGGCGGCCTATGGCAGCGCGCCACCCGCCGATCCTCGGCTGGCGGCGGAGTATCGCAAGCTGGAGACCAAAAAGAATGAGACCGCCGAGCTGCTTGCTCAGTGCCGGGTGCTTTTGATCCGAGCCGACCAGAGCATGAAACAGCTGTCGACGCTGCAAAATGAGATGCTCCGGGCCCGGCTGGTCGGACGTCAATCGAATGTCGTCACCTTGGCATACCAGGCATTCGAGCAACCCAGCCAGACGCTGGACGTAATTCATGATGTCACCGTCGATCTGATCAAGGGTTTCCCGATTACGCCAGCCGGCCTGATCAGCGCCCTGGTGACTGTGCTACTGGCTATGGGAGTCGGCTTTTGGCTCAAGCACCTGTTGCTTGGACGATTGCCCCCGGGACCGCCGGAGCCACCCGCGCCACTCCTGCCCTATGCCTTCGCCCGAACAAGCGCCAAGTATCTGGTACCGCTGGGCGCCGCAGTTTCAGCAACGCTTTACCTCAGCCTCGCTGGCCTCCAGTTTCCTCTGATGCTGTCACCAGCCGCCCTGGTTGCCCTCGGGGTGGCGACCTATCTCATTGCGGTGGTGGCCATCCGCAGCGTGTTGGCGCCGGTGCGACCCGCTCGTCAGGTAACCGGGCTGCCCGACGACACGGCCCGGGCTCTGTGTCGGCGGCTGCTGGTACTGACCCCGGTAATACTCATCGGCGCCGTAGGCTACGGCCTGCTGCCTTCGGATCGCCTGGTCGAGCCCGGCTTCGCGCTGCTCAGAAGCATCTATCTGGCCTTTCTGACCATCAATCTGGCATGGCTGATCTGGCTTATTGGGCTGATGGCCGGCCTTGACCGGGCGGGGCGAGGCCTACGTCTGATGCTGCTGAGTCTACTCGCGGCCATCCTGGTTGCCGAGGCGGTGGGCTATCGCAATCTGGCCGGTTACCTGATCACCGGTCTGCTGCTTTCGATGGCCGCGGGGATTGCCTTCTGGTTCGTCGATGGTGGCCTGCGTGACTTTTTCGATAGCCTGGAGAACGGTCGCTACGCCTGGCAGCGTAGATTGAAACAACACCTTGCGCTCACCCCTGACGGGTCCATTCCCGGCCTGATTTGGCTGCGCCTGTCGGCTACGGCGCTCACATGGGGGATGGTCGGTCTGGCACTATTGAGAATCTGGGGGTTGACCGACACGGGCATGGCCCTGGTTCTTCGCTATCTGGTGGACGGATTTACCGTCGGCGAGACCACTGTAGTCCCATCGAAAGTGCTCACGGGCGTGGTCCTTTTCGCCATCCTGCTGGCCCTGCTCGGCGTGTTCCGCGAAACATTGGAAAAGCGCTGGCTGACACGCACCCGGCTCGACGCCGGTGTCCGCGAAACCCTGGTTGCCGTAACCAGCTACACCGGCTTCACCGTCGCCGTCTTGGTGGGTTTGTCGCTGGCCGGGTTCAATCTGGGGAACATTGCCCTGATCGCCGGCGCCCTGTCCGTCGGCATCGGTTTCGGGCTGCAGAACGTGGTCAACAATTTTGTCTCCGGCATTATTCTGCTGTTCGAACGGCCGGTGCGACCGGGTGATTGGGTGGTGGTGGGGGCCACCGAGGGCTATGTCAAAAAGATTCGTGTGCGCTCAACCGAAATACAAACCTTCGATCGCTCCGAGGTGATCGTGCCCAACTCTGAGTTTATTTCGTCCCAGGTAACGAACTGGACGCTGCGAGACCCCTATGGGCGAGTCATCGTACCCATCGGGGTGGCCTACGGCACCGACCCGGAACTGGTTCGTGAAACATTGCTCGAAGCCACCAAGGATCATCCCCGGATCCTACAGGGTGGCGTCGTTTCAGAGCCCAAGGTTGTTTTCAGATCCTTCGGCGACAGTGCCCTGTTGTTCGAACTGCGCTGCTTCATCCGCGACATCAATTACAAGTTGGATACGATCAGCGATCTCAACTACGCCATCGCCCGCCTGTGCAAGGAGCGGGGAATCGAGATTCCGTTCCCGCAGCGGGACCTGCATCTGAGAAGTTGGGATCCCCGCGCCCGGATCCCCGCGGAAGCGGTAACCACTGAGCCACAGACTTCGACGGGACAACAGTCGACCGTTCCGGATGCAGACAACCCGAGCAAGGACGGGAACGGCGGGGCAAACGCATAATCCCGAAACTGACAGCCCTTAGGGTCACTGCACCACGGACTCCACCACCTACGGACAGCAACGGAATCGAGCTCGTACTTGCCCGGAGGTTATCGGCATGAGTGACTACTGCTTGGTCAGGGTACCGGTAACGGTTCGGACGATCTGACCATCGACCACCCTGGAGAAGCTGAGCACCATGGTCTGCCCGATCAGGGTGCGACGGTAGGTCTGCGTCTCACTGCGCCCGTCCGCCATCAGAGCGAAAGTGGTCACAACCAGAGTGTTGTCATCCACCCTAGCCCAGGCGCAGGCATCCTGCATGTAGGAATCACAACTGGTTTGGGCGGCCCAACGGTTTGGGTTGTCGCTGGGATGAAAATCCAGGGTACGGGCTCTCAACAACTCTTCCTGGTCCAGGGAAGGCGCCAGGGCCACCATGGTCGAGGTCAACACAAAACCCTGGTCGTCCTGAGTGCGAATCAGAATATCGAGCTCACGCACTTCATAGGGGCCGGTCTGGCCCGGTGTCTCCGATACGCCCATGCCAAACCACTGGCCCTGAAACCGATCGATATCCGGTGCTCCGAGGCCGGTGACCGACCAACACAGAGCGAACAACACCACCAGTGAACGACCGTATCGGCGTACGAACAAAGGTTCAAACATGCGATATTCACTCCTGAGTATGCCTTGCACGTCGCAGCGTCTGTGGAGACGCACGCGTCCTCTGAAACCCTAGTCAACCGGCATGCACCTTTCCACCCCCAGGCGCCAGCGCATGCTGACTCGTGGAAGCGCGAAGGCCGGATCGCGAACGTACGAATAGAAGGGTTTCCGTATGGAGCCTATCCAGCCTGCATGTCGCGGGCCCTGTCGAGCAGCGCCTGAATGATACGGTCCAGGGCGGCGCGATCGTGCGCGCTCAAGCTTTCAAGCAACAGCTGTTCGCGGGCCTTGGCCAGGGGCACGATCTCGCGGTACAGGCGACGGCCGTTGGCGCTCAGCTGCAACTGACTGTAGCGACGGTCGTGATGGGCGGTCTGACGCACAATAAGGTCTGCACGCAGCAGCCTGGCAACCGCACGGCTGACCTGGACCTTGTCCAGGCTGGCGCGGCCACCGATTTCCCTGGCCGACAACGGTGCCTGATCACCCAGGGTGGCAACAATCCGCCATTCCGCGATGCTGAGGTTGAAACGTCCCATGTAGATCGAGGCCAGACACTGACTGACCTCCGCAGCCAGCACGGCAAGCCGATACGGCATGAAGTGCTCGAGTTCGATCCGGTTTTCTTCCCCTGGCACCTTTTACCCCCACTGCGGTTGCACCGTGCCGCCGGTGCGGAAGCTGAATCACCCCTACCGGATTGATCGGTTTCGTTACGGCTTGCTCGAACCGCATCGTCCTGGCCCGTTGTCGCTCGGCACGCGCTGGGCAAACCGTTGTGAAACCTTGACCGTACTGAGGATGTACACTACCTTCAGCGCAGTCAGTTGCATTTGCAACCAATTATTCTGCACCGCTCAGGCAGCTGCCCGATGCGCCTACCCGGAGAACACACATGAGTGGGAAACAGTTTGCGTCGGTCGCGGACCTGGAAGAGAAGAAAACCACCTTTGAGCAACTCGAGGAGGGCCTATACGCTTACACGGCGGAGGGCGATCCAAACTCCGGCGTTGTGATCGGCGACGACAGCGTCATGGTGATCGAAGCCCAGGCAACCCCAATCCTCGCCAACACGCTGATCGAACACATTCGACAGGTCACGGACAAACCGATTCGCTATGTCTTTTTAAGCCACTACCACGCGGTTCGGGTTCTGGGGGCTTCCGCGTATGGCGCGGACTACATTATCAGCAGCCAGGGAACCTACGATCTGGTGGTGGAACGTGGGCAGCAGGACTACGAATCGGAGCTCGGCCGCTTTCCGCGCCTGTTCCAGGGTGCTGACAGCATCCCGGGCCTCACTTGGCCCAATCTGACTTTTGAATCCTCCATGACACTGTGGATGGGCAAGCGCCGGGTGGAAATGATGCATCTGGGCCGCGGCCACACCAAGGGCGATGCCGTGGTCTGGTTACCCCATGAGAAGGTCTTGTTCAGTGGCGACCTGGTGGAGTATGGGGCGACCCCCTACACCGGCGACGCCTACCTCAAGGACTGGCCAGACACCCTGCAACGCGTCCGTGAGTTGGGTCCGTCGATGCTGGTGCCGGGACGCGGTGAGGCACTCAAAACCCCCGCCTTGTGCGAAGCCGCCATTGCCGGCACCCAAGCATTCCTAAGCGAGTTGTATCAGGCCGTGGTCACCGCCAGGAACGCCGGCGCCGACCTGAACGAGGCCTACAAACAGGCCTACGCGGTACTGACACCCCGATTCGGCGATTGGGTGATCTTTGAACATTGCCTGCCCTTCGACGTCACCCGGGCCTTCGACGAAGCCGGCGAGTATCCCGACCCCAGAATCTGGACCGCCGAGCGCGATCAGGACATGTGGCACTCATTGCAGGACGTGGTTGCCAAGCGCTAGGGAGCCTCTGACTTATTATGGACAAAGCAGATTGGAGGGTGAAATGTACAGATTCAAGGCGCAGATCGCGGATAATAGTTGTTCTATTGCCAAAATCTGCAACGATGAAGCTGTGCATTTCAGTCCCAGGATGCTCGTTCACGAATAGATCAGAGGCTCCCTAGGGGCCGCGGATGCACGCCACCTACACCAACCCGGAGTTTGCCTATACGGCGGCGCCGGAGCTGAACTCGAGCACACCGGTGCGCCACCCGCTGATTGTGGTGGGCGCCGGCCCGGTGGGCCTGACCGCCGGTATTGACGCCGCGCTCCAGGGCATACCCACGGTGGTGCTCGACGACAACAACACCGTGAGCGTTGGCTCCCGGGCCGTATGTTACGCAAAGCGAGCTCTGGAAGTGCTTGACCGCCTGGGTTGCGCTCAGAACATGGTGGACAAGGGCATCACCTGGAACGTGGGCAAGGTTTTTTTCCAGGACCGGATGATCTACCAGTTCAATCTGCAGCCGGAAAGCGACCACCACCGGCCGGCCTTCATCAATCTGCAGCAGTACTACCTGGAGGCGTTCCTGGTGGATCGGGCCACCGAACTGGAAGGCCTGGACCTACGGTGGAAACACCGCGTGATCGGTGTGCAGCAGGATGCCGACGACGTGCGTGTGACCGTCGACACCCCGGACGGCCGCTATTTCGTGCACTGCGACTATCTGATCGTGGCGGACGGCGCCAATAGCCCAGTGCGCCGGATGCTCGGACTGGAGAGTACCGGCCAAGTGTTTCAGGACCGGTTCCTCATCGCCGACGTGGTCATGCGAGCCGACGAGTTTCCCACCGAACGCCGGTTCTGGTTCGACCCGCCATTCCACCGGGGACAGTCGACCCTGCTCCACCGTCAGGCGGACAATGTCTGGCGTCTCGATTTTCAGCTGGGGTGGGACGCGGATCCGGAACTGGAGAAGCGGCCCGAGCGGGTCATCCCGCGGGTCAAGGCCATGCTTGGAGACGATCGGGATTTCGAGCTGGAATGGTGCAGTGTCTACACATTTCAGTGCCGGCGCATGGACCGATTTCGGCACGGCCGAGTGCTGTTTGCGGGCGACGCGGCCCATCAGGTTTCCCCGTTCGGCGCCCGGGGTGCCAATTCGGGTATCCAGGACGCAGACAATCTGATCTGGAAACTGAAACTGGTACTGGACGATCACGCACCGGATACACTGCTGGACAGTTACTGCCGGGAGCGCGTCCAGGCGGCCACCGAGAACATTCTCAACTCAACCCGCTCCACCGATTTCATCACACCTAAGAGCGAAACCAGCCGCGCCTTCCGGGACGCAACCCTGGCCCTCGCGGAGCATTTTGATTTTGCCCGTGGCCTGGTCAACAGCGGCCGGCTTTCGGTGCCATCGGTATATCGGGATACGACGCTGAGCACACCGGACCGGGACGCGTTCGCCGGATCCATGTCCCCTGGCAGCCCCAGCACGGATGCTCCAATGACCATTGACGGTGAGGAAACCTGGCTGTTGTTGCACCTGGGCGACCGGTTCAACGGTCTCTACTTCGCTGCGGACGGAGGTATTCCCGAGCCGGATCTCGCGATTCTGCAAGCCCTGGCACAGGATGCCGCGACACCGGTGACCACCTTGGTAGTCGGCTCCGACGCTAAAGGGATTCCGGGCACGGTGGCCGTGGCGGACATCCGGCAACGACTGAAGCAGCGTTTCGATGGACGTCCAGGAACCTTTTATCTGCTGCGGCCGGATCAGCACATTGCGGGACGCTGGCGGTCACTGAATCAGGAAACAGTGCGGGCCGCCCTGGCCCGGGCAATCGGAAAAGGCTGAGGACCCGCTGATGCACGAGGCCAAACACCTCAAATCGGAAGCACGGCTGGCGGCGCCCGACGATTTTTATGCGGCGCTGATGAACATGCACCGGGACCTGGATGAGTCCCAGAGCCGCCTGGTCAATGCCAAGCTGATTCTGCTTCTGGCCAATCACATCGGCGATCACGGCGTGCTGACCGAAGCGATGGCCATTGCCCGCGACGGCATTGGCGACGCTCCGGGCCGTCCATCCGAGTCCCCAGACGCCTCGCCGCAGCACAGAAAAGGACCCCGATCATGAAACAGTGGATCCCATTTCAAAGAATCGTGGGCACCACCTCCCGGCAGGCTCATTGCGACCTGCCGGAGGGCACATTCGAACGGGAAACCGGCCGAGAGGGCTTCTTCGGGCCCGCGACGCATATGTATCACCGCCACCCCAGCACCGGGTGGTCGGATTGGGAAGGACCGCTGCGACCGCGGGCCTTCGATCTGAACAAACTGAACTGTCCAAGCACCTCTCCGTGGGCCGCGACGGAATTCCTGGGCAATGGGCATTGCCGCATGCGCATCTGGAACCTAGACCAGAACATGGAGCACCTGGTGCGCAACGCCGACGGCGACGAACTGTTGTTCGTCCACCGGGGCGCGGGTGTGCTGTATTGCGATTTCGGTCGTCTGACCTTCCGCGACGGGGACTACATCGTCATCCCCCGCGGCACGCTCTGGCGCATTGAGATTGAGCAAGCGGTCACAGCGCTGCTGATCGAGGCCACCAACGGCGCCTACCAACTGCCGGACAAAGGGCTGGTGGGCCGGCACGCTCTGTTTGACCCGGCAATGCTGGACGTCCCGGAAATCGACGATGCGTTCCTGGCACAGCAGGACGAGAGCCCGTGGCAGACGGTGATCAAGGCGCGGGGCGCATTGAGCACAGTGACCTTCCCCTACAACCCGTTGGACGCGGTGGGCTGGAAGGGCGATCTGTCCGTGGTGCGCGTCAATTGGCGGGACATCAGGCCTCTGATGAGCCATCGCTACCACCTGCCGCCGTCGGCGCACATCACCTTCATGGCACCACGATTCGTGGTCTGCACCTTCTGCCCGCGACCCATCGAGTCGGACCCCAGCGCGCTTAAAGTGCCCTTCTACCACAGCAACGACGACTACGATGAAGTGATTTTCTACCACCGAGGGCAGTTCTTCAGCCGGGACAACATCGACGCGGGCATGGTGACCTTCCACCCCTGCGGGTTTCCCCACGGGCCCCATCCCAAGGCATTCAAGGCAGGCGCCGATCACAGCCGCGCTGAAACCGACGAAGTGGCGGTGATGGTGGACACCCGGGACGGATTGACGGTTGCCGAGCTGCCCGAAGGTGTGGAAAACACGGACTACGTTAATTCCTGGCGCGCCTGAGTCCTAAAACGACAAACACACAGACAAGCAGCGTTCCGGGCCGCAATAGACCCGAACGAGGAGTACAGATCATGAAGCTGGCTTCCTTGAACCAAGGACGCGATGGCGTTTTGCTGGTGGTGTCCCGTGATCTCAGCCGTGCCGTCCGGGTACCCGGACTGGCCGCAACCCTGCAAGCTGCCCTCGACGACTGGCATCGTCTGTCACCGCGTTTGGCGCAGGTTTCCGACGCCCTCAACGCGGGGCCGCTGGACGGGGATTTCGCCCTCGATACCCAGAGCCTGGCATCGCCTCTGCCTCGGTCCTATCAGTGGGCCGACGGCTCCGCCTACGTCAACCATGTAGAGCTGGTGCGGCGCGCGCGGGGGGCCGAGATGCCGCCCAGCTTCTGGACCGATCCATTGATGTACCAGGGCGGGTCGGATGCATTCCTCGGTCCCTGCCAGGACATTGCCTGCGCCAACCCGGCCTGGGGCATCGACTTCGAAGGCGAAGTCGCGGTCATCACCGACGATGTCCCCATGGGCACCCCGGCCACCGAGGCGGAGGGACATATCAGGCTGCTCATGCTGGTCAACGACGTGTCCCTGCGTGGGCTGATTCCTTCGGAACTCGCCAAGGGTTTCGGCTTTTTCCAGTCCAAACCCTCCAGCGCCTTCTCACCGGTGGCCGTAACCCCGGACGAGCTGGGCGAGGCCTGGCTCGATGGCAGGGTGCATCTGCCGCTGGAGGTGGATTACAACAATGCGCCGTTTGGGCGTGCCGAGGCCGGCGTGGATATGACCTTCAGCTTCCCTGAACTGGTGGCCCACGCCGCCAGAACCCGACCCCTGGGCGCCGGCGCCATCATCGGTTCCGGCACCGTATCCAACAAGCAGGACACCGACCATGGCTCCGCCATCGGTGACGGCGGGGTTGGCTACTCCTGTATCGCCGAGCTGCGCACCATCGAGACCATCAACGGTGGCCAGCCCACCACCCCGTTCATGGGCTATGGTGACCGGGTCCGGATCCAGATGCGCAACCCCATCGGCAACTCAGTGTTCGGCGCCATAGACCAACGGGTCGTTCCGTATTCGGACCCGCAATGAAGCTGTATGACTACTGGCGCTCGACCGCGGCCTATCGGGTGCGGATCGCGCTGAACCTCAAGGGCATCCACTACCAGCCGATCCCGGTCAATCTGCTGGGCGGGGAAGAATCCGGCGCCGCCTACCGATGTCTCAACCCCCAGGGTCTGGTCCCCACTCTGTTGGATGGCGACCAGGTGCTCACCCAGTCCCTGGCCATTTGTGAGTATCTGGAAGAGACCCGGCCCGCCCCTGCGCTGCTGCCCGCTTCACCCGGGGCCAGGGCACGGGTCCGGGCATTGGCCCAGGTCATCACCTGCGACATACATCCGCTGAACAACCTCAGGGTGCTCACCTATCTGGTGGATGATCTGGGGGTGGCCGAGTCGGACAAGCTGGCCTGGTATCGGCATTGGGTGGCTCAGGGCCTGAGCGCCCTGGAAGCCATGCTCACGTCCGCAGAGGAAACCGGCCGATTCTGCCATGGAGATGAGCCCGGGTTGGCCGACCTGTGCCTGATCCCCCAGCTGTACAACGCCAGACGCTTCGACTGCGAGCTGACCGACTACCCCAAGCTGACCGGCATCGAATCAGCCTGTCAGACCCTGCCCGCATTCCTCGCGGCGGAGCCACAGCGCCAGTCCGACGCCCGCTGACGCCACGCGTGCCGGTTACACCTCCCGAAACGCCGGTGGCACACACCCGTTGGGACATCGTGCTGATCGCCGTGTCGGCCGGTGCCGTCGCAGGTATGCAGGTGGGCAAAGTCCCACCGGTGCTGCCGGTACTCATCTCTGATCTGAACATCGGCCCGGTCACCGCGGGCTGGATTGTTTCCATGTTCAATCTACTGGGCGCGAGCCTGGGCATCGTCACCGGCCTGATCGCCGTGCGACTGGATCCACGCCTCGTGGTCGCGGGCGGTCTCGCCATGCTCGCACTGGGATCCGCCGCCGGCGCCCTGGCGGCCGACGCCAACGGCCTGATCATGGCCCGTGCGGTGGCCGGCGTGGGGCTGGTCACAATCGCCGTGTCCGCGCCGCGCATTATCGTCACCGCGGCTCAACCAAGGGATTTCGCCCGGGCCCTGGGTATCTGGGGTATATACACGCCTGCAGGCATCGCCATCGCCATGGTGATCACACCCGGGATCGCCGCCGCGGTTGGGTGGCGCGGCGTATGGCTGGTGAATAGCGCGCTGATCGGGGCGTTTCTGGTGCTGTTTCTGTGGCGAACCTCGCGCCGACACTGGCCGCACAAACCCGTCCCTTCCGCTGCTCTGACCTGGTCTGCCGTCGGCGCCACCCTGGCCAGGCCCGGCCCCTGGCTGCTGGGCGCTTTGTTTGGTTGCTACACCATTCAGTTCTTCGCCCTCATGTCCTGGCTGCCCAGCTACCTGACAAGCGCCCTGGGCTTCGAACCGGGCCCGGCCGCTCTGCTGACAGCCCTTGTGATCAGCAGCAACGTGCTGGGCAATCTGCTGGGTGCAGCCCTGCTGCATCGAGGTTGGCCGCGCTGGCTGTTGCAGTTGATCACACTGGTGACCACGTCAGTGTGCGGGGCTGGTGTGTTTGCCGCCGACGTCTCCGACGGCGCCAAGATCCTGTTGGCGTTCACGTTCAATCTTGCCGGTGGTCTGCTGCCGGCGGCGACACTGGCGGCATCCGCGGTACATGCGCCAAGCCGGGAACAGGTGGCGGCGGTCAATGGCGCCATCGTGCAGGGCGCGAATCTGGGCAGCCTGACCGGCGCCCCGGCGCTGGCCTGGCTGATGACTCAGTTTGGCGGATGGCACGCGAGCGCCTGGCTCATGTTTATCGCCGGCTCTGCGGGTTGTATGCTGGTCGGGGTGGTGTTGCGAATCGAGCGCCGGGCCCTGCAGACAAGCGCTGGAACGGCCTGATCAGACCTTCCCTAGAGGGACAATCCATACAGTGCACTTCCACCGTCCAACCGGGCCCCAGGGCCACCCTTTCGTCAGACGCCTGCACCGCCATGCGGGGCGTGTGCTGATCGCGGCTTCGATGCTGGGCGCATCAGCAGTTGCCCAGGCCATGTATCCAATCGAAATCACCCTGGACGTGGGCGATTTGAAAATCGCCGCCGAGGCCACCTCGGCTGGGCCGATGGTCCTGGTGGGAATCGAGAATAAGGATACACGCCCTGCGCGGTGCAGCCTGACCTACACCAACGGACCCGAGACCCAGCGGCGTCGTACCGACCTGGCTCCGGGTCAGCAGCGCCAGATCAGCCAGACCCTCAGACGGACGGTGGTGGTGTTGCGTATCAAGGTCGCCTGCAGCACGGGCTGACTGCGCGGCTGAGCGCAGTCCCCGTTCGCTCACCAGGCGTCTATAAACGCGGGATCCACCGGCACATCGTAACCGTTGGCCAGACGATTGGTCTCATTGGCCATGCCCACCACCGCCAGGACCTCCATCAACATCTGTTTGTCTGCGCCCTTGGCCACCGCCGAGGCAGAGTGACTGGCCATGCAGTATCGACAGTTGTTGGACACACTCACCGCGTAATAGATGAGCTCCTTGGTAAGCGGATCCAGCGCACCGGGGGCCATGACCTGTTTGACGCTGGTCCAGGTTCGCTCCAACGTTTCTGGGTGATGCGCCAATGATTTCCAGAAATTGTTCACATCGGGCAGGTTCCGCGTCGCCTTGATGTCGTCATAAACGGCGCGAACCCGGTCCGGCGCCTGGGAATAGTCGATTGGGTCCATGGGCATGGCTTTGCTCCTGTTCGATATGGGTGCCCTGACGGTCAGCGCCGTTCGGCGCCCCTGCGGGCAGATCCGAGCACAGACGGTTTGGCCGACGCTGGATGGCACACAGTTTAGCCAGCACACGTTCATGCGGACATGCCGCCAGCCAAAACGCTGCCTGAACTTGCTTTATAGTAATGCGTTCGACACACCGGGGAACTGCACTATGACGAGCGTCCGTGGACTGATCATCGCGCTGTGCTGGGTCCTGTTGACTGTGGCCAATGGCCCAGCCATGGGTGCAACGCCCATTGGGCGCATCGTCGCAACGCTTGGGGAGGTCCACGTTCTGCGACAGGGCGAGGAACTTCCGGTGACAGCCGGGGCGGCCGTCTTTGCCGCCGATCGCCTCGTCACTCAGGCCCGGGCCCGGGCCCGAATCGCCTTGTCCGACGGCTCCACCCTGGCCATGGGTGCCGACACCGCCCTGGATCTGGCGCGCTATGACCAAACCGAGACGGGTGTCCTGTCCGGCCTGATCAGGCTTCTGAACGGCATTCTGCGGACCCGTATCGACACGCCGGGCGCGCAGATACGGATCGAAACCCGCACCGCCGTGGCCTCGGTGCGATCCACCCAATGGACGATGGAGGCCGACCCCGATAACACCGCCGTGCTTGTTTCGGAAGGCTTGGTGACGGTCAGTGGCCGCGCCGGCGCGTCGGTGGATCTGGGACCCGGAGAAGGTACTGATGTCCCGTTCAGCGGCGCTGCCAGTGCACCCCGTACCTGGGGCGCGACCCGGGTCGCTGCATTTCGTGAACGCATCGAGTTCTGATTCGCCGCACACCGTCCCGGGCCGCCGACAGCCGGTGACGAATGCGACGCGCACGGATCCCGGCCTGGCAAGCCGAATCCTGGTGACCCTGTTCTGCACGGTCACCACCGGAGCCCTGCTGTTCGCTGGGGGCAACGGGGAATTGCTACGGCGGGTGGAACTGCTCACGGTCGATTGGCGTTACCAACTGCGCGGTCCCATCGCACCCAGCGGTTCGGTTACGCTGGTCATGATCGACGATCAAACCATCGAGCATTTCGGCCGCTGGCCACTGCCCCGCGGCGCATTGGCCCAGGCCATACGGCAACTGCAGGGCCTTGCGCCCCGGGTCCTGGCATTCGATCTGCTTTTTCTCGAACGAAACGGCGACGATCCGTCGGGCAATGATGATCTCGCGAGCGCCCTGGCAATGGGCTCGACCACGGTGCTCCCCTTCGCGCTGTTGTTCGGTGGTGCCGCCCCCAGCGGCCTATCCCCGACCCACCTGATCGAACCCAGCGCATACCCCAGCTCGATCGAAACGCCCGGCCACTCGGCGGCCGAACTGCTCGAGGCCGACGGAGTGCTGATACCCGCGCTGCCTCAAATCCCCGATCCAATCGACTTCGGGCATGTGACGGTGCTTCGGGATGTGGACGGATCACTGCGCTACGACCTGCCGGTCGCAGCCTACGACGGACTGTTGTATCCATCGCTGGCCATGACCGCCGTTCGGCACTTCTGGGCACTCGACAGAACAGCGGTGGTGCCGGTTATCGGCGCGGGCATCAATCTCGGGCCACAGCGCCTGCCGCTGGCAGCCGACATGCGGCAAATGATCAACGCCTACGGCCCACCCGGCACCCTGACCACCGTCTCGCTTGTGGATGTCCTTCAAGGACGCGTCCAGCCGGAACTGCTGCATGACAAACTGATCCTGGTGGGCGCATCAGCAACCGGGGTGGGTAACCGCTTCGTGACACCCTATTCCGGCAGCCTGAGCGGGACCGAGCATATCGGCACCTCGATCGACAACATTCTGAGCGGCCGCGGGTTGATCCGCGGACCGAGCATGGATCTGGCCGCGCTCACCGGCATCCTGTTGGGCGCGCTGGCAGCGGCAATGCTGGCAGGCAGGAGCAGCTGGCCGATTTCGATCGGGGTGGTCACATTGCTCGGGTGCGCGTGGCTCGGCATCAGCCTGTGGGCGTTTGCCCACCACCTGCTGCTCAACGCCTCTCTGCCATTGGCAGCCATCGTCCTGAGCGGAGTCATGGTGGAAACGCTGCGCCTCACGATGGAGCGGCGACAGCGGCGCGAGCTGGAATATCAGACGCGCAATCTGTCTCGTTACTTCGCCCCCGGCCTGGCCCAGCGTCTCGCCCAGAACTCCGCGGAGGCGGCTCCGGATCGCGCGCAGGTCGCAGCCGTGATGTTCGTGGATATGATGGGCTTTACGGAAATGGCCGCGCGCCAGGATCCCGTCCAGAGCATGCGGCTGCTACGCCAGTTCCACGGGTTCGTCGCAAGTGCCGTGTTCGATCACGGTGGCATGGTGGACAAGTTCCTGGGCGACGGTGCCATGGCCTGTTTCGGCGTGCCTGACACGCACCCTCGAATCGGGTTGGAGGCCCTGCAGGCCGCCCGTGCACTTCTGAGAAGCATTGATGGGTGGAACCAGGAGCGAGCCGGACAAGGTCTGGGCCCGATCTCCGTCGGCATCGGAATTCATCAGGGACCGGTGCTGATGGGTGATCTGGGCGGCGCCGGTCAGGTCCAGTTCACGGTGGTGGGAGATACCGTCAACATCGCCAGCCGTTTGGAAAGCCTGACACGCCAGGAGGCGGCAACGCTGGTCGTTTCAGACGCCGTCATCAGCGCACTGCCCGATTCTGACGCAGCCAGAACAGCCGTTGCGCAGCTGATCCCCATGCCCGACACGGGTCTGCGAGGCAGACCCGGTACCCTGCAACTCTACAAGCTTCCACATTCCGATCATTGGGCCGCGCCACCAGGCCACGCGTCCGCGACAGAAACGCATGAATCAACGACGCGGATCGGCCCGAAATAATGACATGTTTGCTAATGTGGGTGCGGCTTGCTTTGCCGGTGCCAAGTTGAGCAGCCTTTGGTTTATTCTGGACGACGCAAATTGGAGGCTGAACTGTGCGGATTCGAGGCGCAAAGCGGGTGCAACAGTTGTTCTATTGCCAAGATTTGCCACGATGAAGCTGTTTGTTTGGGACCCAATTTGCACATTCAGGTATAGACCAGGGGCGCCTTGACACGTGCTCAATCTGCTCATCAACGGCGTCGCTCAAGGCTGTGTCTATGGACTGGTCGCCCTGGGCTTTGTGCTGATCTACAAGGCCACCGAAGTGGTCAATCTTGCGCAAGGTGAGTTCCTGATGCTGGGCGCCTTTGCCGCCTATACCTTCATCGGCCTCTGGGGTCTCCCGTATTGGCTGGGCCTCACTCTGTCGGCGGTCTGCCTGATGGCCTTCGGCTACGTCCTGGAACGCATTGTGTTTCGGCCCATGATAGGGCAACCCAGCTCCGCCATCATGATTTTGACCATCGGCGTGGGATTGCTGTTGCGGGCAGTGGCGGGCTGGATTTGGGGCCATCAGCCCAGGGGATTCGCGACACCCTTCGATGGTGAGCGCCTCCAGATCCTGGGGACCCGTATCTGGACCCAGCAACTGATGGTTGTGGCCACCACCCTGTTCATGTGCGTCCTGCTGTATGGTTTTTTCCGTTACGCCCCAATAGGCATCGCGATGCGTGCGGCGTCGCAGAACCGACTGGCGGCGGGTTACGTCGGCATCCATGTCCACCAGGTGTCGGCACTGGCCTGGGGTATCGGCGCCGCCGTCTCCGCCGTCGCCGGTATTCTTCTGGCACCGCTGACCCTGATCGACCCACAGATGGGCAACGTGGGTCTCAAAGCCTTCGCGGCCGCGGTGCTTGGCGGCTTTGGCAGTCTGCCGGGGGCCGTCGCAGGCGGGCTTCTGGTCGGGCTGGCCGAGCAGTTCGCAGCGTTCTATCTGCCAGCCGGATTCTCTGCCGCCACGGCCTACGTGCTGCTCTTGACCATGCTGGTGATTCACCCCCAGGGTCTGTTCCGTCAGATCCAGGGCGGGCGGGCTTAGCCGGATGGGGACCCGCCTCTTGGACGGTCTTCCGATTGGCACCCGTCTGGAACGCGGTACATGAACCGCCACTTGCAGACCAGCTACCTGGAAGACGCCCGGCTTGAACGACGCCCCGGTACCCGGCTGTTTGTGTCGCTGCTGTTCGGATTGCTGCTGACTGCACCGCTGGTGCTGAATCGTTTCCTGATCGGTGAGCTCTCGCTGATCCTCATCTACGGCATCGCCAGTATCGGTTTGATGATACTGGTTGGGTTCAGCGGCCAGCTCAGTCTGGGCCACGCCGCTTTTCTAGGCATCGGCGCCTACACCCATGCCCTGCTGCTGTCGAGCCAGGTCCCGCTTATCATGGCGCTTCTGGGCGGCGGCGCAGTGGCCGGCATGGCCGGTCTGCTGGTCGCATTGCCGGCCGTGCGCATGTCCGGTGTGTACGTCGCCATTGTGACCCTCACCTTCTCACTGATCTGCGAACAGGTGCTCATCCATTGGCGCAGCATCACCGGGGGATTCGGCGGCATGCGCGTCCCCTCGCCCACCATGCTGGGATTTGATCTGAGTAAACCGGTCGCGTTTTACCTGCTTTGCCTCACACTGCTGAGCCTGACAATCATTGTGGCCAACAATATTTTGCGTGGTCGTAGCGGGCGCGCCTGGGTTGCAATCCGCGAGTCGGAACTGGCCGCCCGATCCATGGGCATTCCGGTGGGTGGTTACAAGATTCTGGCCTTTGGCGTGAGCGGCTTTTTCACCGGCATCGCCGGCGCGCTGTTCGCGCATCACCTGGGATACCTGTCGCCCGATGCTTTCCGCTACCCCACCTCCGTGCTGCTTCTGCTCATGGTGGTGGTGGGGGGCCTGGGATCGCTTGCGGGCGCACTGACCGGGGCCGTGGTCGTGGGTCTGCTGCCACAGGGCCTGGCCATGCTCAGGGACACCCTGCCCCCCGCGCTGGGTGAACAGCCGGGCCTCGAGCCGGGTCTGTTTGGATTCATTCTTGTCGCCACCATCATTTTCGAGCCCACCGGGCTGTACGGACGCTGGCGGCGCCTGCTTGAAACAGCACGGAGTTTCCCGCTGCGGGCACACCCGGGGCGGCGCGCTCCGAGCCGACACAACAAGCCGTGAGTGAACTCGAACTGAACCGATTACGGGTCTCCTTTGGCGGTGTCCATGCGCTGTGCGAAATTGCTCTACGGCTGGAACAGGGCGAGATTGCCAGCCTGATCGGACCCAATGGCGCAGGCAAGACAACGGTGCTGAACGCGATCTGCCGGATGGTCGAGACCAGTGGGGGCGAAATCTTCTATCGCGGTCAGGACATCACCCGAATCCGGCCGCATCGGGTTGCCCGACTTGGGATCGCCCGCACCTTCCAGAACATCCAGTTACTGGGCGGCGCCACAGTGCTGGAGAACCTCATGACGGCGCGCCACACCCAAACACCCGTGAATCCACTGGCCGCACTCGTATACGGCCACAGTGCGAAGCACGCCGAGGTGCGCAATCGGGAAAAGGTCGAGGAGATACTCGAGCTTCTGGGTCTACAACGCTTTCGCGAGCAACGGGCGAGGGAATTGCCCTACGGCATCCAGAAAGTGGTGGAACTGGCACGGGCGCTTTGCCTCGAACCGGGGCTGTTGCTGCTGGACGAACCGGCCGCCGGTCTGGACACCAGGGAAGCGGCGGACATGGCTTTGTGGATCCAGGGCATCAATCAAAGATGCGGCACGAGCGTGCTGATGATAGAGCACGACATGAATCTCGTGGCACGGGTATCGGATCGGGTGGTGGTACTGGACCAGGGGCGGATCCTCACCCAGGGCACCCTGGAGTCCGTCCGGGCCAACCCCGATGTTGCCCGGGCCTACCTGGGCAGGCCATGAGCAAACCGCTGCTGGCGATCAACGGTCTGGAATCCGGCTACGGGGCGTCGCCAGCACTTCGGGGTGTGACCCTGACGGTGGAGTCGGGGTCGGCTGTGGCGGTGCTGGGAGCCAATGGCGCCGGCAAAACCACCCTGCTCAAGGCAATTTCCGGCGCCCTGCCTTGCTGGCATGGCACTGTGCGCCTGGACGGTAAGGATATTCATGGCCTGGCACCCCACCGGGTAGCCCGCCGCGGGGTGGCGCACGTGCCCGAAGGGCGCGAGCTGTTTCCCCTGCTGAGCGTGGAGGACAATCTGCTGTGCGGTGCGTATGCACGTGCCGACCGGGCCGGGTCAAAAAAACGGGACCTGGATAGCATATACCAGCGCTTTCCGATCCTGACCGACCTGAGACACAGGGCGGCCATGCATTTGTCGGGCGGAGAGCAACAAATGGTGGCGATAGGGCGTGCGCTCATGGCGGCGCCACGCTTGTTGATGCTCGATGAACCGTCGCTGGGTCTGTCGCCAGCACTGGTGGACGATATCTTTTGCATGCTGAAAGAACTGAACAAGCGCCGCGGTTTGACCCTGCTGTTGGTGGAACAGCATACCCCTATGGCGCTGGATCTCGCGGACAAGGCCTATTTGATGGATACCGGCCACATGGTCATGGAAGGCGATGCCGACCTGTTCGCGCAAGACGAGGAGGTTCGCGATCGCTATCTGGGACGGGAACGAAACGGGATCCACAACAGCGCTGGCGGAAGACGAAACCGTGCCTGGATCTAATCACCAGGGCATCGCGGCCGATGAGACCGGTCAATCCACCTGGCCCCAGGCGGACCTGCAAAGCGTATCCGCCCTTTTTGCTCAGCAGTGCCTGCGACTCGGCGCCACCACGGCCCTGAGCGAGAAAACCCGCGGGCTCTGGCGCGAACTGTCCTGGGCGGACTACGGTGAGCAGGTCCGAAGCCTGGGGCTCGGGTTGATTGATCTCGGCCTGCAGCCCGGGCAGGTCTGCGCCGTAATGGCGCGTCCCTGCGCGGCCTGGGGCATCGTCGCTCATGCAGCAACAGGCGCTCGCGGCAGTGTTTGCGGGCTCTACCCATCTGCCGACCTTGGGGCGCTGGAAAGCGCACTGGCGCTTTGCCAACCCCAGTTTTTGTTCATCCAGGAACCGGCCCGACTCCAAACCGTGTGCGAGATGCGCGAGCGGACCGGATACCCCGTCCACATTGTGCTCATAAACCAGGTGTCCAACCCGTTGCCCCCGAATGTGCACAGCCTCCTCGATCTGTCCAGGGTCGGGGGTAATACTGAGCATGCCGCCTGGACACACAGTGTGGCCACGATCCGAGCACGGGACGTGGCCGTAGTGGCCACAGATACCGGTACCGGCGGTGCACCCAGGGCGGTGGCCATTACCCACCGAGCCGTCCTGAGCGCCATGGACATCATGCAGGCCCTGAAACCGTTGTCGGCGCAGGATCGGCAGTTGGCGTTCATGCCCATGGCCCATGTTTTGAGTCAGGTCAGTTATCTATACTGGCCGTTGATCACGGGCGCTCCGGTTTGTTTCGTTGAGGCCGGAGACACGCTGTTGCCGGATCTGCGGCAGGTGTGTCCAACCATCATGATCAGTGTACCTAAGGTCTGGGAACGTCTGCGGGCCGAGATCCAACATGCCATCACCGATGCCACGAACCTGGGTCACCGGGTCGCGGACCGAGCCCTGGCCGGAACGGCCCGAACCGGGGCCACGGCGCCGCACGGGTCGTTTGCGAAACTCGGCCCAGGCAACCTGGTCCGGCGTAACATAAGACGCCAGTTCGGCTTGCACCGACTGCAACTGGCCGTGACCACCGGCGCCGCCATCACCCCCGAATCTCTGGACTGGTACAAGAGGCTCGGGATTGATCTGCACGACTGCTACTCCAGCACCGAGAGCAGCGGAATCGCTTGCATCAATCGCCCCGGACGGCAGCGCATAGGCAGCGTCGGGCAAGTCGCGCCGGGAATGGACCTCATTGTGTCACGGGACCGCGAAGTGCTGCTGCGCGGCCCAACCCTCTGTCAAGCCTATGACAACAACCCCCAGTCCGAGCAGCCTTCGATCCGGGACGGATGGCTCCACACAGGCGATATCGGATCCATCGACGGCGACGGATTTCTGACCGTGCTCGGGCGTTTGCGGAATGTGATCGTCACCAGCGCGGGTGAAGTCCTGTCGCCCGAGGTCATAGAGAATCACCTGCGCGTATCGCCATTCGTGGCCGATGCGTTGGTCATTGGAGACGCGAGACCGTTCCTGAGCGCGCTGGTTCTGCCCGAAGAGTCCGCGCTAACCGATTTCGCACGGGATCAACAACTGCGCTATACCGACTTCGGAACATTGTGTGCAGATACCACGGTTGTGGGACTGATTCAGGGAGAGGTCGACAAGGTCAATGGACACCTGCCGGAATCGGAACGCATTCGAGCCATTATTGTGGTCGACCATCTCCTGGTCCTGGGCAGCGAACACCTGTCGCCGACACTCAAACTGAAAAGGCATGGGCTGGCTCGACGCTGCGCCGACAGGATCGATGCCCTGTACGATCAAAGCCGGGTCGGGCCATCCGGCTAGCAGCGTGTTGAGTGACTTGGGCGACGGGACACTAGGGATGTCCGGATACAGTTTGTTACACTCATTCCGACAGCAGGTTTTGCCGGACCGGGAGTCAGGGTGAGTCGATCCCACGGAGTCAGCCCGCGTGCCTACGCTGCGCGAGCAGGTTTGATCGTTTTGGCGCTTTGCATGATCACACCTGCGTTTGCGCTTCAGGGTGTCAACAACGTGCAGATTCTGTTCGGCACGCATACCTCCTTGAGCGGTCCGGCCGCCGACTGGGGCACCGAATCGGTCAACGGCATACGCATGCGCTTCGACGAGGTCAACGCCTCCGGCGGCGTTCATGGCCGCGATCTCAAATTGATTGTGGAAGACCACCAGTATCAGGTTCCCCGTGCAATACAGGCAGCCAACAAATTGCTCAACGGGGATCAGATCTTTGCCATGATCTCGGCCCTCGGCACACCCATGAACAACGCGGTGCTGCAAAAGCAGCTCGATCTGGGGGTGCCAAACCTGTTCCCCTACTCCGGCGCCCGCTCCATGGGCGAACCAGCCCATCGGCTCAAGTTCACTGCCACACCCACCTACTACGATGCCACCCGAGCCGGGTTGCGCTATCTGATGGAAAAGGAGGGATACCGCTCGGTCTGTGTGCAGTACCAGAGTACCGACTATGGCCAGGAGGTTTACGAAGCGGTGCTGGACGAGCTCACTCAGGCAGGCCTGACCATCACCGAATCCGGCCAGCACCAGCCCACAGACACGGAGTTCACCGCGACTGTTGCAAGAATGCAGGCCGCGGGATGCCAGGTGATTGTCCTGGGCACCATCGTTAGAGACACCATACTGATCGCCAACACCACCCGAAAACTCGATTGGGATGTCGCTCTATTGGGCACCCTGGCATCCTACTCCTCGGTCACAATCGAACGCGGTGGCGAGGCCGTGGACGGGTTTTACGCCACCACCCCATTCCGGTGGCTGGACCTGGAGTCGGCAGGACGCCGGGTCAAACGCTGGATCAACGACTACACGGCGCGTTTCGGGCACGCCCCCGGGGCCGCGGCCATGGCCGGATACACGTCAGCCAGCATCGTGGTCAAGGCACTGCAACGCGCCGGACGCAATCTGACCATCGACAGTTTTATCGACGCGCTCGAAAGTATGCGCGGATACAAGAGCATATTTGGCAATGTCTACAGTTTCGGACCCGACAAACACAATGGTCTGTCCGCACCCCTGATTGCGCAGGTGAGAAACGGCGCTTGGCGGCGTATCGCAGGTCCGCTGGTTACCCGCGAGGCCAGCGCAGTGCTTACACAGCGCAACTGAGCGCACCGGTTTGAGTCGGAGATTTCCGCTATCCATGCACAATTGCCCATTGTCATTGTGATCTGCACGGACAGCGGTATTATGCTGCCGTGCTGATTGTCCTTGTTTCACCCCGGAATGCTCCAATCGCCACTCAGCGTGGCCCACTGGGCGCCGCATTCGCCCCCTTGCTTCGCGCGCCGGTCCAACCGCCGTGTGGTGCTTACAACCCGCCAACGAGCTGGTCATACCCAGGTCAAGCCGCAAGCGACCGCCAACCATGAGTGAATCGTCAAGCGGAAGCCGAATACAGAAACTCCTGCCGTTTCTGGAGTGGCTGCCCATGGTTACGCGACATACTGTCCGCCGCGACCTGTCGGCCGCGCTGACCGGCGCCATCGTGGTGCTGCCCCAAGGCGTGGCGTTTGCCACCATTGCCGGCATGCCGCCGCAGTACGGGCTCTATACCGCCATGGTGCCAGCCATCGTGGCGGCCCTGTTCGGATCTTCCTGGCATCTGGTATCGGGTCCCACCACCGCCGCTTCTCTGGTGCTGTTTTCCTCGCTCAGCGCCCTGGCCACGCCCGGTTCGGCCGAGTACGTCAGCCTGGCCATCACCCTGACCTTTATGGTCGGTCTGACCCAGCTCATTCTGGGTTTGGTGCGCCTGGGGTCTTTGGTGAACTTCATTTCCCATGCGGTGATCGTGGGTTTCACAACCGGCGCGGCGTTACTCATCGCAGCCAGCCAGCTCAAGCATTTTTTTGGCGTCGAGATCCCCAGGGGTCTCCATTTCCACGAGATCTTGAGCAGCTTCGCCGGTGAGATTACCCACATCAATCCCTACATCACGCTGGTGGCCATGGTGACCGTCCTGAGCGGGCTGGTCGCACGCAGATGGCTGCGCCGTGTCCCCTATATGGTGGCTGCCATGATGTGCGGCAGTGCGCTCGCCGCCGCCCTCAACGGTGCCCTCGGCCAGGACGTCACCGGAATCACCGCGCTGGGCGCCCTGCCCGCCTCCCTGCCCCCACTGTCGGCGCCGGATTTCAGCCTGAGCACGCTGAAAGACTTGGCACCTGTGGTGCTGGCTGTCACCTTGCTGGCCCTGACTGAAGCGGTTTCCATTGCCCGCTCCCTCGCTCTGCGATCCGGTCAACATGTGGACGGCAACCAGGAGTTCATCGGCCAGGGACTGTCCAATCTGCTGGGCAGTTTCTTCTCCGCCTACGTGGCCACGGGCTCGTTCAATCGCAGCGGTGTCAACTATGCGGCCGGCGCCCGCACACCCATGGCGGCCATCATTGCCGGTCTTCTGCTGATCGTGCTGGTGCTGCTGGTCGCACCCTGGGTTGCCTACCTGCCCAATGCGTCCATGGCGGGGGTTTTGTTGCTGGTCGCCTGGGGGCTGGTCGATCTGGGTCACATCCGTCACATCTTCAGAGCCAGCAGCTATGAGGGCATCGTTCTGTTTGTGACCTTCGCCGCAACCCTGTTGTTGGAGTTGGAGTTCGCCATCCTGCTGGGCGTAATGTTGTCGCTGGTGGTGTATCTGAGTCGCACCTCACAGCCACAGATCGTGGTCCGGGTTCCCGATCCACGACTGCCGAAACGGGCGTTCAGCAGCGACCCGTCGTTGCCGGAGTGCCCGCAGCTGCGCATCGTGCGAATCGACGGCTCACTGTTTTTCGGTGCGGTCTACCACGTGCGCGACACGCTGCGCCGGTTCCGGCGCAAATGGCCGGGCCAGAAGCACCTCCTGCTGATCGCCTCGGGAATCAATTTTCTGGACGTCTCGGGTGCGGACTTTCTCGCTGAAGAGGCCCGCACACGGGGCACTGGAGGGGGGCGCCTGTATCTGTATCGGGTCAAACCTGCGGTATGCGAGGCCTTGATTCGCGGTGGTCACGCCAGCGTCGTGGGACGCGAAAACCTGTTTGTCTCAAAGACAGAGGCCCTGGGCACTATTTTTGAACAGCTTGACCGGGACATTTGCGCCCGGTGCCGGCATCGGGTGTTTAAGGAATGCGAGGCCCTGCCGCCGCCCATGGGTCCATTCGTGGCATCACCCCATCCCGACCCGGTCCCCCACGCGGACGACGCACGGGGTTGCGAACTGGGCACACCGACTTTGAAGAAGCAGACAGACAACGACTGACCCGCTGCTTCGGGACAGCCGCAACCGGTCTGTCCCCGGCACACCAACCGGTGCGGCCAGGCTCACTTCAGTCCGGCATAGAATCGGGCAACGGCCTTGCGCCAGATGTTCACCGGATGAATCGGTTGCCCCGCCCAGATGCCCGGCTCCCGTATGTCTTTACTGACCATGGACTGACCCAGCACCAATACATCGTCGACTATGGTGCGATGGCCGGCAACGCCGACTTTTCCCGCCAGGGTGACTCGATCGCCGAGCCGGGTGCTGCCGGATACGCCTACCTGCGCCACCAGGAGGCAGTCGTCACCGACCTGGACGTTGTGACCCAGCATCACCAGATTGTCGATCTTGGTGCCGCGACCGATATGGGTATCGGTAAACCGTCCCCGATCGATGGTGGCGTTGGCGCCCACCTCCACATCCGACTCCAGGGTCACCCCCCCCAGCTGGGGAATCTTTAGGTGGCGTCCTTCGTGCTGCACATAGCCGAAGCCGTCGCCGCCGATGACCACGTTGGGCTGGAGTATGACCCGGTCGCCCAGGGTGCAATCCTCTCGCACCACGCATCCCGGGTAGACAATGCAATCCTCACCGATGCGGACCCGATCGAACAGCACAGTGTTGGCCAATAATCGGGTGCCCTTGCCAATCTCGCAATCGCTGCCCACCACAACGTTTGGCCCCACTTCCACCGAAGCGTGGACGCTTGCCGTTTCGTGGATCACGGCAGTCGCATGAACTCGATCACCCTGGGCGTACTGAATCGGAGCGAACCGGGCGGCTATCAAAGCCATCACATACTCGGGCTGTTCGTGAAACAAGCAAGCCTTACCGTCAATCGGATTCTCTGGCGTGGTAACGAAAGCGGGAATATCGGAGGCGGCGGCCTCCCGGTTGTAGCGTTTGTGGCTGGTGTACGACAGGCAACCCGGTTGATTGTCGGACAGGCCACAGAGACTGTGAATTTCAATGTCCCCGTCTCCGGTCAGTTCCATGCCGAACTGCGCCGCAATCTCGCGCAAGCGATAGTCCATCCCCAAATCCTCGGATGTAATGCTGAAGAAAAACTCTGACCTATTTGCGAGCTGGCACTTGGGGACGCGCCTCTTACGAAACCAGCAACGGATGAGGCCCCGACCGAATCACCCTGAAATCATGCCCCAGCACGGAAATCAGGCGACACACAGCCAGATTCCGGAAGCTAACGGCTCATATTATCCAGAACCTGCCCCACGACCAGACCTCCACTAAACGCACCGGTTTCGCTCTCGATGCATAGGGACACACTCTTAAATGCCAAAGGTGGCTTCCTATCCAGCAGTTTAACCTGGTAGACGTGTGGATAGCCTCCATCTGATTCCGGGCAGGGCGCTTGTGCGCGTGAGTCGGAATGCTATATTGCATTTTGTTACCGACCAGGCTCAACTTCTCGCATGAAAGCCATCATTCTAAGTGCTGGGCAAGGGCGGCGGCTACTGCCGATGACCGCGGATACGCCCAAATGTGCGCTGCCGGTCCAAGGTCGAGCGGTGATCGAATGGCAGCTCGACGCTTTGGAAGCGGCCGGCGTGGATCACGTCACGGTCGTGGCAGGCTTTGGGGTGGACCGGGTCGAGAGCCTGCTTGGGCAGCGTTCGGGCACAGCCAGCACGGCCATCTGCTACAACCCTTTTTTTGAAGTCGCAGACAATCTGATGAGCTGCTGGATTGCGCGGGCAGACATGTCCGGGGACTTCGTGCTGTTGAACGGCGATACCTTGTTCGAGCCCGACGTCCTGCATCGATTGCTTGCCTCACCCGATCGACCGATTACGCTGGCCACGGATCACAAGTCAAGCTATGACGCCGATGATATGAAAGTGCAGCTGTCCGGGGCGCGCCTGATCAGGGTCGGGAAAGACCTACCCCCGGAAAGCACCGACGGCGAGTCCATCGGATTGATGTTGTTCAGGGGTCAGGGTGCGAAGTTGTTCACGGAACAACTGGATCAAGCCGCGCGCGATCCCGCCGCATTGCGCCGCTGGTACCTTTCGATCATCGACCATCTGGGGCGCGGCGGCCATGTCTGGACCCAGTCCATAGCCGGATTGGACTGGGCTGAGGTCGACTACCCTCTGGATCTGCTGCACGCTTCGATCAAGGTGTCGCGTTGGGCCCGGGCGGGCGGAAAAGACGCAGACAAGAGCGGCGGCTCTGTGATGATGACCGGCTGACGAGCACCGTGTTGAAAAAGCCTCGGTTGAGTGACAGGAGTCTGCGCGGTAGAAAGGCAACGGTCTGCGGCACCGCCATTTCGGCCCGATTCCGCGATCCTCCTCGTCACATAGCGACGGCTATGCTCCTCGAACGATCCCGAAATCGTTCTCGAACTGGACGGCACCTCGCCTCATTCATTTCTACCGCGCAGACTCCTTGGCAAGGCGAAAACGACCGAGAAAGGACCGGTTACATCGGGTAAATGAGCATTTTCAGGGCGCCTTCAACACCGGGTTTTGCCGAGTAAGGCTTTTTCAACGGGCTGCCAGGCCGCTCAAATCGTTTCGAGAATACGCTCCACCGCTTCGTGATCCGCCGGTTTGTCAACGTCCACCGCGGCCTCCGGGAACGGCAGCAGAATTGGGCAAATCCGAATACCGAGTCGTTGTCCAAGCGTCTCCAGAGTCGCCTCAAGGGTGAGGCGACGCATCAAATAACCCATCAATGGCCGCCAGCCCAGGATTCGGATCATACGCCAGGGGTGCTTGCGCTGGTGTTCCACCCGACACCAGAAATCCGCCGCCTTTCTCGCCTCAGGGCTCATAAACGCAAAAAGATTGCAGCCACAGAAAGCCCCATCCCGGAAACGACTGGCAGTGCGCCGCATGCCAGGAAACGCGGACATGACCTGTTGATGGGTCACGAATGCGACCGCAAGATCACAGCCTTCCCGGCGTGCCGCCGCACAAAAAAAGTCAACGATTTCATGACGCAGAAGCGCATGGTCGGCCGTCGTCAGCAACACCGGCGTCTGCTCAGGAACGGTTTCTAACGCTGCGTAGGCGCTTGTGCTCGGCGTCGCGGCGGGCGCCAACCAGGTCCACCGATCCGCATCGATCCCTTCGAGCAACGGCGGGCTCTGCTCCAGGTGGGGTCTGACTGGGCCGGAAAGCACAATCTTGCCCACCTCCGCGCTCTGGCCAAGCGCCGCCAATACCCGAAGAATCATCGGACGGCCGGCAACAGGACTGAGCGCCTTGCAACTGGCACCGGTGGCCACGGCCACGGGATCCTGTGGCCCCCGGTCTCCCGCGAGCACCACCGCTGTATACTCGGGGTTCGAGTCTCTCTGTTCGTTCATGAGCTACCGTGACATGATTAGGGGTTGAGTCTCCTGGATGCTGATCGCCGGTTTCGACCCTAGAGGGCCATGCGGGAAGTTCGGTAACCCACAGCCAGTCCACAAGCCGGGTTGGCAAGGCACGCGAGCGCAGGACTGGCCGTCGCCAATTCCAGCGAGTGTAACGCGGTCAACGTGGCTTGTGGACTGGCCCGAGGGAGCGCCGCTCTGTGAACAACCGAAGTCCCCGCATGGCCCACTAGCCATGCAACCGCGAGCCGCTATCTTGAACCCAGGCGAAAACAAAGCAAAACGGACCCAGTATGTACCGCAGGCCAGATCGACAGGTTGCCCGATTGATGGCGGCACACCAGCATGATCCCACAGGCCGGAGTCAGCCCGGGTTGGCGTCGGCCCACCCGTACGCCCAGGTATGGGCATCCGCCGTATCCGCTCAACGCCCGTTATGAACCGTCAAGCGGACATCGGGTGGACGCTTGCGCACCTGTCCGATCCGCATCTCACCAATCTTGCCGACCTGCGCGTGGGCGACATTCTCAACAAACGCCTGTTGGGGTATCTGTCGTGGCGGCGACGGCGGCGCCACGAACATCGGCCGGAAGTACTGAGCGCACTTGTAACCGACCTTGTGGACATGGCGCCCAACCATATTGCCGTCACGGGAGACCTCACCCACCTTGGCACCATCCGCGAGTTCGAGCAGGCGGCCACCTGGCTCCAGCAACTGGGTGACCCGAAGTCGGTTACCCTCGTACCGGGCAACCATGACCTGTATGTCGCAACGCCCTGGCAGGAAACCTTCTCCCGTTGGGCCCCATACATGGCCTCTGACGCAGAACATGGAGGCAACCAGGCTGACGCCCCCTCCATGTTCCCCACCCTGCGTGTCCGCGGACAGTTCGCATTGATCGGGGTGAACTCAGTGTTCGCTTCCCCACCGTTTCTGGCGGTTGGGCGTATTGGCCAGCCGCAGCTCGACAAGCTCTCAGCCCTGCTCCGGCAGACCGGCAAAGCCGGTCTGTGTCGGATCATGCTCATCCACCATCCGGCAGCGCCCGGGAGCATCAAGTGGCGCAAACGTCTGATCGATGCAGAAGGACTGGCCAGTGTCATCCAGCACCAGGGCGTTGAACTGGTACTTCACGGGCATGCCCATGAGTCGTCCTTGAACTGGATCCCCTCGCACGACGGCAGAGCCCCGGTCATCGGCGTGGGATCGGCGTCAGAACTGAACCAGGCCGCGAACCGTCGCGCGCAGTACCACATCTATCATTTCAGCCTTCGATCGGGCCGGCCCGAGATCATCGTCTCGGTGCGCGAGTACTCACCGGAGGCGGGGCGATTCGTAGCGTTGAACAGTTGGCCGGTCGACAACAATGCCACCAAGCTCAGCGCATGAAGGCTGAATGGCGCGGCAGTCACAGCCTGGAACCGAATCCAGGCCAAATCCAGGCCAAATCCAGGATATACCAAGCCGTCGAGTCAACCCGTACCGTAAGCGCCGCGGGTAACGGAAAACATCTGGTAGGCTCTGGGATATGCCCGCGCGGCCTGATCTGAATCGCCCAGCCAGGGCTCCAGTGGTCCAGACTTTGCCCGCGCCACGGTGCCCTGCAGCAGGCGAAGAAACAGAATCAAAGTGGTGAGCACGGTCCACAGGGCAACGGCGATGAAACCCCAGTCGGGCCGACCGAGAACAAGCGCCAGGGTCAACAGAATCAGGCACGGATTGCGCCGCGCTGTGACCAGCCGAAAATAAGCATCGAACGGCTGCCAGCCGAAAATGCTGCAACTGCCAAGCTGGTGAAACAAGGCTTCGCACACGCGCCCACCCACATAGCCGATCACAATCAACCAGTTCAGGGTGCTCAGATCCAGGCCCAGCGGCGGTTCGAACTGACCCAGCCCCATGCCCCAGAGGATGTACCAGACCGGCGGATGCAACAGGTCCATGCCATGATCGAGCAGATGGCCGATTCGGCTGGACTGAACCGTCACACGGGCCAACTTGCCATCGACGGTATCCAGAAACGTCATGATCCATCCGGCCAGCAGTCCCAGCGCGTAGTGCCCCTGCCAAAACAACAGGCCGGCCAGCATCATCAATACAAAACCAACGCCGGTGATCATGTTGGGGGTGGCGCCAGCCGCGGCGCACCAGCGCACCACATGCCTGGCGGGTCTGGGCCAGAAGAACTTGGTCACCAGATCGGTAATGCCCTTGTAGGCATTGCCGTACAATTCGCTCTCGAGACCATCCCGGTTTTGTTCCGAAATCGGTTCCAGCATGGGTGGGGCTGACCGACGCAGCTTTTTGTCGAAGACATCCAGATCCGAGGGCTCCAGGGTTTGCAACGTGTCCGGTGCATGGGCAGGCTCATCTCGCAGCAAGGCGTTGGCCGCCGGCGCATTGGCGGCGGAGACGTAGGCGGCCGCGTAACGACCGTCCGACGGGCAGCGCAATACCGCGTCGACTCGTGTGAGCAGGCGCTGAAAAGCACGCACCTCGGTCACATAGCCACTTTGGACCATGAGTACGGTGTCGTCGTCCGACAGAGCGTCCAGATCCTCTATTGGACATGCGTCGCTCACCTGTCGGATCTGGCGGCACAGCCTTTCACGCGGGGAGATCCCCCACAGCCGGACCGGCGGGTCACCGATAATGTGAAAAAAAAGCCTGTTCATGGGAGTCAAAACTCTTTGCAGCGTGCTGTACTGGGAGCGCTTTTAGCTTGCGCCTGAAAAGATCCGCGGCCGGGCAGTAACCATCTCCCGGCTAACCCGATTCGGGGCGGATTAAAGAGGTCTTGCAGCCCCTGGGGCGGCTGCCTAGGGAAGGTATGATCAATTGATACGAATCGCGTTTCGGTCCACAAGGGCGCAGATGCGAGGCTCCCGGCGCAGCGCCATAGTCATTCTATGGCCAAGCCGGGAAACGCGACAGATGTGCCCTTGTGGGCGAAACCCCAGCGGGGCCGGGCCTTTGCGCCCCTCGTACCGCGTTGCACCTCGCTCATTGGCAGCTCACTTATTTTCCTCGCGCCAACTTCGCTCGGTGCGCCTTGCACGAGAGCGCGCAAAGACGCCGGCGCGATCGCAGCAATCGATCATACCTTCCCTAGTTACGCTGCTGACGAATTGGACTGGTTCTCGGTCAATGCGCTCATGGCTTCGGCGATGTGGTCGACCTGGGCCACACTGTGAGCAGCGCTGAGGCTGCATCGGAGCAGGCAGGTGCCGGTCGGGGTCGCCGGCGGCAACACCAGATTGACGTAGACCCCCTGCTCCAGCAAACGGCGCCACCAGACCAGCGCCTGTTCCTTGCTGTCCACCTCGACTGCGATCACCGGTCCGGGATGAGACCCAAGCCGGAAACCGGCCTGCTCCAGGGCCTGATACAGTCGATTGGCATTGCGCCAGAGTTGTTCGCGCAAAGTGTGGCCCGCTTCGAGGATACGGAGGGCCACGCGGGTGGAGGCAATGACCGAGGGTGCGAGCGAGGCGGTAAACACATAGGAGCGCGCCTTGTAGCGCACCAGGTCCAGCTCAGGATGCCGACTTACACAGAAACCGCCTACGGAGCCCAGGCTTTTGCTGAACGTTCCCACGACAAAATCCACAGCGTCTTCAACGCCGGCCTGCTGTGCCAACCCACGCCCGGTTGCGCCCAGCACGCCGACGGAGTGCGCTTCGTCAACCATTAAGTAGGCGCCATACCGGCTTTTCACGGCAGCGATCTCCGCCAGCGGCGACTGGTCGCCCAGCATGCTGTAAATGCCCTCCACCACAATCAAGGCGTTTGCCGCACGCTCGCCAAGGCGGCGCAGGCGGCGCTCCAGGTCGTCCGGGCTGTTATGGCGGAAGCGAATCACCTCGGCGCCGCTGAGGCGCGTGCCCTCGTAAATACTGGCGTGACAGTCGGCATCGATCAGAATCGTGTCCCCCGGACCCGCCAAGGTACCCACCGAACCCATCGTTGCCAGGAACCCGGTAGAGAATACGATCGCCGACTCAACCCCGAAAAACGTCGCCAGTTCCTGCTCCAAAGCCAGGTGTCCGGCATAACTGCCGTTGGCCAAACGGGATCCTGTGGTGCCTGTACCCTGATGGAGCAATGCCGCCCGGCCGGCCTCGATGCATTCCGGGTCGAAGGTCAGGCCCAGATAATTGTTGGTGCCCGCGAGTATCACCGGACACCCCTGGACGACGCCCTCTGTTGCCGAGGAAATCTCCTCGATCACAGCCCCGAAGGGCATGATCCCAAGCGCCTTGAGCGCCTCGAGGTCGGTGGCCAGGTCTTGAAATTTGTCAAAGATACTCACGGATTCCTGCCATTGAGATAGCCCGCATCGCGGGTCATGGGAACGGGGTTGTCACGGTATCCACCCTGCCGACGGCGGTGTCCGATGTCATCTGCGGCGAACGCTCCGATACGAGGCTGTGGCCACATCGGCGGCTGCGCAGCGCAGTGTCTTGTTGCAGTGCGCGGATCATTTCAAGACGATATGATGCCGCAGCGTGTGGCGGAATTGTATCAGTTCAAAAGTCCGGCGCTCCAATCTCCCAATGCCGGAACGCTGTAAGCCCTTCGGACACCTGCACAGAAACCATGAATTGCCGTCATTCCCGCAGCCATGCCCCCGCCTCTGCACTCCGCACCGCACGCGCGTTTTGCGGCATCGGGTCGAAGCGCAAAGTGGCTGATCGGGCGGTGACGCGGGGTCTGCCCGTCGATTCGGGCTGCGCATCCGGGTGATCATTTCCCGCTATGTCAGCCGGGAAATCACCCGGCCGTTCGTGCTCATCGTGGCGCTGTTCTGCGTGGTCTTCGCCAGCTTCAGTACCGCAGTCGTGCTCAACGACGTCGCCGCCGGACTGATCCCAACGGATACGATGGCGAAACTGGTTCTGATAAAGTTGCTGATCGCGCTGGAAATACTGCTCCCGGTATCCCTGTACTTCGGTGTTTCGGTGGGGCTGGGACGGATGCACTCGGACAGCGAGATCACCGCCATCTCCGCCTGCGGTGTCGGCGAAATGCACCTGGTCGGCATCGTTCTCAAGGTGTCCCTGGTGATCGCCCTGATCGTCGCCAGTATCTCGCTGTTCGCAAGGCCCTGGGCCTATCATCAGCGTTACCTGCTGTTGGCCCAGGTGGCCGCCGAATTCGAAATCGCCGACCTTGAGGCGCAGCAGTTCTTCTTCGACCCGGATTCGGGCTATGCGATTCTCGCCGATACGGTAGACCACGCGACCCAGTCCGCGGGCGACGTCATTGTCCAGGTCGGGAAGGAAGACGCAACCCGGCTGATCGTGGCAAAACGTTTGATTCAGCCACCACGAAGCGCCGTCAGCCCTCTGGAGTTCGTGTTCGAAGATGGCGTTGTCTATCATCTGGATCGAACCGGAAGCCGCGATCTGATCGGTCGGTTCAAGCGCCTGCGACTTGTGTTGAGAGACCAGGAACCCGACAGCGTGGCGCTCAAAAGCAAAAACCAGGGCACCATGGCGCTGAGCCAATCATCCAGTCCAAAGGACGTGGCCGAATTTCAGTGGCGCTTGAGCACGCCGGCGGCGACCGTTCTACTGGCGCTTCTGGCCGTACCCTTGAGCCGGGTAAAACCCAGACAAGGGCGATTCGCCCGGGTGTTGGCCACCGTGCTGGCCTATGCGGTGTTTTACAACCTGTTGGCGTTCTCCAAGAACCTGGTACAGGAGGGATTGGTCGGTCCCGTCCCCGGGCTCTGGTGGCCGCTTGCGTTGTTGGCAGCGCTGCTGTCTATGCTGCTGTTCGGACCGTGGCGCAAAGGCCGTATCTGACCCCCGATGAACCGCCTGGATCGATACATCGGCATGGAATTCGGCAAGGCGTTGATGTTTGTCATGCTGGCGCTGGTCCCGTTGTTCAGTTTCCTGGATCTGATACAGCAGTTGGATGATGTGGGCACCGGCGACTATGGGCTGGTCGATGCTCTGCTGTATGAAGTTCGGATGCTCGCACCCCGCACCCTCGAACTGCTGCCGTTTGGCGCGTTGATGGGCGCGACGATCGCGTTGGTTCTGCTGGCCCAGCATAGCGAGGTGATCGCCGCACAGGCCGCCGGGATCTCGGGTGCCCGGATTGCATGGGCGGTGCTGAAAAGTGGGATCGTGCTGATGCTTACAGCGGCTCTGCTGGATCAGTTCGTCGTCTCAGGGATGCATCAAAACGCGGTCCGGCAACAATTGCTGGCGCAATCAACCGACGAAGTGCAGCAGATAGACGAAGGCTACTGGATGCACCACGACAACCGGTTTATCCGCATCGGCAAGGTGCTTCTCAGCCAGATCCCGGCAGACATCGACATCCTTGAAATGGACGCGGACAGGCAGATCAAACTGTACATCCATGCCGCCCAGGCAGACATCGATGATCCGGAAAACTGGCTGTTACAGGATCTGGTGGTGAAGAAAATTGACGGCGCCAACGTCACCACCGAGCAGCGCCAATTGATGCGCTGGGAATCGTATATGACCGCGGACCAGGTTGCTTTGATCGAGCTTCCGCCGGAGACCATGTCGGTATCGCAACTCTACGCCTACATTCGCTATCTCGCGGTCGGGGTTCAACAAACCGACCGCTACGAACTGGCCTTGTGGCAGAAACTGACGTTGCCGCTGGCCACCGGGGTCATGGTATTGCTGGCGATCCCCTTCGCCTTCGGTACACCGCGCTCGACGTCCATGGGAAAGCGTGTGGTGCTGGCTTTGGGCTGTGGCATTCTGTTCCAGATCGCAACCCAGGTTGCCGCCAACACGGGACTGGTGTTCGGTCTGAATCCAGCCCTGACCACTCTGGCCATACCGCTTGCGACCGGGATCCTGGCGTTGATCATGCTGTCCAGGGTCGACGCCTAGGCGTGTTTAAAACGCCCTCAAAATGGTCATTTACTGGGTGTAAACTGCGCTTTCTCCGTCGTTTTCGCCTTGCCTCGCACTCGACCGAGACCCTTTCAAAACGCCGCCCGTCATGTCGCAGGTGGAGCAATTGATGAGCACCGGCGAATTACAGTGCCTGTGAACCCAGGAATCCAGCCCGCGCCGGCCGATCTTGCCCTGGTCAAGGAGGGCGATGTACGCATCGCACCGCTCCTCGGAATACCCCGGTTACTGGCTGACTTTGGCGTCGATGCAGATGCTGTGATGGCCGAGGCTGGTTTCGATCAAATCTGGTTCGAGGATGGCGAGAACACGATCCCCTTCGCCGACGCGGGTCGGCTGCTGTCACTGTGTGCGGCGCGCACCCAGTGTCCGCACTTTGGGCTGCTGGTGGGCCAGAACGCCGGTCTGGATGTGCTGGGGGTGGTCGGCCGCCTCGCCGCCCACGCGCCCGACGTCGGCAGCGCGCTGCGAAACACGATTTTGTATCTACACCTGCACGACCGTGGGGCCATCCCAACCATGTGGGTAAACGGCGACCGGGCGGTGGTCGCGTACACCATCTACCAGCCCACCATCGTCGGCACGGCGCAGATCTACGATCTCGCCATGGCGGTGACCTACAACACGCTCAAGACCCTCGTCGGTCCGGGTTGGAAGGCCAGCGAGATATGCCTGTTCAGGGCCAGGCCGGATGACATCAAGCCCTACCGGCGTTTTTTTGGTAACCGCCTGTCGTTCGGCGACCAGCGCTCAGTGGTCGTTTTCCCGGCTTCCTTCCTCGACCGGCGACTGAGTGGAGCCAACGCTCAGATACATGCCCAGATCATGTGCGAAATCGAGAGACTGGAGGCCCGCGGAGGTGGCGACCTGGCCACCCAGCTTCGGCGGGTGTTGCGTCGACTGCTGATCGCAGGGGCCGGCCAGGAAGAGACCTCTATATCCCAGGTCGCTGCGGTCTTTGCGATCCATCGGCGCACCCTGAACCGCCGCCTTCGCGCCGATGGCACCAGCTTTAAGGCATTGATCGACGAGACCCGTTATGACATTGCCCGGCAGCTTTTGCGCGACACACGACTCGCGATCACTGATATCGCAACGGCGCTGGACTACTCCGAAGCGGCCGCCTTCGACCGGGCTTTCCGGCGCTGGTCGGGGACGTCACCGACATCATGGCGAGCAAATCATTCTCCCATCTGAGTGCTCGGCCAAGGACCGACCGGCAAAGCGTAGAACCATTCCCTCCAGTAAGTCAGATATTCCTCAGCGAGACTCGATTCTGTCGCGAAATGTCAAGGACGATGCGGAAGAAAACGAGATAATTCCAAAGTCCAGTCGGCCAGCGTCTCCGGAAATGGCCAAGTGCTAGTGTAGTGTCTTCCAAGTTGTGGGCAGGCATCGTAGTTACTGACAAGGCGCGGTGAGACGGAATAGCCAGCGCTATTACGACGATCCGCAACGCCGTCAGTGACCGCGAGGGCCAGCGCAGCTGTTAAGTCATCTGGGAGACACTACACCAGCCCTTGACCCTCTTTCTGGAACTCAAACCCAGCAGCAGGAGGGCGACGAACCATGCTTCACGTTTCCGTGAAACCGAACCCATTTACGCGAAGGTGTATATACTCGGCGCTCGCCATGGTGGGGTGCCTGTCCGGGGTTTTACCTACAGCCGCGGCGGCGACCAGCGAGATTGGGTCCCCAAGCGCGACGATCACGATTGACGGCAAACAGCTCCCCGCACCCGATCCGGAATTCGGTGGCGTCATCAAGGACGATGCCCTTGACTCGACGCCGTGGTGGGCGCCGGCCATCGTCCCGCCCAAGGAAGCGCCCAACATCCTGCTGATCATCACCGACGACGCCGGCTTCGGCGTGCCCAGCACCTTCGGCGGCGTCATCCCGACTCCGACCATGGATCGCATCGCAGATGAGGGATTGCGCTACAACCGGGTCTTCTCCACCGCCCTGTGCTCACCGACGCGCGCCGCTCTGATCACCGGTCGGAACCACCATTCGGCCGGTTTCGGCGTGATTTCCGAGCAGTCCACGGGATTTCCCGGCTATAACAGCATCATCGCCAAGGACAAAGCCACCATCGGACGGATCCTGCTCGATAACGGCTACGCCACCTCCTGGTTCGGCAAGGATCACAACACCCCTGCGTTTGCCGCCAGCCAGGTCGGACCGTTCGACCAGTGGCCCACCGGCCTGGGTTTCGAGTACTTCTACGGATTCGTCGGCGGGGACGCGAACCAATGGCAGCCCAACCTGTTCCGCAACACCACCCAGATCTATCCGTTCGACGGAAAGCCGGGCTGGAACCTCATCACCGGCATGGCCGACGATGCCATCGACTACATCTCGCGGATGCACCAGACCGACCCGTCCAAGCCCATCTTCATCAAGTACGCGCCCGGCGCCACCCATGCGCCGCATCACCCGACCAAGGAATGGGTGGATAAAATCAGCGCCATGCACTTGTTCGACGACGGCTACAACACGCTGCGCGACACAATCTACGAAAACCAGAAAAAACTTGGCGTGATTGATGAGAATGCTCAGCTGACGCCGTGGCCCAATGATGTGCTGAAGCCATGGGATCAGCTCAGCGCCGAGGAAAAGAAGCTCTTTATCCGCCAGGTGGAGGTGTTCGCCGCCTACGCGGCCTACAACGACCATGAAATTGGCCGCGTCATCCAGACCTTTGAGGATCTGGGCAGACTCGACAACACACTCATCATCTACATCAACGGCGACAACGGCACCAGCGCTGAAGGCGGCCCGCTGGGCACGCCCAACGAAGTGGCCTTCTTCAACGGCGTCAACGAGATGCCCGTGGATGTGCAGATGAAGTGGTACGACGTCTGGGGGACCGAGGAGACCTACAACCACATGTCGGCGGGCTGGTCCTGGGCATTTGACACACCGTTCGACTGGTTCAAGCAGAACGCGTCCAGGCTCGGCGGCATCAACCAGAACATGGTGGTGTCGTGGCCGGCACGCATCAAGGACAAGGGGGCCTTGCGCGAGCAATTCATACACGTTATCGACGTGGTGCCCACCATCCTGGAGGCAACCGGCATTCCCGCGCCTGACGAAGTGGATGGCATCAAACAGGCGCCCGTGGAGGGAACGAGCTTCCTCTATACCTTCGACGCCGAGAACGCTGAGGTACCCTCACGCCACAAGACGCAATACTTCGAGATGATGGGCCAGTGGGCGCTTTACGACGAGGGCTGGCTTTTGAGCACGAAGGTCAACCGTGCGCCCTGGCAGGCTTTCGGAGCGGCGAACCCGGATCCACTGAACAACCAGGTTTTCCAGCTCTACGACCTGAGCAATGACTTCAGCCAGGCCAACGACATCGCTGACCAGAATCCGGAGAAAGTGGCGGAACTGAAGAAAGTGTTCATCGAGGAGGCCAAGAAGTATCAGGTTTTCCCGCTGGACGCCTCGGTGGCGGCACGCATCGTGGCGCCACGACCGAACATCACCGCCGGGCGGACGGAGTTTATTTACACTCACCCGATGGTCGGCCTGCCGCAGGGCGATTCCCCGTTCCTGCTCAACAGCTCCTACACCATCACTGCCGACATTACGGTGCCGGAAGGCGGTGCCGAGGGCATGATCCTCACATCGGGCGGACGTTTCGCCGGCTACGGATTCTACCTGCTGGAAGGCAAGCCGGTGTTCCTGTGGAACCTGATCGACCTGAAGCGCGTCAAGTGGGAAGGTCCGGAAGCGCTCTCGCCAGGCCAACACGTGGTCGAGTTCGACTTCAAATACGACGGCCTCGGCGTCGGAACGCTGCTGTACAACAACATGAGCGGTCTCGGCCGATCCGGCACCGGTACCCTCAAGGTGGACGGCAAAGTCGTGGCCACCGAAAAGGTGGAGCGAACGCTGCCGATGATCCTGCAATGGGACGAGAGTTTCGACATTGGCTCCGACACGCTGACTGGCGTGAACGATGCGGATTACAAGCCGCCGTTTACGCTTACGGCCAAGCTCAACAAGCTAACGCTCACGGTGGACCGGCCGAAACTTAGCGAAGCGGACGTCAAGAAGCTGGAGAATACCAAAGCAATAGCGGTGGACGGCAACCCGATTCATCACCTGCAGAGCGGACCGCAGTAGCCGGCACCCTGAGTTTGTTACGGTGGTGAAACGCACGGGCCGCCTCCAGTTCCGGACGCGGCCCGCTTTCTCATGACCCTGAATACCCGAGTGATTAATCAATGACCACAAGACGTACGCTCATAACTGCTGCGGCCCTGACCGCACTGGCTGTCCCACTGAGCTTTGGTGTGACCTTGGCGCAGGCGGAAGAGCAGAAAATCCAACTCATGTTCGTGCAGACCGCTGAAGACTTGAAAGCCGACGACAAAACTCTGCGGCTGGTCAATGTGGGCCAGCAAACCCTGTACTTCTCGGATCGGCCGGTACGCCTCGCCGGTCACCTGCCGATGCCGGCCTATATGGAGGAATGGACAGCGGGCGCGGGTCCAGACAACTTCGCAAGCGATCCGCCCAATGCAACCCTGTCGGTGCTGGAACCGGGGCGGGACGAAAACACCGTTGCGGTGGTCGAGATCAGTGACCCGGTGGTTGACGGAAACGACCTGGTCTACAGCTACCAGATGATCGAAGGCACGATGCCCGAGGTGGGCGGTGCAACCGCGCTGTTCATCGACTGGATCGGTGTGGGCGGCGGTGTCGGCCCCGGGTTCCACGGCGTGGGCGTTGGACGCCGGGGCGTTGGCTGGCGGTAACCGTAGGGCTACGCACCACCGTTGCCCGGCCAGGGGACTCGGCGACCCATACGCGCTGTCGTGCCGGGTCCTTGGCATGATCGAATCTCCATCTGTTTTTCCCTGAGCGGTCCGATTCTCGGCCGAGATCGACTGCATCCCGGGATTGCTTTTCCATACGCCCCTGGGTTGACCCGAAACCTGCCTGATCGCGTCGACCAAAGCGGTTGAGTGGCCATCGGTTTTCATTGGGCCTATAGTCGGCTGCTACTCTTGCGATAACGATGTTCCACGACAGGAACAAGGCTTTGGGAGGCGTGAATGAGAAGCTCTAAATTGAGGCTAACCGCGATGGCGCTCTGTGCCAGCGCTTTTTGCATGGGTGCGGCGCAGGCGCAGGACAAACCGAATATCGTCGTCATCTGGGGCGACGATATTGGCGAATCCAATATCAGCGCCTACAACTTCGGGCTGATGGGCTACCAGACGCCCAATATCGACCGACTCGCCAAGGAAGGCATGATGTTCACCGACATCTATGCCGACCAGAGCTGCACGGCCGGACGTTCGTCCTTCATCACCGGTCAGGCGACAATCCGCACCGGGTTGAGCAAAGTCGGCATGCCGGGCGCGGCGCAAGGACTCATGGCCGAGGACGTGACGATTGCGACCCTGCTCAAGCAGGAGGGCTACGCCACCGGTCAGTTCGGCAAGAACCACCTGGGCGATCGAAACGAGTTTCTCCCGACTGTCCACGGCTTCGACGAGTTCTTCGGCAACCTCTACCATTTGAACGCCGAAGAGGAGCCGGAACAGCGCGACTATCCCAAAAACCCTGAGTTTCGGGCGAAATACGGTCCCCGCGGCGTACTGAGCTGCGTCGCCAGCGACGTCGATGACCCGAGCGAAGACCCGCGGTTCGGCAAGATGGGCAAGCAGAAATGCGAGGACACCGGCCCGCTGAACCGGAAGCGAATGGAAACCGTCGACGATGAGATCGCCGCCAAGGCGGAAGACTTCATCAAGCGGAAGGTCGAGGCGAACGAGCCGTTCTTCACCTGGATCAACTTCACCCATATGCACTTCCGGACCCACACCAAGCCTGAGAGCATCGGTCAATCCGGTACCGCACAGAGCGCCTACCACGACACGATGATCGACCACGACAAGAACGTTGGCCAGATCCTCGACCTGATCGACGAACTCGGCATCGCCGACAACACACTGGTGGTCTACTCGACCGACAACGGCCCGCATCGCAACACCTGGCCCGACGGCGGCATGACCAAGTTCCGCAGTGAGAAGAACACCGGCTGGGAAGGGGCCTATCGCGTCCCTCAGTTCGTGCGCTGGCCAGGTAAAATCGAGCCGGGCTCAATCTCCAACGAGATCATGTCCCATCTCGACTGGATGCCCACCATCCTGGCAGCGGTCGGCAACACGGAGGTCAAGGACAAGCTGCTGACCGGTTACGAGGCCAACGGAAAGACCTACAAGAACCATCTTGACGGCTACAATTTCCTCCCGTATCTGACCGGCCAGGAGGAGCAGGGACCACGCAAGGAGTTCTTCTACTTCTCGGATGACGGCGATCTGATGGCCCTTCGATACAACAACTGGAAGGTCCAGTTCCTGATCCAGGACCAGGATGGCACGCTGGAGATCTGGCAGCGCGAGTTCCGGGGCCTGCGGATGCCCTACATGTACAACCTGCGCACCGACCCCTACGAGTTCGCCCGGGTCACGTCGAACACGTACTGGGACTGGTTGATCGACCATGCCTGGATCCTCTATCCGATGGGCGACGTGATCGCGCCGTTCCTGAAATCGTTCGAGGAGTATCCGCCGGCGCAGAAGCCGGGCTCGTTCACCATCGGCGACGCCTTTAAGACGCTGAACGCCGCACCGACCCAGTAAAGGAACTGGCCAGGTTGCCCTTCCGGTCCGCCGGAGGGGCGACCATACGCGGTTGCAGGAAGGCCTATGCTTATGCCTGATGATCGAAGTCTCAAACAGGCGCGTTCAGGCCGCAACACCTATGGGTCAGCAAGTCCCTGAAACACTCAGCGGAACGCCCCACGACGATAGAGCCGCCACATCAGGCCCCAGCCAAAAATCAAGGGGTGCCGCCGGACCCGATCGGAGGGCTCTATCCTGACGCCCGAGTGCCGCTCCAGCTTCCACAGGATGTAGTCCAGACCTCCGGTAAAGGTGAACACGCCTTTGATCAGGCGGAGTATGTGCAATGCGCGCCCCTGAACCTTACGCAAGGTCCACGCGATCCGGCCAAACCGGCGTTGCAGCGGGTTTTGTTGCGAGACATACAGATCGGAGTCGTCACCGCCGGCGGCGCGCACGGCGGCACCGACATGCGGCAATGCGGCCGCGGTCAGTTCTCGATAGTAGCGATCATCGCTGCCGAATATCTGAGCATTGCGGTTGCTTCGCTCCGGCCGCAGCTCGGTGCCATAGCTTAAGGCAAGACCCCGCTCCCACAGCGCCTTGGACGTAAACCGGGCGGGCAACATTGGCAGAGTCGTCGAGCACAGCTTGAGCACGGCCTGCCCCAAAGCGGCCAGCACTGTCCGCGATGCGGTCTCGTCACGGACCCAGAGCACGCCCACGGGCTGGGCAAAACGCCCCCAGATATAGGGCTGAAACCAAGCTGCCGTGCCGCGTTGAAAATGATCCATGGACAGAACGGCATACTTGGCCCGAACCGTCCGTTGATCCAACTTCAGCTCAAGATAAAAGACATTGGGTGGCAACAGCCGGTTGAGCACGGCCCCCGCGGAAACGCCGTACGCGGCGGTGTAGCTGTCGACGATGACATACAGATCCACCAACCCGTCAAGCACCTCGCCGCTGCGCAGGCAGGAGCCGTAGAACAACATGCCCGCGACGCAGTCTCCATACTCGCGGCGCAGCGCATCGCAAAGGGTTCTGAGTTCCGCACCTATCGGGACGGTTTGCTGCCTGTCCCGGATCACCTGAAGATACGCGGGAGCCATCACCGGCAGGGAATCCATGGAACCTCCGGGGCGGGGAACATCATCCACCGGCCGGTACCCGAACCGCCGTGGGCCTTGGCCTCAGGTCGGGTGTTCGACCAGCTGGTTTATCATGGAAGCCAAGTCTCCGACGGTGCGCACCTCCGGCAGCCTGTTCAACGGTATGGTGACGTCGAAATGATCCTCCACCTCCATCAGCAGATCCATGATCTTGAGTGAACTCAGTTCGAGTTCGCCGATCAGATCCGTGGCTTCGCCGATGCTGTGACCAGACTGGCCCGCGAGCGGTTCCAGCAGTTCGCAGACGCGCGACAGAGTCTCCGCATAGTCTTTCACTGTTTGCTTCCCTCAATAGAGGTTCCGGTCCCACCGGGTCAGTGGGCCGCGCTCATTTTTCCGGACCTGTGCCATGCCAGCGTTCGCTCCAGGCCGTCGGCAAAACCGAAGCGAGGGGTCCAACCTGTTGCATTGGTAAACCGCGCATTGTCACAAACCCAGTCCGTATGAGTCAGCTCTCTGACCTTGCCCGGTGTCAGCATGGGTGCATTCCCCGTCAATCTCGCCCAGGCCAGACTGACTCGCGAAACACCGCGCAACAGACTGGTCGGCACCCGAATAGGCCGAATGGGCCTGCCCCGCAGCGGGATCGCCGCCTCGACAATCTCGTCCCAGGAATAGCCGCCGACGCGACCATCGTGCAGTTCGAACCTGCCGCGGGCGCCCGGGGCGGCCGCCAGGCAGCGCTGAATCGCCGCCACGAGATCTTCTACATACAACAGAGAGATGCGCGCCTCCGATGAGCCCAACACCGGAGCGAATCCGCGCATCATGGACAACAGCAGCGGCAGCATCTCCCGGTCACCAGGCCCGTAAACGGCCGGTGGCCGGAGCGCGATCCAGCGCATCGTGCCCGCCGCCCGCGCCAGGGCATCCTCCCCGGCCCGCTTGCTCGCCGCATAGGCGGATAGCTGAGGCTCGCGCGCGGCCAGTGACGAGAGGGATATGAACAGGGGTGGTGGATTGACACTCGCCGCAACCGACGCGACCCGCTCCAGACCGGCGACATTGACCCGAGCAAAATCCGCCTCGGTAATTCCGCGAACGGAGCCGGCGCAGTGCACGACCGCATCCGCATCGCCCACCAGGGTACGCAGTGCCTCCGTATCCGAAAGGTCTCCCGGGATCGAATCGACACCAAGTCGAGCCAAGGATTCAGCCTTGGAAGGGGATCGAACCAGAGCCCGAACCCCCCAGCCGGTGCGGGTCAAGGCGGCGGCAACCGCGCCACCGATGAAGCCGGTCGCCCCGGTTATGGCGATTCGCCGCGGACCGCTGGCTGGGCCTGGTCCGGGCGGACCATTGCCTTTGGACACGGCAATGGGTGTCCTTTAGCCCTGGAACCTCAGGCCAGCCGCCGAAGCTCCAGATCGGCGACGTCCTGGGCGACCGATGCCGCCTTTTCGGACGTGCTTTCGATAAAGATCCGGCGTGCCTCGGACCGTGACAGCTTACCCGAAGAGGTGCGTGGCAGGGTGTGCAGCGGCACCAGATCCACGACACATTCAATGGCCAGTTCTTCGCTGATCCGGGCCTTGAGGCGATGCACCAGCTGCGCGCGCTTTGCAGGCTCGGATTCCCGGCACTGGACAACCAGCACGACCCGCTCCGTGCCGTCGGCATCCGGGGCGACGAAGGCAAGAGAATCGCTGGACCGCACTTCGGGCTGCTGCTCTGCGATGTACTCCAGATCCTGGGGCCAGATGTTGCGCCCGTTGACGATGATCAGATCCTTTTGGCGCCCGGTCAGAAAAATGCTGTCGCCGACTCGATACGCCAAATCGCCGGTGTTCAGCCACCCGTCATCGGACAGCACCTGGCGGGTGGTCTCGGGATGACCGAAGTAGCCCGACATGAGGCTGGGTCCGCGGACATGGAGCACACCGCATTGGCGCTCTGGCAAGGCGCGCCCCTGGGGATCCCGAATCTCGATTTCATGGTCGGACAGGGCGCTGCCACAATCCACATAGGTGTTTACGTGCACCTTCTCGGCTTCGGACCCGGGCAGCAGCGGCACTGCCACGCCCTCACCGGAAAGAATCTCGCCATCCACGGTATCCACCCGCAATCCCTCGCCCACCGGCGCGAAACTCACGGCAAGCGAGCATTCCGCCATGCCGTAACAGGCCAGAAACGCCTTCGGATCGAAGCCGGCCGGTGCCAGTCGGCGGGTGAATCGCTCAAGTGTTTCGGCCCGGATCATCTCAGCACCCACGCCGGCAACCCGCCAATTGCTGAGGTCAAACCTGTTGCTCTTCCCCGGGACGCAGACGGCGCGCCACCAGGTCATAGCCAAAGGTTGGTCCAAAGGAAATGCTCGCCTTGCTCTTGGACATGAGATCGAGCCATTTCCGAGGACGCATCGCAAACACCCGGGTATCCAGATAGTCAACCGAAAGCTGGCCGGCAAGGGGCGCCAGCACCAGGCCGACCAGCCCCATGTCGTGGTAGAAAGGCAGCCAGGAAACGCACCGATCTCCGGGCCTGGCCTTGACCCCGTCGTTGATGATCCCGAACAGGTTATTGAGCACCGCGGCCTGTTGAATCATCACACCCCGTGGGAAGCGCGTGCTGCCCGAGGTGTATTGCATGTAGGCGAGGTCGGTCGGCTGCGGGTTGACCAGATCCAAATCTGCCTCGGGCACGCCATCAAAGGCCTTGGCATCCCCCACCAGGGGACGGCCCAGCGGCTCCGCAGCCTCTTGGACCAGGGGAAGCAAATCGGTGGGGGCCATGGCAATCTCGGCACGGCAGTCCGAGAGCATCGCACGCAAGTGTTCCACGTACGGGCGATGGTTGCCCAAATTCACGGAGACAGGAAGCGGAACCGGAACCAGGCCGGCGTACTGGCAGGCGAAGAAGAAACGCACAAAATCTGGATTGGTCTCCGCGAGCAGCGCCACCGTGGAACCCTTAGCAAGACCCAGGGCAAGGAGGCGGCGCGCGAGCGTCTTGGCCTGTCGCGCAAGCGTCTTGTACGGGACGGACGCGTAGAGATTGCCGCGGCCGTCGAAGTAATTCATGCCGGTCTCGCCCAAAGCCGCGTATTCCAGCGCCTCGATCAGGCTGCTGAAATTTGCCGGGCGAAGAGGCAGTTCGTGTTTGCTGACAGTGGGTTTCATACTCTTTATATTCAACTCGCGAAACTCAACCAGACCCAAAAATACCGGGCGGATCGGTGCGGCGCCCTGGGAAAAAAATGCTTTCAGCGCCGAAATATCGATCCCCCATTATCTGCCAAGGCGTATCTGCGCTTGGTCAGTCAAGGGCACTTTCATACCCACCCAATCTCGGACCAAGCAAACTGCATTTCAATAAGGACCGGAGCAGTTTTTGAGGTCCAATTCGCCGGACGCTGACCGCCACTACCGAGGAACTCTTCATGCCTGACAAGCGCAGGCGTTCGGCTATGGCCCAAGCTGTATCTCCGTCGAAACCCGGATGCTCCGTGATCTTATACTTTTACAACGAACGTATCAATTTTGCAACTGCTCTGTATCTAAAGCACAACTTGTGGCGTTAATTATAAACGCTCCGCGGCCAGAGGGGGTGAATTGCGCTCACACACAGGGTGGCGCGGGCCCCATTGGGCATAAGCAAGGCCTGGACACCAACGAACTGCCGGCACACGCACCGCAAACACGATCGATACTGAGATGAAAGACAGCAAGCTGGCGCCTGCTGACTATTCAAGCCGGTGGCAGTTGGTTTAGCGTGGCTGACATTCGAACACACACCGGTATGACGGCGCGGCCTCCGGGCCCAAGGCGCCGCAACTTGCTCCGAAACAGGTAGATTGGGGCTGAGATGGGCAGATTCAAGGCTGGAACAGCGGCTAATTGATGTTCTATTGCCAAGACTTGCAACGACGAAGCTGTGCATTTGAGACCCAACATGCGCGTTCACGAATAGATCAGAGACTCGTCAGGTCAACAGGACTCAGCCATGCGCTTTTTGCTTCATATCGGCCGGGCCTACCCCGCCCGGACAATGCTTACGCTGCTCGCCCTTGTGGTTGCGGGTCTGGTGCAGGCCGTCAGTCTGTCCGCGCTGCTGCCGGTGCTCAGCGTCGCCACCAACCCAGATCGGGTTGCCGGGGCCACAGATGACAGCGTACTGGTGAATGTCCTCAAAAACGGGGGCATCGAACCGACCCTGAGTCTTCTGCTGACCCTGCTCGTAGCCGGCATGATGACCAAGGGCGTGCTGGTGCTGTTTGCGAAAAGGCACGTGGGATATACCGTGGCACAGATTGCCACCGATCTGCGTATGAGGCTGCTTCGGTCACTGGTCGAAGCCCGTTGGAGTTATTTCCTCCACCAGCCGGTGGGCACCCTGACCAACGCCATGGCCACCGAGCCAAAACGCGCTTCCTCTGCCTATCTCAACGGCACCCGTTCCGTTGCACTGACCATCGAAACCCTGGTCTACGTCACGGTCGCACTGACCGTGTCCTGGCAAGCCACACTGGTGGCGCTCGCGATCGGCATCGTCCTGATGCTGTCCTTTGGCCGTCTGGTTCGCACCGCCCGGAAAGCCGGTAAGCGGCAGACCAAACGGATGAAGTCCCTGGTTCGATTGATGACCGACACACTGCAATCGGTGAAGGCGTTCAAAGCCATGGGCCTGACGGATCGGGCGATCGCCGTGCTCGAAAAGGAAACCGGGCGTCTCAATAAAGCGATGCGTCGGGAGGTGTTCAGCACCGAAGCGGTCACCGCACTGTACGAACCCATGATCGTAACCCTGGTGGCTGTCGGGCTCTACTTTGCGCTCACGGAACTGGCACTTCCCTTGGCCAACATACTGGTACTGGTGGTTCTGCTGGTGCGCGTGCTCGCCTCGCTGGGAAAGGTGCAATCCAGTCACCAGAAAATGGCCGTTGCTGAGAGCGCGTACTGGTCGCTGCTGAAAACGATCCAGAACGCCGAGCAGGCACATGAACTGGCCGGCGATGGGCGGAATCCGGTTTTTGAGCGCTCGATCGCACTGGACCGGGTGTCCTTTAACTTCGGCCCCAAACAGGTGCTCGAAAACCTCAGTCTGGTTCTGCCAATGGGAAGCTTCACCACCTTGATCGGCGCCTCCGGCGCCGGCAAGACCACCGTTATCGACCTGATCACCGGGCTGTTGCAACCAACCGACGGCCAGATCCTGATTGATGACATGCCTTTGAAAGACTGTAGCCTGGAAAGCTGGCGAGGCATGATCGGCTATGTTCCCCAGGAAGTTCTGTTGCTGCATGACACCGTGCTCCACAACGTGACACTGGGCGATCCAGCCTTCGACGAGGCTGACGCCGAACGGGCGTTGCGCGCGGCCGAAGCCTGGGATTTCGTCGCAGCCATGCCAGAGGGCCTGCACACTGTCGTCGGTGAGCGCGGCGGCACTTTGTCTGGCGGCCAACGGCAGCGGCTGTGCATTGCCCGGGCGCTGGTCCGGCGACCGCGACTGCTGATCCTGGATGAGGCGACCAGCGCACTCGACCCCCACAGCGAGGGTGCCATTTGCGACACGCTTGCGGCTCTGCGTGGCCAGCTTACGATTCTTGCGGTCTCGCATCAGACCCGGCTGGCCAGCATCGCCGACCGGGTGCTGCGCCTGCAGAATGGTATTTTGGTGACGCCGATGCCGGAGGACACGCCCGGCATGCGCCCGGGTATAGACAAAGTCCAGAGCGTGTGACGCCCGAATCTGGCCTCTGGGCAGCCGGATGGCATTGTCTGGGCCGGGAGCGTGGACCGTCCGGCGCCACATTTTTTTCCGCACAGAGATCTCGTGATGATAATCAAGTTGTTTCAATACATGCCTATACGGAGCCGCACGAGGTGACCCTTCTGGCCCATCTGCTGGTAGAACCGGACATTACTCTGTGGGGGTTGTCCTCGCGCGAACGCCTGGGCCGCATGCTGACGCGTGCCGGCATCACAGGGCTGGTCGATGACCTGGGGGACGTCCCCGCCGACGACGCCGTGCTGCTGATTCGCGCTGACTGGCTATACGACGCGCGCGTGCTGAAGGGATTGATCGACAGTCCGTGTTCGGTACTCACGGCCGGCGATGATTTGGCCGCGGTGGCCGCCAATGTGCCCCGCGCCAAGGCGGTCGAGACGCGGGGTTACCTGGCAGGGATAGCGGCGTCGGCCCTGCCCGACGGATTGAAAACGGTCGATCCGAATAGCATCGTGTCCGCTGGGCAAACCACGCTGCTGAAACGCGAGGATCCATATGTCCTATCGATTACACGCGCCAACCGGGGCGATCTGGAAAAGCGCCTGTTCGACGGGTCGTACAAGGGCATCACCGATCTGGTGACCAAATGGGCGTGGCCGACACCGGCCAGATGGGTAACCCACGTTTGCGCGGCTGCGGGCATCAGCCCCAACCAGGTGACCGGAGTGAGCTGGCTGCTGGCCCTGCTGACCACCTATCTGTTCTTCCAGGGGCACTTCGCCTGGGGTCTGGTGGCCGGCTGGATCATGACCTTTCTGGATACGGTGGACGGCAAGCTGGCCCGGGTGACGGTGAGCTACACGCAGTTCGGCAATCTGTTCGATCATATTCTGGACCTGGTGCATCCCCCGTTCTGGTATCTTGCCTGGGCCGTGGGACTGACCCACACTGGCATCTCGATGCCAGGACTCTCCCTGAACACCACCGCCTGGCTGGTGTTCGGTGGATACATCTTTGGGCGCGTGGCGGAGGGTCTGTTCAGCGGCGTCATCGCCAATTTCAGCATCTTCGCCTGGCGACCCGTTGACTCCTATTCAAGGCTGGTCACCGCTCGGCGCAACCCCTGCCTGATCATGTTGACTGCAGGGGTTCTGGCGGGCCGACCGGACGCCGGTCTGCTCGCGGTTGTGCTCTGGACGCTGATCTCTACGGTCTTCCTCTGGCTGCGTGTCGGCGCCGCCTGGAATGAAAAGGTAAAGCTGGGTCCGCTGGAACCCTGGATCAGCGCAGGGGACGCTTGCAAGACATCCCTCGCCTATCGCTGGTTTGCCCGTTGAATCTTTCTCGCCCGGAACACCATCCCGCTATGGTCTGACATCAGAACCATGACGCAGCCCAATGACAAACCAGCCACCCGCGAAGCCGGACACCCGACGGCGCTTTGTGCGTCCACCAATCCGGACCGGGCGGACACCCCGACCGTTTGGGTGCTGCTGGATGACCGGCCCGGCAATACAACCCAGGCCATTGGCCTTGCTGAGACCCTGGGCTGGCCCTACCAGCGAAAACGGCTGTGCTTTAACGCACTGGCCAATGTCCACAACCACATACTCGGATCAACCCACAGAACCATCGACCCGGGTGAGTCAGACACGCTCGAACCGCCCTGGCCGAAGGTCGTGATATCCGCGGGTCGCCGAACCGCTCCGGTCGCCCGCTGGATCGGCAAGCAAAGTAGCGGCCGGTCGCTTCTGGTTCAACTCGGTCGCAGGGGCGGCAACGTGGCCGACGCTTTCGATGCCGTGATCACCCCATTGCATACGCGGCTGCTGCCCCACCCTCGTCGGATCGAGACCCTGGGGCCGCTCAATCCGGTCAACCCGGAGCGACTGGAGCAGGCCCGAACGCGCTGGCCGGATCTGGCCAACGGGCTTGCTCGGCCTCTGATCGCGCTGCTGGTTGGCGGCAGCACTCCGCGGTACACGCTGGATGCCGCATACGCCAGCCGGATGGGGGTCGAGGTGAACGCATATGCCCAAGCCCAGTCCGGCTCTCTGGTGGTCTTGACCAGTCGAAGGACCGGACCACAGGCGACCCGCGCTCTGATCGATTCAGTTGCGCCGGAGGTGCGTGTCAGCCAATGGCAAGCCGAGGTGGAAAGCCCCTATCTGGGATATCTCGCGCAGGCGGATATCCTGATCGTAACCGGTGAAAGCGAATCCATGCTGGCGGAGGTCGCGGCCTTGGGTAAACCCATGTTCATCTATCCGGTGCCGCAAAAACCTCCCACCCGAAAACTGCGGCTCAAGGAATGGATACTCGGCAACGCGCAGTTGTGCAGCGACGGAGGCGCCGGCGACCTGCCCTGGTTCAGGGCCCCCATCCAATCCCTGTGTGCGAAGCTGATCGGCAGCGGGCTGATCATGCCGCCCCGCCGGATAGACCTGTTGCACCAGGCTTTGATCGACCGGGGTATCGCCCAGTATTTTGGTCAACCCTGGGGCGAGACTACACCGCGACCCCTGCGGGAAACCGCCGACGTCGCTGACAAACTCAAAGCCTTGCTGCTTGGCCCGGATCTGGAACACGGCCAATGACCGATATTTCCATTGTCCTGCCAACCTATAACCGAGCCGAGACAATTGCGCGGCCCATCGAAAGCATTCAGGCCCAGGACTTCAAGGACTTCGAGCTGATTGTGGTGGATGACGGCTCCTCCGACGACACGCGCGAGCGCGTGGCGAGCTACTCTGATACACGCATTGTGTACCTGTGTCAGGACACCAACCTCGGCGGCAATGCCGCACGCAACCGGGGAATTGCCGAGGCCAAGGGCAAAATCGTGTGCTTTATCGACAGTGATGATGCGTTCCTGCCCCACAAACTCAGCTACGTACACGACTATTTTGATACGCACCCCGGCAGGGATGTGCTGGTGGACTCATTCGAAATCCTGTATCCGCCCGGCATGGGCAAGAAGGCCAAGCGTCGGATCAATCCGGTGATCGACAACAGCGCCGACCTCGAACTGGCCATCTTCGCCCGGCATCTCTACAAAGCCACACCCGCGCTCAGCGCCAGACGCAAAGCCTTGATCGCCGTCGGGCTGTTTGACGAATCACTGAAACGGCGCCAGGACATGGATTTACTGCTGAGGCTGGCCCGCCAAGCAACCTGTGCATCCACCGATGCGGTGCTTTGGACCAAGTACTGGTCCGAAGACGCCATTTCATCAAAGCTGAACACCTTCGTCGACGCGACTCTGGAGATATGCGAGCGCCACCCGGATTACCTATGGCGCCCGGAGTTCAGGGCCGGTCTGAGCCGCGATGTGGCGCGACACGCAGTGCGCCTTTTGCGCCTTGGAGACTGGGCCACGCTAAGAGTGGATTTCGGCCGGCTGGCCGCCCAGTTCGGTGCTACGGATACAGCCCGCCTATTGGTGCGTGGCCTGGTCGAAATAGGCTAAGCGGCGTAAACTTCCGGGTCAACACTGACCAAAGCTCCGCCACCAGCCAGACGGTGTAGAACGCATAGGCAATCAGCAAAGCGAACGGAATCTGCCAAACCGGCAAATCCACCTGGGAATGCTTGGTCACAATGCGACGCGTCGCCCGCCAGCATTTTTTCCCCCACATGCGAAGTGCGTAGCCCAGGCGGCCAAGCCGCGACTGCGTACCGGTGTAATAGGCCTGAAAGTCCCGGTCCAGGCCCGCGGTCCAGGCGCGCCAGATCAGAAACCGGATACCCGGGTGGGGCGCGTGCACTGTCACGGCCTCCGCGGTTCGGACCCAGCAGATTCCGCGCCGGTCGATATCCCGCAGCCAAAAGCCACACTGTTTCTTGAACGCCGGCAGGTCTGGAAACGGGTTTGCCTTGAAAAAAGCGGTTCGCATCGCCGTATTGTTTGCGTGGATTTTTTTGCGCTTCACCGTCTCTTGCCGTTCACTGGCGATGTTGAAAATCCAACTCAGGGCCATGGTCCTGGACAACAGATCGTCATAGCCCAGAACGGTAAAGCCACCAACGGCCATAACATCCGGGTCCTCAAAGGGTTTCAACAGCCCCGGGAGCCACCCCGGCTGGGGCCCGGCGTCGCTGTCCAGCAGGATGACGAACTCGGTTGTTGTGCGCTCGGCACCATAGTTCTTCAGCTGGTAATAGCTCAGACCCGGCGTCGGCACCAGGTCCAGATCGGCCAGCTCACGAAGCTTCGGCGCAACCTGGTCAATCACATCGTGAATGACGCGCTCGCTGACCGTGTCCCGGTTGTACAGATACATCACCTTGGGGCGTTCACTCAGCTGGTCGCCGCACCGCGCCAGCTCGGATTCGAAGGCCTTCATTGCCTTGGCCGTCCATTCGTCCTCCACATCGATGGCGTTTTCCCACTCGATCAAAACGGTGAAGGGCGGCAGTTTCTGTTCGGACCGACTCATGGGTTTCTCCGACGTCGGAAAGTGAAATACGATGGCGGTAAAATACTACGTTACCTGCCGCCACTGCCATGCGGGCGCGCCGCCAAGCGGGCGTCTTCCACGAACCAGATGGTGGGGCAGCGGGATACCGCCCGGCACCACCGCGACGGTGGGTCAGAGCGGATACCTGGTGCTAGACTTCGGCCCAAGAAGAAGCCGTTGCCCTGATCGCGTGGACCACGTCTGATCTCAGCGCAGCGCCCCTATCCTGCCCAGCATGCCTGGCGAATGAACCGAGAGAGTTTGAACCATGGCGTTCCTGGAGTTGCGCGCATCCACCCGCCTGCTGCGCGTTTCGCAGCGGCGTCTGAGCGCAGACAGGCGCGAAACCCCCGAACGCATTCTGCTCGAGGCGGACCCAAGCCTTACCCCCAGTGACAAGCCACCGGTGAGAATCTACCTGGGCACCCAGGCCGAGCAACACCGGGCCGAACGGGTTTTCATCTGGTCGATAGAACAGGTCCGTGACCCCACCCGGGCCTATGAGATTTTCCTGATGAAATCCCTCAGCGGCTTCGACCAGCGCGGCTGGACCACCGGATTCACCAACTATCGCTTCGCGATACCGCATTTCGCCGGTGCCCAGGGACGCGCGATCTACAACGATGTGGATCAGATCTACCTGGCTGACCCGGGCGAACTGTTCGACCTGCCCATGGACGAGCACGGCTTTCTCGCCATCACCGAAAAAGAGTCTTCGGTCATGCTGATCGATTGCGCGCGCATGGCACCGGTCTGGAAACTGCCTGAAGTGCAGCTCAGACGCAGGGGATATTTGCTGAAACAGGCGTTGGCCAAAACCGGGTGCTGGGGACCGCTGTCGCCGGAGTGGAATGCGCGAGACAAGGATGAGTTCGACCCGGATCGGGCAAAATGCGTGCACTTCACCACTTTGCACACCCAGCCCTGGCGACCCACACCCTGGCGTTTTGCCTATCTTTCGCACCCCATGGGCGAACTCTGGTATCGATTGGAAGATGCGGCAAATCGGGATGGATATCAGGTTTTTACCGCTGCGCATCCCAGTGCCGCCTACCATGAGGGCCTGACACGGCTTCGGCGCGCAGGCAGCGGGCATCCGCCTCCAGGCGCGGACCCGAAAGCGTCATCTGAAATCGGGGCGCTGATCGAAGCCACCGGCGCGACTGCGCTTCTGTACTACACCGTAGGGGGCCCGGGCAGGCCCGGGCTGATACCGGAGGTGGCGGGCCTTTCGGTGACCCGTTATGACCCGACCCTGGATGAAGCCATCCCCTTGGCGGATGCGCGTTACGACGGTGTGGTGCTGGACATCGCATCCGATTCGATTCCGATCGACGATCTGCCCTGGTTGATCGACGAGATGTTTTCCCATGCAGAAAAGTTCGTCTGTCTGAGGATCGATCAACCAGGCCCCCCGCGCGGGATTTTGGCAACGAGATACTTTCAGGACACCGAATGGTGGCAGGGCATGTGTCGTTTGGCGGCGGAGCACCATGCCGCAACCCTTCGATGGAAATTGATTCTGCACACTTCAAGGGTTTTTGGATCACGGGTGACCGTCCGCGAAGGTGGGCGGCGGCAAACCGGCGAGCCAGATATCTGGGTCCTCACCGGCGACGACCCTTTTTACGACGGCCAGGCACTCGCCCTCGCCAAGGCACTGGGCTGGCCGCATGTTGAAAAACGGCTGCAGTTCGGCGTCATGGGTAATCTCCCAAATAAACTCCTGGGCGCAACAGTTCGGACGCTGCGGTCCCACAGTCGCGCCGAACTCGAGGCGCCGTGGCCGGATCTGGTGATCGCTTCGGGCCGCCGCAGCGCACCGATTGCCCGATGGATAGGCCAATGCAGCCGTGGTGCAAGCCGTCTGGTACTGCTGGGTGATCAAGGCGCAGAGTCAGCCGAGGGATTGGATGCGCTGGTGAGCCCAGGTTATGCCCGGCTGTGGCCCCATCCCAACCGAATCGAAACCTTGGTTCCATTGCCGGTGTTTACCAAGGCCGATCTGGTGGAAGCCGGCCTGCGTGCGCCCGATTGTTACGCCGGGCTTACGCCCCCCCGAATCCTGCTGTTCACGGGCGGGACTGGCGAACACCGCGCACTCGAGCTGGAATCCGCGGGGCGCCTGGGCGAGCAGGTAAGCGGGCTTGCCGCAGCTCTGGGTGGATCGGTGGTTGCCCTCGCAAACGATGGGCTGACCGACCAGGCCAGCCAGGCACTGGACAGTGCGCTGGGCGCACACGGTACGGTCCGTCCAGGTGCGGACGAAAGCGGTAACACCCGTCTGGCTTATCTGGCTCAGGCCGATGCTGTAGCGGTGACCGACCGAAACCTAGCCGAGCTGGGCCTTGCCTGCACAGCCGCCAAGCCGCTTTACATCTGTTCGTTGCCGAACAGCGCGTCCGGCAGGCCGCATGCTATCCGCGATTGGATCCACACGCACGCACTCTCACGACCGGCCAACCAGCGCGGCACAACCAGACCACAGCAAGGTCTGGAGTATCTCTGCGCGAGGCTGATCGCAGGCGGTTACGTTCGACCGACCCCAAGACCTGAGATGGCCTATGCGGCCCTGATCGAACAGGGTTATGCACTGCCCTGCGAACAACCGCCGCCGGCGGAAGGGCCGAACTCACTTGACCAGATGGCGCGGGTCGTCGAACGTCTGAAATCGCTGCTGGAAAGCCCCCGCGTTTTCTGAGCCACTGGGCGCCGGCGTCAGCCTCGCAGCCGCTTCACCGACATCCAGACCGGCGCCAGCACGAACCCAACCAGCGGAATCATCAACCCGCCGATCGCCAGCCCGACAATACCCGAACCCACGGCGGTTACGAGCCATTCGACCGCCCCACTGCCACCAGGCGACACCCACTGGACCGCTGCAACCGCGGCCATGTGTATGGCATGAGCAAGCTGGGGCAACCCATAGCCCTCGAGACCGTGTACGATGATTCCGCCGCCCACCCAGACCATGGCGGCGGTGCCGACAATGGCCAGGGTCTTGAGAAAATACGGCATGACCTTGACCAGGCCACGCCCGATCCAGCGGGTCAAGCCACCAAACGGTGAACCCATGGTGCTGGATGCCAGCGCGACGCCCACATCGTCCGCCTTCACGATCGCGGCAACCGCGCCGTACACGCCCAGCGTAATGCCGATTCCAACGATGGCAAGAACGATGGCCTGGGTGAGGAAAGGGGCGTCTGGCACGGTGGCCAGCGCAATGGCCATGATCTCGGCCGACAGAATGAAATCGGTCTTGATGGCCGACGCCACCTTCTGGTCTTCCAACACCTTGGCATCAACGATTGCACCGACCGTCTCTTCGTGGGCGTGGGCCTGGTGCGGAAACAACACTTCGAAAATTTTTTCGGCGCCTTCGTAGCACAGATAGAGGCCGCCAAGCATCAGCAACGGCGTGATCGCCCAAGGGGCCACCAGGCTCAGAGCCAACGCGGCCGGCAGGAGAAACAGCAGCTTATTCTTGAGTGAGCCTTTGGCGATCTTGGCCACGATGGGCAGTTCGCGTTCGGCGGCGAATCCGACAACATAACGGGGCGTTACCGCGGCGTCGTCGATCACCACCCCGGCGGACTTGGCACCCGCCTTTGCGGCATGGGCCGCCACGTCGTCCAGCGACGCAGCGGCCACTTTAGCGATCGCGACCACATCATCGAGCAGTGCAAGCAGTCCAGTGCTCAAAGGTGTGCCCCCCGATAAGGTGCCGCCGGTGAATTCGGTCCGAACACTAAACGAGGCCATTGCATCAAGGCCAGCACCGGCTCCGAGTCGGAGTCCGCGCAAACACCCAGCGGGCTCAGTGGCAAGAACCTCACACACTGGTTCCGAGCGCGCTGGCTTCGATCCCAGCGGTTCGATAGCATCGGAACCACTGACCGCTTAAACCTCTTTCCGCACACGGTGAAGGAACTACAGATGACACATGCGATGTTCAAACGGTTCTCGAACGTTCTGGTCAATGCCGTTTCACACGCCACGCTGATCATCGGTTTGGCGCTTACGCCATGGGTCTCGCCATGGGTCTGGGCCAATGACGAGGACATTGCCGAGGGATCGGCTCGCGCGGCCATACGTGAGGCAAACTATCCCTGCGCACACGTGATCAGCATGGAGCGCTCCACTGAAGAAGCTGCGGCTGCCGAAGGGTTCACGGTCTGGACCGTTCAATGCAACTCCGGCAGTTTCAAGGTCACCTTCAAGGGTGATGCGGGATCCGAAGTCGTCCCTTTGGACTGATTCGGATCGAGTGGGTGTTGTCCCTCAATCCTTGAACGGCCGCGACTCGCCATAGGCCACGCTTTCGATGTCTTTGAGGCCCATCAGCATCAGCATGCTCACCGCCGAGACCGCCGTCGGATTAGCCTGCGCATACTCCTGGGTCAGCACCAGAACCGCGCTGATGGCCAGAATCTCCGGGTCACCGGTGGTGCTGAGCTCGCTGTAGGTTTCGTCGTCGAAGGTCACCAGGCTGTAAACCTGCTTGCCGTCCACCTCGTAATCTTCCAAATCGTCGTTGTCGATTTCCGCGAAGTAGAGCAGCGGGCCGGTGTTGGAATTGTCATTGAGCGTTTGGATGAGATCGGACTGGGGCGCGATCACATCCATCATGCAGTCGGCCTCCCCGTTGATGACCGCCATAGCGCCCTCGAATCCGTTGGCGGGAAAAACCTTGATGTCGCCGTACTCCCCCGGCTCGAGCTGCTGCAGATTGAGAAACGTCGCCAGCGAACCACTGCCCATGTTGCCCGCGGCGAGGGTTCCGTCATCCAGCTCGTCCAGATCGTCGACACCACTCCCACGGCGGCACACCAGCAGAGTCAATTCCTTGTATAACTCGCCCATCACCCGGAACTTCCCCGCGGCGCCGGTGTTGATTTGTGACGTGTAGAAGTCGATGGCATCCCCCTGGGCGATGAATCCATCACACTCCCCGGCCAAGGCCCGGCTCATGTTGTCCAGCGAGCCTCCCGAGGGCAAAACCTCGATGCGCAGTCCGCCCGCCGTCAGTTGTGGTGCCATTTCGGCCAGCGTCTCCCCGACCCGAATGTAGGTCTTGCCGGGACTGCCCGTGCACAAACGTAAAACCGTCTCGGCGTGGACCGGGCTCGCAAACAGCCAGCCACCCACAGTTAAAAGCGCAATCGGCGCCAGCAATATACGGAACATGCTCATAATCTGCCTACCTCGGATGTTCGATCTGAATTGTGTCGATTGATTACTTCGGCTCCACAAGGGGCAGGCCTCTAGTCTGGATCGATCTTGTCGGCTACGCGCGCAAACAGCCGCCAGATAAAGACCGCGATACCCGCGAGCACAAGCAAAACGATGATGTTGAAAATCGGTATATGGGTGTAGTCCCGATTGACCACCTTGAGACTGATCGCATTGGGGAACAGGGAGAAGACATCGACGCGCCAACCGTAGTAGCGCACGCGAACCCAGGGCTTTTCTGCCTCCGAGGCGAAATTGTGTGCCTCAGCGGTGAGGGTGGCGCTGTCGAACTTGAAGTAGGGGGGCCAACCCCAGCCGGTGTCCTCGTTGCGGAACACCCAGATTTTCCCATCCGAGGACCGGGCGCTGATGAATCGCACGTCCCGCGAGGCGACGTTTTCGGCGGCACCTCTGTCCAGTCTTTTTACATCTGTCCCGGTGATTTGCACGACCGCGGTTCGCGGCAAATTGTAGTGTAAAAACCCACCCACCAGCACCAGCACGATGGCCAGGATGACATATTTCAAAGCGCGCAACACTTTCATGCACCCATCCTTTGATTCTCACCCTCGAAGTTGCTCGGTTCGCCGCGACCCGTTTGACGAATCGATACGACTCCCGCACTCGATCCGATATCCAGTTGGCGACGTAGGATGCCACGTATTGGGTCCGGACAACATCCACTTGTGACGCTTGCACGAGCCCTGGCGGAGCGTCAGGAACAAACGATATGGCCGCTGAGTGGTCGATCATCCACAGATTGAGGCGCTCGCTTGATCTGCCATAGAGGCCGGATTCGCACGTATTGCACAGAACCACTTTGGGTTAAAATGGCGCGACACCCACGTTCGACACCTCTGGTGCCCGGTGAAAACAATTTGCATGCTCGCCCAAAAGGGCGGGACCGGCAAAACCACTCTGACCATACATTTGGCGGTCGAGGCTGCGCGGTCCTCAATAAAGACGATCATCGTCGACGTGGACCCCCAGGGCAGCGCCACCACTTGGTGGCGACGGCGCAGCCAGGAACAGCCCGCCCTGGTTTCAGCCCAGCGCAAGACGCTGGCCCAGACATTATCCAAAGCCAGCGAGTTGGACTACGATCTGGCGATTGTCGATAGCGCCCCCCACAGTTCCGACACCGCTCGCGAGGGCGTACGGCTGTCCGACGCGGTCGTAATTCCGACCAGACCGGCCATACTCGATCTCGATGCCATCGGTGCCTCAATCGCGCTGGTGGTGGACGAAGCAACGCCATCTCAGATCGTACTCAACGCCTGCCCGCCGCCGGGCCGCTATGGCGATCCGCGCATCGTGTCGGAAGCCCGGACGGCGCTGCAAACCTACGGCATCGATGTGTGCCCGGTGGCGATCAGCCAGCGTGCGGCATTCAGCCATGCCTTGATCGACGGTCGTTCCGTGAGCGAACTGGATCCAGGGGGCAAGGCAAGCGCGGAAATCCGCGCTCTTTGGAACACCATTAGAAAGGCGCCAGGACTATGAAACGCCGATCCACATTGAGCCTGGATCCAAGTGCCAGTGACGGTACAAAACGGGTTCCGGGCTTCGAAACGGCCGAATTCGTATCCAGCGAAGGCACCACCGGCGGGCCTGAGCCGGCAGCAACCCCCGCCTGGTCCAGCGCCCAACCTGGGAAGCCGCGGAAACCGCGGGCACAGCCGGCTGCGCCCAGATGGGGCTCGGCAGCCGTGGTCAAGGGATTGCTGATGGTGGTGACTGCGGCGGTTGGCGTATACTTGCTGCGAAAGCGTCTGGTCTAGTGCGAGACAACGCGAGAACGATTAAGGAAGCGCAGTTTGCGCCGAGTCAATAAGCACTTAGAGGACATTTTCTCCGCCGTATCGTGGCGAGTGAGTCTTCTTCTACACGCTGCTGGGCGTCTCACGACTCCGGCCGCGTTCGCACGGTAGCACCCCGGAAACACCCACTTCAGACCGGTACACTGCCCATCCACCGGCACTTGAACCTGCCGCCTGCTCTGGGCAGTATCTGCAGCTCACGCCACCCTCTGGACATGCTCATGTTGAAGCCGAAAATGGTCACCAGATTGAACGCGCAAATCAATTTGGAGTTTTATTCCTCGAATCTATACCTGCAAATGAGCGCATGGTGCGAAGAGAAAAGCTTCGATGGTGCCGCCAAGTTCATGCAAGCCCAGGCGGCCGAAGAAATGGAACATATGAACCGCTTGTTTCGCTACGTCAGCGAAACCGGGTCGCTGCCTATTGTTGGCGCAATTCCCGCCCCCCCTTACAAGTTCAAATCCCTGCGTGCACTCATAAAGTCCACCTATGAGCACGAACGTATGATTACAGAAAAAATAAACGCACTGGCCCACGAAGCGTTTACCAGCCAGGACTACTCAACTTTCAATTTCTTGCAATGGTATGTAGCGGAGCAGCACGAAGAAGAAACCCTGTTCAAGAGCATTCTGGACAAGATTGAGCTGGTTGGCGACGATGGTCACGCGCTGTTTTTTATTGACAAGGATCTGGGCGAGATGGCGAATCAGTCATCCGCAACCATGACGACGGAAAGCCCACCGGGATAGACGCGCGTACGAGGCCAAACCAACCTCCCAGCCACAACGCCAGTTCAGGAGCCTCTAGGAGCCTGTCCGACTTAGGCCGCCCTAATGCGGGGTGGTGGAGCCGTTCCGCGATTCAGTCGAACACACGCAGTTCGTCATAGGGCACCATCACGTTCTCAGCGTAGGTCGGCAAAGCGCACAAGCGTTCATAGTAGCGTCGGACGTGGGGAAAATGGCCGCGTTTGATATCCATTTCATAGTAGCGATAGAGCACGTGCCCGAATTGGATGTCGGCAAGCGTCAGGTGGTTGGCCGTGAGAAAAAGCATTTGCCCCAACCGCGCATCGGCGATGCCCAGGTAATGTTCTAACTTTACAATGGCTTCGGCGATCGCCTGGGGGTCGCGCATTGACGGGGCGGTTCGCACGACGCGCCAGAAAATCGGAACCGTCAGGTTGAGCGCGATGTTCAACTTGGACCATTCGGCCCACATGTCCACCTGGGCGCGTGCCACCGGATCTTGCGGCCAGAACGCATCCGGCGCATACCTTCCCGCCAGATAGCGCAGTATCGCCCCCGATTCGAACTGGGGCGGACTGTCGTTGTCCCGAATCGTCGGCACGGTGCCGTTGGGATTCATCGCACGATACTCGGGCGTATCCACAACACCGTATACATGTCCGGCATCGATGCGATGGTGCTCGATGCCAAGTTCCGCGATGCACCACATGACGGCCTGCACATTGGACGAGGTTCTTCTACCCCAGATGGTCAGCATGGTTTACACCGCTTGCCAGTTCATTTCGGGCCCCACGCAGTCAACGGGTGAGCCCGCGTGCCTCGGGCGATATCAAGAACGGAACACACGTCTGCCAGTTCCTGATCATGCTCGTTACCGGCCTGAGTCGGGCATGGCGAACAAATCCGTATCGTCCGGCTTTGCGCCGCTGCGGGTCAACAGGGCGTGCACCTGCCCACGGTGATGGGTCTGGTGATTGAACATGTGGGTGACACAGAGCGCAACGGACTTGGTCACGGGTCTCTGAATCGCGCCGGAGAACCAGGTGAGATCGCCACTCAGCGCCCGATCGTCTACGGTCTCCGCCCAGGTTTGAATGATGGCATCGAAGGCGGCGCGCTTATGTTTCAGGTCATCCCAGCCGGGATACTGTCCGGTCGAGTCCGCGATGTTCTTCGCCAAGGGGTGCGCCGTGTCGGCGAAGCGGCTCATCCAGATCTGATCGCCCCACAGCAGATGATTCAGGGTGTTATGGATCGACCCGAAGAACGCACCCATGTCCTGCCTTCGCATCGCATCGCTCAGCGCGTCCGCCGCGCCATACAGGGACCGGTTTTGCCAGGCATTGTAGCGGGCCATCTGACGGACATAGCTCGGCGTGATCATGGCTGTGGCATCCACACCTGTTGGGGTCGCTACAGCCATTCCATCTCATACGGGTAACGGGAGATCCGCTCTACGCCGTGATCGGTGATCAGAACCTGTTCTTCCAGCTTGACCCCTTCCCGACCACCCGCCACGCCGATGAACGATTCCACGCACAGGGTCATGCCCGCTTCGAGCACACCGTCATAGCCCTTGGCGGCAAAATCCTGGGCGTATTTTATCGACGGGTACTCGTCCGCCAGCCCCACGCCATGGATCATGCTCGAGTAGCGATTGGAGACGAACTCGTCCGGAATCGGCCAACTGTCCTTCACCACGTCGCTAAAACTTCTGCCTGCCCGCAGCACTCCGATATTGTGCTCGATCTGCTCGAAAGCCTGGGCATAGAGCCGGCGCTGCTCATCGCTGGGTTTCCCACCACAGACCCAGGCCCGGGAAATGTCCGAGCAATAACCGTAGGGTCCGATCAGGTCTGTGTCGAAGCTGACCAGATCACCGGCCTCAATGGGCCGCATGGAGCACTCCCGGAACCAGGGATTCGTGCGCGGGCCGGAGGACAGCAGACGGGTCTCGATCCATTCGCCCCCCAACCGTATGTTGGCCTCATGCAGCTTGGCCCACAGAGCATTCTCGGTAACACCCGGTTCGAGGGCCGCCCTCATGGCGTCGCAGGCTTGCTCGCAGACCGACATCGAGGCTCGCACCAGCGCCAGTTCCTCAGTGGACTTGACCGCACGCGCGCGCTCCGTGATCGGCTCGCCATGCACCAGATCCAGGCCCCGGGCACGCAATGCGTCGACACCCATGATCGACAGGCGATCCACCGCCAATCGCTTGTTACCGCCCCCGTGGTTGACCATGAGATCGGCTACTTGATCGGCAAACTGTTCCGCCCACGGCTGCCCGTTGGGACCTTTGGCAAAAAAATAGAACGATGGCAGGACCCGGTACTCGTCTATGGTTGGCAGATCGGCGGCCAGATGCGGCAGGTTGGCGTAGTCGAACAGCACCACCGGACCATCGAGGCCGACAAAAACACACCGGGTCTCATAATGGGAACACCAGACCTGCATGTTGGTGGCGTCGGTGGCGTAGCGGGTGTTGATCTGATCGAACATCAGCAGACCCGCCACGTCCTGCGTTTGCATCTGTTGTCGCAATCGCCCCAATCGGTAGCGCCGGACACCGTCCAGTTCCACCGGCGGTTCGCTGTATTCCATGGCGCCGTGCTGTCTGGCGACGTGGCCGGTGTAGCGACTCTGGGCTGACTCAATGGGCATGTTTCCGCGCCTCCATTGTGTTGGGTCTGCTGCGCTCAACCGCGCATGCGCTCGCCTTGGGGATCGAACAGCGGAATGGCCTGCAGTCGCGCGGGCAATCGTTCACCCAGCAGTTCAATTTCCCAATCGTCCTCCAGATCCGCCAGATCCTTGGGGACATAACCCATCGCCACAGACACCTCGGACGCATGAGCATAACCGCCCGAAGTCACCCAACCCACCACCTCGCCACGGTGCCAGATCGGCTCGTCCCCGATGGAATCGGCATCACGTGCATCCACAACGAACGTTCGCAGACGCAGCTTGCCGCCGTTGTCCTGTTCAGCCCGGGCAGCCTCCCGGCCAATGAAATCCGCTTCCTTCGTCAGGGCGACAAACCGATCCAGGCCCGCCTCCAGCGGACCGTAAATCGGCCGGTACTCCCGTGCCCAGGAGCCGTAGCTCTTTTCCAGCCGCAGGGCATTCAGCGCCCGCGCCCCAAACAGCTTGATGCCATGGTCCTCGCCCGCCTCCAGCAGCAGTTCGAGCACATAGCGCTGGTACTCCGGTGCCATCCACAGCTCGTAGCCCAGATCCCCGGTGAAGCTGACGCGGCCCACCAGACAGGGCGCCATGCCCACATCCATTCTGTCCACCGCCATAAACTTGAACGACTCGGCGGAGACATCCCTGTCGGTCAGACGGGACAGCAGCGCACGGGACTGCGGCCCGGCAATGGATAGACCGACCAGACCGGCGCCGTGCGCCTGGACCGAGACCGTGCCATCCGCCGGGAGATGCTTCTCAAACCAGCGCATGTGGTAGTTCTCGGCAATCCCGGAGCCGGCTATGAAGTACTCACCCTCGCCCAGGTTGGCCAGGCTGAAATCGCCGATCAGCTTGCCGTTCTGATTGAGCATGGGCGCGAGCGTGATTCGCCCGGGTTTTGGCATGCGGCAGGCAAGCAAGCGATCCAGCCACTCGGCCGCACCGTCACCGGTGACGCTGTACTTGGCGAAGCCGGATGTTTCGGTCAACCCCACGCCGTCGCGCACCGCCCGGGTCTCGTGGCCAACATGCTCGAAGTCGGTCGACCGACGCCAGGAAAACACGTCCTCTACATCACCCGGGGCAAACCAGAGCGGCAGTTCCAGACCGTAGGCGGCCGCCATCTGGCCGCCGGCCGCCAACATCCGATCGTAGACCGGCGTCGTCCTGAGAGGTCGACCCGCCGGCAACTCCTCGTTCGGAAATCGAATGGAGAACCGGCGCGAGTAGTTTTCACGCACCTTGGCATTGGTATAGGCCAAGGTCGCCCAGTCACCGAAACGGCTGATGTCCATGCCCCAGACATCGAAACCCGGATCGCCATCAATCATCCAGTTGGCCAGAGCCAGCCCTACCCCACCGCCCTGACTGAAACCGGCCATGACGCCGCAGGCACACCAGAATCCAGGCAGACCGCGCACCGGACCCATGAGCGGGTTGCCGTCCGGGGCGAAGGTGAACGGGCCGTTGATGATCTGCTTGATCCCGGCGTCCTGAAATGCCGGGAAGTGATCAAAGCCCACCTCCAGCGACGGCGCGATTCGGTCGATGTCCGGCTGCAGCAATTCATGACCGAACTCCCAGGGCGTCTCCTTCGGCGACCAGGGCACGCAGGCCCGTTCGTAGGTCCCCATCAACATCCCGTCGCGTTCCTGCCGCAGATAAATCTCGCCGTCGAAATCCACGGCGTGCAAGATCTCCTTGCCGGTGCTCTTGTTGTGGGCAGCCACTTCGGGCATCTCGCCGGTGAGAAGATACATATGCTCCATGGCCAGCACCGGCAGTTCCAGACCCACCATTCGACCGACCTCACGGGCCCAGAGCCCCCCGGCATTGACGACGTGCTCGGCTTCCAACACACCTTTGTCCGTCACCACCCGCCAGCCCCCGGAGGCGATGGGAGACAAATGGGTGACCCGGGTATGGGTTTCGATTTCGGCGCCCTGCTTCCTGGCCGACTTGGCAAAGGCGTAGGTGGTCCCCGACGGATCCAGATGACCCTCTATCGGGTCATACAGGGCGCCAACGAATTTCGACGGGTCCAGCAGAGGCATCAGTTCTCCGGCCTCGGTTGGACTCACCAGTTCGGTGCTCATGCCAAGGTAACGGCCCTTGGCATGAATGCCCTTCAACCAGTCGAACCGCTCCGGCGTCGCCGCCAGCATGACCCCACCGGTCATGTGCAGGCCGATGTCCTGTCCGGAAATCTGCTCGATCTCCCGATACAGGTCTATGGTGTACTGCTGCAGCTTGGCGACGTTGGGGTCGCCATTGATGGTGTGCATGCCGCCGGCGGCATGCCAGGTGGACCCGGAGGTCAGCTCGGATCTTTCCAGCAGCAGCACGTCGGCCCAGCCCAGCTTGCTCAAGTGATACAGAACCGAGCAACCAACGACGCCACCGCCTATGACGACGGCCTGATAGTGGGATTTCAAGTCGCTCTCTCCTTCGGTCTAGAACCGTTGCCACAGCCGCGGCTGGTTATCCAATGTCAGACGCCTGCCGATGCCGCCCGGTTTGCCCAGGGCTTTCCTGCAGTCTGGACCAATCCGGCGCGGGCGCTTGGAAATTCTGCGACACATGTTGCCAGATTTCCGTCACCCCGGCGGTACGGCTTTCCGTTGGCTGGGCTCGATGGGCCGGCGCATCCGGGACCGGGGCTTGTGCTCTATGTCATGGAACGCCCACGGGGCCGTTTACATCAAACGATTGGAGACTCCCGGCACGGTTTGCTGCAGACTTATGGCATGGGACAGAGCACACGCAGCTTGCGAAAACTCGTTCTGTGGTGCCTCGGGCTGACGGTTTTGCCGGCTGTGGGCATGATCGGATTCCTGCTGCTGGCGGGAAACGATTTCTATCAATGGGCGGCGGCCAGCCTGCTCGAAAGGGTCACCAATCGACAGGTCGAAATCAACGGACCTTTCTCATTCGAGGGCGGATGGACGCCGGCCATCGTCGCAACCGAACTCTCCCTGGCGAACGCAAGCTGGGCGGACCAGAAACCGATGCTGCGGGCACAGCGGATTGAGCTGCAAATCGCCCTGAAGCCACTGCTCTCGGGCATTGTCCGACTGCCCCGAGTGGTTGCCAACAATGTAGTCCTGGAGCTCGAGCGGGGACCCGATGGCGCCGGCAACTGGGAGGGCATCGGCGTTCCGGCGAGTTCCCCGGTGAGCGGGAACACGTACTTCCCACTGTTCGAGTTCATCTCTCTGAAAAACGTTGCGATCAACTACCGGGAGGAACAGAACGATCGGGATTGGGATATTTTCCTTGCCCATCTGGACAAGGACAGACCAAACGTAGATTCGAGCTTCGTAATTGACGGACAAGGGCGGATCAACCAGAGCGCTTTCCAGATCACAGGCCGGTTTGGCTCGATCGCGGACGCCTTGGCCGCCAAGATACCCTACCCCATGGCCCTGACCGTTGATGGCGCCGGCCTGACTCTCGAGCTAAAGGGTACTGCCCAGAACCTGCCCCGGGCGCAAGGCTTCGACCTGAAAATCAGCGCCCGCGCGCCCTCGGTCGGCGAGATTCTAAAGCTATGGGAAACGGATCTGGCCCTGTCCGGTCGAGCCGAGGCCAGCGCCCGGCTGACGGGAGATCTTGAATCCCTGTCCGTCGAAGACTTCAGTCTCGATGTCATCGAGCCGTCCGGCGACCGGCTCGCGCTGCAGGGATCGATAACCGACCTGTTCGCGGGCAGCGGTCTGAACCTGCGGGTAAACGGAAAATTGGGATCGGCGGCGCTGCGAGTGACCCACAAGCTGCCCGAGCCTGTGAAAACGCTCTCGAACGGTTTTACCCGGCTGGATATCCTGGGACAGATAAACGGGGGCCTGAAGACGCCGGTATTTGAGAATATCCACGCGCAGCTGGCCCACGATTCCGGGGCATCGCTTTCGTTGCAAGGGCATCTCGCCATGGATCTGACCGAAACGGAACCGAAGGTCACCGGGCTGGCAGCCACGGCAATCGTCTCCCTGCCCGACCCGACCCTGCTGGCGCAGGCGCTGGGAACCGACCTGGCCGGTCTGGGCCCCGTCAATGCGACCGCCGAGCTGTCCTTGCAGGGCGAGTGGCTCACGCTTGACGCTTTCACCGCGGATGCGCAGGCATTGGCAGAATTGCGTTTCAAAGCAAACGGCCGGGTCGGTCAACTCAGCGGCCGCCGCTTCGATCTCGCTCCGCAGCTTGATTTGTCCGCATCCGCCGCAAAAAGCAGTCCCTTGATCGGGCTGTTTCCAGAATCATCAGAGCGCACCCCACCGGCAGTTCCAACCCCGGTCCCGGACGACAAACTTGTGCTGCTGATCCAGCGAAGCCTCAAATCCCTGGGATTTCATCCCGGTCCCGCAGACGGGATCATGGGTCCCCACACCCGTACCGCGATTGAAACCTATCAGGCAAAGCTCGGTGTGCCGGCGGACGGAAAGGCATCGCGGGAATTGTTGAAACGGCTCGGACAAGAACCTGGCGCGCAGACCGGTTGGACCGCCGATGACACGAACCCCAGGCCGGCCAGATTCCAGCTGCCGGAACTGGGGCCGGTGACGGCCTCGGCACGGCTCTCGCGGAATGGTGATGCCTACCGACTCGACGGGCTGCGATTCTCGCTGGGTGACAAGAAAACCGGAATGGTCACGGTCGCGGGGACGGTCGGGACGCTGACCCCCAGGGGCAAGCGACCGATCGACGACCTTGGACTGCAGGTGACCTTATCGCTGCCATCGAGCAAGCGGTTCTCCCGACTCATACCCACCGGAATATCGGAACTGCGAGATATTCGGGGAAGTTTTGAGGCCACGGGATCGCCGGACTCTCTGGCGATTTCGAAGCTTCGGTTCGAGGTCAAGGGGCCCGGCGATCTGGTCGGAGATGCCAGGGGTGACATCGCGGGATTGTCCCTGCTGCCCAAACCGGCGGCGGACAAAATTGACCTGCAACTCGCGCTCAAGTCCGAGGACAGCGAAGGCCTGGCCCAGCTTGTCGGCGTACGGCTCCCGCAACTGGGCGCGGTGCGGGCCAAGGCGGATCTGCAGAACCGGGCCGATCGCCTGATCCTGAGCAACATCGATGGCTTGATCGGCTCGGACAACAAACCCGCCCTGCGCCTGACCGGTGAAATCGGCGATCTGCTGGCGCTGAAACGGATCGCGCTGCGTGGCAGTTTCCAGCTTCCATTGGCGACCTTGCTCGCCCCGAACGAAGGGACCGACAACCCCTCCCTTGGGGAACTCCAAGGCCGATTCCATGCATCCAATACCAACGGCAGCATGGGCCTGGAATCGCTGAGCGCGAAGGCGATTGGCACGGATCTCTATTCGTTTTCTGCCGAAGGGGCGTTTGATGATCTGAAGCGGCGCAACGGGTTCAAGCTCAAGACCGTTCTGAAAGTGCCAAACCCGACATTACTGGGCCAACGCCTGGGTTTTAAGGTCGGGGATCTGAGCCCGATTTCCTATACCGGCGAAATCTCCGGCAGTCCGGAGAACTTCGGTACCGAGGGCGCAATTCGAGTCGGGCGCACCGCATTTTCCGGCACCCTGTCCGGGCGCATCGAGGGCGGCCGGCCGGTATTGACGGGAAAGCTCACCTCTCCCGTGTTCCACTTCGCCGATTTTGGCCTCTTGCCCAAGGCCAATCCGGAACAGACGGATCAGTCGATCCAGGCCGCGGAGCAAAGACTGTTCAGCGGCGATCCGATCCGGTTCGATGCGCTTGGGAGTTTTGACTTGGATCTGGATCTCACTTTGAACAAGTTGGAGGGCGTTGAACTCGCCATCGACCAGGCCGAAGCGCAACTTAAGCTTGAGAACGGGTTGCTCCAGATCGAACCGCTGCAATTCAGCTTTGAGGGAGGCAGCGTCCTGGCCCGGCTGCACGCCGACACCCGGGCGACGGAACCGAGCGTGGGTCTGCGACTGGAAGCCGACGATGTGGTTCTGGGGGAGGTACTCGCCCAAATCGCGGTGGACGTACCCGTGGATGGCGAATTGGACATGGTGCTGGACCTCAAGGCCGCCGGCGCCTCCCCCAGGGCCCTGACATCATCGCTGGAAGGCACCTGGGATATGGCGCTTTCACGAGGCCACATCCAGACGGGTCTACTGGATCTCAGCGCGGTCAATCTGGTGGACTGGATGGCGTCGGACACAAGACTCAAGGGGTATTCAGACTTGAACTGCTTTGTCCTGCGCCTCGACTTCAATCGGGGCCTGGGGGATATCCGGAAAGCGCTGCTGGACACCACCAACGTGCTGGCGCCGGCCACGCGGGAACATAGATCTGCGGCGGGAGACGGTTGATATTCAGGTGCATCCCCGTAGCAAGAAACGCCGATTCATCGCTTCCACCACGCCGTTCGCCATAAAGGGCCCGCTGATGAGCCCGTCAATCCAGTCCGAGGGGGTCAAGGCACGGATGATCGGCGAGATTCTGCTGGCCCCGATTCACCTTCTGGGTTCGGTGCTGTGGCATTTCGTGGATGGCGGCGGGACGGATGCTCAGAATCCCTGCCTGGTCATACAGCCCGGTGACGCGCTGAAGTAGCCGCCATCTGGCTCGGCCGGGCGCAAACCGCTGAACCGGAACGCACCGGATCTCAACCGTATCGACCCTCGATGTAATCGGCAGTCTGGCTTTCCTTCGGGGTCAGGAACAAGTTGTCGGTGTCACCGTATTCGACGACTTTCCCGAGCAGCATGAAAATGCATTTCTCGCTGGCGCGCCGCGCTTGGGCCATGTTGTGGGTAACAATGAGGATGGTGTACTGGCCTTTCAATTCCCAGATCAGCTCCTCCACCGCCTCGGTGCCTTTCGGGTCCAGCGCCGAACAGGGCTCGTCCATCAACAGCACTTCGGGTTTCACCGGCAGCAGGCGGGCGATACACAGCTTTTGCTGCTCCTCCAGCGAGAGCTCCGTGCCCTTGTGTTTCAGGCGATCCTTGACCTTGTCCCAGAGCAGCACCTGACGCAGGGCCTGTTCGACAATCTCGTCTTCTTCCGCGGTGGCTGGCCTTCTTGCCCTTGTTGTGGACCCTATGGGCAAAGATGACGTTGTCCCGGATGGAAATGGGCAGGGGGTTCGGCCGCTGGAAAACCATGCCGACCTGTTTGCGGACCTGGACCAACTCCACCGCGGGGTCATAAACGTTCTGGTCGAGGACGTCGATACGGCCTTCGATACGCACGTAACCGAGGCGTTCATTGATGCGGTTGACGCTGCGCAGGAAGGTGGATTTCCCACACCCCGACGGGCCAATCATGGAGGTGATCAAACCCCGTTCGATGTCCAGATTGACATCGAACAAGGCCTGGAAATCCCCATACCAGAGATTGAGGCCCTGGGTCCGAATGGCGTGCTTGTGATCCGCGTGCGTATTCATTGCTTTCCCCAGCTGCCGGACTCGACCGGCTCCTAGCCGAACTTGCCTTCGATGTAGTCACGGGTGCGGGAATCCTGCACCCGCCCCTCGAACAGATCGGAGGTCTTGCCCACCTCGACACACTCGCCCTCGAGGAAGAACGCGGTTCGATCGGCCAGTCGTTGGGCCTGCTGCACCAGATTGGTGACCAGAATAATGGTCAGCTCGTGTTTGAGCTCCTTCAGCACGTCTTCTATGCGCATGGTGGTGACCGGATCGACCGCGATCGAAAACTCGTCCAGCATCAGCACATCTGGCTGCTGCGACAGCGCGCGGGCGATGGTCAGACGCTGCTGTTGTCCCCCGGAGAGCAGGCTGCCCAATGAGTTGAGCCGATCCTTGACCTCGTCCCACAGGGCGGCGCGGATGAGGCAACGTTCCACTATGTCATCCAGCTCGGCCTTGTTGCGCATGCCCCCCAGGCGCGGGGCCAGCGCCACGTTCTCATAGATGGTGAGCGGCAATCCCACCGGCAGTGGGAACACCACGCCGATACGGCTGCGCAGCGCGTACACGTTGCGCAAGCGGTCGATGGGACGCCCGTTGAATTCGATGCTGCCCTCGACCTTCATGCCGTCAGTGAACATGTCCATCCGATTGAGAGCCTTGAGAAAAGAAGTCTTGCCAGCATTCGCCGGCCCGATGATGCCGAACACTTCGTGCTCGCGCACATCCAGACTCACACCGGACAAGGCCGGTGTGCCACCGTAGCGGATGGTCACATCCCGCACCGCGATCTTGGGCGCGGCGGATTCAGTCCCGTTACCGCCCATGACCGCGGTCGCCGCACTTACCATTTTTTCTTACCCCGCAGGTACATACGCAGCGCAATCGAAAGGCTGTTCATCAGCAGGACCATGCCAATCAGAACCAGGGCCACGCCATAGGGCAGATTATCGGGAACGTTGGGCACCTGCGTGGAGACGACGAACAGATGAAGAGACAAAGCCATGGTCTGATCGAACACACTTTCGGGCAGAAACGGCAGGAAGAACGCCGCACCGGTGAACATGATGGGCGCAGTCTCGCCGGTGGTCCGCGAGACCTCCAGTATGACGCCGGTGAGAATACCCGGCACTGCGTTCGGCAGCACCACCCGGCGGATGGTCTGCCAGCGGGTGGCCCCCATGTTCCAGCAGGCCTCGCGAAATGCCATGGGCACGGCGCGCAGGGACTCCCGGGTGGAGACGATGACCACTGGCAAGGTCATGATGGCCAGGGTCAGGCTTGCAGCCAGGATGCTGGTGCCAAAACCAAAGAAAATCACAAAGGCGCCCACGCCAAACAGTGCGTGCACGATGGAAGGGACGCCGGCCAGATTGATGATGGCCAGATTGATGATCCGCGTGAACCAGTTCTCCCCGGCGTACTCGTTGAGGTAAATCGCGGCCGCCACCCCCAGGGGCACAGACACCAGCAGGGCGACCGAAACCAGCCAGATGGTGCCCACCAGCGCGGGGAAAATGCCCCCGGCAGTCATGCCGTCCTTGGGATAACCGAACAGGAACTCCCAGGATATGGCCGAGGCCCCTTTCATGATCAGCGTGCCCATGATCAGCAGCACCGGCAGGATCAACAGCAGGGTCATCACCAGAAACAGGGTTCGGTAGAGGGATTCGGTGCGCTTGTTGCGCAGGTTGAGTTCGGATGCTTGGAACATGACACTCACCCCTTGCGCACGCCGCGAACCACCAGGTCCGCCAGCAGGTTGATGATAAACGTGATCAGGAACAGGAAAATGCCGATGGTGAACAGCGCACCGTAGTGGTCCGAGCCCACCGCGGTCTCACCCAGCTCGGCGGCGATGGTGGCGGTCAGAGCCCGCACTGAATCGAACACACTGGTGGGGATGTTAACCGAGTGACCGGTTGCCATGAGCACCGCCATGGTCTCGCCGAAGGCGCGACCGACGCCCAGTAGCACGGCCCCCAGCAAACCGTTCTTGGCGGCCGGCAAAATGACCTTGTAGATCACTTGCCAGCGCGTCGCACCCATAGCCTCCGCCGCCTCTCGATAGCGGTCCGGAACCGCCTTGAGCGCATCCTCGGCGATGGAGGTCATGATGGGTGCCGCCATCAGACCCAGGATGATGCCGGCGTTGAGCACGGTCAGTCCCACCGGAACATTGAACCACTCGATAATAAGCGGGTTCATGATGGACAGACCGATAAATCCCCAGACCACCGACGGGATGGCCGCCAACAGCTCCACCAGCACCTTGAGAAACTCGCGGGTCTTGCCGGTGGCAAACTCGCCGATGAAAACCGCGGCGCCGAGGGAAAACGGGATCGCCACCACCATCGCCAGCCCGGTTACGCTGGCGGTGCCGGCAATCAGTGCCAGAATGCCGTACTCGGGGGCATCCTCGTCACTGGGGTCCCAATACTCGGAGGTCAGAAATTCCTTAATGTCCAGGGTATCAAAGACGAAGGTGAGACCTTCCCGGGTGATAAACACAAAAATGCCGATCACAAAAATGATGGTCGAGATGCCGCCCACAAAGACGATGGCCTGAATCGCCTTGTCCACGTACCAGTCCATGTTCCGTCGATCAAAGTCCACGGCACTCTCGGCGTTTACGGCCTTCCCCGAACCGGCCATCAATCCGCCTCCGGCCCGCGCAGACGCTCCATCAGTCCCCTGACCTGGAGAGACAGGGCCCGGTGCAGCACTTCGAACTGCTCCTCGTTGTAGCCCTCGGTGGATTCGAGCTTCCAATCCAAGGTCGCCGTGTGGAACGGAATGTCGCCCAGGTAGTCGTCAACCGGTCCGTCCAGACTGACGATGACGTGATAGTCCTCCAGACCGAGGGGCATCTTGTCCACCGGGTGCGCCTGGACAAATTCGTCCAGCGTGTAGCCGCGCGCTTTCATGAACTCCAGGGTGGCTGAATCCAGGGCCTCAGCCGGCTTCTGGGCCGCCATGCGGTAGACACCACTGTTGGGAAAATGCTGCTGAGCGATGGCCAGCGCCATGGGTGCGAGACTGGCGTTGTCCCGATCCAGAAACAGCACGCGATATTTCTTCTTGGCCTTGGTTTCCCCGGTGGCGGCGAACACCGCCTCCTCGCAGAGATTCTTGGCCTGATCGGACACCCGCTCCAGCATGCTGAAAACCACGAACATGGCGAACAGGTCCTCGATGGAATGCCCGTCCCGGGACGCGGTCAGTTCCTCCAGGGCGGCGACGCGCAACTGCTCCACTTCGTCGGCGATGATCATGGCACGACGGGCGCCATCCGCATCCCCATCGTGAAAGGCGGTCATGGCCTGCTTCAGCATTTCACTGGATTGCCGTGCGATGTCCTTGACCGCGGAGGCCAGCCGATCATGAGGTGGCTCGGACAGGCGCACCGACGCCCGGGCGATGCTGACCGCATAGTCGCCGGTGCGCTCCAGGGCAATGGCCGCACGAATGGTGGCCGACATGAGCCGCAGATGCCCGGCACTGGGAAGATGACGAATGATGAACAGATTGCAGCGCCGGTCTATCTCGCGGACCGCGCGGTTGATCTCGCCATCACCCAACACCGTGGCATTGGCCAATTTGTGGTCGCCCCACAGTAAGGCATGGACTGCGTTGTCCAGCGCTGCGTGGACCAGCTCGGCGACCGCCAATGTGCGGTCGCGTATGTCCTGCTCGTCCTGTTCAAGACGCGCTTCGTAATGACTCATGACGGCCATCCCGGCGGCACCAGCGGCCGCGCATGCTGTGTGGCTGCTTAGTTGCAGGTAACCTTACGGACCGGAGCGTAGCCCTTGGCGGCGATGATGCACTGGCCCTCGTCGCTCAGAACCCAGTCCATGTAAGCCTTGACGTCTCCCTCGGGTTCGCCGTTGGTGTACATGAACAGCGGCCGGGCAATGGGGTAAGTGCCGTCCAATGCGGTTTCGACACTGGGCAACACGCAGTCGGCACCGTCCTTGGAAATACACACCAGTTGGATATGGTCAGTGGCATAGGCGAGCCCGCTGTAACCGATGGCGCAGGGCGTTTTCTCCACCAGATCCACCACGTCCTTGGACCCGTGCATGTCCAACGTGCCGCTGCGATACTTACCCTTCTTACCGAGCACGGCCTCCTTGAAGTAGGCATAGGTGCCGGAGTTGTTCTGTCGACTGACCACAACAAGCTCGTCGCTGTCGCAACCCGGTACGCTGGCGCCCACATCGGACCAGGAACGGGCCTTGCCCTTGCGTCCGTAGATGTCCTGCAACTGCTCGATGGTCATCGAAGACGCAGGGTTGTCCTGGTGCAGATAGACCGCCAACGCGTCAAAACCGACCACGTGTTCCACCGGGTCCTGACCCCGCTCCTTGGCCTGACCGACCTCTTTGTCCTTCATCTTCCGGCTGGCGTTGGCGATGTCCACAGTGCCGTTGATCATGGCCGCGATACCCGTACCGGATCCGCCGCCGCTCACTGCGATGGCCACATCGGGGTTTACGGTCTGATACGCCTCGGCCCAGGCCTGAGCAACGTTGACCAGGGTGTCCGACCCCTTGTTCTGAAGAACGGTGCGGCTCTCGGCAACCCCGGCAACAACGGTGGCGGCAACGCCGACGCAGAGTAAAAGTTTACGCATGGCCATATTGTGATCCTCGAATGATGTTCAATCGGCGGGGCTCAAGAAAAGCGACGATAGCCCCTGTTTTGTCAATCCGGGCAAGGGATACCCGATCTGTTAGGCTTCTCTGTTCACGACGGCGGTTCGTCGGTGCAACCAGCCACCCCCTCTTGTTCTCAGCCAACCCAATCCAACCCAACCCAATCCAATCCAATGTTCTCGGGTGGGGTTTTAATGCGGAGCCAGAATATGACATTGAGATTGCAAATTTATGACACCCGGACCAAGGGATCGGATTCTCATGGACACCAATCAAAACGATGGGACGGGACACTGGCCGTATACTGGGCTCAAACTCAAGCGCTCGGAGTCCGGCACGATGCCCTCAAACCAACTTAAGCTGCTCAACAGCCGGCGTTTTCTGCCCCTTTTCGTTTCCCAGGCCCTGGGGGCGTTTAACGACAACGTCCTGAAAAACGGGATCGTTTTCCTGATCACGTTTTCGCTGTCCCAACATGCGGAATCAGACGCTCAGCTGTTGGTGGCAACCGCCGCCGGAGTGTTCATTTTCCCGTTCTTTTTGTTCTCTGCCAGCGCGGGGCAGATCGCCGATAAATATGACAAGGCTCGCCTGATTCGCATCCTCAAGCTGGGCGAAATCGGCATCATGGCAATGGCCGGGCTCGGCTTCGTACTGGGTAACCTCTGGTTGCTAATGGCCGTGCTGTTTCTGATGGGTACGCAGTCCGCGTTCTTCGGCCCACTCAAGTACGGCATCCTGCCGGAACAGTTGGCGGGCGACGAGTTGATCGCCGGCAACGCCTGGGTTCAGACCGGCACGTTCATCGCAATCCTGCTGGGCACCATGGCGGGCAAGTTCATACTGAGCGACGGGGGCGTGTACCTGGTCTCAGGGGCGATGTTCACATTCGCTCTACTCGGCTGGGGAGCAGCCCGGTTGATTCAACCCTCCGGCTCTGCGGCGCCAGATCTGCAGGTGGATTTCAATCCGTTCACGTCAACCTGGGAGATGTTGCGTTATTCCGCGCAGCGTCGAGACATCTTCCTGACCATTCTGGCGATCTCCTGGTTCTGGCTGATCGGGGCAGCCTTCCTGGCCCAGATCGCACCGTTTGCAAAGCACGTTCTGGGTGGCGACGAAAACCTGGCAACCCTGTTTCTGGTCGTCTTTTCGGTGGGTGTAGCGCTGGGTTCGCTGCTGTGCAACAGCATGCTCAAGGGGCAGGTCCATGCGACCTTCGTACCCCTGGGCGCCTTGGGCATGACCTTTTTCATTGTCGATCTGTATTTCGCCAGTCGCAACGGCCTGCCGATGGGCGCGATCAGCGTGGCGATGTTCCTGGACCAGTTCGCCGGCTGGCGCATCCTTGTGGACATTGGCCTGATTGCCGTCGCCGGCGGTGTCTATATCGTGCCGCTCAACGCAATCCTTCAGCAGCGCAGTGACAATGCACACCGTGCTCGCAACATCGCCGCCAACAACATTTTCAATTCGCTGTTCATGGTCATCGCAGCCGCCGGTACTGCGGTACTGCTGTCGCTGGGTTTGAGCATCCCGCAGATGTTCCTGGCCATCGGTCTGGCCAACCTGGGCGTGGCCATATACATCACCCGGCTTCTGCCCGGCGCCCTGGCTAAAGGTTTTGTCGCCTGGCTGTTGCAGATGGTCTATCGGGTGGAGGTAACCGGCCTGGAAAACCTGGACAAAGCCGGTGATCGTGCGGTGGTTGTCGCCAATCACCAGTCTTTTCTGGACGCTGCGCTGATCGCTGCCTTCGCGCCGAGGGACATGAGCTTCGCGATCGATACCTACATCGCGAAAAACCGCTTGGTGAGCTTCTTTCTGTCCCTGGCCCGCACCATCCCAATCGACCCGACCAGCCCGCTGTCGACCCGCACGCTGATTAACGTGGTCAAGGGGGGTGACACCCTGGTGATCTTCCCGGAGGGGCGTATCACCGTAACGGGCGCATTGATGAAAATCTTCGAGGGCCCCGGAATGGTGGCCGACAAGGCCAACGCGCCCCTGGTGCCGGTGCGTCTGGAGGGCGCCCAATACAGTCCGTTCTCCCGCCTGAAGGGAAAGGTCAAGATCCGCTGGTTCCCGAAGATTCGGGTCACCTTTATGCCACCTCAACGCTTGACCATTCCGCCGGAACTGCGCAGCCGTAAGCGCCGCGCCTACGCCGGACAAGAACTGTCCAAGCTGATGACCGAGATGATGTTCGAGAGCAGCGATTTCCGCCGTACCCTGTTCCACTCGCTGCTGGATGCCAAAGACATCACCGGGGGCCGGCACAAGGTGCTGGAAGACGTGCAACGCAAGCCGATGGATTTTCGCAAACTCATCGTCGGCGCGTTCGCCCTCGGCCGGACGATGGCGGCCGAGACCGAGGCGGAAGAGCGCGTCGGCGTGCTGCTGCCCAATGTGATCGCCACCGTGGTCGCCTTCTTCGGGCTGCATGCCTACGGGCGCGTGCCCACCATGCTGAATTTCTCCACCGGCGTCAGAAACGTGGTCAGCGGCTGTGGCTCGGCCACATTGAAAACCGTGTACAGCTCTCGCAAATTTGTGGATCAGGCCAAGTTTCAGGATATGGTCGCCGCCATCGAACACACCGGCGTCAGGGTCCGTTATCTGGAAGATCTCGGTGCCGAAATGGGCATGGTCACCAAACTGTGGGGGCTATTGGCCGGCTTGAGCCCTCGTCTTGCCTACCGTCTCGTGTGTAGACAGCGGGATCCCAACGGTGCCGCGGTGGTGTTGTTCACATCGGGTACCGAAGGCACACCGAAAGGCGTCGTCTTGAGCCATGTCAATCTGCAGGCCAATCGCTACCAGGTGGCCTCGATGATCGACTTCGGGCCACGGGACATCGTGTTCAACGTGCTGCCGCTGTTCCACTCCTTCGGCCTGACCTGCGGCACGCTGCTGCCCCTGCTGTCCGGCATAAAAGTGTTCTTGTATCCCACACCGCTGCATTTCCGCGTCATTCCGCAGATGGTCTACGACACCAATGCAACTTTGATGTTTGGCACCGACACCTTCCTCACCGGCTATGCCCGCTTCGCCAACCCTTACGACTTCTACAGCATCCGCTATGTGTTCACCGGCGCCGAAAAACTCAAGGACGAGACCCGAAAAATCTACAGTGAGCGATTCGGCGTGCGGGTATTCGAGGGCTATGGCGCCACTGAAACCGCACCGGTGCTGGCCATGAACAGTCCCATGCACAACCAGATGGGCGCTGTGGGCAAACTGGTTCCGGGCCTGCAACATCGGCTGGAGCCGGTGCCGGGCATCACCCAGGGCGGCAAGCTGATGGTTAACGGACCCAATGTTATGATTGGTTATCTACGGGCTGAGGCACCGGGCATACTGCAGCCACCGGAGAGGGGTTGGTACGACACCGGCGATATCGTCACCCTGGACGATCAGGGGTTTGTGTTCATACAGGGGCGGGCCAAGCGTTTTGCCAAGATCGCGGGCGAAATGGTCTCCCTGGCCATGGTGGAAAGCGAAGCGGCCAAACTCTGGCCTGAGTATCAGCATGCGGTGGTGGCCCGCCCGGATCCAAGGAAAGGTGAGCAACTGGTTCTTGTAACCACCAATCCCGGGGCCACGCGCGCCGGCTTCGACGCCTATGCCAAGGGCAACGGCGTCGCCGCCATCGCGATACCCGCCAAAGTGCTGGTGGTCAAACAAGTGCCGGTGCTGGGCACTGGCAAAACCGATTTACGCGGCGTTGCGGAACTGGTGGAAAGCCAGGTCTGAACCGACATCGCACACACGGACTCAAGGTCGGGATTGGGGGGCGCCCAGATGGCGCCCCCGTGACGCGGGTCAGGCGATCCTGGGGGTTGCCGCAGAATAGAGTGCCGCTGGATCCGTATCCCAGGAATTGACCATGGCCGAGGCCCGCATCAGGTCCATCGGATAGTCCACCTCGGCCCATTCCAGGCCTTGTATCGATTGGGTCCAAACCACATCGCGCGCCGCCATTTCGTCGAGCACCGACAAGTACCATCGACTCGTAGCCTCAGGGCGTGACATGGCCTGCTTCAACGCGTCGAGAAACAGGCTCGGGCCCTCGCCGCGAAACACCATCATGCCAATCGACTCGCCATCCACCTGTTCGCGCGGCAGGTCCTTACCCACCCGCAGCAATCGATCGCCGGCCAGCTTGACCTTCATATCGTCGTCGTCATAGCGGGCCTTGTGGTCAATCGCCAGCGTGACCGGCCTGTGCCGTGGTGCATTCAGCAACCGCGCCAGCACCGCCGGCTCGAACACGGTGTCCCCGTTGAGCAGGACGAAATCCTCATCCATTTCGGCCCGCGCCGCCCAGCAGCTCACCAGGTTGTCGGCGCTATCGAAACGCGGGTTGTAGAGGGTGCGCGCCTCGAATCCACCGCCGTGACGGTCCAACAAACGGCCGACGTGCTCTGCGCCAAAACCGGTGACGACGACAATCTGGTCGATACCGTTGGCCACCAGCCCGTCTATCTGCCATTCGATCAGCGTCTGTTCGCCTACGGCCACGGCGCACTTGGGTGAACGCTCGGTCAAGGGCATCAGCCGCTTGCCCTGGCCGGCACTGAGAATAATCGCTTTCATGGGAAACCTGCCTTGGTGGCGACCGTCCTGCTCCCGGTCCGGTCGCCCTCTGTGTTGTGTGCCACGGATGGGCGTTACCCGCCGGATCCGGTGGTTTTGTCTCAGATGAGCCCGGCCTCGCGGCCAACGCGTTCAAATGCATCCAGCGCCCGCTCCATGTGTTCGGCGGTGTGGGTCGCCATACAACTGGTGCGGATCATGGCCATGCCGGCGGGCACCGCCGGATATAGAATCGGGCTTGTGAACACCCCTTCCTCGAACAGGCGATTGCACACCGAAAGGGTCAGCTGCTCGTCGCCTACCCGAATTGGGACAATGGGACTCTGCTGTTTCCCGGTCTCAAATCCCAGGGCATCGACACCCTCCTGGAAATGACGGGTGTTCACCCACAGCCGTTCGATATGCTCGGGCTCGCGCTCCAGCAGTTCCAGGGCCGCCAGGGCCGCGGCGGTCGAGGCCGGCGGCAGACTGGCGGAGAACATCAACGAGCGTGCATGGTGTTTCAGGTAGTTGATGACATCCGCATCGCCCGCGGCATAGCCTCCAACGGATCCCAGCGATTTGCTGAACGTCCCGCCCAGAATATCGACCTGACCCTCAAGACCAAAGTGATGCGCGGTACCGCGTCCGTCCCGACCCAGCACACCGAGCCCATGGGCATCGTCCACCGCCAGCGCAGCGCCGTAGCGACTGCAGATGTCGACCAGACCGGGAAGATCAACCAGATCACCCTCCATGCTGTACACCCCATCCACCACGACAAAGGCGGAAACGCCGCGATGCTTGGACAGGATGCTTTCCAGTTCAGCCAGATTGTTGTGGCCAAACTTGCGGGTCGTCGCGAACGAAAGCCGGGTGCCGTCATAAATGCTGGCATGATCCATCTTGTCGATCACCACCAGATCGTTGCGCCCGGTGAGCGCCCCAACGATGCCAAGATTGGCCTGAAACCCCGTTGGCCACACCACCGCCGCCTCCTTGCCGAGGTACCCCGCCAGCTTTTCCTCGAGCTGCTGATGCAGATCCAGGGTTCCATTCAGTAAGCGCGATCCGGAGCAGCCGGTGCCGTAGCGATCAACCGCTCGTTTGGCCGCCTCCCGCACCGCGGGGTGGGTGCTGAACCCCAGATAGTTGTTGGAGCCCATCATGATCAATCGCTTGCCCCGATGGACCACTTCCGGTCCCTGGCCACTGCTCAGGGTGCGAAAGTACGGATAGAGGCCAGCACTCTTGAGTTGTTCGGCGCGGGTGAAACTCTGGCACTTCTCGAACAGCCTCGGCCGTTGGACCATGGGGCTCTCGAGCGCGGCTCCTGATACTTTCATCTGCATGACGAATCCTCCACTGACTTGACCAATGTCCGAACCAGATAACCGCTTGTTCACTTGCTGGTTGGGCCATATTTGCGTGAAGGCATACTAGCAACGCCCCCAATTTGCCACTTGTCATGGAATGCCAAGTTGTTGTCCCAAGTCGGGCTGGTATCTCGGCGGGCGACACCGGAGAATGCAGCAGACGCAGCCGCGGCGCCGGTTCCGGCCTATTCGGTCGGGGCCGATCAACTGGGGGGAAATCATGACAATTGGGGTGGGCGGATCGAGTGCGGAGTCCGAACTGGGTCAGATGACATCCATGAGAGACGGTGTGGAGCCGATCTCGGACCAGGAGTTACGTACACGAATCGGAAAAGCGCAACGCCTGATGCGTGAGCAAGGCATCCAGGCGTTGTATCTGGATGCCTCCACCAGCCTGTTCTACTTCACCGGTTTACGCCTTGGCGTCAGTGAGCGCCTGCATGGCGCAGTCATTCCCGACAGCGGGGATGTCGCCTACCTCTGCCCGGCCTTTGAGGAAGCCAAGACCCGATCCATGCTGCGGATCGGGCACGATGTCCGCACCTGGGAAGAGCACGAGGATCCCACTGCTCTCGTGATCGACACGCTGGCCGGTATGGGTCATGTATCCGGCACGCTGGCTGTGGACGAGCTGACCCCGTTCTTTACCTTCGACGGCCTGCGAAGGGCCGGAAGCGATTTCGCGTTCGTCAACGGAAGCCGGATATCGGCGCCCTGCCGAATGGTCAAATCATCCGCGGAGCTCGCGCTGATGCAGCGCGCGAAGGACATCACCCTGCGGGTGCATGCGGCGACAGCAAGAATACTCAGGCCAGGCATCACCACAGAGGAAGTCCAGGCGTTCATCGCGGACGCGCACCGCAGGCTGGGCGTGGACGGCGACCTCAGTTTTTGCATTGTCCTGTTCGGCGAAGCAACGGCCTACCCCCATGGGGTGCCCAATCCCCCGCCGTTGCGTGAGGGCGACATGGTGCTGATCGACACGGGCGCGAGGATCGAGGGGTATCACTCGGACATCACCCGCTCCTATGTGTTTGGCGAACCAAACCAGAAACAAAGACAGATCTGGAACTTGGAAAAAGAGGCCCAGGCCGCCGCATTCGAGGCGGCGCAAATCGGGACACCCTGCGAACAGGTCGACGCGGCCGCCCGGACCGTGATTGAGCGCGCTGGCCTGGGGCCCGGCTATGCCGTCCCCGGTCTGCCCCACCGCACCGGACACGGTATCGGGCTGGACGTACACGAATGGGCCTACCTGGTGCGGGGCGACACCACCCCGCTGTCACCGGGCATGTGTTTCTCCAACGAACCCATGATCTGCCTCTACGGTGAATTCGGTGTGCGTATCGAAGATCATTTTTACATGGCCGAGGACGGGCCCAGATGGTTTACCACACCCAGCCACTCGGTGGACGATCCGTTTCGCGGCGTCCCGGCCTAGTGTCCCGTCCCATAAGTTCGTAGTGTTTCAGAGCGCCGCAGATACGCCAATGCAAGGCGCAGGTGCGAAGGCATAGCCAGCTCTGTCAAGCAGCTGCAACGCCGCAGTGGCGTATCTGCGGCGCTCCCGACGGGCAAGGCGATAAGCGCCCATCCGCGGTGTTGGGCGCGCTTGAATGAGCGCAGGCTAGTCCTGCGCCCGCCCGCCTAGCGCCTGGGCGCTTCTCGCCTTGCTGATATGCAACGAACTTGTGGGACGGGACACTAGGGAAGGTCTGAACAATTGATACGAATCGCGTTTCGGTCCACAAGGGCACAGATGCGAGGCTCCCGGCGCAGCGCCATAGTCATTCTATGGCCAAGCCGGGAAACGCGGCAGATGTGCCCTTGTGGGCGAAACCCCAGCGGGGCCGGGCCTTTGCGCCCCTCGTACCGCGTTGCACCTCGCTTATTGGCAGCTCACTTATTTTCCTCGCGCCAACTTCGCTCGGTGCGCCTTGTACGAGGGAGCGCAAAGACGCCGGCGCGATCGCAGCAATTGTTCAGACCTTCCCTAGAGTTGAAAGATCGCGCGCAACACACCCACAGCCGCCAGCGCGAACAGCACCGCCAGCACAATACGGCGCAGCATGCGCTCATCCAGGCGCCCGAAAAGCCGGCCACCCAGCGCCAGCCCTACGGCCATGGGCAAGCATGCGAGTAAAAAGCTGTTGATAATGGCGGCGTGGTAAAGCTTGCCAATGACGCCGCTGATCAGAAACGCGAGCTCGGTGAACAGGAAGAACACCACCATGGTCGCGCGCACGGCCCGAATCGGCAGCTTGGCGGAAGTCAGGAAGATCGCCACCGGCATGCCACCGATGGCTGCGATGCCGTTAAAGATGCCGGAAACAACGCCCACCCCGGAAAGCACCGGCCGGCTCATAGGGCCTCGGTAGACATAACCCGCGCCCAGGACAGCGGTCATGGTCAGTATCAGCAGCGACAACACCAGGCGCAGGGTGGACGCCGGAGCAGCGGCCAGCACCCAGATCCCTATGGGGGTACCCACCATGACACCCAACAGCATGAAACCAAGGGTGTCCCATCGCACATCACGCCATGCGCGCACAGCCATCTGAACACTGGCCGCAATTTCCAACAGCACCACCAGGGGAACGACCTGCGTCGGTTCGACAAACTGCGTTGCGCTGACCACCACCAGGGCGGAAAAACCAAACCCGATGCAGCCGCGCACGATTCCGGCAAAAAATACGATGATTCCGAAAACAATTGCTTGCGCAGTGCCGAGCGTTATCAGATCCAAGAAATATGATTCCCACCCCGATATCGACCCATTCTCACCCTGCCGAAGGGGCGGAATGTGACGCCGGCGGCCCAATACAATCGACCGGATACCGGAGATATCGACGAATATGCACCCGAAACCGGCCTATCAACTTGTTGAATAAGCCTCACTCGGCACGATAGGGCGTAAAAAAAGGCCCTCAAAATGCGCGTTTACCGAGTGTAAACCGCGCTTTCTCCGTCGTGTTCGTCTTGCCTCGCACTCGACCGAGACGCTTTCAACACGCTGCTATTCAGGGCCCCCTGGCGCAAACGGCACGCCGGACGTGAAACATGTGGGCAAAACAAACGCGGCGCTGTGAATACCCGGGTTATAGAAGCGCATCAACTCCTGTGGCACCCGATGCGGGTGGGCCGGGACGCTCGGATCAATGTTGCTGTTGGTCATCAGGAAAACACCGGTATAGCCGTACCGCATCGATGGATCCAAGAACCAGTAGTACTGTGAATGGTCGAAGTGCGCGCCGCTCAAATCCCTGATCGCCAGGTACATGTCCGGCTCGGGCCAGGCCCAACCCGCCAGTGCGGTAGCGACGCCATCGGCCTTCACTGCACGCGACAGACGGCTGTAAAATCGCTGTGACCACAGCGACGCCTTGTCTTCCAGCGGGTCCGTTCCGTCCACAATGACCAGGTCGAACTCACGATCGAATTCGATTTCCGCTCCATCCATGGCGATGAATTCGACCCGCCGATCATGATGCTCATGCAGTTCCGGAAAATGCTGTTCGCAAATCCTGACCACATCGGAATCGATGTCGATCCAGACGATCCGCTCCAGTGACGCAATCTTGCACAGCTGGTTGACGACACCGCCGTCACCGCCCCCCACCACCAGGGCGGTCCGGGGCTCGTGTCTGATCACGGTGGCCGGTACATGTACGATCATCTCGTGATAGCAAAACTCGTCGTTGGTGGTCATCTGGACAATGCCATCCAACACCAGCATCTTGCCGTGATACGCGGTTTCATAGACCGCAATGTGCTGATACTCGGACGCGTACTCCTCCACCAGCCTCTCAATTCGTATCGCAGTCAATTGAGCTGCTTTGCAGGTGCGGTCGTCCTCTAAAATATAGCGCCCATCTGTCGAGCCGTTCTTGTACTCGACAATTTGACCTACGGTTCCGGTAGACATTCTCTCCCCCCTTTTCTCACCCATTGCGCCGTGGCCCCCCATTCAGGGCACCGATCGAACGTCGGAAACACCGACACCCGACTCACCACCATACGCTTACATTATCGTGCGACTGGCTGGAGCCATGCTCCAAAATTACATTGCCTTCCAGCTACCTACTCATGGGACGGGACACCAGGGAGCCTCTGAATCATTCTGGACGAACCAGATTGGAGGGTGAAATGTGCAGCTTCAAGGCGCGGATCGAGGGGCAGATCGCGGGTAATAGTTGTTCTATTGCCAAGATCTGCAACGATGAAGCTGCGCATTTCAGTCCCAGGATGCACGTTCACGAATAGATCAGAGGCCCCCTACAGTAGCGCCCAAAACAAAACAGCGGCCAACACGCCAGTCAGTACCGATGCAATAGTCGCAACGGCCAAGTTAGACGTCCGCCTGCTTCTTTCAATGGCCCGAATCTGCGCTTGTGCATTGCTCAATGTAGCGGAATATGCCGCGTCTCTTTCCTTCCCGTGCTGTTCATACAGCTCAATTTCCTGAGTCATCCGAACATTGGTTTCATGGGACAGACGCAGATACTCGACCGCCTGTCGCCGGGTCTGTTCACTCTTCTCCAAGGCCTTCTTCAATTCGTCCCTGGACTCCCTGAGGCCATCCAGCTTCATCTGTTCACGAAGCCGTCTTTCCTGCTGCTCGGCTTCTGCCTCCTCGAGGGCCGGCGCCTCAGCCGGGTCAACCTGCAACGGAGGCTCCGCCTCATTCTGCGTCGATGCCCTCTTCACGGCCGCCAACTCTTTCTCCAGTCGGCCAACGGTCAATTTGAGCGATGCCGCCTCCTTTCGCGATTGATCAAGCAATGCGTCGTGCTCACTCAGCTCCTCTTCCAGCAACAAATAAGCGGCTTTCTGCTCCTGCAATGCATTCTTCGCCCGGACCCTCTCCCCTCGGCCCCGACTCTGCATGGTGTCGATCTTTCGCCTTAGCTTTCCGCACTCTTCGGACTCGCTCAAAAGGCGGCGCAAGTCCCCCGCCTCAGATCCGAAGGGTCGAAGCAGAGTGAGCGCCGCTTTCCGCGTCTTCTTACTCGATGCTTTTGCGTTTAGAAAGCACAGTTCCGCGGCACGTCCCAGCTCAAGACGAATCAGCGTCGCGCCAAAACCCTGCGTCTTGACCGAAGTATCGTTGCCAACAATTCTGATCCCCGGCACCCACCTCCCAAATTCGTAGTCTACTTGTACCCCCGAGCGCTGCGGCCGATGACCGTGAACAACGACATCTATTTCCATCTCAGACAGTGTGGCGGCAATTTCGGCGCCGTATTCCTTATAGTGCGTCTTAACCTCATCGGATCCATAGAGAATGTACTGTTCATCCGACTCTCCGCCCGTCCCACTGTATTGACCCAACGCCTCAATCGAATCGAATGCCTCCCTGTAATGCTCCGAGTTAAAGCCATTAACGTGGCTCCCGGTTTCGTCCTTGTACCGCAACAGCGAACGCAAAAAACCAATGCTTGGATAAGCATGGATGAACATGACCGGCCCATCAACATAGAACAGGTCAAGGCGCTCTACAAAACTGCATATGCGATTCAATGTCCTTTGTGACGCACCGTAATCCTCACCGCTCTTCAGCCTCTGCCACAGTTCCTGTTCGTGGTTTCCGGCCAGAATCTTTACCGCACCACCCCGTTCGCTCACCTGCGTTTCCAGCTGGCTCCAATACTCGCTGACCTCAAAGTTTGGCGCCTTTTTATCCAGAATATCTCCGGTATGTACGATCGAAAGGCCGGCGAGGTCCTCTGCCAACACGCCGTCAGCATTCACTATTTCAGCAAATTCCAAAGTTTTCGACACACACTCGGTATCGTTATCCGTATCGGAAAAGGTGATTATTCGATTAATCATCCCAGCTCCTCAACAAAGAACCTTTGTGTTTTCAACTTATGAATTGGCTCAAGAGAATTCCGCAATGCCGAATCGGCCTCCGGAGGAGCCTCTGATTTATTCTGGACAAAGCAGATTGGGGGGTGAAATGCGCAGATTCAAGGCGCAAATCGTGGGTAACAGTTATTCTATTGCCAAGATCTGCAACGATGAAGCTGTGCATTTCAGTCCCAGGATACACGTTCACGAATAGATCAGAGGCTCCTAAAAAAACCTCACGGGGTCACGATGCACCCACCGAGCGGACTGGCCTTGCCCAGCGTTGCACACTGAACAATATGAAGATGGCCGCGCCTCGAACCGGTGTGCCACAGCCGAAAATGCCCTGACCTACATCCCCCGATCGCCTGTCCATGGCACACAGCGAACGGTTCTTCGCCCCCAGGTAAGCGCGATGAGCAGCACCTGTTGGCACCGAACCCACCAAGCCTTCCCTCGCTAACCGGCTCTGCGGACACTACGATTCCCGCGCCGCCGTGCGGACGCGTCAGAGCGTCCGCAAAATTGCAGCAATCCACGGAGGGCAACTTTAACACCAATGGGCACGGGCGAAGAGTCGGGCACGACGAGCCATTCGGCTATATTTTCCCGTCAATCTCCCGCCACAACATCCGGTACGCTCTGGATGCACCACTCGATTTCGAGTAACTCAGGACCGGCGCGCGATGGATTCCCATTTTCTCAATGTCTGATGAGAAAGGGATAACGCCAGCCAAAAAACGCTTGTTTTGCTTCCGCAGTCGATCCATGGTCTCTTTGTGCAGATTCTTTTGCTTTTGCACCATGGAAAAGAACGGAAGAAGCTTTTTCTTGTTCAGATTGTGTTGCTCGAAGAAATCCGTGAGTTGACGGAACGTTCTTTCGGACAAGGTCGTCGGAATAACCGGCACCAGAACATAGTCAGACACCCTGAACACGTTCTCGGACAAGCGTGAAATGTTCGGCGGGCAATCCAAAACGATCACGTCGTAGTCATGATCAACCGCGTTCAACGCCTTCTTAAGGCGCGAGCGGCTGTGCTTCATTCGAGCAAGAAATATATCGAAATCCCGGTAGCTCATGTTTGCCGGAACCACATCCAGATTGTCGAAATCACTCGCCCGTATCGCCCGAGTGAATCTTTCGACGTCTTTAAAAAACTCCTGGTTTTCCAATTTTTTGGACGGTTTTACCCGATAATAGAATCCGGCAGCGCCTTGTGGATCAAGATCGCACAACAAAGTACGTCTTCCGGACCTGGCGCTGGCAAAAGCGAGATTAACGGCAGCAGCCGTCTTCCCTACCCCACCTTTATTGCTGTAACAGGCTACTACTTTCATTGACTGGTGCCGTGGTGAAAAACATCGGTGAATTGCTGGCGTATCTCTGGACTGTCGAAATCGGCGAAGGACTGCGTGACCTGTGCCCTTTGCTCTGCTTGTTTCTGTCGCAACAAAATGATCAACGCGCCGATACTCTCGGCCATTGCGACCACATTTCCGCTGCGGTGTGAGTTTGCATAACTGTTCAAGAAGGCTTGCAATGAATCCTGTTGCACGGAGAAATCATTGAAATTCCCCAAATTGTCCTGAAGCCGCTTCAGTGGCTTTATCAGATCCTTCAGCATTCTCTGTGGAAACAATCCGGCAAAAAACTCCATCAGATAGCGCAGCTTCTTACACTGGATGCGCAGTTCATGGATCTCTTCATCGGGCGTTGATCGGTCGATCTTTCGGGCGATCCGGCACACTTTGCTGTAGCGCGCCCAGATCAGATGCGTCGCAAACGGTAAAGAGGCGGTCATGGCTTTCGGCCCGGGGGCCAATCGGTCGGTCGAGCGGAACTTTTCCTGCAATTCGGCCATATCTCTCTGATAGCTCGAACTATGGAGCATCTTGATCACGTGCTTCAGTTCACGCCTGCGTTCCTTGTTGAAAATGCTGAACATCTGCTCGAGCCCAGGCTGCATTCGCTCTGGCAACAATCCAAACAGGTCCTGTTTCGCCAGCAGGTACACGTCCAGATCACGCAGGCGGTTGGTGACTTTCATGATGTCGGAAAATTGCCGCTTCAAATGGGCCGTGTCTTCGTCTCCATACACCCCCTTGAACAGACTCAGGACCGAACGTACCTTGCGCAAGTTGACCCGATAATCGTGCAGGAACTCGGTATCGTAGTCCCGGCTGACACCCTGCTCGTTTTGCCGTGCAACATTCAGTGAAGTTGCGACCAGATGATTCGCGGTCTCGATCGCCGGCGCGTCAGCGGTGATTTCCACGCTCGGCTTGGAATCGTACATGGGTTGATCGAAACCGCACTGCGCGTGCAGGTTCGCATGTGAATCCAGCGCGCTCGCACCATTCTTCTCGAGGAACCGGCGTAGAATGGAATGCTCGGCATCGTAACCGCGCAGGGGTTGTGTAAAACCAAAGGTCAGCGACCTTTCGCCGTTATCCAGATGGTACAGAGTGCAGCGCGCCGTGGTCTTGCGATTGTCATCCAGGACCACATACTTTTTTATCCCCATCGCGTTTTCCGCGCCGGCTTGGAAGGCCCTGATTGGGCTACAGTCCTGCAGCCTGCTCTTGACCGGACCCTCGTCCATTTGCGGAATGAAGCGCCAGCCCGGTGCGCTGACCTGGGTCCACACCTCCGGCTCACCGACCTTCAGAAGCAATAGGTTTTTCTGATAGCGAATCAGGATACGGCCCGAGCGCTTCAGGCTGTTTCCGAAATCGTCAAGGCAAGCAGCCATTGTGTCTTGATTTCCGATGGAGGCAAGCGTCAAACCATCGCCTATCTTGAGGGACTCGTCTGACATCGGGAGTGGATGATTCAGAAAAAATTGAAAAGGTTCGCTACGGCCTGAACGCATTATGTCTCCGCCTGTGGCGCTTGCATCTACTCAGTGATGGTGGCTCGTTTACAGCTCGTTCTACGGGTGCTGATTAAGCTGCCACCGCATACGGCTTGATACTCGTATCGGGAGGCAAAACCTGTCGATCCCGATTGCTTCGATAATCCTGTTGCTGTCGCGGCGTCCAAGGAAGAGGCCTTATGACCCCCTTGCCGATATCTTGCCGATATCTTACCGACTTTGCCCATCCTGGCGATGTCGGCACAGCGCTGACCGGTACCCTGCGGTCGCCGCGGCCGCCTTGCACAACACCCGGGCGCCTACGGCGACAAACTCCCCCGCACATTAAACCATCGCTGGACCGCAGCGACGAGGGTTTGTTCAAGGACCGCGAGAATCTGACCCAGGTGCTTGTCACGGTAACATGGGCGGAACGGATGGCGCCCGCGGGGTTTCACCCGCTGCGGCGTTTCACGGTACTGGCGATCCTCCGAACTCACATGCCAGCTACTTTTTCAGCCCCTGCCGCGCCATCTTGCGTCGCAGAAACGCGATCTGGGTCGCCAGGGGCAGCTCTTTCGGGCACATGTCATCGCAACCCAGCAAGGTCATACAGCCGAAAACACCACTGTCGTTGCCGATCAATTCATACATCGCCGCGTCATCCCGTTCGTCCCTGGGGTCGAGTCGGAAACGGCCCAGCTTGTTTAACCCCACTGCACCCACGAACTCCGGCCGCATATGCGCGGTGCCGCAGGCCGCAATGCAGCAACCGCATTCGATGCATCGCTCCAGCTCATATATGTCACGGGCCAACTGCGGCTCCATACGCTGCTCGAAATCATCCAGGTCGCGATCCACATCGCTGCCCTGCACCCAGGTCTCGAGACGCTCGCTCATGTCGCGCATCCAACTGCCGGTATCCACAGACAAATCGGCAATCAGCTTGAACACGGGCAGAGGCGTCAGACTGATCTCGACGGGGAGATTCTGAGTCAGGGCGCGGCAGGCCAGGCCCGGCTGGCCGTTGATCAGCATCGCACAGCTCCCACAGATCCCGGCGCGGCAAACAAAATCGAAACTCAGCGAGGGATCCTGGGTTTCACGTATTTCGTTGAGGGCAATGAACAAGGTCATACCCTCCGCTTCTTCCAGCTCGAAGCACTGCATGTGCGGCTGATCCGCGGGATCCTGCGGATTCGCACGGAGAATGTGCAACTTGAGCTTGCGCGGCCGCGTTTGCTCCAGATCGTTCATTGATCCTGCTCCCCCAGGCGGGCATTGCGCCCACGAAAGCGGGACGGAAGGCACTCCCGATAGGGCATCAGGGCATCCTGCACGGCAAATCTGTCGGCGCCGACACGCTGCTGGACCGCTTCGACCTCGTCTTGCCGCTCCGCGGTCTGCGGATGATCGATATGATTCTTTTCGCCATAGCCGCGCCATCCGGGCGGGAGTTCCATATCCATCACCGACAATTCCTCGTATCTCAGTTGTGGACCGGACGCGTCGGAACCAGGCCATAACGCGAGCGTGCGTTTCAGCCATTCACGATCGTTGCGCTGGGGAAAATCCTCGCGGTAGTGGGCGCCTCGGCTTTCGACGCGTTGCAGGGCGCCCGTGGCGACGCACAGGGCCAGCTTGAGCATCTTCTGGACCCTATAGGCGGTTACCAGTTCCGGGTTTGCCCCTCTGAGTTGGCGGCCGACGCCGATGCTGCGGCTGCGGGACAACAGGCCCTCCAGGTCCGACACCGCTTCCTGCAACTGCTCACCATGGCGGAATATGCCGACCTTGTCGGTCATGGTTTGTTGCATCGCACGCATCAGTTCAAACGCGTTTTCACTACCCTTGCCGTCGCACAGTCCGCTCAGGTGCTGCTTCTGCTGGTCCCAGCACTGGCGAATCAGCGCGGTGGAAACCGTAATCTCTCCCTCGCTGCCATCGCAGAAATCGGCAATGTACTCACCCACGATCATGCCGGCCACGACCGTCTCCGCAACCGAGTTGCCACCCAGCCGGTTGAATCCGTGCATGTCCCAGCACGCCGCCTCTCCTGCCGAGAACAACCCGCGCAGAGTCGGGCTCTCGCCCCGGTGGTCTGTGCGTATACCGCCCATGGAGTAATGCTGCGCCGGCCGGACCGCAATCAACTGCCGCACCGGGTCAATTCCCAGGAAATGGTGGCAGATCTCCTTGACTTCGCGCAGCTTGGTATCGATGTGGTGCTGACCAAGCAGACGAATATCCAGCCAGAGATGCTCGCCAAAGCGGGACTTGGCGCCATGGCCGGCCTTGATGTGCTGCTCCATCCGGCGCGAAACCACGTCCCTGGAGGCGAGTTCCATTTTTTCCGGCTCGTAGTCCGGCATGAATCGATGCTCGCGGTCATCCAGCAGCAAACCGCCATCACCTCGGCAGCCTTCGGTGACCAGAATTCCGGCGGGAAAAATGCCCGTAGGATGAAACTGCACCGCCTCCATATTCCCCATGGCCGCGACCCCGGTTTCCAGAGCGATCGCGCCGCCTATACCCTCGCTGATGACGGCATTGGTGGTCACCCGGTAGATGCGGCCGAACCCGCCGCTGGCGATGCAGGTTGCCTTGGCCACATACGCAAGGAGTTCACCGGTCACCAGGTGCCGGACAATGGCGCCATAACACCGTCCACCGTCGTGAATCAGGGCGATGGCCTCGGTGCGTTCGTGCACCGGGATGTCCTGCGCGATCGCCTGGTCGCTCATGGTGTAGAGCATGGAATGGCCAGTACCGTCGGACACATAACTGGTGCGCCACTTCTTGGTGCCGCCAAAATCGCGCGCGTCGATCAGGCCATGGGCCTCGTCACTTTCCTCCAGCGACACGGTCTCGCCATTGATAATGGCTGTGCGAGCGCCCCGTTCGACCCGGTTCCAGGGCACGCCCCAGGCCGCCATCTCGCGCACCGCTTTGGGTGCGGTATTGACGAACATGCGCACCACTCTCTGGTCGGCACCCCAATCGCTGCCGCGCACGGTGTCGGCGAAGTGCACATCCTCGTTGTCACCCCGTCCTTTCACGCAGTTGGCCAGGCTGGCCTGCATACCGCCCTGAGCCGCAGCGGAGTGAGAACGTTTGGGCGGCACCAGACTGAGCACCATGGCCTCGTGGCCGCGGCGTTTGGCCCCGATCGCCACCCGGAGACCGGCCAAGCCGCCACCCACAATCAACACGTCGGTGTGAATAACCCGCATGGTTCAGTTCGCTTGTTGTTCCGGCACATAGCGCTCGCCCGCGTCATGGCGATGCTCATAGCCGATCTTCATGTAGGCCGCCAGTGTCAGCAGACCCAGCACCAGAAAAAACACCGTAATGCCCCATTTCACCCGACGCAGTTTCTGACGCCCGGCCGAGCCCCGCGTGGTCTTGACCCAACCCCATTTCAAGGCAAGCCGATACAAACCGATGCCACCGTGGACTTCCACCATGACCAGCAAAACAAGATAGAAAGGCCACCATCTCTCGGTCCAGACCCGGTCAGCCGATGCATAGGGTCCAATGTCGGCAGGGTGCGCCATCATCTGGTAGAGATGGGCAAACGCCAGCAGCATCAGCACCAGGCCGGTCACAACCTGCACCAGCCACAACACCGTGTCTCCGTGGCGGAATGCCGATGCGTGTCGCCAGAACTGCCGGTACTCCCGATAGCTGCCCGGAATCTTGCGAATCGCGATCAGTGCGTGCAGGGAGAACAGGGCAAAAACGCCGGCGGCCGCAGCGGTGACCAGAATCGGATAGGGCTTGCCGAGCAGGAACTCACCTTCGAACATGCGGGCAACCGCATACATGGCATCGGCACCCAGCAGAATGCTTGAGACAAAGAACATGTGCGCCCACATGAACACGACCAGCAACAAACCGCTCACGCCCTGTGCGAGATCGAGCCAGGCCGGGCCCCGCTGCAGGGCGACCCCTGCGCCAGAATTCGATCGGCGAGACTGAGTATCCACTTTCATTTTTCCTGGCCAACCCGAGTTGGAACAACAAACAGCCAGACTCGGCAGGCCACAGCAATGGCTCAACCGAAAACGGTGACAGATCCGGCTCAGCGCGGATCCCGTGCAAACGGTGGCACCGGACAAAGTCACATCTGTTGGCGCTTTGGACTCTAGATTCGACTGTCAGTCGAATCCATGATCTCGGTCACGATGGCGCTTTGACTATAGGCGATAATCCGCTCGCGGACGAATTCTCCAAAAGCAAATTCGTGCGGCCCGTAGTCCGTGACCCTCTGTCTTGGAAAAACCGGGTTTGACACCCAAGACTCAACCCCAAGGAGCCGAACGAATGAAAATGAACAAAGGCGCGATTGCAGGCATCGCCATACTGTGTGCCGGACCCATTGCGGTGGCGGAAACCACTACCCTGGTCAGCGCGAAAACCGATACACCACCAACTCTGGACGGCGTGATGGAAGGCGTTTGGGAGCAAGCCCAACCGCTAGAGATCATGGTCGACAAACTGCCCTATGAACCGAGCAACGGCTATCCGGGCATGAAAGCGACCCAGGTCGGAATACGTGCCATGCATGATTCCGAGAACCTCTACATGGTCATTCAGTACGACGACCCGACCGAAAGCCTGATGCGCTCTCCCTGGGTCAAGCAGACCGACGGAAGCTGGAAACAAACAGCAGACAAGGACAGCACCGGTCACGAAAACACCTACTACGAGGACAAATTCGCGCTGCTGTGGGATATCGATGCACGCGGGTTCGGCAAGAAAGGGTGTGGCGCGGCCTGCCATCTCGCCGAAGACGGCATGAACAATGGCATCGCCGATACGGCACCAGGGCGCAAATACACGACGCGGGACGGACAGACCATCGACATGTGGCACTGGAAATCGGTGCGCTCAGCGCCGGTGGGACAGATCGACGATCAGTATATCGACTCCACAACCGACCCGGCTGCCAACAAGAACTGGGGTCGCAAGGGTGACACCAAGACCGGTGGTGGCTATAAAAACAACAAAAGCGAGGACGGATCCCAGCCGGCATCAATGCCAAAAAGCGGCGCCACCGGCGATCACTGGCTGTTGGCTTCCGAAGCCGTTCCCTTCGAAGATAATTTCAAAGAAGGCGATGTGCTGCCCGGGATCATCGTGTCCCCATTCGAAGGGCCGCGCGGGGATATCGCAGCTCAGGCCATGTGGAAAGACGGCATCTGGACCATCGAACTCCAGCGTAAACTGACCACTGATGGCGAGAATGCAGCGGAGCAGGATGTCCAGTTCGCCGACCTCGGGGAAACCTACGATTTCGGCATCGCGGTCTTCGACAACAGTCAGATCAACCATGTCTACCATGATGGCGTGTACGAACTGAAGTTCGCCGAGTAACGGGCGCTGTCATGCGACTAAAGCGCTTCGTATTGGGCGCCAGGGTGGCGGTATCTCTTTTTGCCGTCACCCTGCTCGGCGCCTTGGCCTCCGCAGAGCTACTCATCTACCACAGCCTGGGCGAGACCCTGGAGGTTTCCGCAGTCAAAGCCAAGTACGCGGGCAGTCTGCTGGTCAGCGCCATGCACGGTTCAATGTATGAGTACGTCACCGAGGACGAATCAATCGTCATTGTCGAGGAGTGGATCGCCGCAGGCGCAACCCAGCAAGGCTACGATGATGGCGTCAAGGCGGTCATGGAGGAGGACTGCACCAATTGTCACAGCCGCTCATCAACCATGACAGATGCCATGCCGGGTATGCCCTTGACCCGCTTTGAGGACGTCAAGAAGCTTACCGTGCGGGGACTGCCCGGTGGCAAGCTGCTCATGCAGTTGCACGTGCATATCTTCGCCTTGGGCGTCATCGTCTTGATCCTGAGCTTGCTGCTGGCCGCTGCGGACATTGGCCGATTATGGCAAGTGCTCTTGCCCATCGTGGGCTTTCTTGGGCTGTGGATGGACGCCGCCGGTTGGGTGCTGGGTTCGGTCGGCGAGTGGGCGGTATGGTTGATTATGGGCGGCGGGGGTTTACTCGCTGCGGCCATCGGCCTCATGTCGCTTCTGGTGTTACTCGACTGCTGGTTGAGGGTACCCCTGTTGGGCCGCATACCTGATCCCGAGGACTAAGAGTTTATCCGCCGAGTCCCATGGAGGCGCGGGCGGTCAATGCAGGCGGCCGCCCGCCGTCGCATGACCCGAAGGCGCTTAGCCCGCACCATCAACGGGCCTTAGCGCCGATACGCGTCAGGAATCACCCTATCCATGGAACCATATGCCACTGTGAAGGCGATTCTGTTCGATCACGACGGAACCTTGGTTGATTCCGAGCCGGTGCATTTTCAAATGTGGTGCGACCTTCTTGCGCCGCACGGCGTGTCCCTGTCCCAGGAAAACTACCGAAAGCACCATGCCGGTATGCCGGCGATCAGCAACGCGCAATCATTCGTCCAGCGCAACAAACTGACCGTCAGCGCCGAATCCCTGGCGGATGCCAAACAGGCCGCCACCCAGAGTCATCTGGCACGGCAGGGGTTTCCACTCTTGCCGGGCGTGAGCGATTCCATCGCTTTGTTCCAACGCAACGGCATGCAAACCGCTGTCGTCACCGCAGCGGCGCGGATGGCGGTACTGGCCAGCCTGCAAGCCCACGCAATGGAAGACCTGTTCTGTGAGATTGTCTCACTGGATGACGTGGACCAGGGCAAGCCCGCGCCCGACGGTTATCTGTTCGCGCTGGCTCGCTTGGGCCTGGGTGCAAACGAATGCATAGCCATCGAGGACACCGAGCATGGTGTATCCGCCGCGGCCGACGCAGGCATTGCCTGCCTGGCGGTGCCGACCGACATGTCCAGGCATCACGACTTCAGCCGCGCCACGGCCTGCTTTGACAACCTGGCCGAGGCAACCCAATGGGTGGTGGATCGCTACGGACTGACCAGATGACTCTGGTCCAACCCAACGCAGGCAGCGGCTCGGTTATGCGCAGGCCGGCGCTTTATTCGGTAAGCGGGTCGTAGGCCAGAGCGGCGACCAGATGCACGCGCCGCGTCTCACCGCCATTGAGCGCGGTGTGATAACCCCGGGTGTCGGTGAAGTACACCGAGCCGTCGGCGGGCAGGTGGGTCACATGATGGTTGACCACGAACAGTGACCCGGGATTTGAAGTGATCGGGATGTGCAGGCGCGGTTCCGGGTCGCGGTGCCAGGAATTGCAATTGTAAATATCCTTGGACAGGACGCGGGTGCGGCCGATGGGAAATCGTTTGCTCAACTCCCGATGGACATGCTCGAAGTACGTGCCGCTGAACTTCGGATTGAACTCGGAAAACTCTGCCTCCGGCACCGATGCCTCGCGTGGCTCTTCCACATAGCGCTCGTCCGCCCGGAGCCAGTACCGGCCGGACAGATCGTTGTCCGTCCACTCGGTCTGCCCCGGTCGCTGGGTCAGGGGCAGCGCCGCGAAGCCCTGAGCCTGCATCGCCCCCTTGAATGTTTCCCGCTCCAGGCATTCATCCAAGGCATCCCGCAACCGTTGGATGTCGAATTCCAGGGCGAGTTTCTGAATTCCGGGTCCGGGGGTGAAGGTTGCAACCGATTGCGAATCGGGCCGGGTCTGCATCCACGATTGAACGGCCCGGACGTCGCGATCGACGAATTCAGGTACAAACGACATGGCGGAACCACCTTGAGTCGAAATCACCCCGGCAGCTTGCCAAGGATCGAAGCTGGACGACAACAGAAACTTCGACCGGGTTCAGCGCCGAATCCGACCAGTTCTAGACTTGCGACGACGTCCGCGGTGCAACGTCCCGTGCTGGCATCCGAAAACGGAGGCCGCGATGCCCACTGGCCTGTAAGAGAGCCGGTGCACGGGAGCCTCTGGTCTATTCGTAAACGTGCATCTTGGGACTGAAATGCACAGCTTCATCGTTGCAAATCTTGGCAATAGAACAACTATTGCCCGCGATCCGCGCCTTGAATCTGCACATTTCACCCGCCAATCTGCTTCGTCCAGAATAAATCAGAGGCTCCGTAGTAGACTGCAACAACAGTACCTGCGATCGACCCTCTTATAAGGAGACTGATAATGGGCAAGTTGCTGCTGCCTGCCGCCACCGCGTTTGCGCTGATTCTGAGCATCCCGGCCGCCGGCCAGGATATTGGCGCACCAACAGCTGAGCAGCTCTCCGGCGCGTACACCGGCAAGGCCTACTCACCCTACGCAAAGAGAAGTTACCCGGAACGGCCTCTTTGGGGCGATTCTCATCTTCATACTTCCCTGTCGATGGATGCGGGGCTTTTCGGCAACCGCCTCACCCCGTCGGAGGCCTACCGATTCGCCCGGGGCGAAGAGGTCATCAGCAGCACCGGTCAACCCGTGCGGCTGTCCCGGCCACTGGACTGGCTGGTGGTGGCCGACCACTCCGACGGCATGGGCCTGATCGACGATCTCAAGGTCGGCAAGCCGGAACTGCTTGAATTTGAGCAGGCCGCACGCTGGAACTCGGGCCTGAACGAGGGCGGCGAGGCCGCGGTCGAGGCCGCGTTGGACCTGATTACGAATTTCTCCCAGGGTTCGGTCGATCCGGACCTGATGGCACAGTACTCGCCGGGTTCGCGGACCTATCGATCGGTCTGGGACCACGTGATCGACAATGCCGAAGCCGCGAACGAGCCCGGGCTGTTCACCGCGCTGATCGGTTTTGAGTGGACCTCACTGATCAAGGGCAACAATATGCACCGGGTCGTTGTATTCCGCGATGACGGGGACAAGGCCGGGCAGGTTGAACCCTTTATTATGACGCCCCCCATCGGCAGCCCCGATCCCCGGGAGTTGTGGAAGTACCTTAGCAACTATGAGGCGGTGACCGGCGGGAATGTGCTGGCGATCCCCCATAACGGCAACCTGTCTAACGGAATCATGTTCCCGCTTGAGGCACAGTGGAACGGCGTCGCCCTGGACCAGACCTACGTCAGCGAACGGGACAAATGGGAGCCCCTTTATGAGGTCACTCAGATCAAGGGTGACGGCGAAACCCACCCGTTTTTGTCGCCGGATGACGAGTTTGCCGACTACGAAACCTGGGACGTGGGCAATCTGGACCTGTCGCAGGCCAAGACCGACGACATGCTGGCCGGGGAATATGCCCGCGAGGCGCTGAAACGAGGACTGGAGATTGAGGCCAGGCTCGGCACCAACCCCTACAAGTTCGGCATGCTGGGTTCCACCGACAGTCATACCTCCCTTGCCGACGCGGAAGAGGACAACTTTTTCGGCAAACATGCTGGAACGGAACCCAGTCCCACGCGTTGGGAACATCCGTTCGCCGAGACCGATCAGGGCTTGATCGCGGGATGGCAATCCGTCGCCTCGGGCCTGGCCGCGGTCTGGGCCAGGGAAAACACCCGGCAATCGATCTTCGATGCCATGGAACGCAAGGAAGTCTATGGCACCACCGGCCCGCGTATGTCGGTGAGACTGTTTGGCGGGTGGGATTTCACCGATCAGGACCTGAATTCGCGCATGCCGGCGGTGGTGGGTTATGAGCGGGGCGTACCCATGGGTGGCGATCTGCGCGTCGCGCCCGCCGATGCAGCGGCCCCAACGTTTATGTTCTTCGCCCTGCGCGATCCAATCGGGGCGAATCTGGACCGCATCCAGATCGTCAAGGGTTGGCTCGGCGAGGACGGCACCGCACAGGAAAAGGTCTATGACGTCGCCTGGTCGGGCGACCGGGCACTGGGCGCCGACGGCAACCTGCCCGCGGTGGGCAACACGGTGGATGTGGCAAATGCCAACTGGACCAACACCATCGGGGCCTCGGAACTCGCCGCTGTATGGACCGATCCGGATTTCGACCCGAACCTCAAGGCGTTCTACTACGGCCGCGTGATGGAGATCCCAACCCCGCGCTGGACTGCTTATGACGCATTCCGCTACGGAATCAAGATGTCAGCCGACGTGCCGATGACAACCCAGGAGCGTGCCTATACCTCTCCGATCTGGTATCACCCGAAATCGGGATGATACGGCCGCGGCGGTATATTCGGAGCGGTATGTTCAGGGCTTCCCCTGGGGAGCCTCTGATTTATTCTGGACGAAGCAGATTGGAGGGTGAAATGTGCAGATTCAAGGGGCGGATCGAGGGGGAGATCGCGGGTAATAGTTGTGCTATTGCCAAGATTTGCAACGATGAAGCTGTGCAGTTCAGTCGCAAGATGCACGTTCACGAATAGATCAGAGGTTCCCTCCAAAAGTTCTGTCTCGCCCTTTTTTAGGCAACGCACCTGTCCATGGAATCCAGATCACGTCCAGCAGACGCGCTGCAGACAATGCCGTTCGCACAGGTCGCATGCCACGAGTGCGACCTGCTGGAATCGGTGCCACCGCTGGATCAACACGCGACACTCAAATGCCGGCGGTGCGGTGCGGTCATCTATCGCAGAAGACCCGACAGCATCCAGCGCACGTTGGCCCTGACCATCGCCGGTCTGGTGCTGTTCGTGGTGACCAATGTCTACCCGTTTCTGGGTTTTGAGATTCAAGGTACGGCCATACACACCACGCTGCTAGAGGGCGTGCGGATACTGTATGTCGCCGGCGACTGGCCGGTTGCCGCGGTCGTCCTGGTGACCGCCGTGTTGGCCCCTCTGTTCCAGCTGCTGGCCATGATGTCCGTGGTTCTGCCCCTTTACTTCGACCGGCGTCCCTGGGATGTCGGCGGGGTGTTCAGGGCAATCCAGCATCTTCGCCCCTGGAGCATGCTGGAGGTCTTCATGCTGGGCATCCTGGTCACCGTGGTGAAACTGTCCAAGATGGCCACCATCATCCCAGGTCCCGCCCTGTGGTCTTTTGCCGTTCTGATCGTGGTTGTGACCGCGGCCAGCAGCACGTTCGATCCGGTGGAGGTTTGGAGACGCCTGGAGGACGAACGGCCGTGACCCATGCCGCCAACGCAAAACAGCTGGGGCTGACCAGTTGTCACAATTGCGAACTCCTGGTTCACCTGTCGCCGACCCCGGAAAACACCAGGACGCTGTGCCCGAGATGCGGCACCGCGGTGCACTTTCGAAAACCCAACAGCCTTTCGCGAACCTGGGCCCTGTTGCTCGCTGCCGCGGTACTTTACATACCGGCCAACGTGCTGCCCATCAGCGAAGTCAGTGCGCTCGGCAGCGTACAAGCCGACACCATTCTAAGTGGCGTGATCTATTTCATCCAGGCCGGCGAGTGGCCCATCGCGCTGGTCATTTTCGTCGCCAGCGTGTTCGTGCCCTTACTCAAGCTGATCGCCTTGACCTACCTGCTGCTCAGTGTCCAGCTCAAATCCCGTTGGCGGCCAAAAGACCGCACCCGGCTATACCGAATCGTGGAAACAGTAGGCCGATGGTCGATGGTGGATATCTATGTCATCACCATCATGGCGGCGTTGGTTCATGTGGGTGTGTTGGCCAATTTCGCGGCTGGACCGGCCGCTGTGTTCTTCGCAGGCGTCGTGGTGCTCACCATGTTCGCAGCCATGAGCTTCGATCCCCGCCTGATCTGGGATTCCATGGAGTAACCGATGCCCAGTACCTCCAACGAGTCCATCAACGCCGCCGAGGCCGTGGTCGAACACGGCAACCGAATATCGATCATCTGGATTGTGCCGCTGGTGGCGGTTCTGATCGGCGGTTGGTTGATTTACAAGGCTCAGAGCGAGAAAGGCCCCTCCGTCGTGATCAGTTTCGTCTCCGCCGAAGGGGTGGTCGAGGGCAAGACCAAGGTCAAGTTCAAGGACGTAGACATTGGTGAGGTCAGCAGCGTCGAGCTGGGCGACGGCCTCAAGTCGGTGACCATAACGGCACTTCTGGACAAAGCATTTGAACCTTACCTGACCGAGAACACGCGATTCTGGGTGGCCCGACCCCGGTTGAGGGGCACTCAACTCACCGGGCTGGACACGCTGCTCTCCGGACCGTACCTGGCCATTTCACCCAGCGACCAGGGAAAGCCTCAGCGAAGCTTCACCGGCAGAGAAAACCCACCGGTGATCGCTCGTGACACGCCCGGGAAACGCCTGATCCTGGAGGCCGACAGCCTGGATTCCATCGAAGTGGGCTCACAGGTCTATTATCGACGATTGCCCGCCGGGGAGGTTGAAAGTTATAAGCTCGGTCCGGATGGCAGAGCCCTCAGCATTAAAATCTTCGTGCATCATCCCTATGACAAACTGGTGGCCAAAGACACGCGGTTCTGGAACGCCAGCGGCATCACGGCATCACTGAGCGCCAACGGCATACAGTTCGACACCGAATCCCTCTCGGCCATCATTGGGGGCGGCATCGCCTTCGAAACGCCATCCACAAACCCATCCGGAAACCCATCCGCCGAAACCACGGTGGGCGACAGCCATCGGTTCAAACTCTACCCAAACCGCGATACCGCCCTGCAGCTTGCTTCTTACCGGGAAGAAACCATGCTGCTCTTCTTTGATGACTCGATACGAGGGCTGAGCATCGGCGCACCGGTAGAAATCCGGGGGGTCAAGATCGGTGAGGTGATTGACTTCCAACTGCAGGGAAACGCCAAGGACCTGGATTTCCGTGTGCCTGTCTGGATCAAATACCAGCCGGAGCGTATTGTCCTTAAGGCTGGCGTAAGGGCAGAAGGCACCGATCAGCGAGTGCATCAGCTCAAACAGCTTGCTGCCAAGGGTCTCAGGGCCCAACTCAAGACCGGCAGTCTTCTCACCGGCCAGCTTTTCGTAGACATCGATTTCTTCCCCGACGCGCCACCCGCGGAAGTGCGCATCGAAGACGGTGTGTTGGTGATGCCAACCATCCCAGGGGAACTGAAAATACTGCGCGCCGACCTCACAGCCCTGTTAACACGGATGCAGGCCATTCCCTTCGAGCAGATCGGCGACAACCTGAATTCAACGCTGGCGGGCGCCAGTCGTCTGACCAACGCACCGGAACTGACGCAATCTCTGGCAAGCCTCGAGCAAACCCTGGAGCACAGTGAGCAGATCACCCGGCGCATCAACTCAGACACCTTGCCGGAGTTGCAGGCAACCCTCGCCCAGGCCGGACGCGATCTGGCCCTGCTGGAAAAGAATGTCCTGAGAGAGGATTCGCCCATTTACCATGAGCTCGCCAGAACGCTTCAGGAACTGTCGACAGCGGCACGCTCGATCAGGCTGATGGCGGACTACCTGGAGCGGCACCCCGACGCATTGATCAAAGGCAAACGAGACACGCGATGAACACGCTTAGCACAGCCACCAAACTGACCCTGTATGCGCTGCTGCTCGCCGCAGCCGGATGCGCCAACACGCCGCCGTCCCAGTTCTACATGCTGGAACCGATCAGTCAAGCCTACGAGCCGCCCCCTGCCGACGCAGCCAGGTTGAGCATCGGTGTCGGGCCGGCCCAGATTCCGGAGTATCTGGATCGCCCGCAACTGGTGACACGCTCTGCAACCAACACGCTGGAGCTGGACGAGTTTCATCGTTGGGGCGGTTCACTGAGCAGCGACCTGCTGCGGGTGGTCGCCCAGAACCTGTCGGTATTGACCGGCAGCGACAGCGTTTTTGTCTATCCCTGGGAGGAACCCATTGACCCGAGGTATCGGGTTCATCTCTCGATTTTGGGCCTGGACGGCAGCCTGGGTGGCGATGTGGTGCTGGACGCCCAGTGGGTGGTCGCCAGCCGCGACCGACGGCAAAATCTGGCCAGCGGCCGGTCAGTGATTCGCGAGCCCACCCGAGGAATAAGCTACCAGGACTTTGTTGCAGCACAGAGCCGTACCCTCGGCACCCTCAGTCGCGAAATTGCCGACGAAATCCTGAGTGTGAGCGCGCGTGGCGGTGGGAGCTGACCAAAAAAAACGCCGATGACCCGCCTACGCCCCAGTCCATGATCTGGTGGCCGATGCTGCGGTTGTGATCGCCCCTCAAGGTATACACGCTAGGGCTGCCCGACTTAGGCGTTCGTAGCGAGGGACGTCGGGGCCGAGTGCGATTTTTCCCGCGATTGAGGCGAATAGTGGGCTCTATTTAACGAGATCACGGGGAAAATCGCGCTGGTATCCGTCGTTCCGCAGTAGGGCGGCCTAAGTCGGACAGGCTCCTAGAGACGCTATCGGACTGCAGTGAGCCGTTCCCTGATCCTGTCGGCAGGGTAGCCCACAGCGTGCTGGCGATGAAGACAGAGACAACGGTTCGCATGTTTTCCGTTCTGCTACTTCCAGCGTGCTTGAAAATCGGGTCAATGATCGGACGCGACAGGATTGGGCGCGGCAGCATCGTCCGTTTGCCCACCGTCCTGACGCAGATACAGCGTCTGACTCGGGAACGCGATGCTGAGGCCGTTGGCCTCGACGATGGCGCAACAGCGAAAGATCACATCCTGCTTGACCTGGAGCCATCCTTCCCAGTCGACGGTCTTGGAGAAGCAGTAGATCAGGATGTCGAGCGAGCTGTCGCCGAGGGCATCGAGATAGACCAGTAGCGTCCGCTTGATACCGTATTCATCCATCGCATCGGAGATCTTCCCCAGTTGCTGCTCGGTGTAGTTGCTGGTGTCGGTGCTGCTGTCGGCGATATCCTCATGGGCGATCAGCATGCCGCGAATGTCGTCGACGGTCTTCTTCACCTGCTGCATATCGCCGCCGTATTCGAGCCCGAGCGTGAACTCGATCCGTCGACCCAGTTTGCGCCGACTCCAGTTGCGCACGTCGATGCTGGCCACATAGGCGTTGGGTAGAAAGATCACCGCGTTGTCGAAGGTGCGGATCTTGGTGCTACGCAGGCCGACATCGATCACCGTACCCTCACCGTCCGGCGTCACGATCCAATCGCCTTGCTGGAACATGTCATCGACGATGATGGAAATGCAGCCGAAGATGTTCGCGATGGTCTCCTTGGCCGCAAACGCGACCGCCAGACCACCGATGCCGAGCGAGGCCAGCAGGGCGCGGATGTCGAAGCCGAAACGCTGCAGCAGGTAGAGCACGGCGATCACGATCACCAGAAAGCGGGTCACGCTGGACAAGAAGTTGACCAACTCTCCGCGCAGGGTCGGATGGCGGCGTAGCAGCTCTCTCGAATACAGCATCACGAGGTTGTTGATCAGGCGCAGCAGCGCCCAAACGATGAGCACGACGTAAAGACTGTCGATCACGTCCAGCACGCGCTCGTCGGATTCGCGCAAAAACAGAATGCGCGTCGCCAGTGCGATGGCTATCAGCACCAGCAGGACGCGCAGCGGACCGAGAAAGGACTGCTCAAGCAGACGGAAAAAGCGCTCCGATTCGGTCGGGTCCTGCTGTGCGCTCTGCGGACGTTGCGGCAATGCCCGTCGCAGAGGGCGCAGCAGCATCGGCAGCAGAATCAGGCCGATGCCGGTTAACGCCAGAAACAAAATAACGGCAGCGAAGAGTTGGCCAACGCTGGTGAGTTGGCCAATCCTGGAGACGCTGCCCGGTAGCATCCTGGCGTTGATGTCGATGGCCCAGGGCTGCGCGTCGATGGCGCCGATCAGCGCGCTGATGCCGAGCCAATGCAACAGCCGATTGCTCGTTGCCGCGCCCTTGACGAAGCCCAACAGAGACTGCACCACGGCGTCATAGACCTCGGCGCGCTGGCTGTAATCACGATACGCGCCGATCAACGCTTGCTCGCCGCTGCTGAGCGTGGTCGATCCGGCGGCTTGCGAATCCTGGACGGCGCGTCCGAAGGGAGTCTGATTGAAGGCGGTTCGTTGCTCGAAGCTGCTGAACGCGCGGCTGAAGTCCGCGGCTGGGGCGAAGCTGATCCAGTGACGTGCCACCGTCGTCAGCAGTTCGGTAAAGCTCTGGCCCAGGATCGCGCTGTTGAGCCGGAGAATCGCGGTCATCTCGGCGGTCTTGTCCCCGCTGCGCCGGGCACTCAAGACAGTGTTTCGCAGACGCCGCAGTTCGTCCGCGGAAAGCGTTGCTGCAAAGCCTTTGCCGCCTCGGGACAGTATGGTCCGGGTGAGTTGTTCCAGCACGAGGGCGCGCTGACGCGTCAGACGGGCCCTGTCGTCGGCATTGGTGGTGGTGCTGATACGCTGGTTGAGGTTGGCGACCGCGAGCAGGAGCGGCTGCGTGAACAACGGTGTGTCGCCGAGGTTCTCGGCGCGCATCACCGGCGCATCGGCTGCCGGCAAGCTCGCCGGGAACACCAGCAGCCCGATCAGCAGCGCTGAGATCAAAGCGGGGATCAAACTGGAAAGTATGCCGTTTCTCGATTCATTCATCGTCGCATGCTCTTAGACCCGATTCGCAACGCGCTGACCGTTGCTTTACTTCGCCGCCGTGCAGCCCGGCCACCCCTCGGTTCGTTCGTAAGCTTCCCCAATAGGTAGACAGCTCATTAGTAGAAACCTCTGGCATGATTAGCGGAGGAGGCGCAGATGAGAAAGTCGCGATTCACCGAGACGCAGATCGTCTCGATTCTGGAAGTACGGTTGGCTGGGGGCGTCTGCGCGGGAGGCGGCACATCATTCACCTGTGGGACAGGACACGAGTCGGTAACAGGAAATGCCTTCGTGCGAAATCTGAATTCAATTGTTCAGGCGAATACCACTTGCTCAGAGCGTCTTTGGACAAGAGATCATCGTTTTGCGCCAGGAACGCTTCGAAACTGGACTCCTTGGAAGCACTCACCCGCTCAGCTATCAGGCTTAGAAAAACAAGAGTGATGGTGACATTGAATTTGTCTGACGCGCCTGCGTTGGTCGCAATCGTGTTGATCGCGTTCGCGTATTTTGCGCACGCATCCAGAAAGCTGTACCTGTTCAGCATCTCATAGGCGACCTGAACGTGTTGTTGGTGGCCGAATTCGGCAGGGTCAACCTCAAAAGCCTCAAATTGCGCGAGCAGGTCTGAGCGTTTACCCGCCATGGTCGGGCTCCCTATTCGCTGAGCTTGTGGCTATCCGAAGCCGTTAAGTCCAGGTCATACACCTGCTTGAGCTGTTCGATTTTCTCGAGCGTGTCTTCGGTAAAGGGTGGGGCTCTACCTTCAAAGCAATGGAGCGCCATGCCTTCTATCAGATCCCCCAGCGAGATATCCAACTGTTCGGAAAGCCCTTTAAGCACTTTGAGTATCCGTTTTTCTATACGGACCCCGGTTTGTACGCGTACGACTGTCTTTGCCATTTTGGTACTATGGTACCAGGGTACCTATATGTCAATGCTTCAAAGACCGCGATGACGCGGCCCGTATCTTCCGGACCGGTTTTCGTTTTTATCCGCCCGCCGGCTCTGTTTCAGATTGCCTTGAGCGCGGCGTCGAGGGTTTCGAGGGCGAGGTCGGCGTGCTGCTTTCCGAAAACCAGGGGCGGGCGGATTTTCAGAACGTTGCCTGCTCTGGTGATGTTCGAGATCAGCAAACCATTGTCCTTGGCCCATTCAACGACCCTCAGTGTTTCTGGGCCTGCCGAGGTTTTAGAGGCCCGGTCGCGCACCAGTTCGACGGCCAGAAAAAAGCCCTTGCCGCGGACGTCGCCGATGATGTCGTGTTTCTCGGCCAATCGGTTCAGGCCAGCGATCAGATAGGCCGAAGTGTCTTTGACGTTGGTCAACAGATCGTCCCGCGCCACCACTTCAAGCACCGCCTTACCGACCTCGGCCGAGACCGGATTGCCGGCGAAAGTGTTGAAATAGTCGCCGCCGGCATCGACAAATGCCTGCATGATGTCTGGTGTTGTCGCGGTCACCGCGATCGGGTGACCGTTGCCCATCGGTTTGCCCATGGTGATGAAATCGGGCGCCTCGCCGCTGTCCATCACCCCCCAGTAATGGTCGCCCAGACGGCAGAGACCCGATTGCACTTCGTCGGCGATCACCAGCCCTCCGGCGGCACGCACGGCGGCAAAAAGCTGTTGCTGATAGGCGGGCGGCGGCGCAAAGATGCCGGGAGCGTCGTAGATCGAATCGATCATCAGCGCCGCCACCCCGTGCCCGCGGACGGTGAGCGTTTCGATTGCGGCGTCAACCAAACCGGCATAGTGGGCAGAAAATGCCGCGGCATCCCCCACATGCAGACCCCTGTAGGTATCGGGCACATCAATCTCGACCACGTAATCGGGGCACGCAACCGCCCGGCTACTGGGCGACAGTTCATGCACCAGCGTGGTCCCGCCATGGTATGTGTTCTTCAGGATGATGAGGCCGCGATTGCCCGTCACCAGCCGGGCGATCTGGCAGGCAAGATCATTAGCCTCGGACCCGGTGCAGACCAGATTCGACACCGAAATGTCACCGGGCAGAGTTTCAGCCAGCATCTCCGCATATTCCACCGCCGACGCGTGCAGATACCGCGTGTGGGTGTTCAGCGTGCGGGCCTGACGGCAGAGCGCATCCACCACATGCGGGTGACAGTGACCGACCGAAGCGACGTTGTTGTAGCAGTCCAGGTACTGCTTTCCCTCGGTGTCCCACATCCAGACGCCTTCGCCTTTCACCAGATGCACAGGCTTCTGGTAAAAATGCATATAGGCCGGCCCAAGGGACTTCCTCCGGCGGGCGTGAAGAGATGTGATGTCGTTGGTTTCTGAGATGACGGGCATGGGAACCTCAACTGGCAAAGTCGTCGCGCGGCTCTGGAGTGAACGCCATGGTAGCGGACGCGCAGCTTGCTGCGCGCCCCAATGAGCAAAGCGAACGAAGTTGACCACTCTGTTAGGGCGATTTCTCCTGCCAACTCAGATCAATCTTCCGATGCTGGGCAACGCAGTCTCTCAAATAAAGATCGATGAGGCTCTGGTAAGGGATACTCGTTTCATCTGCCATTTGCTTGAAGTACCCAATGACATCTTCCCCCAGCCGAATCGTTACCGGCTTCTTCAACTTCGAGGCGTAGGGGTTCTTTCGAGATTTCATTTTGGAAAAATCGTATTCAGCTCTAATAACGCACCTCGCGGATAGAAGCCCCGCTCTGTCTTTGTGGCTTTACGGGCCGCAATGATACGGATCGTTCCTCCTCTTCCTCGCTCGCAGTGAAAAACGATCAAAATTCGGCCTTCATTGCTCATGCCGAGCATGATTAAACGATCATCTTCCGAAGAATGTTCTTCATCGTAGAACTGGATGACGTACTCATCGAAAAATACGGACTTCGCCTCCTCGAAAGAGACTCCGTGCTTTTTCTGATTTACCCGGTCCTTGGCTTCATGCTATTCAAACGTAATCATACGTACAGTGTATGTACGTCTTACAGATTGTCAATACGCGCCCTCACGATGAAACTGTACGACGCATACGACGCGCAGCGCAGTTTGCGTCCGAACAAGTGTCTTGTTATGTGGTTTGCCACAACCATGGTCACGAAACATTAGATTAAAAATCACCGAGGTCAAAGGTGAGGGTTTCTTTCACATCAGTACACCGGGCCGCCCTAGAAGCCGAGCTTTCCCAAACTGACTTGATAATTATTAATTTATTTCCTCGAGTTAATGCAGAATCAAAACATGGCATATAAGTTTCACTTAGCTTCGCCAAAACCTTCACCGTTTTTGTTTTATTTTTTGAAAAATCAAATCGCATGTCTTGCTCTGTCAGGCTGTATAACCCGATGTATTCCGAGTGAAACAATACAAAAACATTGTTTAGAGTTCTACCAACTACTCTATATCCAAAATACGAATGGCCGTCATCTGGATCTTCGTAATATGAGACAGTTCCGTCATTTCTGATAGAGTAGTCTTTACCCTCAAATGCCAAATTGCTGTCCTGACAACTGTCTATAATTATTGAGCTTGTAATAATTCCAAACTCAGTACTCTCGCTAATCCACGTTTGCAGAAGATTCACACATTTCGGATTTATCGCTTCACCTTCATACTCAAACCCCATTAAGCGACTCATGTCTGTATCGCTTTTTTCAAACGCAATAGCAACGTTCAAGATAACAATCATCAATATTGTCATCAGCGACTTCACAATTCTCATCCATGGTTGGAAATGGCTCACATCACGCATCGCATCAGCGGCCCAACTCGTCTGGGTCCGACTGCATGCGTTTGTCAGGTCAGACTTTTGATTACCTTGCATGGGTTCCCTGCCACTACCGTATTTGGGAGTACGTCATTTGTTACCACACCGCCAGCCCCAATAACTGCACCCTCACCAACCTTTACACCGGGACATATTATTACGCCGCCCCCGACCCAAACATCATCGCCAATCTCTATCTCCCTACCAAACTCTAAACCACTTCGTCGCTCTAATGGATTTATAGGGTGCGAAGCTGTTAGCAGTTGAACATTAGGGCCAAACAGTACGTTGTCACCAATCGTGATTCTTACGACATCGAGTACTACACAATTAAAATTAAAATACACATTTTGCCCAACAGAAATATTTGTGCCGTAGTCACATTGAAAAGGGGGTGTAATGTACAAATCAGATTTTTCCCCAAGCAGTTGTTCGATGAGATACTCTCGCTCCTTCTCAAATATTTCAGGTGACAGACTATTCAGCCTATAGCAAAATTCCCGTGCTCGAAGACGATCCCTTTTCAACTGTGGATCGCTACTATCATACGGTCGACCAGTCAGCATTTTCTCTTTTTCAGTTTCCATACAATCTCAGAATCAGGGTAGCCTAACGCTTGCAACAGGGGCGCAGAGTTAGCACCGTCCAGCGACTGGAAGGAGCGGCTTGATTGCTCTGGCTATGTGGACAACCAAGCAACTCATTAGCCGAATATCCCCCATGCCAAGGCGAGTACTGAGAAATAGATGGCAACAGAGCAAAGTATAGAAATTGTTGCACCTGCAATAATTATTGGCCAACGACTGTAATCCTGCCTTTTCTTCATCTCAGAATTAAAAATTAATGTTGCCAGCACAATTCCGCCAATCCCAAAAAACCAAACACCTAACACCTAACACGGCAGCGGCGGCCATTTTAGTTGCTAAAGAAATTGGAAAGTAAATGGCTGGCCGATGAATCATTCCATAAAACATGCCTGTCAGCCAGCAGCCGCTGCACACGCTCATTGAGGACCTGGTTCACAGATCGCTCCCATTGTTGGAGCGATCGAGCACCGACAAAAGTTTTTTTTGGAGATCCAGACAGTCGTCGGTAATTTGCAGTTTCCGTGTCAAGCGCGCGTTCGCCTTCTCCAGTTCCGCGATCCGACGCTGTTCTGGCGTCTTCGACGGGCTGGGACCTGGCAAAGACTTGCCCAGGCCTTGCACACCATGCTCAGCGAACTCACGGCGCAACTGCTGCAGCTGGTTGCTGTCCAGGTTCTCTCGACGCAGTAGGGCACCCAGCTCGCCTCGTTTGCAGGCCTCAGCTTCAGTGATAATGCGCAGCTTGTACTCGGTAGAGAACCTACGCCGGGTACGTTTCTCCGATGCTGGCGCCGGGCTCACCTGAGAATCCGGCAGATCGGTTACAGGTTTGGGCATCTTGAGGGTTCCCGATCCATAGCCCTGATTTATATGCTATCCCAGACAAACACTGTATGGGCTCAGGTTGACACACAGGGCTACCATGGCTTGGGCGTTCGAAGCCGTACTTCTCACCCAAGGGTAAGACACCAAACGTTCACGGCATAGACGCTGGATTTATAGAACGTAGACCATTTGCAGATGGCGGGCTTCGTGGTCACCTCCCCACTCGCCCCGTCTACCTCACACGTCATATCCAGTTCCTGTTCATCGCACCGCCGTTTTGGACTGGGCTCCCTCCAGACCCCACCTCACAGTGACGCCCTTACCCGTCTCCTAACCTTCGGCTCCGCGAATACCTGGTATCGGGACTTCCGCCCGATCAGTTTCGTGCCATGCCCGGCACACACGCCTAAATCAGCGGCGCCGTTTACAGCGTCCGCTGGATTTACTTGTTAGCGCTTTTTTGCTGCGAAACATACTCACTCATCAAGCAGCTGCCTGATCATTTTCTGGTACTGAGTGTGATGCTTCTTCGCCGCCTCCTTGCAAAAGGACACGCTTTCCGAACTCAAAGAGATTATGACCTTCGTTTGCTCGTTCTTCAGCGCCATTTCTTCGGGTGAAGGAAGAAAATCTGGCACCAATTTGATTTCGCCAATCGGCTCATTGCTATACCGAATTCGCTTGCTCATAGACCTTCTTTCCTTTGCGCCAGTAGCCCGCACCAATTATTCGGATGCAGCCAGATCGATACGTGAACCGAACGGTGAGAATGCCAGTGCCTTCTCGGTTTGAGCCGAAGCAGTAATACCGTTTGTCTTCATGGCTATGACTCAGATCTTCGGCAATTACGCGCCTAGCATCAAGAAAGGCACACTGGGCTTCATAGAACGAAACCCCGTGTTTCCGCTGATTTGCAACATCAAAGCCAATGAGCCGAGCGATAAGCGAGGTCCCGCGCGAAGCGCGAACTTGGGTGCATTTTTAGAGCTTACCTTCAAATTCAACGATATCATTGATTATTTTGTCCAGCCTTTTGTTTGAAAGACTCCCTGCCTCAAACCTTTCAGAGATTCCCAAGTTAGTGAGGGTGGAATTAAAAAATTCGATTATCTTCAATTTTGTCCATTGCTTATTTATAGAAAAAGGGCTGATTACGCTTTTTTCCGGCATAAACATCCAACCTTCTCCTGTTGAATCAATAAGCGTATATGAGTCCTTTTTCGTGAACAACTCTTTCGTGCGTAGCCTTTCGATCTTCTGACCATCACGAACCCCAAATACTCTCAAGTCTGTTTCTATCAACACAGGATACTTTGGTTTTCGAAACAGGTAGTTAATTTCTGCCATATTCTCTAATAGGCTCTAATAAACTCTAACGCTTTGCGTAACCGGACGGGTTTGGAGCGCAGCGAAGAAGCCGGTCCGTGTTGACGCAGTGGTTAGGCATGACTACACTCCGTACTAACACTTGTTATTACGTCGAGGGTTCGCATGCCATGCTGAAGGTGAAGGTTACTGCCATCGGAAATTCCATGGGAATCGTGCTCCCCAAAGAGGCACTTACGAAGCTCAATGCCGGCAAGGGTGACGTGCTTTATCTGGTCGATGGCCCGGAAGGTCTGACTCTCACTCCCTACCAAGAGGATTTTGCGCAGCAAATGGAGGCCGCTCACACTGTGTTGAAGAGGTACCGCAATGCCCTCCACGAATTGGCGAAATGACCGAACCCGAGTGGATTCTCCCCGAGGTTGCAATCGCGGTTCATCAGATGGTGCTCGCGGAGCATGGCGGGCTTTCCGGCCTACGTGACGATGGACTCCTAGAGTCCACCTTGATTCGACCCAGACAGCGGTTCGCCTATGAGGCTGATGTCTCGATCTTCGAGCTTGCGGCTTCCTACGCCTATGGGATAGCAAGGAACCACCCGTTTGTGGACGGCAATAAGCGCATGGCCTTGTCTCTTGCCGCCGTGTTTCTTGAGATCAACGGATATTCCCTCCGTGCACCCGAACCTTAGGCCGCGATGATTTTCACACGACTGGCTTCCGGCGAAGTGACGGAAGACCAGCTCACTGCCTGGATAAGGAACTCCTACACCGAACGCGCCTAACTACTAAGCGTTTATCCGTCGTGAGCAGCATGACGGATAAACGTGAGTTGGACTGAGCCGCCCAGACGTCGGCACGGTGTCCACTTGTATTAAGGGGATTGTATTTCTGGGGGCGGCTGTGGCACGGCGGAAGGTCGCGCAGGGCCTGTGCCGCTCCCTGCAGTTAACGCCTTCGACCGGCATCCGCCGCCCTCGTTTGCCGCCCATTTGACGGTGATTCTAGTCCAAACTGGCCGTCGGGACGTGCGCGGGCGCAGGCCCGGGTTCCGGGGCCTGTCCGGGGGCAGTCTCGGTGGTGCGCCCGCCGGAATATATGTTGGCTCAGTACATGGGCGCGGCGATCCTCGGTGGGGGTTGCGCTCGGATCAGCGCAGCCGGGGCGGGCGCGAACGCCACAAGCATCAAACGGCCAATGCCGCAGCGGGGACAACGATATCCATCGAAGCCCGCATTCGCGGCCGCCTTCGGCTCGGCGCTCTGTTCCATGGCCTGTCCGAAGGCTCGACGGATCTGCGCAAGCACAGACATTGGGGTCGGGCCACGGCAATCCATTGAAACAACTCGAGTTGGTAGCCCACAGGCGAACCGAGACCAGCTTAGAGGCGCGTTTTCACCAGCGGAAACGCCTCTCTAAGACTATGTGCGTCCCCTACGACCCGACCCAGTTACATGCGTTCTTTCGGTACCCAAATGGGGCCTCTAAGCGCAAACCAACTGCATCTACCCATAATGCTGCTACAAATCAACCAATTGGCTTGGTCCGACCCCTTCGACACACCCCTTCGACACCCCTCAGAGAAGGTCACCGTGCAAGTTTGGTTTCGCAATGGGGACGAACAACTGTTCTCGACCTCAACGCGCGCAATGCAGATACTGTCGATTGGATGCCCTTTGTACGAAACTTTAGTGTCGGGCCGAATATTTTCTTCGAGATCTTGCGTAAGAACGAAGATGCTATTCCCTTGGTAAGAAGAAGCGTTTTCTTCGTCTTTCTTTGTTGCCAAAGATCATAGAGAAGCTTCGAAATTAGCCCTAGAACGAAGGTGAAAACAGCCAAACCGATCTTTATCAGGGTCTCGTTATCCATTCGAATGCCTCAACCAAGTTGATGACTGATTTGCTTGGCTTGCGACCAACATTGTTTGAATTTCGACATAACGTCAAGCATCAGCGGCGCGCGCCTTTGGTGCGTCCGTTGGATGGTTTTGTTAGCCTAATTGAGTTTAATTTCTCAGCAGTCTCAGCCACATCCTCTCGTTGCTCTCTGTGTGGTCATCCATCGGTGTTGCATTCCTGCGATCTCTAGAACATGCTTTGGGTGCCCGTGAGAAACTAAATACTTAACCGCTTCTATATTTCCTTAAGCCGCCGCAAGATGTAAAGCTGTTCTACCATCATAATCTGCTGCGCTTACTGGGACACCCTGCACAACCAGTCGCCTCAAGCCATCGATATCATTTTGGGCAGCAGCCCACAACAACTCAACAATGGTATCCGCATCACCGTGCACTTGGGAGCGATCAGTTTCTCCTCGCTTGCTAAGTGCTGCGACTGGCCGGTTTGTACACTATACTCCAGCAAAAACGTAAGTACCTCAAACTTTGCTTCAGCAGTAGCCCTATTATCCGTTTTTTTCTTCAGATAAATAAGTTGCCCAGAAATCTTAAGTTGAACTCAGGTTGATATCCCTTTAGTGTTGGACGCGCTGGCACAAAGCTACGACAGCTTTATGCAATTGCCCTGTTACTAGTTCAGCCATTTTGCGAACGTAAGAAGTCCATAATATCTTTGTGATTCCCACGAATAGCATCCGAAAGTGGAGTTCCATTCCATCTGTCGGCCGGATTGATTCTCACGCCACGAGAGATGAGGAATTTAACAACAGCAAGATGACCTTCAGAAGCAGCCAGATGCAGAGCAGTCCTTCCATCATAGTCTCCAATATTCAGATCAACTCCAGTAGATTCGAGCCTCATTAATGTGCTGAGATCACCAAAAGCGGCTGCTTCACATGCTTCACTCGCAATTTGAGCATCACAGATGGTTGCACCGTTATCACGCAGGATCTGACAAATCTCAAAATTCCGGTAGGTGGTCAGTTCCCGAAGAGGAGTCATTCGGAAACGGTCAAAACAATTGACATTCATTTTCTTTTCCATGACTAGGAACTTAACTATTTCAATATGGTTATTACAAACAGCAAGGTGTAATACCGTTCTGCCGTCATAATCAGTGAGATTGATATCAATGCCACGCCCAGGATTTTCTTCAACTCATCCAAGTCACCTTCACTGGCAGCATGAAGCAACTGGCGGCTAGCAACATTGTCGCTTTGATTTCTATCTTTACTGCCTCCCATGTCAGACACCGAAGGAACACTGTTAAAATGCCTCACATTGTTCAAGTCTCCTTCGTTATAGATCACAACCTTCAAAAGTCCGGCAGTGATAGCGTGCCGGCCAAACATTGCGTCGTCGAGAGGCGTTCTTCCCCATCTGTCTTTTGCAGTTGGAGTAGCACCCGCCTTAAGAAGGAGTCTCACAATTTTGTCATGCCCTTCAGCCGCAGCAATATGAAGCGGAGTACGATGATCATAGTCAGAGCAATTTATATTAACTTGAGCCTTGATAGCCAGACGAATCGTCTCAATGTGGTTGCCGGCAGCGGCATCCAATAAACGCTTTTGCAGGTCATCCACCGGACCAAGTTCAGCGCCGTGCTTCTCCAAAAAGTCTTCGACCTGCGAGTGTCCGTATCTTACTGCTTCATAGAGCGGGGTGTTGTGATATCGGTCGTGAGGATTGACATTGGCAGCACAGTTGATAACAAGATACCGGACAATCTGCTCATGGCCTTCAGCAGCGGCAATGTGCATCGGGCGTTCTATCATCGTAATCGCCAACTTCAGGATCAGCCCCGTTATTAACCAGTTCCTTGATTTGCTGCAAATCATTGTGTTTTGCAGAAATTATTAACTTGGCCGTTACGGCTTCCTGGCCAATATCGAGAATATCTTCCAATCTGTCGTCGTAGGCTTGCTCTCCAATCTGAGTCAGATCCAGTCCCTGTTCTTCTTCCGCAGGCGTGACATCAATGCCAACGGTTTGCTTCATTAACATCATCAGGACATAAGTCCAAAAGAATGTCCAAACAACAGCAATAGCAACGGCGGCAAACTGAACGGCAAAGAGTTTCCCGGAAAGCAAACCATCACTTACAAAAAAACTGAGACAAATAGAGCCAACAATTCCTGGAGCACCCTGTAAAGTCATCACGTCAAGCGCGTCATCGATCTTTAAACGAGGTTTAATCTTGTAACAATAAGATCTTGCCCCGAAAGTCGCGAGACAGGCCAGAACAAAAGCGTCTTGAGGGGAAACAAAACCTGAGCCGGGGGTAACGCCAACGAGACCGATGAGCGCGCCTGACATGAAGTCAGTAACATGCCCCATTTTTTATGGATCAGGTAAGCAACGATTCCCCATATAAAACTACCAACACAAGCACCGATGTGTGTGTTCACTAAAGCAGTTACGGCGGTGCTATCAGCATGGAAAGCAGAACCCGCATTAAAGAAGTACCACCCGGCCCAAATAATAATTCCTCCTAACATTGCAAGCGGGAGGTTATGATGCCCCAGTACCCTGAGGCGGCCAGAGAGGACAATCGATACAGCAAGAGCAGCAATTCCTGCTGTTGTATGAACGGTAATACCTCCGGCAAAATCCAGCACGCCTAACTGAGCGAGCCAACCATTAGGATTCCAAATCCAATGAGCGAGAGGGTAGTAAACCAAAATAGGCCACAAAGTGACGAAAAAGAAGAAGGATTTAACGGTCATTCTTTCAGCCCAAGTACCCGTTATGAGTACAGGAACCAAAGCCGCAAACATCAGTTGGAAAGTTGCGAACAAAATACCGGGAATGGTATCAGCAGGACTGTTTGGGAGAGGGCAATCAGTTGGGGGACATTGAGAAAAAAGGCGTAATTAAAATCACAATTCATCCGTTGATACTAGTCCCAAAGTAAGAGCAAAGCCGGTATGAACCACAGCAAAGAACCTTCACCATTCCAGTGATACTATGTCCATGATCATACTCAGCACATTTTTTCGTCGAATAAGTCGGCTTGTGCAAAACCGGTAGCAGGAATTTGCAGCATCCCAAAAGTCGTTGCAATCATCATCATGGCGGTATCGCCGGAAATTATAGTGCATGAAATTTCAGACATAGGTTTATTTAGGGCATTACGCAACATTGTAGCCAAGCTGGTCATCATGACTATGTCAGTGCTTCCTCTTGGTATCGTTTTTAGCATCGGCGGTGCATAACGATCATCCGTGGTGCGGTATGCTAGCCTACATAGTGCGTCCGCTGGATGGTTTTGTTTGCCCAAATTCGATTTGAATAGCTAACTACAAATATACCCCACATGTGTCGGATATCCTGGCTGCAGTTCTGTCCCTTATCCCGGCATGAATCAGCATAAGGCACTGATTTTGCTGTACGAAGCCCAAGGATAAGGGAACAATATCGCAGGGAGGAAAGTGGACACATGGCCGTGTCGAACAAACCCATGCTGTTGGATGTCGTTCGGCAGCGCATCCGTCTTAAGCATTACAGCCACCGGACCGAGAAAGCCTATGTTCACTGGATTCGGCGGTTTGTGCGCTTCCACAATCGGCGCCACCCGCGCGAGCTGGGCAAGGCGGAGATCGAGGCGTTTCTGACCTATCTGGCAGTGGATCGAAAGGTTTCGGCTTCTACCCAGAACCAGGCTTTCAACGCGCTTCTGTTTCTCTACCGGGCGGTTCTGGAGCTGGAGATGCCGCAATTGGACTCGGTGGAGCGGGCGAAAAAGCCGCGCCGGCTTCCGGTAGTGCTTTCGCCCGAGCAGGTCCGGCAGGTGCTGTCGCAACTTGAGGGGAAATACTGGATTGCCGGGAATCTGCTGTACGGCTCTGGACTTCGCCTCGTGGAGTGCCTGCGACTTCGGGTGCAGGATCTCGACTTTGCGATGCGCCAGCTGGTCGTACGCGGCGGCAAGGGTGACAAGGACCGCGTGACGATGCTGCCGCAAGCGGTCATAGAACCACTGAATGGTCACCTTCGGAAAGTGCAAACCATCCATAGCCGGGATCTCGAAAGGTCTCGGGCAAGTATACATGCCGCCGGCGCTGAGCCGAAAATACCCCAATGCGGCCTCTGAATGGGCGTGGCAGTTCGTGTTTCCGTCGACGACTTACATTCGGGATCGCGATACAGGCCGGACCGTCAAGTACCATCTGCACGAAAAGGCGTTGCAGCGTGCTATCCGCAACGCGGTCAGAGCATCTGGCGTCCCCTAAGGAGCCTCTGATCTATTCGTGAACGTGCATCTTGGGCCTGAAATGCACAGCTTCATCGTTGCAGATCTTGGCAATAGAATAACTATTACCCGCAATCTGCGCCTTGAATCTGAACATTTCACCCTCCAATCTGCTTCGTCCAGAATAAATCAGAGGCTACCTAGCGAGCCAGCGCCCATACCTTACGCCACAGTTTCGCGACGCATTTGTTGCAGCGCGGCGCTGACATTCGGACCATCCAGGACCTACTGGGTCACAAGGATGTGAGCACTACGATGATCTATACGCACGTCATCCGCAGGGGTGGTATGGGCGTGCACAGTCCGTTGGACGATCTGTAGCCATTGGCTGGGGCGTTGCGCCGATACGCTTGAGACCGCATGATAGCTGGATCTCAGGAGAGATCAATGACTTGGAGAAGTAATGGCGTCCCCTAGGGGATTCGAACCCCTGTTACCGCCGTGAAAGGGCGGTGTCCTAGGCCTCTAGACGAAGGGGACGCGCTAACTGTTCGAAGACCGCGCCGGGATCGCGGCTTCTGTGTTTGGTGGAGCTAGGCGGGATCGAACCGCCGACCTCTTGCATGCCATGCAAGCGCTCTCCCAGCTGAGCTATAGCCCCGTCTCATCGACAGCGCCGCAAATCCTACTGCCACTGCAGGCCGCCGTCAACGGCACGCGGGGCGGCGGGCGACGCTTCCGGCTCGGGTTCCGCTCTCACCGGTTTCGATTCAGTGTCGGGGAGTTCGTTCACACGGGTTTGCGCTTTCATCCGATACATGGCCCGGTCGGCCACCTTGAGCAAACTTTCTGCGTCGCTGCCATCGAGCGGATAGTAGGCGATCCCCACGCTCATGGAGAGGCGAATCTCGGTGCCATCGACCAGAAACGGCGCGGCGAGTTGTTTGGCCAGAGTTTGTATTACCCGATCGGCCTCATGGCGACTGGACAAACCCTCAAGGAGGGCGGCGAACTCGTCACCCCCCATTCGGGCCACGGTGTCACTCTGACGCAGGCCGGCGTTCAGCCGCTCCGCTGCACCCTTGAGAATCTGGTCACCCGCGTGGTGTCCATGGCGATCGTTGATGAGCTTGAAGTTATCCAGGTCAAGAAACGCAACGGCGAACCGCTCCCGCTTGCGGCGGCTGCGCAGCAGGGCCTGGTCGAGCCGATCCTGAAACAGGACGCGATTGGGCATACTCGTAAGGGGGTCATGGGTGGCCAGGTGACGGTGCGCGTCCCGGCTCGAGGACAGCAGCCGGATATAGCGTTCGATGGCGCGATTCTGGCGCATCATCCGGCGGGTCACGGTCATGGCGACGATCACCCCCAACAGGACGCAGAAAAATCCCAAATGGATGGTGAACTTCTGGGTGAATTCACGCGTGGCGCGCGCGTTCCGGACTGCTTCGGCGATACTCGCGTCGGACAAGGTCCTCAACATCTGCAGTTCGGCGGCAAGCGCCCGCTGCAATGGGATCAGCTCCTGCCGCAGCACCGCGTTGGCCATTGCGTTCTGCCCGGCCTCCTTGTAGTGCACCACCTCGAGTTGCAGGGCATGCATGCGGGCCACCAGCGCTGCCTGGCGGTTCAGGTTGGCGGATTCGTCCGGGCTCAAGCCGAGCAGACGCAGAGCGGTCCAGCCGTCGTATATGCGTGATTCCAATTCGGCCAAATCACGGGTTACCGGCGCGCCTTCGAGTGACGATCCGGCCAGCACCAGGGCCGATAAAGCCCCGGTTCGATGATATCCGGCGAGTTGAATGTCGGTGACAATCGCGACCTTGCGTCCATGCAGATCGACAATCTGATTCAGATCACGGCTGATGGAACCGAGGCGAAGCAGACCGTGGACCAGCAGAACCACCATGAGCGTGAGCAGCAACACAAAGCCGGTGCCCAAACCCAGTTGATGCTTGTTTCGCATCAGCACCTCGTCCCTGGCGGGCGCGACCCCTGAGTGCTACGCGCATACCCACCGTATTCATCGACAGCCTGCAGCCTATCCTTGGACTCGCGTGCCCGGTCAAAATCACGTCGTGGCAGGCTGCGATGCCGTTGTTGCCGTAAACGCTAGCGGTCCCTGGGGGTGCGATCAAGCCGACCACCTGCCGATCGCGGGCATTGAGAAATATCCGACCCGGATTTAGGAACGCTCTGAGTTTGGGGCGTCGCTGCAGCCCGACGCCGGCCGTCAGGTCAGCGCCTGGCCCGGTGGCTGGAAATCAGTTCCGCCTGCACATTCTGTGGAACGGGCTCGTAGTGGGCATGTTGCAAGACGTAGGCGCCGTGACCACCGGTTATGGACTTCATTCTGGCTTGATAGTCCTGCAGCTCCGCCAGCGGCACTTCGGCGTGTATCGTGACCTGGCCATTGCCCGGATTGGCGGTTTGGGTAATGCGGCCGCGGCGCGCGGAAAGATCACCAGATAAATCACCGAAGTATTCCTCTGGGCTGCTCACCACCAGATGAACTATGGGCTCGAGTAGCAGGGGCCGCGCCTTGCGGGTCGCCTCTTCAAAGGCCCGACGTCCCGCGATGGTAAAAGACACCTCGTTGGAATCCACATGGTGATGCTTGCCGTCGTAGACCACGACCCGCACATCCTGGATCGGATGACCGGACAAAGTGCCCTCCTCCATCGCCTGACGGACACCCTTCTCCACCGCCGGAATGTATCCCCCGGGAATGGTACCGCCCTTGACTTCGTCGACGAATTCAAAGCCCTTGCCTCTGGACAGGGGTTCAATTCTCAGAAATACCTCACCGAACTGACCGGAGCCACCGGTCTGCTTTTTGTGACGATGGTGCCCCTCGGCCGACGCGGTGATGGTCTCCCGATAGGCGATATCAGGCGCATGGGTCTCGACCTGCACGTGATAGCGTTCATCCATCTTCTCCAGCGCCATTCTCAGGTGCAGATCCCCCAGCCCGCGCAGCAGGACCTGTTTCGCACCCGGGTCGCGCTCTACCCTGAGACAGGGGTCCTCCTCGGACAATTTGGCCAAGGCATCGGCGACTTTTTGCTCGTCGCCGCGGCGCTTGGCCTCCACCGCCAGGCCCGCCACCGGTGCCGGGAACCAGGGCGGTTTGATGTGGACATGATCCTCGTCGTGGGAATCATGTACGATGGAATCCCAATGCAGTTCCTCGACCTTGGCCAGGGCTACGATGTCACCGGGCACACCCTCATCGGTTTCGAAGATTTGCTTGCCCTGCAACCGGAATAGATGTCCAACCTTGATCGGCTTACGGTTGTCGTCGACAAAGACCTGGCTGTCCCGGGTGATCTTGCCTTGATGCACCCGTAAAACGCCGATTTTGCCCACGAACGGGTCGAAATCGACCTTGAACACGTGAGCCAACAGATGTCCCTGGGCATCGGGTTCGGGCTGCAGTTCCTGAGGCTGGGGGCCGTCATCGACAAACGCCTGGAGGTTGCCCTCGGTCGGGTTGGGTGCGAGGCGCACCAGCACATCGAGAAACTCGGCCACACCCACGCCTTCGCGCGCCGCGGTGAAGCAGATGGGAACGATGTGCCCGTCTCGCAGAGCGGCTTCGAAAGGGTCGTGAAGTTGCTCCGCCTTGATCTCACCCTGCTCGAGATACAGGGCCATCAATTCCTCATCGACCTCCACCACCTGATCCACCAAAGCGGTGTGCAAAGCCTCGACCGAGGAGAAGTCCGATGCGCCCTGGTCATTGAAAAAGCAATCCACGACCTTGCGACCGCCTTCAGCGGGCAGATTGATGGGCAAACACTCGGCTCCGAAGGCCTCCTGGATTTGCGTCACCAAGTCGGCCAGGTCGACACCGTCCGTATCGATCTTGTTGATTACGATCATCCGGCAATCGTGAACATCGCGGGCAATTCGCATGAGCTGGCGGGTCAGCACCTCGATGCCACCGGCGGCGTTTATGACCACGACCGCCGTTTCCACCGCGGACAGGGCGCTGATGGTGGGCCCGAGAAAATCCGGGTATCCCGGCGTGTCGATCAAATTAATATGCCGGCCCTTGTAGTCCAGGCTGACCACTGCGGTGTTCACGGAATGATGATATCTGCGCTCAAGCGGCTCGAAGTCCGTGACCGCGGTGCCCTTTTCCACGCTGCCGGGCGCCGCTAGGCTGCCGCCATGAAACAGCAAAGACTCCACGAGGGTTGTCTTTCCCGCCCCGGCATGTCCTACCAAAGCGATGTTTCGGATATCTCGGGTGCCGTGATCTGCCATGCCTGCGCTCCAATGCCTGTGATTACGGGTGCGGCCTTCCGGGAGTATAGTCAGGTCCCGGACCGGCCCACGAAACAGATGGTATTGCCAAACAAACGCTGCAGCACTGAGCTGGGTCATAGCCACCGCCTTGCGACCGGCGATTACGGGAGACCGCCCTTTGGACTATCACATCGCCCGCTTTGAGGACCTTCGGGTCGGTCAGAGCGCTTTTTTCAGCAAAACCATTACCGAGGCCGACATCGCTCACTTCGTGGCGTTCACCGGCGATGTGAACCCACTGCACGTGGATGCCGAGTTCGCCAAGCGGACTTTCTTTGGTGAACGCATCGCCCACGGGATGCTGTCCGCGTCCCTGTTCTCGACCCTGATGGGCATGAAACTGCCCGGCGTGGGCGCCATTTACCGCTCCCAGAACCTGGTGTTTCTGCGCCCGGTCCACATCGGCGACACGGTAACGGCACGCTTTGAAATCACCGGGATCGATCCTGGCGCGGAAACCATCACTCTGCGGAGCTGGGTTGACAATCAACGGGGGGAAACGGTCATCGAGGGCGAGGCCTGCGCTGGATTGCTGCGCTCGGTCGACGGCTGACGCGGAACGTCAATCGCCCACCAGGGAGCCTCTGATTTATTCTGGACGAAGCAGATTGGAGGGTGAAATGTGCAGATTCAAGGGGCGGAACGGGGGGCATATCGCGGGTAATAGTGGTTCTATTGCCAAGATCGGCAACGATGAAGCTGTGCATTTCAATCCCAAGATGCACGTTCACGAATAGATTAGAGGCTCCCTAGACATCATTCCCCAAAGCGGTGTTGCGGGTGGTGAGGTAACGCAAAAAGGCCGCGTGCGCTTCCGGCGCCGATCGGAGCAGATCCAGAATCGCCCCCTTGAACGACTCAACCGCGCGGTCGTGTTCCGCCAACAGGGTGTGCAGTCGCGCCTCGTCCGCCAGGGTCCGCTGTCCGCCTCCCTGGACCCGTGCGTCCACTTCCGCCAGATAGGCAAAATGCGCTGTTTTGGATACCTCCATGCCCTCGTAGGCAGCCAAGGCGGGGTGCGCTTCCTCTGGCAACGGTGGGACTGCTTCGATCACGAAACCTCCAGGTTGGGCAACTTTGCGGTTTCCCAACCGAGTATTGCACGCTTGCGGGCAAGGCCCCAGCGGTAACCACCCAGTTCCCCGCTGCCGCGAATCACCCGATGGCAGGGGATCAGATAGGCCACCGGATTGGCCCCCACAGCCTGACCCACCGCCCGCGCCGCGCCCACCGGGCGACCCAGAGCCTGGGCCAAACCGCCGTAGGTGGTCAGTCGCCCCGGGGGAATGCTGAGCAACGCCTCCCAGACCTTGAGCTGAAAACGGGTCCCGCTGAGCAGCAATCTCAGTTCGCCCACCGACGACGTGGTGTCGGTCCGGAACATCCGCCGAGCCAGGGTATCCGCACCGGCCGGATCGGAATTGAATCGTGCGCCAGGCCAGCGTTCCGCCTGCTCCTGAAACAGGGATTGGACGCCACCCTCGCCGACAAATGCCAGCCCACACACACCGCGTGTGGTGCGGCTGAGCAACGCAGGCCCGAAAGGCGTGTCAATCAGATCCCGAGAAATGCTCAGCCCTTCGCCCGCGCGTTTGAACTCGCCGGGACTCATGCCCTCGACAGTCACAAACAGGTCGTGCAGGCGCCCCGGGCCGGACAGACCCACATCCAGCGAGGCATCGAGCACGCTGAAATCGCTCGTCAGCAGACGCTTGGCGTGCTCAACGGTGAGAAACTGCAGGAACTTCTTTGGGCTGACGCCGGCCCAGCGTTGAAACAGGCGTTGAAAATGATGCTCGCTCAGGCCCACGTGGGCCGCCACCTGGTAAAGGGTGGGCTGGGAACGACGATGCTCGCTGATGTAGCTCAATGCGTCAGCCACCCGACGGTACTCGGTTGCCGCGGTTGAATCGAGGGCGGTCACTGGGTCCATGCGGTGCACTCCTGTTTGGATGGCCCCTACCCTATTCGCCACCGGGCGATTCGCCCACCCGAAACTTGCGCTGAAAAGGAACTGTGGATCCAGCAGCTTTCTGAGACAGACTCGGTCGAGTGCGAGGCAGGGCGAAAACGACTGAGAAAACGCAGTCTACACACTGCAAATGAGCATCTTGAGGCCGTTCTCTACGCCGTATCGTGCCGAGTCTGTTTCGACACGCGGCTACGCCGGATCAGTGTCTACGCTGCAGCGCCTTGATGCCCCGTTCCAGTCCTTCGATCGTCAACGGGAACATCCGCTCGCCGATCAACTCCCGGACCATTCCCACCGAAGGGGAATACGGCCAACGCGTCTCCAGCTCAGGGTTGAGCCAGATGGCGCCCGGGTATCGTTCAAGCAGGCTCCGGAACCAGGCCGCTCCCGGTATCTCATTGTAGTGTTCGACGCTGCCACCGGCCTGGCTGATTTCGTAGGGGCTCATGGTGGCGTCGCCCACGAAAATGAGCTTGTAGTCGGGCCCATAGGTATTCATGACCTCGGGCAAGGGGATACGCTCGGCGAGCCGGCGGCGATTGTCCTTCCAGACGCTCTCGTAGAGAAAATTGTGGAAATAATAGTATTCGAGATTCTTGAACTCGCTGCGGCTGGCGGAGAACAACTCGGTACACACCCGGACGTGGTCGTCCATGGAACCGCCCACGTCCAGGAACAACAGCACTTTGACCGCGTTGTGCCGCTCCGGAACCATCTTCAGCTCCAGATAACCGGCGTTGCGGGCAGTGGAACGGATGGTGTCGTCCAGGTCCAGTTCTTCGGCGGCGCCGCTGCGGGCGAAGGCGCGCAGCCGGCGCAACGCGACCTTGATGTTGCGGGTCCCGAGCTCCACCGTGTCGTCCAGGTTCCGGAACGCACGCTGATCCCACACCTTGACCGCACGCCGATGACGGGAGGTCTCCTGGCCGATGCGAACCCCCTCGGGGTTGTAGCCGTTGGCGCCGAACGGGGACCGACCGGCGGTGCCGATCCATTTGCTGCCACCCTCGTGGCGCCCATCCTGCTCCTGGAGCCGCTGGGCCAGGGTCTTCATCAACTGATCCCAACCACCCAGCGCCTCGATCTGGCGCATCTCCTCCTCGCTGAGCTGGAGTTCGGCCTGACTGCGGAGCCAGTCGGCGGGAATTTCGCCCACCACCTCCTGGAATACCGCTTCGACCCCTTGAAAGTGTGCTCCGAATACCCGGTCGAAGCGATCGTAATGGCGCTCGTCCTTGACCAGAGCGACGCGTGCCAGGTGGTAGAAATCGTCGATATTGACCGATGCCACCCGGGCCTGCATGGCCTCCATCAACATCAGGTATTCGGTCAGTGACGCCGGTACCCCGGCCGAGCGCAGCTTGTGAAACAGATCAACGAGCATTTCGCTTGGCCATGAACACCAGGCGCTCGAACAGGTGCACGTCCTGTTCGTTCTTCAACAGGGCGCCGTGCAGCACCGGTATGGTCTTCTTGGGGTCGTCGCTGCGCAGGACTTCTGGCGGGATGTCCTCGGCCACCAGCAGTTTTATCCAATCGAGCAGCTCAGAGGTGGACGGCTTTTTCTTGAGCCCTGGCACCTCCCGAATGTCGAAAAAGACCTCGAGTGCCTCCCGCAACAGGGTCTTCTTCAGATCCGGGTAGTGGACGTTGACGATTTCGGTCATGGTGTCCCGGTCGGGGAACCGGATGTAGTGAAAAAAGCAGCGCCGCAGGAACGCGTCGGGCAGTTCTTTTTCGTTGTTGCTCGTGATCAGAATAATCGGCCGGTTACGCGCCTTCACAAGCTGTTGCGTTTCGTAGACGAAGAACTCCATGCGGTCGAGCTCCAACAGCAGATCGTTGGGAAACTCGATGTCGGCCTTGTCGATTTCGTCGATCAACAAGACCGGGCGCTCCTCTGACTCAAACGCCTCCCACATTTTGCCGCGCACGATGTAATTGGAAATATCGTGCACCCGGGCGTCACCCAGCTGAGAGTCCCGCAGCCGGGATACGGCGTCGTACTCGTACAAACCCTGCTGTGCCTTTGTGGTGGACTTGATGTGCCACTGAAAAAACGGCCGTCCCAAGGCCGTCGCCACCTCCTCGGCCAGACGGGTCTTGCCGGTTCCGGGCTCGCCTTTGACCAACAATGGCCGTCCCAAAGTGACCGCGGCATTCACCGCCATCTTCAAATCATCGGTGGCGACATAGCTGTCGGTGCCGTCGAATCGGGCAACACTCATGTTCAATCTCTAGGTTGATTTAAACGGTCGGTTCGAACGTCGTTGACACGTCGCAGGTGGCGGGTTGCTATAAGGTCTGATCCCGTAGCTTTTCCCGCAGCTCTTCGGCGCTGGCCTGTGCAGTGGGTGACATGGGATGAATCTCCAGAGCGGCTTCGAACGCCCGCAGAGCGCCTTCCACGTCCTCGATCTCGGCGAAAATCAGGCCCATGCCGGACAGGGCGCCGAAGTGTCGCGGTTCCAAAGCCAGGGTGCGCTCTATATCACGCATGGATGCGGCCAGATCGTCCGCCAGGTAGTAAACGGTGGCCCGTTTGTTCCATCCTTCGGCGTACTCGGGCGCCAATATGACGACCTGGTCGAACACAGCGCGCGCGGCGTCCATTTGCCGCCTGGCCATGGCCGCCATGCCCTGAGCCATGAGCGCATTCACTTCCGGCTGCCCGCTTTCCAACCAGATACGCCAGATCAACTGCTCGACAAAACGGGCCTGTTCGGCTTCGTCAGCCGCCCTGAGCTCCTCGAACAGGGGCCCGAGCCGCTGGTCCGCCTGATCCGCCGGGGCACCGGGCGAAACAAGCAGGGCCATCAGGACCAACGTCAAGCGTATCGTGTTCATAACCAACCTCACGGCACTCAGGCCAAAGCCAAGCATCTGCACCCGAAACCAAAACCCGTAGCGGATACTCTAATTCACCGAGTGCTTTGAAGGCGGATGGGTATTCTGACAAATGAGTGGGCCCAAGTTCCACCGGCAACTGAACCGCGGCCTCCATGCGGACGCCGGAGTGACCGGAAAATCTGAAACCACGGCCACTGCCCTCGCGGCGGTTGTCGGACACCCATATGGGGTGAATTATTACGCCACATCTCTTAGGCTTGAGCGTAAGGTCGACCTGGGGTCGGACCGTTTCGGGCCTCGGGAGATGACCATGCGGACCATCCTGACTCTGCTCACATCCCTGCTGCTGAGCAGTTGCGCATCGGTTCAGAATCAGAGTTGCCCGGCGCCGGATCCCCTGGCGCGGGCCGCCGTGGTTCCAATCCGTGCCGGCGCTGGCGGACACGGCAGCGGCGTGATCATCGCGCAGGACCGCCTGCTCACCGCCGCCCACGTCATGGGCGAAGAACGGTTCGCCCGGGTCCGGATCGGCGAAACGGTGGAATGGGCGCAAACCATCGCCATCGACCTGGAGTACGATCTGGCCTTGCTGGACGTGCCCACCAGCGGCCTCAAACCCATGACCATCGCCAGTTCCGCGCCCGTGGACAGCGCACCGGTGTGGGCCCTGGGTTTCCCGCGCGCCACTGGCCAACGCGCGTCCCGCGGCCAATTCAAGCAGGTCAGCGACGGTCGGCTCTACTCCACTGCGGAGATCGACAACGGCGATTCCGGCGGCGGTCTGCTGGAGTGCCAGCATGGCGAGTATGTACTTGCCGGCATGATTCGAAGCTACGCGGCTTATCAGGATAGCGGTGAACTGGTCAAAGTGCCGGACCTTTCGATCTCGGTGCCTGCCGCCGACATACGGGCGTTTGTCGACGCCAACGCCATATGACGCCGGAACCGGCAGCCGCCATCATTGATGCCTGTCTGGCGCTCAATCGCTCAGGCATCAACCAGGGCACCGCCGGCAATGTGTCGTTGCGCGCCGGGAATGGTTTCCTGATCAGCCCATCGGGCATGACCTATGAGTCTCTGACACCAGACGACATTGTTCCCGTGGACCTCTCGGGTCAGCCGGCGCCGGGTTCGCGCCGCCCGTCCAGCGAATGGCGCTTTCATCTGGACCTGTACCGCGAGCGGGAGGATGTCATGGCCGTCGTCCATGCCCATCCACGCCATTGCACCGCTCTCGCCTGCCATGGCCTTGGCATTCCGCCGTTTCACTACATGGTTGCGGTCGCCGGCGGGCGGGACATCCGTTGCGCGCCCTACGCGACCTTCGGCAGCCAGGCCCTGTCCGACGCCGTGGTCGAAGCCATGTCCGGGCGGTTGGCGTGCCTGCTGGGCAATCACGGATTGATCGCGGTTGGGCCAACGCTGGACAAGGCGCTGGCCCTGGCCGTGGAAGTGGAGGCGCTGGCCGCCCAGTACATTTTCGCCCGTGTGCTGGGTGAGCCCCATCATCTGGACGACGAGGAGATGGAACGGGTGCTGGAAAAGTTTCGCCATTACGGAGCTCAGGCCCAGAGCGCCCATCTGGCCAGTACCTGAGTCCGTCAATCCGGTTCGTTCAAGTGATCCATTCGCTCCGGCTCGGCGTCGCGCCGAAGATAGAACTCGCATCCCTCTGCGCTGTGCAGTTGCGCGCTGTGTCCCGCGGGCAGACGCACCCAGCCACCGGACACGAGGCCGGACGCGCCGAGTCCAAGCAGTTCACCCTGTAGCACGAACACCTCGCTCGGCCCCGCAACCACCGCGGCCGGCAACACCGCCCCCGCGTGTAATCGAATCAGGCTCATCGCCTGGGGGTAGCCGTCTTGTCGATACAGGGACTTGACCGAAACACCGTCGACCCCGCTCGCCTGCCATTCCATGGCCCCGCTGGGAATGCAGAGCTGCGGGCGGTCCGCCCCCGGGTACTGGCGCAAGCGCACGAACAGAGTACAGCCCGGGTCTGAAAACGGTGCGTGCTGGCTGCCGTCCGGGTTCAGCAAATAGCTGCCCTGCGGGTAGTCCCCATGTTCATCGGAGAACACGCCGGACAGCACCAGGATTTCCTCGCCCTCCGGGTGCATATGGGTTCGGAACCGTCCACCCGCGGCATAGCGCACCACGCTGGTGACCGGACCGAACTCGCCGCCGCTGCGAAACAAAGGTTTACGCCATACGGAGTTGCTGGGGCTATCCTGCCAGTCCTGAGCGGCGGTATCGACCCGCGCCACAACACTGAGATCCGTATTGATATCGTCGCCGCTCATGCGGCCTCGGAGTGCAGACGCGGACCCATGACCGTATCCTCGGCGCCGTATCGCTGGACGAACAAGTCTTCGAAATCACTCACCACGGACCGCTGCACAGCAGGGGTCCGCAGCAGGGCGGCGCTCCAGGCCTGTAGATTTGGCAGACCGTCCATAAACCCCAGCGGATGGCGCCGCTGCACCAGATCGACGCGCATGAAAAACGGTGCGTAGGCCGTGTCCACCAGGGACAGCGCCTCGCCGGCATAGTAAGGATCGGGTTTGACCACCGTCTCCAGACGCTCGAGATTGCTGCGGATCTGGCTACGCTGTTTATCGAATTCTTCCTGACTCTTGGTGGTCATCATGCGGAACTGGGACATGAACAGATCGGACGAGAACTCGATCCAGGCGCGATGCATAGCCTTTTCCAGCGGGTCGGCCGGATGCAACGAGGGGGGTGTGATTTCGTCCACATACTCGTTGATGACCGCCGACTCAAACAGCACCTGGTCGCCGACGCATAACAGGGGCACTTTTCCCAACGGCGAAATCTCATGGAACCAGGCTGGCGGGTCCATCAGGTTGATGTAATCGATCTCATAGTCAATGCCCTTGTGCTCGAGGGTAATCACCGAGCGTTGGACAAACGGACACAGCTTAAAACTCACGAGTCTCAACTTGGCAGTCATGTCATTTCCTGTGTTGGCAAAATTGATCCGGCAGTATCGGACAATCCTACGCTCGTGCCCAGGGCAGCGAGGTTCGGGCGGCGGCTCGAAGTTTTCGCCCCGTGTACTACGCTTTCAATCGGCGTCCCGAAGAGCCGGATCAGCCACGGGGACACCCTGATCCATTCGCAGGGTCGCGCGGGGAGTGCATCTTTTGTGGCGGTCCCTGCGTAATCCGTTCAGGTCGCCGCGCAAGGGGCGCTGCGTCCAAGCAAGAGCAAGTTCATTAGGAGCAATCACACATGACTACAGCCAAGAAATTTTCCGGAATTGCCGTCGCCACCGCCGCTGCCGGTTTTTTCGCGCTGGCACCCGTGTCAAGCGCGTTCGCCGAGGACGCGGTCAAGTGCACCGGCAGCAACTCCTGTAAAGGCATGAGCGCCTGTAAGACAGCCAGCAGCGAATGCAAGGGACTGAATTCCTGCAAGGGCCAAGGCTTCACCATGACCAGCACGGCTGAGGCCTGTGAGGCCGCAGGTGGCAAAGTAGAGTCCTGATCGATCTTGCCGCGGCCGGACACCCCGGTGTCCGGCCGTTGTGTTGTAAACCAAAATATCCAATCCGCTTCATGCCCGATTCCACCACCCTCCAGCAACGCCCGTTCCTCGGTTTCGGCCTTGGGCTGCGACCAGAACACTATCAGGATGTACTGGACACCGAACCCGCTGTGGATTGGTTCGAGATCCTGTCGGAAAACTATATGGTGCCAGGGGGCAAGCCGCTGCACTTCCTGGATCGCATCCGCGAACGCTATCCACTGGTGATGCACGGCGTATCCCTTTCCATTGGCGGGACGGATGATCTGAACCAGGATTACCTGGATGCGCTCACCCGCCTGGCCAACCGGGTGCAGCCGCGATGGGTATCGGATCACCTATGCTGGACCGGTTTCGGCGGCACCCAACTGCACGATCTGATGCCCCTGCCCTACACCGATGAGGCGGTAGCGCACGTGGCCCGGCGTGTGCGCCAGGTCCAGGATCGGCTGCAGCGCCCGTTCGCTCTGGAGAATGTTTCCAGCTATGTCACCTACGGGGCATCGCAAATGCCCGAATGGGCCTTTCTCACCGCCGTCGCCGAGGAAGCCGACTGCGGAATTCTGCTGGATGTAAACAACATTTATGTGAGTGCATTCAACCACGGGTTCGACCCCATGGAATACATAGACGCGGTGCCGACCGAGCGCGTGTATCAGTTTCATCTGGCCGGCCACACCCATGCCGGCACCCACATTATTGACACCCACGATGCGCCGGTGGTGGACGACGTCTGGGCGCTGTATGCGGCGGCCTGGAAACGATTCGGACCGGTTTCCACCATGATCGAACGCGATGACCGGATTCCGCCCCTGACAGAACTCCTCGACGAGCTGGATCGGGCACGCGCCGCGGTGGGATTTGCCGGGCAGGTCAATGCGCTCGCCTCCGCCTGAGCCGACGCAGCTGGTGGCCGATTCGGCATTGCGTGGCTTGCAGCGCGACTTCCACGATTTTGTGACCCGTGGTCAAACACGCATCGCCGGGGCCATAGCGGCCCCGGACGAAGCGACCCGCGATATCCGTCTGGCGGTCTACGGGGATGCCTACTACCTGCGGCTTGCCGAAGCGCTGGAAACAGACTTCACCGCCCTCGCCGCGATGCTCGGTCAGGACAGCTTCACCGACCTGACCCGGCGCTACGCCGCTGCGCACCCCTCGCAACACCCCTCCATTCGCTGGTTCGGCCGCCACCTGGCGGACTTCATGGCGGGCACTGCGCCCTATGCGACTCGGCCGGAATGGGTCGAGATGGCACGGTTCGAATGGGCTGTTTCTCTGTGTTTTGACGCTCCGGACGCGGACACGCTGGGGGTGGAGCATTTTGCCGGCATTCCGGGCGAACGCTGGCCGGAACTCCGCTTCGGGTTTCACCCCTCACTCCACCGACTGGACCTGGATTGGAACGTGCCGGTGGTGCGCAAAGCGCTGCTGGAGCAAGACACCGAGGCGGTGGCCCCGACCCGAAACGAGTATTCCAGGGCCTGGTTGCTGTGGCGGGGTGAGCTGAACCCCCACTACCGATCGCTGGACGTTCACCAGGCCTGGATGCTGGACTCGGCACGGCAGGGTCTGAACTTCGCTGCCCTGTGCGACGGACTGACCGAGTGGATCGATCCGCAACATGCCGCGCCTGAAGCGGCGGCGCAACTCAAACAGTGGGTGGTGGACGGTCTGATTACATCAGCCGCGATTCCGGAGGGCGGTTGAGCATGCCGAGTCGCGTCGCTGCGTTGATTGTTTTGCTGTGCTGTGGTCCGTTGGCGGCGGCGACCGAATTCAAGTCCGGCCCCACCCGTGTGGCCCTGCTGGAGCTGTACACCTCGGAGGGCTGCAGCAGTTGCCCACCCGCCGACCGCTGGGTCAGCGGGCTGAAGAACGATACGCGACTGTGGCACGACGTGGTCCCAGTGGCGTTTCATGTGGACTACTGGGACGGCTTGGGCTGGAAGGACCGATTCGCGACCCGGCAATACTCCGAACGTCAGCGGGACTATGCCCGCTACGGCAGCCTCGGGACGGTCTACACTCCGGGATTCGTGGTGAACGGCAGCGAGTGGCGCGGTTGGTTTCATGATCCGCAGCTGACACTGAAACCGGACGTTCCGGCCGGTCGCCTGAGCGTCACCGTCGCCAACGACCAGGTACTGTCGCGTTTCGTCCCCACCAACGGCGACGACGGGCGCTACCAGGTTCACGTCGCCGTGACCGGCTCCGGCCTTTCAACGGCGGTCGCGGCGGGAGAGAATCGGGGGCGGGAACTGACCCACGATTTCGTGGTGCTGGGCTATGAAACACGCACCATGCGAGACCTCAACGGCACTCTGACAGCACGATCCAAGCTCCCGAGCAGTAGCCCGATCGAGCCCGATCGTCGCGCCCTTTCCATCTGGGTCACACGGGGGCTCGACCCCACTCCGGTCCAGGCCACCGGCGGCTGGCTGAACTGAACGACGGGCGCAAGCTAGGCTAAATTTGCATTCAGCGGGCGACGCGACCCATGGCACCCTTGGCTTGGGCTGTTCGACTCCGGCGGCGCTTGCCGGTGTGGACGGGCAACAGCCGGAATCCCAGCAACAAGGCCAGAATCAGGGCATAGATTCCGGGTTCGCGATAGTCCGCTTTCACCAACCACAGAAAATGCGCAATCACCAGGATCGCCGCCGGATAAATCAGCTTGTGCAAGGTGACCCAGCGCTTTCCCAGCCGCCGGATCCAGCCGTTGGTGGAGGTCACCGCCAAAGGCACCAGCAACACAAAGGCACTGAAACCCAGGGTGATGTAAGGCCGCTCCAACACATCCTCCCAGATGGCACGAAGGTCAAAAAACTGGTCGAAAACCAGATACGTAGACAGGTGCAGACTTCCATAGAAAAAAGCGAACAAGCCCAGCATCCGGCGATAGGCAATCAGCCGATTCCATCCGAACATACGACGCAGGGGGGTAATGCCCAGGGTCAGGAGCAACAGCCTCAGACCCCACAGTCCGGTGGCGTGGGTGATGGTTTCCACCGGGTTGGCCCCGAGACGGCCCTGGAACCCGTCCAGCAGCAACAGGGACAGCGGCACAAGACACAACCCGAACACCACGGGCTTGGGAGAACGCCACCAGCCGGACGGGCGACGCTGGGGTTTTGCGATGATGCTCAGAAATCCGCCTTGAGATCCATGCCGCTGTACAGGGACGCGACCTGGTCGCCATAGCCGTTGAACGGCAAGGTGGGCCGCTTAAAGAATTCGCCGATCCGGCGCTCCTTCGCCTGGCTCCACCGGGGGTGGTTCACCTCCGGATTGACGTTGGAGTAAAACCCGTACTCACGGGCATTGGACAGGTTCCAGGCCGTGGGCGGCTGCTCCTCGGTCAGGGTGATGCGAACAATGGACTTGGCGCTTTTGAAGCCATATTTCCAAGGCACCACCAGGCGAATCGGAGCGCCGTTCTGATTAGGCATGATTTTTCCGTACAACCCCACCGCCAGCAGCGTCAGTGGATGCATGGCCTCGTCGATGCGCAGTCCTTCCACATAGGGCCAGTCCAATACCGAACGCCGCTGCCCCGGCAGATTTTTCGGGTCCAGGATGCTGGTAAAAGCCACATACTTGGCCCGTGAGGTTGGCTCAAACCGCTTGAGCACATCGCCCAGGGGTATCCCGTTCCAGGGTATGACCATGGACCAGGCCTCGACGCAGCGCAGCCGGTAAGTGCGCTCTTCAATCGCATGGGGGGCCAGCAGATCCTCCAGTGCGTAGGTTCCGGGCTTGGACACCTCACCGTCTACGGTCACGCTCCACGGATCGGTCTTGAGATAGCGGGCGTTTACCTTGGGATCCGACTTGCCGGTGCCCAGTTCATAAAAATTGTTGTAACTGGTGATGTCCTCGTAGCTGTTGGGTTCCTCGTCGGTACTGAACGGCCCGGGCTTGATCTCACCCAGGGAAACAGCGGCGGACGCCAGCTGGGGGGCGGCCAGAACGGCGGCGCCGGTAACCGCCGCGGTGCGCAGGAAACGCCGCCGATCCCGATACACGGCCTCGTCGGTGATTTCCGACGGCCGGATGTCAGTGGGTGGTTTGAACAACATGATTCTCGCTCCGCCTGTATGAATACTGCCTACTATCCTGATCCCACGCACCACGGCCAAGTTCCGCCACCGCGACCGGTTTGGGCCACACCAAGCCGGTCTCCGGTGTCGACTCGCGGCGGCCGGCACACCCGCTCATGGCCGGTATTCTGCGGTATCATGCGCGCCCCGAATCCGCGATGCGACACACCATGGGCAAACGCCGTCAAGCTGCCAGGGGGGTGAAACGAAGCGTCTTGCGCCGACTGCTGCGATGGCTGATGACCGCCGTTGTCGGGCTGACGATGCTGTTTCTGTGCCTGATCGTGGCCCTGCGCTGGGTCGATCCCCCCACCAGCTCCGTCATGATTCAGGACCGGTTGGCACGCACCAGTGCCATCGAGTATCAATGGGTGGACAGCAACCGCATTTCGCCCCATCTTTCGCTCGCCGTGATAGCCGCGGAGGACCAGCGTTTTCCGACCCACCACGGGATCGATCTGGACGCGACCCTCGACGCGCTGGAAAACAATCTGGCCGGCGGCGCCGTTCGCGGCGGCAGCACCATCACCCAGCAGGTGGCGAAAAATCTGTTCCTCTGGAACGGCCGAAGCTATGTCCGAAAAGGACTGGAGGCGACCATCGCCCTGATTATGGAACAGGTGCTGAGCAAGCGGCGAATCCTGGAAATCTACCTGAACATCGCGCAAATGGGGCCAGGCATATTCGGCGCGCAAGCGGCGGCGGAAGCCCATTTCAAGCGCAGCGCAGCCAAACTCACCCGCACCCAGGCTGCCGCCATTGCCGCAGTGTTGCCGAGCCCGAACCGCTACAGCATCAAGGCGCCCAGCCCGTATATGCGACAGCGACAGCGGTGGATCCTGGATCAGATGCGGGCGCTTGGGGGCATCGGCTATCTGGACACCCTGACGCAGGGATGAGTGTTGCAATTCAACAGAATCCATCGGGACGCAAACGCGTTCTGACCCCTGTTACGGACCGACCGCGCCTGCGGATGCAGGCTCACTCCACAAGCGGACCACAGGGATGCACCTCACCCACCAGCCGTCCGGCCCAGTTGCGCAGCTCGACATGGACCAGATCCGACACCGCCTCCGCCACCGTCTTGTCGATCACCCCGAGGCGGCGCAGGACCGATGTCATCATCACCTCGGCGGCCCGCGTCGCCCCATCGTCGCACTTGAGCGCAATGCCCAGGCCGTGCTCGGGCAGCGCGGCGCAGTAAACGCCCTCGGCGCCGGTCTTGACCAGCAGACGCGGACCGGCGGCTTCCATCATCCGGCTGCAGTAGCGTCCGGTTCCGGCCACCATGAAAGGCTCGGCGCTCATGGCCTCGGCCACCTGCCGGACTGCCTCACCCGTGGCGTCGCCCAGATCTTTCGGATCTGCGAACCGGGCCATACCCAGAGCGAGACTGCGCATGGGCATGTCGTAGGTGGGGATGGAGCACCCATCCAAACCCCAATCCAGACGCTCCATGTCCAGGTCGCAGAACGCGCCCAGCACGTCTCTGAGACGCGCCTGCAGGGGATGCCCGTAGGCGATGTAATCCTGTGTGTCCATGCCCAGGTGACGGGCAACCGCCAGAAACCCGACATGTTTGCCGGAACAATTGTTGTGGATCTGAGTTGGCTTGCGCCCCTGGACCACAAGTTCGCAGGCCGCGGGCTCATAGGTGGGCCAGTGACTGCCGCATTGCAGATCGGCCTCACTCATCTCAATCCCGTTCAGCCAATGTTGCAGCGCCTCGATGTGTCGGGGCTCACCGCCGTGGGATGCCGAAGCCAGGGCCAGCGCATCCGGGCCCAATGCAAAGTGACTTGCGGCGCCGCTCTCAACCAGCAACGTCGCCTGCAGGGGCTTTATTGCGGAACGCGGAAAGATCGGCGAATCGATGTCGCCGACACGAAAGTGAATCGCGCCCCCGGCATCGCTCACCACCACCCGCCCGCGATGCGTGCTTTCGACACGCCCGCCCCGGGTCACATTCACCACCACCGGATCCATAGGCTGACCAGTCTGCATCGTTCGAACACCTCTCCCAAAGCCTTGTTGGATTTCGCATGACCGGGACGGGTGTACCGCTCTCAGCCATAGCGCGTAACCTCGAACGTCATGACCCCGTCTACAGTTCGCTGAATCTGTTGAATCGTGGGGTAGCGGTCCGCTCGAGTCGGGTCAACGCGCTGAGCGCAAATCAATCGGTAGTGTGCCGCGCCCGCCGTGCCGGCCGGAACCAGATCAAGCAATACGCCAAAGGCGACATCGCTCTGCTCTTCCCGCAAACGCAACGCGTCCGGTTCGGACCGTGCGAGATCCGCCTGAGCGATGGTATGGATCGGCGAGCCGGCATGGTCCCGGACAAACCGGCCCGACTCCGTCCACGAGCGCTCTACCGTGTAAACTCCCGCCGGGATACGACTCCCCGCCGCTTGCCGCAGCACCCGCCATCGGCAGTACGGGCTGAATTCCCGGGCCCCGAGGGGTGAGACCCGCCCGTGCTGGACGTAGACCCTGCCTTGACCCGCCGCCAGCGGCAGATCCTGATGCAGATAAACCCGGCTGCTGACCGGAAACGGCCCTACATCCGCCGACATCCGCGCTGGCCCGGACTGGCAGGCCGCCAAGCCCAGGAGCGCTAGCGCGATTGGCCAGACCTGGGTCATGCCGTCTCCCGGTTGTCGAACGCTCCGTCTCCCAGTAGTGTGCCAGCAAGCCATCCGGAACGCTCGCGGCGTGACCATAAGTCCGCAGTGCAATACCAAACATACCCCAGGGTACCCGCGCCGATATGTTCGACTTCGACCAGATTCACGACCGCCGCGCCAGCGACTGTTACAAATGGAACCGATATCCCGATGACGTGCTGCCCCTCTGGGTGGCGGATATGGATTTCATGTCGCCGCCGGAGGTGCTCAAGGCGCTCGAGGAGCGGGTGCACCACGGGCTGTTCGGATATGGCGATCCAGACCCCGAGCTCACAGACCTGATTGTCGAGCGCCTGCATCAACGCTATGGCTGGCAGGTAAAGCCCGAACACATCATCTACCAGCCCGGTGTCGGCTCGGCACTCAATACGGTGTGCAAGGCGATCGGCAAGGCGGGCGACGGGGTACTGGTGCAGACCCCGGTCTATCCGCCGTTTTTGAGCGCGGTCGAGTATCAGGACCGCCGTCTGCTGGTGAATCCGCTCAAGCCCGTGGTGGATGAGCGCGAACTGCGCTACGAGATCGACTTCGATCACTTCGCGGACCTGATCAACGATCGGACCCGGTTGTTTATGCTGTGCAATCCACAAAACCCCAGCGGAAGGGTGTTCAGCCAAGACGAGCTGACACGCATGGCGGATTTGTGCATGGCGAAGGGCGTGGTCATGTGCTCGGACGAGATCCACTGCGAACTGTTGCTGGGCGATCGAGTCCATCAACCCTTGGCCGCCCTCTCCCCGGAGATCGCCGAACACACCATCACCTTCATGGCGCCCAGCAAAACCTTTAATCTGGCGGGTCTGCGTCTGAGTTTCGCGGTGGTGCAGAACGCCGATCTGAGAAAACGGCTGCAGCGGGCCGCCCGCGGCCTGGTTGCCAGCCCCGATGTATTGGCCTATCCCGCGGCCAAGGCGGCCTACGCGTCCGGTGGGCGCTGGCTGGAGGCATTGCTCGAGTATCTGAGGGCCAATCGAAACCATGTGACCGAGTTCCTGCGCACGGCACTGCCGGAGTTGCGCAGCACCGTGCCCGAGGCCACCTTTCTAACCTGGATCGACTGCCGGGACGCTGACATCCCGGGAGACCCGTATCGATTCTTTGTCGACCAGGCACGTCTGGCCCTGAACGACGGGCAGGCCTTCGGACCCGGTGGCGAAGGCTTTGTGCGGCTCAATTTCGGTTGTCCACGCCAGACTCTGGATCAGGCCTTGAACCGAATGTACGCAGCGTTGCGTCGATGACGCGACCTGGGCGAAGCATGTGCTGGACCCCGGCCCCGCGGCGAGGGTTCCGGCGTAGCCAGCAAAAGACCCGATGAAACACGGCGGGAACCCGGACGTGGCGCGCCGAAAACAGCGGGTGTACGAGGTTGTTCGGCGCATTCCCGCCGGCCAGGTTGCCACCTACGGACAGATTGCCCAGGCGGCGGGGCTTGGGCGAGGCGCACGCTTTGTGGGATTCGCGCTCAGGCACAGCGATGAGCAGCAGGAACTGCCCTGGCATCGGGTGATCGCCGCCGGGGGGCGCATCGCGTTCCCACTGGATAGCCCCGGCTATCGCCGGCAGAAAGCGAATCTGGAAGCCGAAGGGGTTGTGGTCCAGGGGCAGCGGGTCGACCTTCGACGACACGGCTGGCAGACCTCTCTGGATGCCATACTGTGGGATCCCGCAGGGTGGGAACCAGCGGATTCATGAACCGCGCCCAATGCCCGTGAACCGCCCACCCGGCGCCCTGCTATCACCGGCGGAACCAGCCCGTTCCGCCAGAAACCCCGTTACGGAACCCTGCCTTGCGAGGAGTATCCAGTGAATGCATTACAGGCCGGTGGGAAAATCCATCAAATCGAGGCCGTGGTGTTCGACAAGGACGGTACCCTGATCGATTTCCATCACCTGTGGTCCGGCAAGGCCCGAGCAACAGTCGGGGCGCTGATCGAGCACTATCCCGAGTACCCGGAACTGGGTAATGCACTGTTTCGGAGCCTTGGATACGACCCCAGAACGGGCAATCACCGCGGCTGACAGCCCCCTGGCCGTCTCGCCCATGGAGACCCTGGAAACCGTCATTGCGCTGGTGCTTTATCAATCCGGCGTCGGCTGGCACCCGGCCCAGGTCGCGGCCCGGGAAACCTTCGGCGAGTTTGCCCGCGCCCTGCCTCAGCGTGACCAACTCAAGCCGATTGGTGATCTGCCCGGTTTGTTCAAGCGCTTGCAAGGCGCGGGGATTCGCATCGCCGTGGCCACCAGCGACGATCGGGCCGCCACCCGGGAGACGCTGAGCCTGCTGGGTCTCTCACCCTGGGTGGATGCCCTGTTCTGTGGCGACGATCCTTTGCCGGCAAAACCGGCTCCGGACGGACTGCATCACCTGGCTGACCAACTGGGTGTGCGCACGGAATGCATGATGATGGTGGGAGACAGTGTCTGCGATATGCAGACCGGGCGAAACGCCGGCGTGGCGTGCTGTGTGGGCGTAACCAGCGGAACGGCGGAGGCGGAAGTGCTGACCGCCGAAGCCGACGTGGTGCTGGACACGGTCCACGATCTGCGTATTGCCTGAATCAGTTGAGCCCGTGGCCTTGCCCGTGGCCGTGACCTTGTCCATGAGACATGGGCGCCCCTTCGCCATACCCACGGAGCTGGTCATACAGCTCGACCTGGGCCTGACTCAGAATCGGCCGTTGTTCCAGGTGGGCCGCCAGATGCGCCAGCCGAAGCTGGGCCCGGAGCTGGCCGATGGAAGCGAGCCTGGATTCCAGCGACAGCACGTCCGGTGTGCCGCTGGCAAACAACTTGTTGAGGGCCCGCTCCTCCTTGACGATGCGCTCTCCCAGCTCCTGCGCCCGGGCCTGCATGCGCTCATACACCGCCTCGGTCGACTCGATCTGAACCGGCGTCAGTTCCAGTTGCGCCGCCAATTCCAACACATGCCGCGGGCCCGGGTAGTGGTTCAGCTCCGCCGGGCGAGCCATGCCCATGCCTGCACCGGTCATCAGACCCTGAATCTCGTCCGCCGAAAGTCCCTGAAAGTCGTCGGCCTCCTGAGCGTAGGGCGACACCGGCTCGGCGCCACTGGCGGCCCAGGTCACGACCAGAAGCACGACACCGAGTATGCCCTTCATGCCCGTTTTGTCCTCTGTTCGGTGATCCAACGCTCACCTGCCCTGACTTCCAGCGGCAGCCGGTTCTGGGCGGATGGCAATGGGCAGATCCAGCGGGCATCATAGCTGCAGGAGGGGTTGTAGGCGAAATTGAAGTCCAGCACCATTCCTGATGGGCCGGCACCCAGATCCGCTCCCTTTATGGTGTCGTAGAGATAACGTCCGCCGGCATAGCTTTCATGGCCGGAGGTGTGGTCTGAAAACGGAAGCCAGAGGCCACCGGCGTACCCTTCGAGCTGAAACAGATTCAAGCTGCAGGTCTGGCCGAGCAGCTGGAAGCGCACCCACCCCACCGTGCAAAACCCGGCCCGCCCATCGTCGCCCAGATCCAGTTCGAAGCGTTCTCCGTTGGGTTCCGGATGGACCGCGCCCAGCACCCGATAGGCCGAATCATAGGCGAAATAGTCCAAGGCACTGAACGTGGACCGATCGGCCGCGCTCAAGGGGCTCTGGGGATGGTCGCGAAACAAGGCGTCTCGTTCTCCCCGAAACCAGCCATGACCTTGTTCCGGGTCCGTGCTGGCGCGTACCCGTGCGTAGAGCTCGGTGACGCGACGGCGCCAGTGGGCCAGTTCGAGTTCCGGAACCGATGTCAGCATGCGCTGTGTGCGCCGGCCAGTACCGTATCCATGTGTTCGCGATACGCCGCCACGGTCCGCAGTTCCAGTCCCTCTACCTTACCGGCGTCGTCCCAGCGCCGCACCGCGACGGCCTGCTGGAAGTAGGGCCGGGACGCAAAATCACTCGCCTCGGAGACGCTGAACGGCCCACCCTGTAGCCCGAGGCTCAGTTTCGAAGCCTCGGACAGTTCCTCCGAGTAGCCCGACTCCACCGCGCAAAGATAGCGCTTGGCGTCCACGTGCCAACGCACCGGCTCGCTCACCGCTGTTCCGAAGTACCGCTCCAGCCATTGGGCGCCCAGCACCTCGTGACGGGTATCGATACCACGCTCGGCGGCATCCTCACCGCGCTTGTCCAGCAAGTGCCCGATATCGTGCAACAGCGCGGCAACCACCGTGGCCGAATCCGCCCCAGCGGCCTCGGCCAATGCGGCGCACTGGAGCGCATGTTCGGTCTGGGTGACATGCTCTCCGTAGGTGGCATCCCCCTTGCGCTGGAACAATTGAATGATCCGGTCGATCACATCGCTTTGGTCGGCCATGGTCACCTCGTCGTCGCTATAGTGGGCGGCCCGCCCCCGGTCAGCGCCTTGGCGCCAGGCCTGGGTTCTGGCGTGGATGCCGCGGGTCAAAAAGGCCGTGAATCAGTCTTGCCGCCGCGTTGGTGTAGAAAATCATCATACCCATGGCCGCGGCGGGTGCGATATCGCCCGCATCGTCCATGTTCAGGACCGCCACCGAGGCCAGCGCCGTATCCGGACCGTACAGGAAAACCACTGCCGACACGGTGGTCATGGCGTTGACAAACAGATAGATGGAGATGTCCAGAATCGCCGGCAGACAGACCGGCACCGTGACCCGGGTCAGGGTACGGTAAAACGGCTGTTTCAGGGATGACGACACCGCCTCGAACTCCGGGTCCATCTGCTTGAGGGCGGTAACCGCCGTTAAATGGGCGACGGTATAGAAATGGGTGATGGTGCATATCACCAGGATCCCCATGGTGCCGTACAGAAAGTTCAGCGGATTGTTCGGGTTGTTGAAGAAAAAGATGTAGGCGAGGCCCAGCACCATCCCGGGCACCGCCATGGGCATCATGGCGAAGAACTGGAACACACCCCGACCGGTGTGGAAACCGCGGGATTTTTCCACCATATAGGCGCCGAGGAAGACCACACCGGTGCCGAACGCCGCAGTGTACAAGGCCATGCGGATGGAGTTGAAGTAAGAGTCCCAACCGCCTCCGTCCATCAGATCGAAGGCGTAGTTGCTCAAGCCCAGGGTGAGGTTATAAGGCCAGAATTTGACCAGGGCGGCGTACTGACAAACGCCGAGCATGCCGAGGATGAACACGCTGATCAGTGCGCAATAGCCCATCATGGCCCAGTCGAATACCGGGCTCCGGCTGGGCGTGTACGGGACCGATCGGGCCGACAACAACGCCACCTGACGCCGCTGAACCAGCCGGTCCACCATGAACGCGGCCACCGCCGGAATCAGCAGGACCACACCCACCACCGCGCCCATCTGGAAGTTCTGTTGCCCGATCACCTGTTTGTAGATGTCCAGGGCCAGCACGTTGTACTGGCCGCCCACCACCTTGGGTACGCCGAAATCGGTAATGACCAGGGTAAAAACCACAAAGCCCGCGCTGATCAGCCCGTAGCGGGCGCCGGGCAGAGTGACGGTAAAAAAGGTGCGCAACGTGGTCGCGCGCAGCACGGTGGAAGCCTCATACAAGCGTGCATCGGCGATGGACAAGGCGGTCACGATGATCAGAAGGGCATGGGGCAAGGTATAGAACACTTCGGCGATGATGATGCCGATGGGCCCATAGATGCTGTGTCCGAACAACAGACCCTTGAGCATGCCCTGGTTGCCGAACAGGTAGATCAATGCGATGCCGGGCAACAGCGACGGCACCAGGATGGGCACCATGGCTATGACCTTGAACGCACCTTTGAAGGGCATGCAACTGCGGGTCAGCGCATAGGCAAATACGAACGCCAGGGTGGTGGTGATCAGCGTGGTGACAATGGAGATGAACAGGCTGTTGTAAATGGAGTGGAACAGAGCCGGAGTCGAAAAATACTGGGTGTAGTTGGCCAGGCCAATGAACGCGCCGTCCCCGTCCTCGACGCTCTTGGACAGCATGGTGTAGAGCGGAAGGGCCAGGGTCGCCAGCAGATACAGTGCAATCACGCCCATGAAGGCGCGCATCATCCAGTCGTCGCGCCCCAACTTGGGCTGAACCCTGCCGGCGTGTGCGGTGACCGAGGCGGACGCTGTCATGGCCGCTCAGTCCGGGTAGACATGCAGATGCTCTCTCGGCAGCACGATACTCAAACGCCCCCCGGGCCGCAGTTCCAGGTCGCGCATCAGGTTGATCGACAGATCCGCCCGCACCGGGGCGGCGTTGCCGGGCAATTCCAGGGTGGCGCGGACAAACGAGCCCAGGAACTCAAGATTCGACACCTGAACCTCAAGCCGGTTGTCGTCCCCCAACTCCGGCACCCACACCGCAATGTCCTCGGGCCGGATCGCCAGGTTGAACCGCCCGGCCTCGATCCCCACGGAGTCCGGCAGGGTCAGCCTGGTGTCACCCAACTGCACCTGGCCCGCCCCCGCAGGTTCCACCGGAATAAAGTTCATGGTGCCGATGAAATCGGCGACAAAGGCCGAACTGGGGTTGCCGTAGATCGCCTCAGGCGTTCCGATCTGTTCGACCCGGCCCTCATTCATGACCACGATACGGTCGGCCATGGTGAGCGCCTCTTCCTGATCGTGGGTCACCATGACGGTGGTAACACCCAGACGGTGCTGCAGATCTTTGATCTCGCTGCGCAGGTGTACACGAACCTTGGCATCGAGCGCCGACAAGGGCTCGTCCAGCAGCAGCAGACCCGGTGATGGCGCCAGGGCGCGGGCCAGCGCTACCCGCTGTTGTTGCCCGCCGGAAAGCTGCGCCGGGTATTTGTCGGCCTGATCCGCAAGATCGACAACCGACAGCAACTCATCGACGCGGCTCTGGATCGCGGCGCGCTTCATGCCCCGATTCTCCAATCCATAGGCCACGTTGCGCGCCACGCTCAGGTTCGGGAACAGGGCATAGGACTGAAACACGATGCCAAAATCCCGCTCCGAAGGGGGCAGCGCCGATATGTCGAGGCCGCCCTGCTCAATGCGACCGGTGGTTTGGATATCGAGCCCGGCGATGGCCCGCAGCAGAGTGGTTTTGCCGCACCCCGAGGGGCCGAGAAAACAAACGAACTCACCATCGTAAATATCGAGCGAAACCCCCTGCAAGGCGGTGAACACACCAAACTCCTTGCTCAGATCTGATATCCGCAGGTAGGGCTGGGCGTACTGGTCTTCGGATTGTTGCATGGGCTGGAATCAGCATCAGGCGTGGGCACCGGCCGCACGGTGCCCACGACGCGCCAGGGCGCTCTGAAAAGGAACCGACGGACCCGATTTGGCGTCCGTCGGAGACGATGCCGCCCGAATCAGCCCTTGGGCTCGGACTTGGAATCGTAACGCTGCTGCCATTCAGCCAGTATGCGTTTGCGATTGGACGCAGCCCATTCGAAATCGTTGTCGATCATGGCATCCGAAATGCCCTCCGGGAAGTGGTCCACCGGCTTCGCCAGCCCGGGAATGCCGATCACAGCATAGCCTTCGTTGTACATCTGGTTGGCTTTTTCGCTGACAGACCAGTCCACCAATGTCTTGGCCGCGTCCATCTTGTCAGTGCCCTTCATGATGGCCGTGGCTTCCATGTCCCAGCCGATGCCCTCGGAGGGAACGATGATCTCCAGCGGCGCGCCCTGGGCCTTGGACTTGGCGCCACGGAATGCAAACGAAATTCCGATCGGTACTTCGCCCGACGCCGCCTGCTTGCAGGGCTTGGAACCGGAGTGCGTGTAGTGGCCGATGTTCTCGTGCAGCGCGTCCATGAAAGCCCAGCCGTCGTCCTCACCGAACATCTGCAGCCAGCTGGACACGTCGAGAAACCCGGTGCCCGAGGAATTGGGGTTGGGCATGGCGATGTGGCCTTTATAGACCGGCTTGGTCAAATCCTTCCATGAGGTGGGCATGGGCAAGCCTTCTTTCTCGGCTTCGACGGTGTTGACGCAGATCGCCGCTACCCAGGCATCCATGCCCACCCAGGCGGGCGGATCGGACTTATCCCGGAACTTGGGGTCCAACGCATCGAGCCCGGCGGGCGCGTAGGGTTCGAGCATGTCCTCGCCCTTCAGGAGCAAAAGGCTGGTGGCCGCCAGGCCCCACACCACATCGGCCTGTGGGTTGTCCTTCTCCGCCAATAGTTTCGCGGTGACAATGCCGGTGGAATCCCGCACCCACTTGATGGTGATGTCCGGGTGGTCCTCATTGAACCGGCCGGCATACTTTTTCAGATCTTCGGCTTCAACGGCGGTGTAGACCGTCAGCGAGGTGTCGGCCACGGCGGCCGTCGCCAGCGTGACGCCAAACCCGACGGCGACGGCAAGCGCCGTCGGCAGAAACACAGAGCGGATAGTCATATTATGCTTCTCCAGGATGCATTTTGTTTAAGCCCGGCCACACTCACCGCCATCGAAACGATGGCGATAGAGCGCACCGGCGCGGGCGCTGTTCGAACGCAGCGACCAATAGTAGAGTAGACCCTATTGCAGCGATGTGAACCTCCCCTGTCTGGATTGTCAGGGCCTTTCTCAATGCGAAAGGCCCGAGAAACACCCAAAATCGAAGTGCGCTAGAACATCCGCCCCACCTGCAGCAATATGATGCCCGTCGCCACCAACGCCGCTGCTGCCACCCGTGTGCCGCCCATGGGTTCCTTGAGCAGGTGGACACCAATCAGGGCGGCCACGATAACGCTGGTCTCCCGCAGGGCGGAAACATAGGTCATGGGTGTCAGGCTCATGGCCCAGATCACCAGACCATAGGCCACCATCGCCAGCATGCCTCCGGCAGTGGCCGACTTCCAACCGGCCTGGACCGTGCCCAGAAACCGACCCCGCCGGAGCACAAGAGTCAATCCCAGCAACGGGAAACTGTCCAGGAAAAAAAGCCAGACGATGTAATCCTGAACATGCTGCGTGGCCCGCCCACCGAGTCCATCCAACACCGTGTAGGTCGCGATGGTCACCCCGGTGAGCAGGGCGTACACCACAGAAGATGTTCGATGATGCCCATGCGCGCGCCCCAGGGCCAGGCTGAGAATGCCAGCCGAGATCAGCGCCACCGCCACCAGACCGGTGGGCGCGAGACGCTCCCCTGCAAACAGAAACGCACCCACCGCCACCAGCAAGGGTGCCGCGCCCCGGGCGATTGGATAGACCTGGGACAAATCGCCATGACGATAGCTGGCGATCAGAAAACCGTAGTAAAACAGATGAACGATGGCCGAACCCAGTAGATACGGCCAACTCGCCGGATCGGGCACCGACACGAACGGCAGCAGACACAGGGCCACCAGACCGCCGCTGGCGTTGACCAGCGTCATCGCCACCAGCCGGTCGCCATGGACCTTGACCAGAGCGTTCCAGACCGCGTGCAGCACGGCGGCAAACGCCACCATGGCAAACACCAGCGGTTCCATTGATACCCCTTCCCCGCGTTTCGGGTTGGCCGGCACGCGCAGGCAAAACCAGCGGCCGCATGCTCATGCTATCGGGCCCGTAGATCAGGCTTTACCCGACCAGTCCATGGCGCCGCCCACCGCCAGCAGCAGCCGTTCGATATCGCCCCGGTGCACATCGCCGATATTGCCGATGCGGAAGGTATCGGCCCCGGTGACTTTGCCGGGATAGATCACAAACCCACGGCTCTTCAGGTTCTGGTAAAAGCGCCCAAAATCGTAGTGAGGTGATTCAGGACTGTGGAAAGCGGTGATGATGGGCGACTGATAATGGTCATCGAGCAGGGTCTGGAAACCCAGCCCTCGCATGCCCTGTACCAGCATCGCCTGGTTCTCCCGATAGCGGCGATGCCGCGCCTCCACGCCACCTTCGTCGTCCAGCTCGGCCAGGGCCTGATCGAAGGCTCGCACCGTATGGGTCGGTGAAGTGAAACGCCATTTGCCATGCCCGGCCTCCATGGTGTTCCACTGGTCCCAAAGGTCCAGACTGTGGGAGCGGGCCCGGCCTCGGCACCCCTCGAGTTCGGACTGGCGAGCGATGATAAAACTGAAACCCGGCACACCCTGTATGCATTTATTTGCGCTGCTGATCAGAAAATCTGCATGCAGACCCTCCATGGTGAGGGGAATGCCGCCAAAACTGCTCATGGCATCGACGATGAACCTGCGCCCGGCTGCAGCCACGGCCGTGCCCACCTCAGCCACCGGATTGAGCATACCCGTTGTGGTTTCGCAGTGGACCATGGCCACATGGCCAATGCCCGGATCATCCTCGAGCATGGCGGCCACCCGATCCGGATCGGGCACCGCGCGCTCGCCGAAGTCCTCCACCACGAGATCAATCCCCAGCATTCGAGCCATGGTGGCGATGCGCTGCCCGTAAGCGCCGTTGGCCAGCACCAGCAACTTGCCGCCTTGCGGGATCACGGAGCCGATCACCGACTCGACGCCGAAACTGCCCGAACCCTGCATCAGCACCGCGGTGTAGCCCGGCCGCCCGGTGGCAAGACGCACCAGACGGGCGCGAATGTGTTGCACAATGCCGTTGTAGTCGTCGTCCCAGGTGCACCAGTCACGAAACAGGGCGGCGCGCACCCGTTTGGTGGTGGACAAGGGACCGGGTGTCAACAACAGGTAAGGGTTATCGGGCAGTGCGTTTATGTCCATGAGCCAGGGTTTCCTGTTCCGCAGTCCGGGTCAGGCCCAGGGCAGGGAGAAGGTCTTGATGGTGGTGTAGCTTTTCATGGCTTCCAGCACGCCCTCTTTATAGCCCAGACCGGAGTCCTTGACGCCGCCAAACGGTGACATTTCGATGCGGTAGCCCGGCACTTCCCAAACGTTCACGGTGCCGGTCTTTATCTCATTGATAAACCGGACAATGTAATCCCATCGATTGGTACAGACGCCGGTGGACAAACCGAATCGCGTGCCGTTGTCCACCTGCAGCGCGTGATCGATGTCCCGCACCCGTATGACGGGGATCGGCGGTCCAAACGTTTCCTCCCGGACCAGATCGCAATCCACCGGCACCCGATCCAAAACCGTGGGCGAGTACAGCGCCCCCTGCCGTTCGTTTCCGTACAGCAGTTCCGCCCCCTGGGCCACGGCATCGTCCACCCGCGCCTGAAACAGGCTTGCGGCCTCGGCGTTGACCACCGTGCCCACATCCGTTTCGGGGTTCATCGGATCCCCGTAGCGCAGCTTGCGCGCGCGCTCAACCACCAGTGGCAGAAAAGCGTCCGCCACCGAATCAACGCACAGCACCCGCTTGACGGCGGTGCAGCGTTGCCCGGAATTTTTCGTTGCCCCCGCCACCGCCAGCTCAGCGGCCTTTTCCAGATCCGCGTCCTCCATCACGATCAGTGAGGAATTGCCGCCAAGCTCCAGCACCGTTCGCCGGTATCCCGCGGTTTCGGCAATGTGTTTGCCCACCGGCACGCCGCCGGTGAAAGTGATCAGGTCGATGTGCTGGTTGGTGATCATCTCGCTGCCCACGTCCTCCGGCAGTCCAGTGATGATCGACAGCATCTCCGGTGGCAAGCCCGCTTCGTACAGCACATCGGCCAGAGCCAGGGCGGTCAAAGGGGTCAGTTCGGTGGGCTTGACCACCATACAGTTGTTGGTGGCCACCGCCGGCGCGATCTTGTGCGCCACCATATTCAGCGGGTGGTTGAACGGGGTGATGGCCGAAATGGCGTTCAGCGGCTCCCGCTGGGTGAAGATCTTGCGTTGCTTTCCGTGGGGTGTCAGATCGCAGGAAAAAACCTCCCCGTCGTCCAGGATGCAGAGCTGACCGGCCAGGCTGAATACGTCATAGGCCCGCCCCACCTCGTACAGGGAATCCTTCTTACATATGCCCAGCTCAGCGGTGATCAGGTCGGATATGGCCTCACGTCGCTGAGTCAGAATCTCGGCGGTGCGCAGCAGGATCTGCTGCCGCTGATAGCGGGTCAGCGCCGGTTGGTAGGCGGCGGCAATTTCAAACGCGCGGCGAACGTCCTCCGCACGAGCCCGGGGTACGGTGCCCACCACCTTGTCCGTGTACGGATTGAATACCTCGATCCGTTCCTCCCGGTCGACCCGTTCGCCGGCAATCCGCAGGGTTTCGTGCAACACCGATTTTGGGCTCGCTTCGGCCATGGCCATGAATCTGCCTCCGGACGGATTACTGGGTTTGATTGAGGGCGACGCTGAATATGTCAAAGTTGCGCAGGGGCACGTCGACGCTTGGTTCCGGCGTGGCTCGGTTCAGAATGAACGGCACCCGCTGCTCCGACAAACCGCCATGCGAGCGCAGCGGAACGTCCAGCCCGGAGAGATCGTGCCGATCCGGACTACTGCCCAGAGTATGATCGTGGACCGACACCACCACGATGTCGCCAACCCGATCGCTGGGCAACTCGAAGCGTGCGCAGGCCTGCTCACGGCTTAGGACACATTCGACGCCGGGCAGCGACCGCAGCCTCTCGATCACCTGTTCCACATTGGCGTCCCCCGGCAAGTAGACCGTTGCATAGCCGCCCAAAGCGCCATGGTGAACCACATAGGGATCGGTGATGGGCAGAATAACCCGGGCGGTGCCCTCCCCCAGCCACTCATCCAGCAACGGTTGCAGGTAAATCACATTGGGACTGCCCGAAGCGTTGTGCTTGGCCTTCATGCCATGATCGGCAGTGAGCGCAAGGGTCGCGCCCAGGGCGTCCAGCTCCGACCAGTATCGGTCCATCATGGCGTAGAACGCATTGGCCTCAGGCGTACCAGGCGCATGTTTGTGCTGGATATAGTCGGTGGTGGAGAGATAGGTCAGGTCCGGGTGCACCCGCTCCATCAGCTTGACCCCGGCGGCAAACACAAACTCGGACAGGTCCGCGCTGTAGACCGATGGCACCGGCATGCCCACCATATCAAGCACATCGTCGATTCCGTTTTCTTCCAGCGTGACCCGATCGGCCTGCTCCGCCGAGAAACAAATAGCGCCGTCGTCGCCAAACCGGAGCCCATGTCCCAGCAGTCGTCGCAGCTTGTCCTTTGCGGTCACAACGGCCACTCGGGCACCGGCCCGCTGGAAGGCCTCGAACAGCGTACCCACGCGTAACAGCGCCGGGTCGTTCATCATGACCTCGGACCCGGTCTCGGGGTCATAAAAGTAGTTGCCACAGATTCCGTGCAAGGAGGGGGGCTGCCCGGTCACGATGGAAAGATTGTTGGGGTTGGTGAAGCTCGGTATCACGCACTCCGCGGTGCGAAACGTCCCGCTTTCCGCCACCCGGCTCAAAAACGGCATACAGCCAGCGGCCATGGCGCGCTCGATGTACCCACCGCCGTCGCTGCCCTCGTAGTCCGGCTCGCTGCCGTCGATGCACACCACCACCACTGGCCGATGGGGCCAGGCATAGCGACGGCCGTTGACCTCGACCGTGGTTCGCGGATCACTCACCCGTTCTCTCCCAATGTTTGCCGCCGGCCATCGCCGAGCCTGTCGCCGAATCGCCAGTCCACTGCGTCGGAACGGCGTGATTCGCTGGATCATGGCAGGCACCAAGGATCGCAGGCAACATGGAAATGCTGGGACATGTACCTAGTTTTTCTTATAGTGGCGGCCACAGCAGCGACCGTAAGCGTTTGTTACCGATGACTTTGCAGTTCAGAATTCCTTGCGCGAAGCCAACATCTGGATCGATCCCGTGAGCCGCAAGCTTCCCCCGCTGAACGGGCTCAAGGCGTTTGAGGCGGCCGCACGCCATCGCAGTTTCACCGGCGCAGCCCGGGAACTGCACGTCACCCAGGCGGCGGTCAGTCAACAGGTCAAACTGCTGGAGCAGCATCTTGGACTGGGCCTGTTTCGCCGCAGCCCCCGTGGCCTCACCCTCACGGAGGCCGGTCAGACGCTGTTGCCAAAGCTCACGAGCGCCTTCGACTTGATTCAGGCCGCAGCCCGTGACGCCTACGACCAGGAACGCCACGGCGCCCTCACGGTGCGTGTCCCTTCCTCGTTATCCATACTGTGGCTGGCGCCCAGGATCGATCGCTTTCACGCGCTTTACCCCAACATCGACCTGCGTCTGACCGCCTTGGGTCAGGCCGCGGATTTCTCGCGCGACGACATTGATCTGGAGATTCGCTATGGCTTCGGCGACTGGGCCGGCCTGGATGCGGTCCTGCTTTTGAACGAGCATGTATTTCCGGTTTGCAGTCCAACGCTGCTCCACACCGACCCGCCGCTGCAAAGCCTGGCGGACCTGGGCAACACCTCCCTGATACACGTAACCGGTTACCCGCACTATGCCGAAGACTGGCCGCTTTGGCTCGAGCAGGCCGGGCTGGACGACCAGCCTCAACCCCGGAGCTACGCATTTGATCAATCGGCCATGGCACTGCAGGCCGCGGTGCAGGGCGCGGGTGTCGCCCTGGGTCGTTCGCCCCTGGTGGAAGGCGACTTGAGCTCCGGCCGGCTGGTGGCGCCTTTCGAGTTTCGCCTGCCCGGCCGCGGTGCCTACTGGATTGTGCATCCCACCACCAATCGAGCGCGACCCAGAGTGGTGGCGTTCCGCGATTGGCTGCTGGCCGAGGCGGCCGCCAGCACGCCGGCTTAGCGCCTGGGCGCTCCTCGCCTTGCTGACATGCAACGAACTTATGGGACGGGACACCCCGCCCCCACGACCACCCTTCAACGGGCAGTTTCGTGGACTATCCTGATGGAGTGGACTGATCAGTGTCGGCTTCGAGGGCCGACGGGATTCCCGATCCAGCAGCGAAAGACCAGGGGAGAGAGCGATGCTCAGCTATCGATACGGCGGCAAACGGGGGAAAAAGCGCAAACTCAAACAATCACGGGACATCCTGGCTGTCCGCTCGGCGCGGCGGGTGCCACTTGCACGACTCCCCTTATCCGCCGGCGCCAGCCGCCTGGTCCAGCGCCTGGAGCCAATCGCCGCGTTTCCAGCGGCGGGGGTGGAGGTCCTCAGGTGTGGGCCCGGTGTAGACCGGAACGAAGCAAAGACCAGACTGAATGAAGAGGGTGCGCTGCGATTTGCCGGGCGGGTGCTGATCGATCCCAAGTCTCGAAAACCGGTCCTCTACACCGAGAACCTGTTTGTTAAGTTTGCCGACAACGTCACCACCACGGACCTCAAACGAATCTTGCGTCGACACAAGCTGACCGTAAAACGGCCGCTTAGCTACGCCAGCAACGCGTTTTTTGTGGAGGCACGCAGCGGCATCGGACAGACCGTGTTCGAACTCGCCGCGGCCGTGCTCGAAACCTCAGAGGTCCAACTCTGCCACCCAGAACTGGTGCGCGAGGCCAGTTTTCGGGGTGCATTCCCCGGTCAGTGGCACCTGAAGGCCATGCGTATCAACAATCAAAGCATCAACCAGCACGCCGCGGTAGAGGCCGCCTGGGCCAAAAGCCGGGGCGACGGAATCCGAATCGCAGTGATCGACGATGGCATGGACCTGCATCATGAGGAGTTCCGCAGCAGCGACAAGATCATGGCGCCCCGGGACGTGACCCGGAAAACGGATGATCCGAGCCCGGGCTCATTCGACAATCACGGAACGGCCTGCGCAGGCGTGGCCTGTGCGGACGGGTTGCACGGCGCCAGCGGGGTGGCCCCCGGCGCTCAACTCATGCCGATACGCCTCCAGTCGGGCTTGGGCTCCCAGGCAGAGGCCGATGCATTCATTTGGGCCGCTCAGAACGGGGCCGATGTGATCTCCTGCAGTTGGGGTCCGATAGACGGCAAGTGGTGGGATCCGGACGATCCGACCCATCAGCAGCGGGTGGAACTGCCCGACTCAACCCGTCTGGCCATCGATTGGGCGATTGAGAACGGACGCAACGGTCTCGGGTGCGTCATCACCTGGGCCGCGGGCAACGGCAATGAAAGTGTCGACAACGATGGCTATGCCAGTTACGACAAGGTCATCGCCGTGGCGGCCAGCAACGATCGGGGCACCCGCAGCGGCTACAGTGATTTCGGCCGGGCCGTATGGTGCGCATTCCCCAGCAGCGACGTGGCAGATGCCCGGACACCGGGGATCTGGACGAGCGACCGAACCGGCGCCGACGGCTACAACACCGGCAGCGCCGACGCAGGCGACCCGGCCGGCCACTACACCAACAGCTTCGGTGGCACCTCCAGCGCCTGTCCCGGGGCGGCAGGCGTGGCGGCGCTGGTGCTGGCCCGCAACCCGGCTCTGCGTTGGGATCAGGTCAAGGACATTCTGAAGCGTTGCGCCGACCAGATCGATCCCGATGGCGGGCAATACGATGAGGCCGGCCACAGCCCGTTCTACGGCTATGGCCGGCTCAATGCCAAACGGGCCGTGACGCTTGCTCAGCCCCCGTCCGCCCGCTACACCGCGGTGCATACGGCCATTCAGATACTGCCAATCCGGGATTTTGGCCAGACCGGCCTGTCCGTCGCGGTGGGCGATCTCCGCAAACCCAGGGCGGTGCGCATTGCGGTGGACATAGAACACAGCTACGTGAGTGATCTGGTCGTGCGCATCGTGCCGCCGCCGGAATCGGGGGCCAATCCGGTCCTGTTGCACGACCGGACCGGACAAGGAACCGGCAACATCAAAACCACCTACGACGATGTCAACGCACCGGGCCTGGCAGCGCTGACGGCCTACCCCATGAATGGCAAATGGACCCTGGAGGTAAGCGACCACGCCCGGGAGGACGACGGTTTGCTAAGGCAGTTTTCCGTTGTTCTCGACTACTAGGCAAATAGCCTTTAACTCCTTAGAACTGCTCCGGTACGCGCCGAGGCGTAAGTTCAGGCTCGACATAACCCTTGGCCGGCTGCCGGCGCGGCAACTTCACATCCCGTGTCTTCAGCGGCGTATATGGCACCTGCGAAAGCAGGTGGGAAATGATGTTGAGCCGACCGCGCTTCTTGTCGTCGGTATTTGCGACAAACCAGGGCGCCCAGGCCGTATCGGTATTCTCGAACATGGCGTCGCGGGCACGCGCATAGTCATACCAGCGGCTGTATGACTTCAGGTCCATGTCGGACAGCTTCCAAACCTTGCGCGGGTCTCGGATGCGGCTCTTGAGGCGTCGGGTCTGTTCGTCGGCGCTGACCTCCAGCCAGTATTTGATCAGCAAAATGCCCGAGTCCACCATCGCACGCTCGACCCCAGGGGCCCGCTGCAGGAATTGCTCGGTATCTTCGGGCGTGCAGAATCCCATCACCGGCTCGACACCGGCGCGGTTGTACCAGCTGCGGTCGAAGATCACCACCTCGCCGGCAGCGGGAAAGTGCGCGACGTAACGCTGCAAATACATCTGGGATTTTTCCCGCTCATCCGGCGCGGGCAGGGCCACAACCCGGAACACCCGTGGACTCACTCGCTCGGTAATGCGCTTGATGGTGCCGCCCTTTCCGGCCGTGTCACGCCCTTCGAACACGATGCATAACTTGGCGCCGGTGGCCTTGACCCATTCCTGCATCGCCACCAACTCACCATGAAGCCGTTCGATTTCGGATTCATACTCCTTGCGCTTCATCTTAGGTTTCGGCGCGCCGTCACCGATAGCAACGACAGATTCGGCAGGTGCACCCTGCTTGGAATCCTTGTGCTGTTTATGTTTTTTGTGCTTCTTGCCCATCGATCAAATCCTCCCAGTGGTCTTCAAAACTGAACGCAGCCGAACCAGATCGGAGGCGGAGTCTAAACCGCTCTCCGCTGGTCTTCTAGACCGCGATTCCATTGCCAGTCGCGTGAGAGCCGACAGACCGCACGGCGGCACAAGGCTATAACAGCCCTACCGGCCCGGCGGACGCAGCGCTTGGTTCAAGCGCAGTGTAGATTAAATCGATTTGCTGTGACCGACCTGGATCACGCAAAAACCCGCATGGCTGAACCCAATGCCCTATTTTCCCGTTCGTGAGCGGGCGTTTGGTGCAAACGCCCGCACTTTGCCTGGGCAGTTTCCCGGTCTATGCTTGCCCGCCCGAATACTGGGCCGACGTGCCAACCACAGGAGATAGACAGGTGAAACGTTACAGCATCGCCGTACTGCCCGGCGACGGGATCGGCCAGGAAGTCATGCCCCAGGGTATTCGGGTGCTGGACGCCGTCGCTGGCAATTTTGACCTCGAACTCGACTGGACGCACTACGACTGGAGTTGTGAGACCTACCACAACACCGGCCGCATGATGCCTGAGGATGGACTCGACCGACTGGCACGGCACGACGCGATCTATCTCGGGGCGGTGGGATTTCCCGGGGTCCCGGACCATGTATCCCTGTGGGGACTGTTGATCCCCATTCGACGAGCCTTTCAGCAGTACATCAATCTCCGCCCGGTCCGCATGCTGCGCGGCATGTCCAGCCCGTTGCGGGATCGAACACCGGCGGACATCGATTTTTACGTGGTGCGGGAAAACAACGAGGGCGAGTACTCGGAAATCGGCGGGCCGCCTGTATCAGGGCACCGACGCCGAAATGGCGGTACAACAGAATGTGTTTACCCGCAGGGGGGTGGATCGGGCGCTGCGATTCGCATTCGATCTGGCCCAGTCACGCCCGGCCCGGCACCTGACCTCGGCCACCAAATCCAACGGCATCATCCACACCATGCCGTACTGGGACGAGCGCTTCGCCGAAATGGCGACCCACTACCCGGATGTGCGCACCGACCAATTCCACATCGATATTCTGACCGCTCAGTTCGTGCTCCATCCGGATTGGTTCGACGTGGTGGTGGGCAGCAACCTGTTCGGCGATATCCTGTCAGATCTTGGCCCCGCCGTCGCGGGCACCATCGGCGTGGCCCCGTCGGCAAATCTCAACCCCGAGCGCATCGCACCGTCCATGTTTGAGCCAGTGCACGGTTCTGCCCCGGACATCGCCGGGCGCGGCATCGCGAACCCGATCGGACAGATCTGGTCCGGGGCCATGATGCTGGCCCACCTGGGTCACGAGGATGCCGCCAATGCCATAGAGCGGGCCATCGAAGATGTGCTGGAAGAGGGCTCCACACGCACACCGGATCTCGGCGGCACGGCCGACACGGATGCATTGGGCGCCGCCATCGCCGAGCGGGTGGCGTCAGCGGTCTGACGCGCACCAGACCGCTGACGCCGCCCGGCATACTTTGCTGAAGATCGCCTTTGATCGACTGGCGTGGTTCAGGAACCGGCGCCCGCCGCCGGTGGCGGCATCATCGGCCCAGGACCGTATCCAGGACCCGGACCATAACCGGGCGCCATACCGCGGCCGGGGCCGTAACCGGGACCCCATTGCGGCCCTGGACCGGGCCCATACCCATATCCCGGGCCGTAGCCGGGACGGGGTCCAGCCGCCGGTCCGGGATAGGGTCCGTAACCGGGTCCGGGTCCGAAGACGCCGCCCGCTGGGCCATAGGCCTGCATGCGGGCACGCCGCGCCTCGAAACGCTGTTCCATCTCAGCGCGCTTGGCCTCGAAAAACGCGTCCTGCGCCTCGGCGTCCATGGCGGCGAACCGAGCCCGTTCGGCCTCGATGTCGGCACGCATCTTGTCGGCCTCGTCACGCATCTGCTGGTGGCGCTCGATCATTTCAGCCGTCCGCTGCTCTGCCTGCTCACGCATGGCTTGGTAACGTTGAACCATCTGTTCTTCCATCAGCTTAGCCTGCCGCGCCTGCTCTTCCCGGGCCTGCGCCACCATCTCTTCGTAGGCGTTCTCCAGACCTGCCCGGCGCTGTTCGGCTCGTTCCAGCATTTGCTGGTGGAACCTGGCCTGTTCAATCGCCCGCTGCTCGGTCCGTTCCAGCATGTCCTGATAACGCTTGGCGCCGTCCTCGGCAAAACGCTGTTGCATGGCCGCATGATGCTCAGCCATGTAGGCCTGTCGTTCTTCCCCGCTCAGGGAATGCATCTTGGCCATGTGAGCTGTGCGTTCCTCCTGGGTCATCATCGCGCCTGCCTGGTCATAGCCGGCTTGAGTTTCTGCGACGACGGATTGCCCCGCCATCAAGGAAGCCGCAGTCAAGGCGGCGATAAGAGGTTTGTTGAACATCACGTCACTCCTTCATTCCAAGCATAATCCGCCCCAAAGTCACCAGGGCACCATGTTGTTCATAAAATTCATCGGCCGGGACACGTTGTGGATATTCCAGCTTATGGTGGCCACGTCCTGTCGCATCAAGTGCATGGCGGCGGTCATGGACTCCATACTGCCGGCCATCCCGATCATCGTGTCGGACTGCTCGTCGATAACGACAGCGACCCGTTCCATATCCGCCGCCACTCGATCCAGATCGCCCGCCACCGCAGAAAAGTTCGCGGCGATGGACTCCATCCTCCCGGTGTGTTGCGCAATGCTCTCCATGTAGCCGATCTGGATCGAAATGGCGTCCATCCGATCCGCAATACGCGACACGCTGTCGGTCAGGCTGTAGACCAGAAAAAAACCATAGGCGGCGAGCACGATGAAGGCGACCAGAGAGGGGTAAACAACCAGTTCCCAACGCCGGGCGCTGGCCTCGAAGGTGCGGGAAAACTGGTCCATGCATTCCGCCAGACCCTGCTCCGGACCCGGTTGCGGCATTGAGCGCCGACCGTCCTTAAACTGCTGTGTAGTGGTGTCCGACATGGGCTTTCCTGATTGTGTTCGGTGGCGGCACGCTTTTGGGTCCGCCGGGCCAAGCCACGGTGTATGTCAGGCTTCCCGGAAGGGCTGTTACCACCGGGGCCCGGATGTTCACGGACGCGATGTCCGGATGGAGTCGATTTCCCGGGCCAGGGTCTGACCACCCTGAACATCCAGTCCGCCCACGATGGCCGCCATGTGCATGGCTTGACCAAATCGGCTTAGACGGGCCAAATTCAACGCCGCTTTTCTGTACGCGCCGGCCGCGTCCCGCCAACGCCCCTGTGCGTAGTAAATGTTGCCGAGTTCCCCGGCAGGGTTAGGATCGCCCGGTCGTTGTTCCATCAGGCGCTGATAGCGGGCTTCTGCCGCGGCATATTCCTGTCGCCAGTAAGCTTGGCGGGCCATGGCCAACCCATTCTCCGATTCTGTGGGCGCGGGAACCGTTTCAGGCAATGGTGGCAGACCCGCGCCATACACCGGTCCGTAGGATTGGGGCTGCCCCTGCGATGGCGGAACCGGCGGGCGCTCGTCCCCGGCGCCCTCCATCCTGTGCGGCTGGGTTCGTTCAGCCGCCGCGACTTCCTCCGGGCTGAGCGGACGATAGACCGGCGGGTCATCGGGCCCGCCCGGCGCTTCGGCAACCGACGATGCCGACACAAAAACACTGGCCAGCAGGACCGCCGCACAACAGGCACGGCTGGGCTCATTGTGTGCACATCCATCCAATCGCATGTCGCTCATGCTGCTGTCCCTCCTATATCGGGGCCAGACCGGGATACAGGTCCCGGGCGAGCGCGTTGAATTCGGCCGCTGCTTTACTGCGCCGGGCCATTTCCCACACGGCCAAACCCTCGCTGAGCGACCTGCGATACACCGTTCGGTTGCAGAGCCGGTGGGGCAATACACGAATGCCGTCGATCATGGTCAACGCCTCCACGGTCTCGTCGGTTTCGCGAATCTGGCGATGGGTATCCGCGCGATTGACGAAGCCACGTACGTCCATCTGACGCCCGTCGGGCAGCGCCTCGCGCACAATGTTCAGGAACCGTTGGGTCGCCCACACGTCCGCTTGGCTTGGCGGAACCGGAATCACCACGCGATCGGCAACCTCTATGGCCGCCCGCATGGCCGGGATGTTTGCTGCCCCTACATCCACCAGAACCTCACCTGCGAAGTCCTGTAGCTGTTTTCCGTCAACCGTGTTCAGTTGATACACGGTCAGTGTGGGCTCGTGACCGTCCTCCCGCCGCACTTCCGTGACATCCGTGAGGGTGCACTGGGGATCCAAGTCATAGGCGACCACCGCTTCGGAATGCTGGGCCAACCATACGCCCAGATTGAACGCCAGCGTGCTCTTCCCGGACCCGCCCTTGAGATTGCCGATCACCGTGATCACGCTTTGGAATCTTCCATCGTCATGCCTTGCCAACCTGCGCCATATCCGATGGGTCTATTGAATGCTTGGCGTCGACGGCGGTGTCGGGCTGCTCAAGCGGGTGTAGTCGGAGGGCACTTCAAAAAGCGCATCCGGCTGCGGGCCAAGCTGAATGTTTCGCAGTTCTCTGACCACGCCGCCGGGCAGGGCCTCACGAATCGCCATCTGCAGTTCGGGATCGAACCACTGCCAGGCATCGATGGCCTGACCGTCGGGCCGGCTGACGCGGGTCAGCCATTTCTCCACCGGACGATCGCCCAGGGTTTCCAGACCAACCAAAGTCAGCTCCGTAACCGTGCCATCCGGGGCGAATACCTTAAGCGGGAGGCTTCGCTGCCGATCCAGCCAGTACAAAACCCGATACTCGCGACCGTCTTGACTGACCACCATCTCCCACTTTTCCGCGTCGCGGCCATTGACGGCTTCACTGCCGAGTGATGTGCATACCGCATTAGGCAGACTGCCGCAGGGCCCATTGTCGGGATTCTCAGCGTTCGCCTGATCCGGCATCGGGGGTGGCGCCGGCCGTTCCATGTACTGTTTGTGCTGCGGCAAAAGCAGCACAAACAGCCCCCGTTCGGGCACCGAAATCTCCACGGTGAGCTGACCGTTGGCATCGAACTCCATGCGGGTGCGGCCATCGCCCACAAACATCCGACTGACCCTGGGTGGCGCCGCCGGCTGCATCTGATAGGCATCGGCGGAGAACTCTACCCGGGTTGGACTCGCTGCAAGGACGGTCTCGATAGCCGTGACCAACAGCAATCCGATCAGCAAAGCCGTGGGGCCTGCGGTGCGCGATGTATTCATTTCCCCTCTCTGGGTGATGCCAGCCCGGTTGGGAACCGTGGACAACCGTGGTACGGCGACCGGTCGGGCAAGGCCCGATGTATTCGACACCACCCTGTGTCGAATACATCGGCTGCTCGGGGCCGCTTACTGGGCGGGCTGCGCCTGGGGCTGCGGCTGCTGTGCCGGCGCGCCGTATCCAGGCGGTGCGTAACCCGGGGCCGGAGCACCATATCCATAGCCGGGGGCACCATAGCCGTAGCCGGGTGCACCATAGCCGTAGCCGGGCGCACCATATCCATAGCCGGGGGCACCATAACCGGGCGCGCCATACCCATAGCCCGGGTAACCATAACCAGGCGCGCCGTAGCCGTAGCCCGGCTGGCCATAGCCGCGACCGTAACCACTGCCGGTTCCGTGGCCGCTAAAGCCCATGTTGAAGCTGCCGTCGCCCATCATGTCGCCCATGCCGTTACCCCAGCCCGGACCACCCCAACCGGGTCCACCCCAACCGGGTCCACCCCAACCAGGGCCACCCCAACCCGGACCGCCCCACTGAGCCTGGGCGGAGGACAAGGGCAGGGCCACGGCGCCGGCAATCGCGACGGCAAGAATCGCTTTCTTGAAATTTCTCATCACTGTTTACCTCAGGTGAAATACATCAATCGGACGTCAATACGACGGCGTCCGGTTCTCTCCCTGTCTGGTGAAGCCATGGCGAACGCAGGGAGTCCCGTTCAGCCTCGCTTCGTCTTCCCTCACAACGCGCCCCGGCTCACCAGGCCGGGCCGATTGGCGGCCGCCAGTACGGCGACTGCATGCGCCCCACCCCGGGTGGCGCGCGCGATCCGTATGCCCCATACCCCGGCCACATGGGCGGATACGGCGCCGGGTGTCCGGCGCCCGGATAGATCGGCGGCCGGATGTAATGGCGTGGTGCCGGTGGATAGCCCGGCGTCCCAGGGACCCAGGATCCGGCAAACTGATGGGGCAGTGACCGCATCCCGACTGACCCATGGACGGATGCTCCAACACCGCCGGACAGGGTTCCCTGCCCCGCAAACGTGTTCGGACCGGAATACGGCGCCATGCCGGGTTCAACGTCTGTCGCCATTCCCCCGGTGAGTGCATCCGGTATCGGGGTGTACGGTCCGGGCGGCGCGGGCGGCAAAACAGACCAACCCGGTGTGTGCGCCGCGGCCGGTGATACGCCTTGTTGCGCAGGGCTACCCGGCTGCGCCGCAAAGGCCTGAAAAGCCAGTCCGACCAGCAGCAGGACGAGGACAAAGAGACATCTGCTCAATGCGCCCCCGGTCGGGTATTGCTTTGTGGGAAAACGCGTCATGGTGTGCCGCTCCCCCATCTCCACCCATGGCCAGATGCTCATTCGAGATCCTTTTTCAGGCGAATCCCGCGTCGCCCACGGGGTGCGGGGGATTCTTGCCTTCCCGCCTTCCGCTCAGCCCCCTTGGGCGGTGCTGAACCTGCCTTGCGGGTGGTTTTGGCTTTCCGGGGCTTGGGCTTGCCTTTGGATGAGCTTGCCGGAGCGCTGGCTTTGCCAAGTGCGCCACGCCGTTGAGCCTGAGTTTTTACCTCGGCCTTGGTTGCAGCGGCGGCGGGGGCGGCCTCGGGCTCATGGGTCGAGTCAGGTTGCGACTTGGACATCGACTTCTGGTCCTCGCGCGCAGTCGCCGGGCGCTTCGATGCGGCGGTCCCAGCCAATGGACCCGATGCCTCAGTAGCCGACGAGCGCTCGGTCTTCGATCCCGCTGGGGCCGAGGACGCATCGGTCGGGGCAGGCGCCGGATCGGTTGACACCGGGGGCTGCCAGCCCGGTGCTGCCGCCGCAGAGCCCGCCGTCCGTGGAACACTTGACTCGCGTGCATTGGGTGCGGCTGTCGCTATCGGGGAAGCTGTAGCACCGAACCGGTGGTACAAAGACTGGAGTGCGCTGAAGATCAGAATGAATACGGCGCGGACAAGATAGAAAGCCATGCTCAAGACGGCGACGATCCTGGACCATACGCTCAGCCATAGGGGCTCACGGCGGCCTGTGGGCTGAATCGTTTCCGGCGCAGCGCCCATCGCATCCAAATCGCCGCCATCCGGTGCGCCACCGGGTATGAACTGCCTGGCCGCGGTGATGCAGCCCAATGGGATCACCACCAGGGTCAGAATGGTCGCCACGCCGGTACCGAACAGCAGTGAAACGGCCATGCCCTGGAAAATCGGGTCGGTGATGATGGCGGCCGACCCTGCCATCAGGGTCAGGGCGGTGATCAGTATGGGCCGCATGCGAGTGCGTCCAGCCGCAACCACCGCCTCGCGGATTTCGGCGCCATTGGCCACCTCGATGCGGACAAACTCCACCAGAAGAATGGAGTTGCGGACAATGATCCCGGCCAGCGCGATGAATCCGATCATGGAGGTGGCGGTGAATTCCGCACCGATGACCCAATGGCCCGGAATGATGCCGATCAGCGTCAGCGGAATCGGCGCCATGATCAGCAAGGCGATTTTGAAATTGCGTGACTCCCAGACGATGAGCGCGTAAATCAGCAGCAGCGCCGCCATGAATGCCAGACCCATGTCGCGGAAGGTTTCGTAGGTGACGGTCCATTCGCCGGCCCACTCGAAACCGCTCTCGGATGCGTTCGCAGGGGGGCCGATCAGGCCCCAAGGCATGCCTGAAATGGTGATTCCATCGGGGGTGGTGTAGTCGAGCAACTGATCCTCGACCTCGAACATGCCGTAGATGGGTGCACCCAGGCGGCCCTCCATCTCACCGGTCACATACTCCACCGGCCGCAGGTCCTTGTGGTAGATGATCGGGTCGTCGGTCACCGGTACGAATCGGCCAAGCTCGGCCAGGGGCAGCATGCTGCCGTCGTCCCCCCTGATCGGCAGATTGGACAGGCGGCCGAGCTGCGAGCGCACCGCCAGCGGGGTCTGAATCACGATGTAGGTTGGCTCCAGCGGTGCTGCCCGCTTTACATCGCCCAGCGTGTGGCCGCCCATGGCCATGGCCAGGCTGCGGTTTATGGCCTCTACTGAGATGCCCCGGCGCACCGCCTTCTCGCGATCCACTTCGAAACGCCAGTACTGCTGCGGATCTGCCATCAGCGTATCCACGTCCACCAGACCCTGGGCACGCTCGAACATCTCGCTCATGTTGGCCGCAACCTGACGCCGGGTGCGGGCGTCGGGTCCATAGACCTCAGCAACCACGGTCTGCAGTACAGGAGGCCCCGGCGGCATTTCCACCACCTGGATCCGGGCACCCAGTTCCCAGGCAACCGGTGTCAACAGGGCACGCGCCGCCACCGCGATCTGGTGGCTGCTGCGGTCGCGCTCCGCCTTGTCCACCAGCATCACCTGGATGTCGGCTTCCCAGGGGGCGGCGCGCAAATAGGTATGCCGGACCAGACCGTTGAAGTTGAACGGTGAGGCGGTCCCCACATAGGTCTGCAGGGCGGTGACCTCAGGCAGCCGATTGAGTTGGTCGGTCAGCGCACGGGTCACGTTGGCGGTGACCGGCAGGGCAGTACCCTCCGGCATGTTCACCACAACATTGAACTCGGGCTTGTTGTCGAAGGGCAGCATCTTGACCGCCACCGACTGGGTATAGAACAGCGCGCAGGCCGCGAAGGTGAGACCGATCAACACGATCAGAAAAGTCCACCCGAGCGCACGATTTCTGATCAGAGGCCAGATGATCGGCTCATAAATGCGGGCGATCAGACGGCGTGAGCGCGCTTCACGATGCTCGGCCTTTTCCAGCGCCGCCAGCTTGGGGCGCAGCTTCCAGGCCACCCAGGGCGTGAAGATAAAGGCCGCCAGCAGAGAGAAAAACATGGCCGAGGAACCCAGCACCGGAATCGGCCGCATATAGGGTCCCATCATGCCGCTGACAAAGCCCATGGGGAGCAATGCCGAGATGATGGTGAGGGTCGCCAGAATCGTGGGGATTGCCCACCTCCCGCACCGCGTCTACCGCAATGCGGATGGTGGTCTTCCCGGCCAGCAGCCAGCGCCGGAAAATGTTCTCCACCACCACCGTGGCGTCGTCCACCAGAATGCCGATGGCGAAGATCAGCGCAAACAGACTGACCCGGTCGATGGTGTACCCCATTACCCAGGCCGACCACACCGTTATCAACACCACGATGGGAATCACGGTGATCACAACGAATGCGGCACGGGCGCCCAGTCCAATAAGACACAGAATGGCCACCGCAACGGCGGCCTCACCCAGAGCGGAAAGCAACTCGTTGACCTTGTCGTTTGCGGTCTGCCCGTAGTCGCGGGTGACAGCAAGCTCGACGTTGTCCGGGATGAGTTGCCCACGCAACTGATCCAGCCGGGCCAGAATGGCCCGGGCCACGGTGACACCGTTTGCACCCTCTTTCTTGGCCAAGGCAATGGTGACGGCCGATGCACCCTCCGCCACCAGGGCGTCCGCCGGCGCCGCCGGACCGGTGTAGTACCCGACCATGTGCCGGGTTTCTTCGGGGCCGTGGAACACCCTGGCCACATCGCGCACATAGATGGGCGCACCGTTGCGGGTCCCGACCACCAGCCGGGAAACCTCTTCGGCGGTGCGCAGGAACGAGCCGGTGTAGACACTGAACAGGGTATTGCCCGACTCCATGCTGCCGGCCGGTTGCTCCGCGTTGGCGGAGCGAATGGTGTTGGCAATTTCATCGAGGGTGATGCCATAGCCGCTCAGGCGCGCCGGAAACACCTCGACCCGGATCTGCTCGGCGCGGCCACCGACCACGAATCCCTGCCCGGTGTTGGGCACCTCCTGCAGACGCTGCAGCACGTCCAGCGCCAGGGTGCGCATCGCCCCGTCATCGACATCCTCAGACCACATGGTCACGGTCACAACCGGCACATCGTCGATTCCCTTGGGCTTGACCAGAGGCATGGCGACACCGGGGGGAATCTTGTCCAGGTTGGACTGAAGCTTGTCGTGTACCTTAACGATGGAGGGTCCAAGTGCTTCTCCGACACGGAAACGCACGGTGACCATGGCGCCGCCGCGACGGGTGGCGGAATAGACGTGCCGGACGCCGGGGATCTCACTCATGATCCGCTCCAGGGACTCGGTCACCAGGCTGGTCACCTGCTCGGCCGACGCGCCCGGGTACTGCACGAACACATCCACCATGGGCACGGATATCTGGGGATCCTCCTGACGCGGCGTGAATATCAGGCCCAGCACACCGACCGCCAGGGCTGCCACCATCAGCAGCGGCGACAGCGGTGAGTCGATGAAACTCTGGGTAATGCGCCCGGCCAGGCCCAGATCCATCGCCTCGTCGATGTTGGACGCGTTGGGCTGCACCGTCCCGTTCGCTTTCTGGTTGTCTTCAGCCATGGGTCAGCATCGCTCGCGGAGGTCCATCGGCATGCTCACTCGGGTTGGGTGCCCGGCTCACGCCGGGACCAGCTCGAACCCATGCCAGGCGGCGGGTTGGCGTAAATGCGTTCGCCCACGCCCAGGCCGGACAGCACCGAAACCGTGCCGGCGCTCACGTAGTCGCCCAGGCGCAAGAGCCGGAGCTGCGTTTCGTTGCTCGCACCGACGACGAACACGCCGGGCAGACTGCCGCGCCAAACCACCGCACTCTCGGGGATCGCCGGCAGGGTATTCATGGGTGCATTGACGTCGGGGATCATGACCTCGGCGTACATACCCGGACCCCCGGGTACACCCTGTGGCAGGTCGAGCTTGACCCGGACCGTATGTCGCTGCACATCAGCGGCGGGGAAGATCTGCGCAACCCGGGCATCCACCCGGGTATTGCCCACGTCAAGCCGCGCCGGCACCATCATGCCGACGCGCAGGCCCGGCATCAGGCGGGCCGGGATCTCCAGGGTGATCTGCAGGTAGCGGGTATCGGCGAACGCCAGCAGCGGCTGCCCCGGCTGAACCGGGTCACCCACTTCCACAAGTTTGTGCAGAATGACTCCATCAAAGGGCGCGACAGAACGCGCGTCACGGACCCGGGCATCCACCTCGCGCAGCTGCGACCGGGCGGTTTGGATTCGGGAAATCGCCTGATCTATCTGGGTACCTCGGTTGACCAGATCCGCCTGGCGATCGAGCCAGGGGCTGCCGCCGATGTTGCCCGGCATCATGTTGGCGAAACCCTGGCTGAACATTTGGTCGAACATGGATGGCAGGCCCATGCCTCGGCTGCCGTAGATGCTGCGGCCCTGGGGCGAATACAGCTCCCGGGAGTACTGCATTTGCGCATTGCCCAGCGCCGCTTCCGCGTTTCGAATCTCCGCCAGCGCAGCCTGGCGCCGGGCCAGAAGATCGTCGTCGTCAAGGGTCACCAGATCGGTCTGGGCTTCGAACCAGTCGCCTTCGGCACCGGCAATGAACACCACACGGCCGGGCGACTGTGCGGTGAGTGTCACCTCTTTGAAGGGCACCACAGTCCCCCCCAGGGTGACCGAGGATCCACGCCGGCTGGCCATGACGGTGACGATGTCGCCCGTGACAGCGGGCCCGGACACCGGCGCAACCGGCGTGCCGGACCGGGCCATGGGCGCCTCATCCTGAACCGCCCGGCCAGTCCAGAAGTACCAGCCGACCAGCACCAGCACTGCAAGCGCGGTCAGTTTCAAGGAGGCATGCTTCATGTTCTATTCCACACGATTGCCGGACCAAGATGCAGCCGAGCAGAGGGAGATCGGGCTGTTTTGGGTGCGAACGGTTTCGCCATGCCCTGGCCGGCGAGCGTCAAGGCTAGACTCGCCCCATGGCGGCAAAACTCTTGATGAACGGACCCGCCATACGCGGGTCCTTGACCATGGCCGAGTAATCACCCATTTCGAATTTGAGCTTGCGCCCGGTGTAGGCCATACCAAGACCCATCATCCCCGGCGGCTTCTTCAGCCATTTTTGCCAGTTATCCGGCGTTGCCCGCAGGTCCCAATTCAGGCTTCTGACCGTCGTAGCTCGCCGGCCCCAACCGCACGACCGTTCTCAACCATCAGCACCCCGCGAGGCTTATCCTCGCCGTCAAAGCCGTAACCGATATTGGAGTTGAACCCGATTTTCGCCAGGGCATCGGCCAACTCGGGGTCGGCATTCCACTGGTCCATCAATCCGGACATCCATTCGGCTGAAAAAAGCTCCGCCATGATCTTGTCGCCTCCTAAAACACCTGAACCAAAACGGGCGGGAACGTGGATCATCCAGGTCGTCATTCGCGCAAACTGGTTGCGGCCAAGTCTGGACACCACCAAGGGTCTGGAGACAGGGCCGGCAGGACCATGGGGGCGGACTGACTGCAGCTACCCGCCTCTGGATCTGCGCTTGGCCGTAGAAATCCTCCTGGGCGATGTGCTCGATACGACACTGCGTCCGAACCCAGGACCACCCTGAGTCACCGTCGCGACCCGGTTAGCCCTTATTTTTTAGGTCGTAATTGCAAACGACAGGCCAACCAAAAAAACTCTATATTTCAGCTAGTTGCACCCGCCTGAACCGTTGCATCAAAACGCCGCGCAACCCCTGGGACTGGCAGTTCATTTACACAAGGCCTGTGATTTTGTTAGGTTTTTGGCGACACGCAACGCCTGTGCAACAGGTGTGCAACACTGCAACGCTCTTGGACTGCCCAAATAACCCGCCGAGGTCCCGTGGAAGCACTTGCCATCGAGAACACTGTCGGAGAACTTCGCCCCATTGTTGACGTGCTGGTTTCGCAAATAGACGAGGGCGTGATTTTGTCCGAACCCGAGGGAATGGTTGTCTGCAGCAACCCGGCGGCGAGATCACTGTTGGGTTTGCCTGACGGCATCCGTCTGCGGGACCTGCGCGACCTGGGCGGCCTGAATCTGCAGTACCTGATCGATCGCGCGGAGGGCGATTCGGCCTCCGCCGGAACGGTGGCCTCTGAAGCCGGCTTCGTTGGCTTCGAGCAGCCGCTGCAAATCAATCAGGAAGTGCACAGCCTCGAATTTCGCAGCGGACAGGTGCATCTGCCAGGCAAGCCTGGCGTGGCTCGCCTGACCATCATCCGGGACGTCAGCGACCGCAACCGGCTTCGTGCTGTCCTCGACCCCGGGCAGCGGGGCACTTTGGTCACCCAGGACAGCCAGACGCTGGACATCATCAGCCGCCTGCAACAAATTGGTCCAACCCAGGCGACGGTGCTGATTCAGGGAGAATCCGGCACCGGCAAGACCCAGATCGCCCGGCTGCTGCATAAGCACAGCCCACGTGCCGAGGGGCCGCTGGTGGAAATCAACTGCGCGGCCATTCCCGAGACTCTGATTGAATCCGAACTGTTCGGGCACGTGAAAGGCGCATTCACTGGCGCCCTGGAAGCACGCCAGGGGCGTTTCCAGAGCGCCCACGGCGGCACCCTGCTGCTGGACGAGGTAGGCGAACTGCCGCTGCACCTGCAGGCCAAACTGCTGCGGGTTCTGCAGGATCATCGATTTGAGAAAGTGGGTTCCGACAAAAGCATCGAAGCGGACGTGCGGGTGATCGCCGCATCCAACCGAAACCTGCGCCAGGCGGTGGATGAGGGCGCGTTCCGGGCCGACCTGTATTACCGCCTGGCGGTCATTCCCATCAGCGTGCCGCCGTTACGGGAACGTCCCGGGGATATCCCGCTACTGATCCGGCATTTCCACGCGCAGCTGGTGGCCAAGGGGTACGCCGACCAGGTTCGCTTTGGGCCGGAAGCCTTGCAGCTGATGATGAACTACGGCTGGCCCGGCAATGTACGGGAGCTGTCCAATGCGGTAGAACACGGCATCATCTGTGCGGTGGACAATCGGGTGCTGCCAAGCAGCCTGCCACAAGACATCCGCACTGCCATGTCCGGGGCTCAGATCGGAAACGCAGCAAAGGTCGTGCAGGACGATCGTCAAGCCATTGTCGATGCGCTGGACGCCACCGGCGGAAACAGGGCGCAGGCAGCGAGACGCCTGGGCATCGATCGCAGCACTTTGTGGCGGCGCATGAACCGTCTTGGCATCGAAACCAGGTAAGCTGGGCTTAGGAGAGACCCAGAATTAACAAACCAAAAATCAGTAGCTTAGTTCATGTTCCATGAAAGCCTGTCCGACTTAGGCCGCCCTACTGCGGAACGACGGATACCAGCGCGATTCTCCCCGCGATTGAGGCGAATAGTGGGCTCTATTTAACGAGATCGCGGGGAGAATCGCACTCGGCCCCGACGTCCCTCGCTACGAACGCCTAACTCGAACAGGCTCCTAGTCGTCGGCTCAGTGGGCCGATGCCGAGCGCTGGGCCACCGTTTGGCGTTCCAAGACAGCTTCCAGCGCCTGGGCCGACAAAGGCTCACTCAGCAGGTTGCCCTGCAACAGATCACAGCCCTCCTCCCGCAGAAAACTGCGCTGCGCCTCGGTCTCCACGCCCTCTGCGATAACCGTCATCTGCAGACTCCGGCCCAGGGCGATCACCGCGCGTGCAATGGCTTCGTCATCCGGGTCGTGGGGTATGTCCCGGACGAAGGACTGATCAATTTTCAAACGATGGATAGGCAGGCGCTTGAGGTAGCTCAGCGAGGAATAGCCGGTTCCGAAGTCATCGATCGACAGGGTGATGCCCATGCGACGCAGCGTCTCCATGGCTTCGATGGCTTCCTGGACCTGGTCCATAATGAATCCTTCGGTGATCTCAAGCTCCAGCGCCAGCGGATCAATGCCGGTGCCGCGAATGGTGTCGCGCACGGTCTCAACCAGGTTGCCCCGGGAGATTTGTGCGGCGCAGAGATTCACCGCCAGACGGGGTACCTGCAGGCCGGCATCCCGCCACGCCGCCCACTGGCGGCAGGCTTCAAACAGGGCCCAGTCGCCCATGGGCTTGAGCAAACCGGTTTCCTCCGCCACCGACAGAAAGCGCGCCGGCGTCAACAGGCCAAATTCCGGGTGCTGCCAGCGCAGTAAGGCCTCAATGGCCACCAAAGCCCCGGTGTGGGCCGAGTACTGGGGCTGATAGAACACCAGGAACTCGGTGCGATCCAACGCCCGCCTCAAGCCGGTTTCCAGCATGTAGCGTTCGAACGCCGTTTCCGTCAGTTCGCTGACATAGAATTGATAGTTGTTCCGGCCCAGACCCTTGGCTCGATACATGGCGGCATCCGCATTCTTGACCAGAGTGGCCACATTGTTGCCGTCATCCGGGTAAACGCTGATGCCGATGCTGGTGGAAATGTACAGATCGCGCCCGGCCACCTGGAACGGCTTTACGAAGCAGTCGATGATCTTCTGCGCCAGCACCGCCGCATCGTGGGCATGCTCGATATCCTCCGCCACGACGGTGAACTCGTCGCCGCCGAGCCGAGCCACCGTGTCCTGCTCCCGGATCGAGTTCTTCAGCCGCTCGGATACGGACTTCAGCAATTCGTCCCCGGTGTGATGACCAAATGAATCGTTGACCATCTTGAATCGATCCAGATCCATGAACAAAAGCGCGGTATGCCCCCCGTGTCGCTGAACCCGGTCCAATGCGTGTTGCAGCCGGTCATTGAACAGCAAACGGTTGGGAAGCCCGGTCAATGCATCATGATGCGCCAGATGGTTGAGCAGATTCTGCGATCGCTTGATGACCGTGATATCGGAAAACACGCTGACATAGTGACTGACCCGCTTGTCATTGGCCCACACGGTGTTGATGTTCACCAGGGCCGGAAACAATTCACCGCTTTTGCGTCGGTTCCAGATCTCCCCATGCCAGTGGCCGGCCTGCGCCAGCGATTGCCAGAGTTGCTCGAAAAAAGCCCTCTCATGGCGGTCCGATTTCAGCAATGACGCGGGCCGCCCGAGCGCCTCGGATTCGGCATAGCCGGTGATCTCGGTGAACGCCTTGTTGACAGCGGTGATGCAGCCGTCGGGATCGGTGATCAGAACCCCCTCGCTGGTGCTCTCGAACACCGTCGCCGACTCACGCAAGCGGGCTTCAGCGCGTTTCAGTTCAGTGATATCCAGGCAGGACGCCATGATTGAAAAGGCGCGCCCCGAGTCGTCGCGCACCCAGTTCACCGACACGCGGGCGTCGAAGAGACCGACGTCGATACGCCGCGCCACCAACTCGCCCGACCAGTCATCGCCCGCGGTCAGAGACGCCTCGAGCGCCGCCAGCGCGGTCTGACCGGGCTCGAACAGACTGTCGGTGCTGCGCCTCAACATCAGTTCGCCGTCTACCGCTCCCCACATCTGGGACAAAGCGGGATTGACGTAGGTGATCCGTCCCTGCAAATCCGCCAGTACGATCCCCACCAGTGATGATTCCACCGCGCAATGCCGCTCGCGCAGTTCCTTTTCCACCAGTTTGCGGTCGGTGATGTCGCTGTAAACACCCACCGCCCGTTGCGGGTGCCCATCGGCATCACGTTCCACCACCTTGCCCCGATCCAGTACCCAGATCCAATGTCCATCGGCATCCCGCAGTCGATGCTCGCTGTGATAATCGTGGGTTGCGCCATCCAGGTGTTGCCGCAGGGCTTGTTCGACCTGAGGCTGATCGTCCGGGTGTATCAGCGCCAGCCATTCCTGATAGCTGAAACCGCGCTCACCGTGTATCAGTCCCAGCCGCCCTTTCCAGAGGGGCGTGAGATAGCGTTCATCTGCCCGGATGTCCCAATCCCAGACACCGTCACGGGCGCCCTCCAGGGCGAGTTTCAATCGTTCTTCGCTTTGTCTGAGCTCGTGCCGAAGCTGGACCGCGCCCAGGGCCTCGGCAATGCGTTCGGCCACATCGCGCAGCAAGCGTCGCTCGGCGGTTGTCCAAACGCGATCGTGGACACAGTCCTGCAGCCACAACAGCCAGGGCTGGCCGAAACGGGGTCGCACCGCAATCAGCATCTGGGCCCGGACGCCGAGCGTTTCGCGCAAAGGCGTACCCTCGGCAAATCCGCAACCGGTGGTGGGACCCGGTTGTGCCAGCGCCTGATCCAAAGTCTCATGCACGGCCGGATGATCGGGCAGCGGATCACCGGTGGCCACCGCCGACGTACAGTTCCGGCGGGCCGCCTCCGCACCCAGGGCCCAATGTTCCTGCTGGCGTTCGTCGCGGTGTAACACCCAGGCCCGGTCCAGTTCGAACATCCGGCGAAGTGTCCGGGCGAGGTTTTCCAACAGGCTGGTCGCGTCATGGGAACGGCCCATGGCGTCGGAAAGATTGCGCATGCTCTCCAGGTAACGAAGCTGCGCGGTGCGGGCGTGTTCAGCCAGGCGCCGGTCGGTGACATCGCGAAACACGATCATCAGCAGGCGCCTTCGGCCCTCGTCGATTGGGGTCAGGCTGAGATCGGCATAGAAACGGACCCCGTCCAGGCGATGGCAGGCCACGCCTTCCAACTCGACCTGCTCCCCGGCGCCGGCCCGCGCCTGAATGGTGCCGACTTGTTCGCCGTTGGTTGAGGTCACCACCTGGGCGAGTCTCGCCCGGGCCAGACTCGCCGTGTCGCAGCCGAGCATATCCAGCATATGGGGATTGGCCGACAGCAGACTGCCATCGGCCGCATCTGCGACCAGAATGCCGACACCGGCATGCTCGAAAATCGCCTTGAAGCGCTGCTCGCTCTCGCGAAGGGCCCGTTCGGTGACAGCCGCTGTGGGCAGGTCCTGCTGCGCGACGCTCGGGTGGGGCTCCGATCCGATGCTGTGCGGGGCGCCTGGGGCGTCGACGACCTCGATCAAAACCAGAATGCCTTCGGAATCCGCCAGACCGACCCGTTGGGCGCGCAGTCGGACGGTCCGAGGAGCACCATCCGGCACCGCAACGTCAACCATCATGGATCGCGCCTGTGCGGCCAACTTCTCGAAATCGGGCATTGGCTTGGATTTCACCCATGCCGGCAGTGCATCAAGGGATCGTCCATTCCACTGGTCCAAGGGCCAACCCAGGCAATCTGATGCAGCCGGGCTGTGAGCACGAAGGCAATTGCCACCGGCGCTCAACAGCAAAACAGCGGTGTCGGTGACGGCCGCAAACGCGAGCCAGCCTTCACTCGTTTCGAGCTTGGGAACATCGTGCATAAATCGTGAACCAGACACCGATGGGTTTGCAGCGCTTCCTTCCCGACCAGATCGGAGGCTGCGGCCCCGACACCTGGTCGTCAACCCCTACTTGTCGGTTCCGGTCCCTGGTCTCGATGAAATCGCCCGCGCCACGGCGAGATCGCCTGGGGGCCCTCAGCTCAAGGCAGACTCATCCGTTGCTCGCAACCGGGCGATCGGCAGGGCGGGTTCAATATTCTAAGCGATTGTCATGGGACCAGTGAGGGTCATCGTTGCCCAGGTCGCCGATCGGCGCTGCAAATGCGTCGGCCACCAGCCGCGGAACCGAATCACCCGTCAGCGCGCGCAGGAATGCAACCAGTGCCTGGGTGTCCGCGGCCGACAGATTCAGCGGACGCACCCGCGGGTCAAGCAATGGATGGGGTACTCCGCCGCGATTGTAGAAGGCAACCACCGCTTCCAAAGTCGGCAGACTGCCATCGTGCATATAGGGCGCGGTGAGATCGACATTGCGCAAACCCGGGGTCTTGTAGCGCCATCGATCGGCGGGATTCTGGGTGATCTCGTAGAGGCCAAGATCGCTTGCTGCCGGCTCCCCCACCGCGTCGATGAGGGCCGTGTCAACCGAAACGAACACGCCCGGCGCAAGCTGCACTTCCGTGGTGCTGGGCCGCGGCAGCATGCTGTTGCGCCAGCCGATTCCAGTGTTGTGGAAAGTGCCGTCGTTAAACATGGCGTGTTGATCGCCGACCAAATGACATGCGGAACAGCCGGCCGCGCCTCGAAACAGCTCGAAACCGCGTTTGACCTGCTCATTCACCGCCGCCTCATCAGCTCCGTAGTACCAGCGATCAAACGGTGAACCACCGGATACCAGGGTCCGTTGATAAGCCGCCAGGGCCTCGCCAACAGTCTCCATTGTGGGTCCTGGGGTGTCGAACGCGGATTTGAACAAACCGGCATAGTCGGGCAACCGGCTGATCTTCTCCAGCACCGCCCCCACCGACGGGTTGGCCATTTCGTTTTCGGCAACCAGGGGTTGCCACACCTGAGTCTCCAGACTGGTTTCGCGCCCATCGTGAAACAAACGATTCTGGAAGCCGACGTTGTACAGACTGGGCGCATTGCGCCGCACTGTGCGGCCTTCGAACCCGATGGAGGTGGCCAGCTCGTTGTTGGTGAAACCCTGCTCGGGAATATGACACATGGCGCAGGAGACCGTGTCATTCAAGGACAGACGACGGTCGAAGAACAGCTTGCGCCCCAGGGCGACCCGGCTGGGTGTCAACGGGCTGGATGCCGGGACCGGCAGCTCGGGCAAGCCCAGGGCACCGGACCGAGCATGGGCGACCAGGTCCGCGGGACGGCCCAAACGACGTTGCAGGCTGAGCGCGCGGCTCTCGTAGGCAGCGTCCGAGTAGGCGCGGCGGTCGTCCCCGGGGCCAAACAGCGCGGACCGTGCCACAGTCTCCGGGCCCGCTTCTGCACGGGTGGACGCACTCAGTTCCACGTCCGCGCCCTGGCCGGACTCCATCAACAAAGTGCGCACATCCGCCAGCAACACGTCCCGATGGAGGAATGCAACGCTGTAGATATTCCGTATCCGACGCGCCCGGTCCACCAGATAGACCTTGAGCAGATGGTTGAACGCGTCGGTGGGTGTGCCGTTGGCGTCCAGCATCACCTGGATGGGCTGGTTATAGCCCGACAGGATGGGCGCCAACCCTGCGCTTGACGCGGTGGTTGCAAACAGCCAATCGCCGGTTCCGCGTCCCAGCGTGCGCCCGTAGAGCGCCATCACCTCCGGTGTGTCGTGTTGCGGATCGAAACTGAGTGTGACCAGACGCAGGTTCTCGGCCAGAGTGGCGTCCTTGGCCATGGCTTGTTTGACGCCCTGCAACACCGCGGTCGCCAGCGGACACCCGTTTACGTCGCTGCAATTGGAGTAAATGAAGCTGAGCAGGACCAGTTTGTCGCCCAGCAGCTCGTGAAGCCGCGCCGGTTCACCGGATGACAGCAGAATGTCCCCGTCCGCAGCCTGCTGAACAACGGGAAGCGCATAACTGCCCGGGACCGGGGGCGCGAAACCGAGCGCACCATACCCCGGCGCAAGCGGCACTGGGGTGTCCGCCCAGGCCACCGCGCCCACCAAACTCAGCAGCAGACCGAACAGCGGGCCCGTCACCCGCGAGATACCACCGCGCGGTCGCACCGGAACGAGCGCGCGGCTTTCGGTCTCAGTCGATGATGCCCGCCACCCGCGTCTCGGCGGATTCGGCCGTCTTGCCATAGAGCGAGTAGGCACCGAATCGCATCTGGTGTGGACGTCCGAGTTTCTCGGCATAGAAATCGATCTCAAACTGCTTGGTAGCCTGTTTGCCATCCCAACTGTATGCCTTGAAGAACTGCTCGTCCGCATCGCCCTTCTTGTCCCACTGCGACAACAGCGATGATGTGTAATAGATACGCGAACCGTCCCAGCTTTGCGAGAGCATGTTGAGTTGCGAACCAACCTTATGGGAATAGACCTCTTTCGGATTGAAAGGATCGCTGATGTCGAATGCCCGGCTGGTGCCGTCCATGAACGTATCGACCCAGAGCAGACCGTCGTCCGCGGCGATCGAGATGTCCACTGGCAAGGGCACCGCGCTGGGATCACCGATGTCCGCCACGGCCTCGGCCTGCCACTCGCCAGACTCATCCTCGTATATCAGCCAGATCTTCGAGGTTAACGCGGTGGTGGTAAAACAGTAGTTGTTCTGAGCGCCCCAGGCGCATCTTATCTCCAATGGCGCGCCCGGCACATCCAGTACCTTTTTGGCCTTGCGACTGTGCAGGTCCCAAACAACCACGGTGTTACCGAAGCGTTTCATCGCCTCCCCGTCCTGCAGCATTTTACCGAAATCCATCATGTAGTTGGACCATCCGGTGAAAGACGACGACACAAGAACGTTGCGTCGCGGCAGCGCGCGCACGTCGTAGCCGTAGCCATCGGCGAACTGACCGGCCTTGGTGGCGCCACGCAAGTCTTCGTCGGTGGGCATCCAGTGGGTGGCGACGTATTTACCTTCGTTGGTATATTCCACCATTGCGGTACGTCCACCGTGATCCCGATTGTTGGACAGTCCGGTGATCATCATGCGGCCCGGCAAAGCGTAGGTCGTATGGGGGCCAACGACACCCCCACTGCTTTCGACGAAATCCGTGATTACCTGGCTCAAACTTGGTTTGGCCGGGTCGGTGTGGACGTCGAACACGAAGACCTTGTTGGTGTCCAATCCGCCAGCCCAGAGATAGCGGCGATCGTCGGTCAGCCCTGAGTGGTGGGCTTCGTTTCGTCCGCCCACGGACAGGCTGTGCACCACCTTGCCATAGTCCTCGGACGCCGGATTGACCGCAACGGTGACGAGTTTGTCCTGTTCATCGCCCACACCTTCCTGGCCCAGCGTCCAAACATAGACAAAATCCTCCTGGCCGACGATCTTCGCCATATACGGCGACATGCAGGTCTCGTCCGCAAACGCTGCCCCCGTCATCAAACATATGGACGAGGCAAATGTGAACCATGCGGTTCGCGTCCGGGTCAAGCCACCGAAAATGCTCATGCTCTATCTCCTGCTGACGTACCTGAATGGCAAACATAGATGATCGACAAGCTGCCTGCACAGACATCCCCGCAATTGCCTTCCTGGAAAGGGAAGCGATGGGCTCGGCATAGGGTGTTGCTGCCGGCATCCTGGCAAAAGCATAGCGCATCATTTACGCACCGACACTGTCATGCGAACGCGACACCGCCTGCGGGTGGGATTCGGTTCGGCCGGCGGCAACACGGGCAGAACTGTCGCTCCAAGGGGACAGAATGCCCATTCATGAATGGGCGCCGGGCTGTGGCCTTCCGCGGCAACTTCAGGCAATTTGATGCGTGTTTTTCGCTGTATTTTCGAACCGGGTCAGCTACCCTGTCGCCGCCACGCGTTTTCAGTCCATGCGGCTGGCACACATCATGCTGCCAGCCGGTCAGGCGGCGTTGCCTCTGTGCTTCTGAAGCGGAACATAGCGGTGCGACCCGGAACAAGAACAATCCGGCAACAAACGGAAAGCAGGAGGTCATGGATCGATGAAATTCGAATCCCCAGTTCATCCGCGGCGTGACGATACCCTTCGCAGGCTCTGGTTTGCCCGTCTGACCGGGCTGCTCGCCATGCTGATACTGCCAACGGTTTGGGCATCATCTCCCGAGGCAATAGTCCGGGATGCCACCCAGTCACTGATTCAGGCGGTGGAAGCCAATCGAGACGCAATCGAGCGTGACCCGGAACAGGTCAAGACGCTGATCGAGGAATTTGTCGCCCCGCAAATTGATTTTCAGATCATGTCCCGGGTCATACTCGGTCAGCATTGGCGTAGCGCCACGCCAGATCAGCGCGCACGGTTCGTTCAGGCGTTCCGGGGCTTTCTGGTTCGGTTCTATACCACCGCAATCAAGGAGTACGTGGTTCAGGAAGGCATCCCGGAACAGGTGAGTGTTGAAGTGCTCCCCCTGCGGGACGAGCCAAGCGGGCGGACCACGCGGGTCAAGAGCCGCATATTGCAGAATGGCCGCGCTCCGGTGGAAGTCACTTATGGGCTGTATCGCACCGATCAGAACGGCTGGCGCCTGATCGACATCCAGATTGAGGGCATCAGCCTGGTGATCAACTACCGGCAGTCGTTTTCCCGCGAACTCCAGACATCGGGGTTGGACGATCTGATAGCCAATCTGGAAGCCCGGGACAATCCGGCCTGATCAATTCACCGGTGCACACAAACCTGACCCGACGCCGGCACGGTCTGGGCCAGTTCAGTCACCGGCTGCTGTTCGCCCTTCTCATCGCCCTGCTGATTGCAGGGCTTTCTGCCAGAGCCCATGGCGCAGCCATCGGCGGGGTTGAGCTGACCGATCAGAATGGCCACCCGTTTCGCTTCGAAAGCCATCGGGATCAAACCATCCTCCTGTTGTTCGGATACACCCACTGCCCTGACGTATGCCCCCTGACACTGCAGACCCTGCGCGGGACGCTGGATGCGTTGCGGGACGACAGGGAGGCCTATCTGCCGGTGTTCGTCTCAGTGGACCCGGAGCGGGACCCTCCCGACCGGCTGGCGCAGTACGTGGCCTACTTCCATCAAGACATTCTCGGTCTGACCGGCGCGCCCGACGATCTCCGGCGGCTGGCGGATCAGTGCCGGGCCGATTTCCAGGTTCACGACCAGAACGGCGATCCGCACTACGCCGTAGACCACAGTCCCCACCTGTACATCATCCACCCTGGCGGCAAACTGGCCGGCATCATACCCCACGGCATTACGGCGACGGACAGCGCGGACATTGTCCGCTCGCTGGCGGCGAATCCTTAGGGTTTCCCCAGGGTAGGTGGAGACCTCGGCATCGGGCCGGCGCGAGGCCGCTGATGCAAACTCCAAAAACTCCTATATTATGCTGATGCGGGACCGGCCCACAGAGGCCCAAGTCGGCCGTACCATGATTTCGTCGTCGACGCACAACCAATGACTTCAGTGAGGACAAAAACCATGAACAAGATGCTCGCCGCCGCAGCAGGGCTGGCGCTATCCGCCATTGCGGTCGGAGCTCAGGGGAAAACCCTGGTGTTCTGCTCGGAGGGAAGCCCCGAAGGCTTTAACCCACAATTATTCACCGCAGGCACGACTTTCGATGCCAGCTCCCGACAGGTGTATGACGGTCTGGTCCAGTTCGAACGCGGAACCACCAACATCATGCCCGGACTGGCCGAATCCTGGTCGGTCAGCGACGACGGCCTGGTCTACACCTTCAATCTTCGCAAGGGGGTCAAGTTCCACTCCAACGAGGGATTCACGCCGACCCGCGATTTCAATGCGGACGACGTCATATTCAGCTTCGAGCGGCAGTGGAAGCCGGACAACCCCTACCACAAGGTGTCCGGGGGCACCTACGAGTACTTTAACGGCATGAGCATGCCGGACCTGCTGAAGGAAATTGAGCGGGTTGACGATTACACGGTCCGTTTTCATCTGAATCGGCCCGAAGCGCCCTTTATCGCCAACCTGGGCATGGACTTCGCGTCCATTCTGTCCGCCGAGTACGCCGATGCCATGCTTGCGGCCGGAACGCCGGAAGTCATCGACCTGGAACCCATCGGCACCGGTCCTTTCCAGTTCGCGGCCTATCAGAAAGACGCGGTCATCCGCTACCTGGGGTTTGAGGACTACTGGCAAGGCAAGCCGGCCATCGACAAGCTGGTGTTTTCCATTACACCAGACGCTTCGGTTCGCTATGCCAAGCTGAAGGCGGGCGAGTGCCACGTCATGCCCTACCCCAATCCAGCGGACCTGGAGGCCATGGCTGACGAGGCTGATTTGACCCTGATGCAGCAGGAAGGCCTGAATGTGGGCTACCTGGCTTTCAACGTGGAGAAAAAGCCGTTCGACAATCGTGAAGTGCGCCAGGCGCTGAACATGGCCATTAACAAGGACGCGATCATCGAGGCCGTGTTCCAGGGTGCCGGCACGGTGGCGAAGAACCCGATTCCACCCACCATCTGGTCCTACAACGAGGCCACCGAGGACTACGCCTACGACCCTGAAAAGGCCAAGCAAATGCTGGCCGATGCGGGGTACCCAGACGGCTTCGAGACCAATATCTGGGCGATGCCGGTCCAGCGGCCGTATAACCCCAACGCCCGGCGAATGGCGGAAATGATCCAGGCCGATTGGGCCAAAGTCGGGGTCAAGGCCGATGTCGTGACCTACGAGTGGGGCGAGTACCTGAAACGATCCAAGGACGGCGAGCATGACACCGTGTTGCTCGGATGGACCGGGGACAACGGGGACCCGGACAACTTCCTGGCGGTGCTGCTGGGCTGTGACGGCGTCGGCGGCTCCAACCGCGCCCGCTGGTGCCATCAGCCGTTCGAGGACTTGATTCAGCAGGCCAAGGTCGTGAGTGACCAAGGGGAGCGCACCGAACTGTATGAGCAGGCGCAATTGGTATTCAAGGAAGAAGCGCCCTGGGTCACAATAGCCCACTCCGTTGTGTTCAAGCCGCTACGAAAGGAAGTGATCGACTTCCGCATCGATCCGTTCGGGGGCCATCCCTTCTACGGTGTTGACCTGGCAGAGTAGAGCAGGACCGAAGCCCGGCCGGGATTATAGTTCCCGGCCGGGCAACACGGTTTTTCTACCCAAGCACCCAACGGGCGGCGCATGCTCACACGCATCTCGCTTGGTATGCCACTGTGGCCCCTGCTCTGGCTGGGCAGAAACGAGAAATATCGACCGTCGGTCGAAATCCCACCTATGATAGGGGTTCAGTTCACAGCACGGCCCTCTCGGGCCAGGGCGAGACCCTCCGGTTAAATGCTGCAATTTCTGCTGAAGCGATTGGCCCTGGTGATTCCCGCCTTTTTCGGGGTCACGATACTGACCTTCGCTCTAATCCACTTGATCCCGGGCGACCCGGTGCTCCTGATGGCCGGTGAACGGGGTATCGACCCGGAAAGGCACGCGGAACTGCGTCGTGAGATGGGGCTGGACCGACCCATGGTCGTGCAGTATCTGCATTACATCGGGGGTGTCTTTCAAGGGGACTTAGGCAAGTCCCTGATCTCCAAGAAGCCGGTCATGGAAGAATTCCTGACCCTGTTTCCCGCCACCATCGAACTGTCCCTGTGCGCCATGATTTTCGCCGTAACCATCGGCCTGCCGGCCGGCATTCTGGCGGCGGTGAAACGGGGAACGGTGTTCGACCACAGCGTGATGGCGGTATCTCTGACCGGCTACTCCATGCCGATATTCTGGTGGGGACTGCTGCTTATCCTGCTGTTTTCGGTGCAACTGGGCTGGACGCCGGTGTCAGGACGCATATCGGCCCTGTACTGGGTGGATACGGTGACCGGATTCATGTTGATCGACAGCCTGCTGTCGAATGAGGCCGGCGCCTTCACCTCTGCCGTTCGGCATCTGATCCTCCCGTCCATCGTCTTGGGGACCATCCCGCTGGCGGTTATCGCCCGCATGACCCGATCCGCGACCCTGGAAGTGTTGCGCGAGGACTATATCCGCACCGCCCGCGCCAAGGGCCTGTCCCCAATGCGGGTGATCGGGCTGCATGCTCTGCGCAACGCCTTGATTCCGGTGGTCACCGTGATCGGACTGCAGGTGGGCGTTCTGCTGGCCGGCGCCATTCTGACGGAAACAATTTTCGCCTGGCCCGGGGTTGGAAAGTGGTTGGTGGAGTCAATCGGGCGGCGCGATTATCCGGCGGTACAAGGGGGCATTCTCCTGGTGGCAACGGTGGTCATCCTGGTCAACCTCGTGGTCGACCTCCTGTACGGGGTCATTAACCCCCGCATTCGGCACACACGCTAATGAGCGAAACCGTCCAGGTCACCAGTTCAGAGGCACCGCCCCATCCGTTACAGGAGTTCTGGCATTACTTCAGCCAGAACGCCGGCGCCGTGGTGGGGCTTGTCTTCATTTGCGTGATCGTCGTTGTGGCTGTCCTGGCCGATGTCCTGGCGCCACATCCCCCCTTTGAGCAATATCGGGACGCCCTGTTGGTGCCGCCGTTCTGGCAAGACGGAGGCAGCACCCGGTTCCTGCTGGGCACGGACGACGTGGGCCGCGACATCCTGTCGCGATTGATGTACGGGGCGCGCCTGTCGCTGCTGATCGGCGCCATGGTGGTCACTCTGTCCCTGGCGGTGGGCATTCTTCTGGGCCTGGTCGCGGGCTACTTCCGGGGCGCGACCGAGGCCATCATCATGCGCATCATGGATGTGATGCTGGCCCTGCCAAGCCTGTTGCTGGCAATCGCCATCGTCGCCATTCTGGGACCCAGCCTGTTCAATGCGGCCATCGCCATCGCCATCGTGGTGCTGCCACATTATGTGCGTCTGACCCGGGCAGCCGCCATTTCCGAGGTCGGCAAGGATTATGTGACCGCCTCGAGGGTGGCGGGTGCGGGCCGTCTGCGCATCATGTTCATTACCATCCTGCCCAACTGCATGGCGCCCCTGATCGTGCAGGCGACGCTTGGATTCTCTTCGGCCATTCTGGACGCTGCGGCCCTGGGCTTCCTCGGCCTGGGTGCGCAGCCGCCTACGCCGGAATGGGGCAGCATGCTGGCCAACGCGCTGCAGTTCCTGCAACGGGCCTGGTGGGTGGTCACATTCCCGGGCCTTGCGATACTGCTGACCGTGCTGGCCTTCAATCTCATGGGCGATGGACTGCGCGACGCCCTGGACCCGAAGATGAAAGTCTGATGGCGCTGGTCGAAATCGACAATCTGACGGTGGAGTTTGGCGCCAAGGGAGATGCCCTGCGGGCGGTGGATGGTGTATCTCTGAGTCTGTCGGAGGGTGAATTGGTCGGCATCGTCGGTGAGTCCGGTTCCGGGAAAAGCGTGGCTTCCCTGGCGATGATGGGCTTGATCGACTTTCCCGGACGAGTCACCGCCGACCGGATGCAGTTTGACGGTCAAGACATGCTGGCCCTGCCCCAGAAGCAGCGACGCGCCATCACCGGTCGTGAAATGGCGATGATCTTCCAGGAACCCATGACCAGCCTGAACCCCTGCTTTACCGTGGGCTTCCAGATTGGTGAGGCGCTCAAGGTGCACCAGGGAGGCGATCGCGAATCCAGGCGCAAACGGACGCTGGAACTGTTGGATCAGGTCGGCATTCCCGAACCGGGTCAACGCCTGTCGGCATTCCCCCATCAGCTTTCCGGGGGCATGAGCCAGCGGGTTATGATCGCCATGGCCATCGCCTGCAATCCACGGCTGTTGATTGCCGATGAACCCACCACCGCTTTGGACGTGACCATTCAGTTTCAAATCCTGGAGCTGCTGCTGTCCCTGCAGCAGGAACGGGGCATGGCCATGATCCTCATCACCCACGATCTGGGACTGGTGTCGGAGGCGGCTCAGCGAGTGATCGTGATGTATGCAGGCCAGGTGGTGGAAACCGGCCCGGTGCCTGAAATGTTCCAGCAACCTCGCCATCCCTATACCGCGGCGCTGATGAAGGCGCTGCCTGGCGAGGCCCGGGGCCAAGCCCGATTGGAGACGATTCCCGGGGTCGTACCCGGCAAGTACGATCGCCCCACGGGTTGCCTGCTCAGCCCCCGCTGCAAATTCGCCACCGATCAGTGCAAAACCGTGCAGCCCGGTCTCATCGGTCCCGAGGGCCGCCAGGTGCGCTGTCATACGCCGCTGGATGCGGACGGGCGGCCGACATGAGCGCAAGCACAGACGCCATGCCCGTGCTGGCCGCACGTGACCTGATGAAACACTATGAGGTGGCGCAGGGCTGGGGCAAACCGAAAGCCCGGGTCAACGCCCTGAACGGCGTGAGCTTTGACCTGGCGGGTGGCCAGACCGTTGCCGTGGTCGGCGAATCAGGTTGCGGAAAATCCACCCTGGCTCGTCAGGTCACCTTGATTGAGCGACCGAGCAGCGGCGCCTTGCTGATTGACGGGCAGGATATTGCTGTTGCGGACACCAGCGAGATCAAGGTGGCGCGGCGTAAGGTTCAGATCGTATTCCAAGATCCATTCGGATCGCTCAATCCGCGCAAGAAGGTCGGCGCCATCATCGGCGAACCGCTGGTCATAAACACCAACCTGAGCCGCGCGGAGCGTCAGGAGAAAGTGCGTTGGATCATGGACCGGGTCGGTCTGAGACCCGAACACGCCGGGCGCTACCCGCATATGTTCTCCGGCGGGCAGCGGCAGCGCATCGCCGTCGCCAGGGCGCTGACACTGCAACCCAAGATTGTGGTTGCCGACGAACCGGTGTCCGCTCTGGATGTGTCGATCCAGGCCCAAGTGCTCAATCTGCTGATGGACCTTCAGGAAGAGTTCGAGCTGGCCTATCTGTTCATTTCCCATGACCTGTCAGTGGTGGAGCACATCTGCGACCAGGTCATGGTGATGTACCTGGGACGTGCGGTGGAGTTCGGTGACAAGGAAACTGTGTTCGCCCAACCCAGGCATCCCTATACGCAGGCGCTGATGGCGGCAACGCCCCACATCGATCCGGAAAAGCGAAAGCGACGGATCGTGCTGAGCGGTGAGCTCCCCTCCCCCATGAATCTCCCCGACGGCTGCGCGTTTCACGCGCGTTGCCCCTATGCACGGGATGACTGCAGAACAATGCGGCCTGAACTGCGCATGGTCGATGGCCGCGAAGTTGCCTGCCACCACGCCGAATCCATCGACGCCCCGGGTCAGTAAGCGCCACCGGAGTGGGTTCATACGAGCGTCGGAGAGGGCGAATCGACTGTCGGGTGCCGGCAATATCCACCACGCAGTTCGAACGATCGCGGCACCGGCGGACCCAGTGGCTTATCATCACGATCCTGTCCCAACACATCGGTCGGCCCATCGGGCACCTTGACCGTGCTGCCCAAGCCATCGTATTGAGCGAAAGTTTGGTTCACATGCCGCACCTATGAAAGCGCCACGCTCTATTGACCCTATTCATGGGCCAAGACTCACGGTCTATCAATACACCGGGCTCATCTTCGGCATTGGCGCGCTGATGCTTACCGCGCTGGCCTTGTTCACCGCCCGGGAAGTGCAACAGTTAAACACCTTATCTGAGCAAAGCCGGCACACGGCGGCTCGTCGTGACCTGGATCAGGCGGTCCGGACGCTGCTGGCGGATACCCGAAGCATACTGCGGGAAGTCACCCTGTGGGACGAGACCTCCAGGCAACTGGAAAACCCGGACACCTATCAGTTCTGGTGGCGCAATACCCTGATGAATCCGGCGCGGGTGCCACACTATGTTCAGGCCATGGAGGTGTACGACGCGGAGGGCAATAGTCTGAACCAGGTGAAGGAGACCCCGATGCCGGAATCCGTGCCCGGTCCCGGCGCCTATGTCAGCTGGGACGGTTACGGCGACAGCCTGTTTCAAGTGGTTCCGATTCTGGACGCCCGCGGCAACTGGCCCCCAATCGGCTTCCTGGGCGTGCGAATCTCTTTGCTGCTGGCCATCGCAGACCTGTATGAATTCGATCATCTGGTCGGCGACAGTCTGGCATTCGATCTGCTGTCCGACGAACAGCTTGAACCGGATAAACTCACCGAACGCGCGACCTATCAACTTCGACCCCATTCGGAGTTGCAGGGACTGGTAGCAGCAGTCAATCAGGGTACGATCCGACTGGTGGGGCTGAACATACTGGTACTGATTCTGGGTGTGTGGGGGCTGCACGCCTTGATCGCCCGACCGCTGCGCCGTCTGGAACGCGAGGTATCGCGCCTGGACTCCGACGATGAAGCGTCATTGAGCCGGTTTCCGCCGTTTCGAGTTCAGGAGCTTGACCAACTGAGGCAAACAATTGACCGCTATCACAGCGCCTTGAGCGAGATGGCGGAAGACCTGGATCGTAAGAATGGGGAGCTATGGAGTCTGGCACACCTTGATCCGCTGACCGGGGTGCGCAATCGACGGGCATTTGAAGAGGACTGGGAAAAGATCCTGGCGGGCTCGAATGACGAGACCATGGCGGTGAGCTTTATCATGTTCGATTGTGACCAGCTCAAATCGATCAATGATGCATACGGCCACGAAACCGGCGATCAGGTCATTCGCCTGGTTGCCGACGAACTGTCCGCACAATTGTCTGAGGGTACCCATCTTTATCGGCTGGGGGGCGACGAGTTCGCCACCGTGCTGCGCGGTGCCGATGCCGAGCAGGCCGAGGCCCTGGCCAGGCGCTGCGAAACAGCCCTGGCCAGGCAGTCGGTGCAAGGGCTGGCACTCGATGAGCCGCTCAGAATCAGCACCGGCGTGGCCCAGGATCCCGGCGGCGACCGGGCTACGCTCGAAACGCTGCCGCGGGAAGCCGACGTGGCCATGTACCGGTCCAAACGCTCCAATCGAGTGGTCAAGGCTTGACCACCGCGCGGGCAAGGCTCAAGCTCCCGCATCGAAACCTAACAACAGGGCGAATGTCTGTTGCCTCGCTACACTGGTGACAGCGACTCGGCAAGCCCGCGACCGTCAGGATGTGCGGTCGACCAAGCTCCCGGACGGAATCCGGCGCATGGTAGAAGGACTGTGGTAGAAGAAATCAAAAACGGCACCCGCAGGACGCTGAACGGCAGTCTGTGCGTCTACTTCGATGGCTACTGGATACGCTGCTATATACCGCCAAAGGACACGCTGGCGGAACGGAAGCGTCTGATCGACAACCTGACCAGGCGCACATTCCACCATACCGAGCCTGGCATCAACACGCCGGGGGATCGTCTTGAACTTGCGCGCGCCGCTCATGATCGTGAAACAGAACCCAAGCGCAAGCGGATCAAGGCTGCGATGCTCGCCGGCGCCTTGTTTAACCGGGCAACGGATATTTTCACCTCAGTGGTGGATCTGGCCGAGCGCGGCGTAACCGTAAGTCAGGATAATGAACTGATGCGCGAGTGCGGTGCCTGCTTTCAGGAGGCCCTGGCACTGGGCAAACAGGTGAAACACTACAGCGGACATGAAGGCATAGACGAGCTCTGGGGTGAACCTTTCAAGGCGTTTACCCTGCCGGTGGAGAAGTTCTATGAAAGCCGCTACATCAAAATCGCCCAGAGTATGCGCGACATCGACCGGGTGGCGGATCGACTGGTCGATTTGTTCGACAACGATCCCAGCTTCAGCGGTTTAACAGCACTGATAAGGACTTACGCAGGCGCAGCGAAGAGCGAATGCGAGACCATGAAAAGCGACACCGACATCTTCGATATCTGGGCCAACTTTACGGCATCCGGGGAAGCGGTGGTCGAGTTCGAACCGAGAATGGCGGATTCCATGTCCAAACGCAGGATTCGGCGCATCGTGGAGGGCCGGAGGCTGGTCCGCGAGGGTAAGGAACTGATGGCTTACGTGGCGGGTGCGCGCGTGCCCATGCCCAAGAGCACCCAGGCATTCCTGGATCGGTGCGAAGCGTATCAGCAGGCCGCAGTCCGAATCAGCGACGACCCGGCCAAGTCCAGTCTGGCGGCGCGCTAGGAGCCTGTCCGACTTAGGCGTTCGTAGCGAGGGACGTCGGGACCGAGTGCGATTTTTCCCGCGATTGAGGCGAATAGTGGGCTCTATTTAATGAGATCGCGGGGAAAATCGCGCCGGTATCCGTCGTTTCGCAGTAGGACGGCCTAAGTCGGACAGGCTCCTAGTGTAGTGTCTTCCACACACTTGATTGTTGTGGTTAGGCGTCGTGGTTACTGACAAGGCGCGGTGAGGAGGAATAGCCAGCGCTATTGCGACGATGCGCAACGCCGTCAGGGGCTGCGAGGGCCAGCGCAGGTGTTAAGTCTGTGGGAGACACTACACTCGCCCAAGATGCACGGTCACGAATAGATCAGATGCTCCCCAGTCGTCCCCGCACGCCCTAGGTCGATACCTGAGGTGGCGAATTCAACCCTACCCGCGTTGTACAATCCAAGCGTTTGGGGAACCACGCCTTTCACCTCGCCGCGCCGCCTGCCGAACACCGAGTCCAGGAGACACACATGAGCAACCATGGGAAACCCCAATTCGACTGGCAGGATCCGATGCTGCTGGAGCAGCAGCTCAGTACCGAGGAACGCATGGTGCGGGACAGCGCCCGAAACTACTGCCAGGCGCAACTCATGCCCCGGGTCCTTGAGGCCAACCGGCATGAGCATTTCCACCGCGAGATCATGAGCGAAATGGGTGAACTGGGTTTGCTGGGCTGCACTATTGACGGCTACGGCTGCGCCGGGCTGAACTACATCAGCTACGGTCTCATCGCGCGCGAGGTCGAGCGGGTGGATTCGGGCTACCGATCCGCCATGAGTGTCCAGTCGAGTCTGGTCATGCATCCAATCCACGCTTACGGAACCGAGGCCCAGCGCGAGCGCTACCTGCCCAAACTGGCCACCGGGGAATGGGTGGGATGCTTTGGCTTGACCGAACCAGACCACGGCTCCGACCCGGGGGGAATGACCACTCGGGCCCGCTCCGTTGACGGCGGCTATCGGCTGAGCGGAAGCAAGATCTGGATCACAAACAGCCCCATCGCAGATGTGCTGATTGTGTGGGCCAAGGACGATGAGAACACGATCCGCGGCTTCGTGCTGGAACGTGGCATGGAGGGTCTGACCACCCCCAAAATCGAGGGCAAGTTCGCGCTCAGGGCCTCGGTGACCGGGGAAATCGTCATGGACGACGTGTTTGTGCCGGAGGCGAATCTGCTGCCCAACGTGCGCGGACTCAAAGGGCCTTTCGGCTGCCTCAATCGGGCGCGCTACGGCATCGCATGGGGCTCCCTGGGCGCGGCCGAATTCTGCTGGCATGCGGCCCGGCTGTACACGCTGGAGCGCACGCAATTCGGTCGACCGCTGGCCGCCACCCAGTTGGTGCAACGCAAGCTGGCGGACATGCAGACTGAGATCACCCTGGGTCTACAGGCCGTGCTCAGAGTCGGGCAGTTGATGGATCAAGCGGCAGCGGCGCCGGAACTGATTTCGCTGGTCAAACGCAACAACTGCGGCAAAGCGCTGGATGTGGCCCGGGTCGCCAGAGACATGCACGGCGGAAACGGAATTTCCGATGAGTACCATGTGATCCGGCATGTCATGAACCTCGAAGCGGTCAACACCTACGAAGGCACCCATGACATACACGCACTGATCCTGGGTCGCGCGCAAACCGGCATCCAGGCCTTTAGCGCATAGGCGTCCGGATCATGGGTCAACCCACGGGCGCACTGTCGCACATCCGGGTGCTGGACTTGAGCCGGGTGCTGGCCGGACCCTGGTCCAGCCAGGTGTTGGCCGATATGGGCGCCGAGGTGATCAAGATAGAGCGCCCGGACACCGGCGACGACACCCGCGCCTGGGGTCCACCCTACGCACCGGATGCCAAGCACGGCGGTCCGGCCGAGTCGGCCTACTTCCTGAGCACCAATCGGGGTAAAGCGTCGGTCACCATTGATATCACACAGGCAGAAGGCCAGGCCTTGGTTAAGGATTTGGCGGCACGCTGTGACGTGGTCATCGAGAACTTCAAGGTTGGCGGCCTGCGCAAGTACGGTTTGGATTACGACAGTCTGTCCGCCTCGAATCCGGCACTGGTCTATTGTTCCATCACCGGATTCGGACAGACCGGACCCTACGCCCATCGACCCGGCTACGATTTCATGATTCAAGCCATGGGTGGACTCATGAGCGTAACCGGTGAACCCGACGAGGTGCCGGGAGGTGGCCCGGAGAAAGTGGGTGTGGCCCTGGCCGACATCCTGACCGGCCTGTATGCCACGATCGGGATCCTTGGCGCACTGGCCCATCGTGACCGAAGCGGTCAAGGCCAGCACATCGACCTGGCGCTGCTGGATGTGCAAGTGGCCTGCCTGGCCAATCAGGCCATGAATTATCTGGTCTCGGGGCAGGCGCCTGGGCGGCTGGGCAACGCACACCCCAACATCGTGCCCTATCAGACTTTCGCCGCCGCCGACGGCCATTTCATACTCGCGGTGGGAAACGATTCGCAGTTCAAGCGGCTCTGCGGTCTGCTGGGAGAACACCACTGGGCCCAGGATCCACGTTTTGCCAGCAATGCCGGACGGGTGGATCAGCGCGCGGAACTGGTGCCACTGCTGCAGGAGCACTTCAAGCGCCATTCGGTGGATCGATGGCTGGTGGATCTGGAACGGATCGAGGTTCCGTGCGGGCCGATCAACACCCTGGACCGGGTGTTCGCCGATCCGCAAGTACAGCATCGGGGCATGCGTCTGGACCTGCCGCACTCGCTTGCGGGATCGGTGCCACAGGTGGCCAATCCATTGAACATGTCAGTTTCGAAAGTAGGGTCGGGTAAGGCGCCACCGGCACTGGGTGAGGACACCGAATCGGTACTCGCCCGTCTGCTGGATCTATCGCCGGACCGACTGCGCGCGTTGCGCGAAACCGGCATCATATGAATCGAACATAACCGTAAGGAAAGAGTTCAATGCAGCTACAGGATCCGAAACTATTCCGGCAGCAGTGCTATGTCGGCGGCCACTGGATCGACGCGGACGACGGCGCCACCCTGGAGGTCAACGACCCGGCAAGCGGTAACACTCTGGGAACCGTGCCGCGCCTGGGCACAGCGGAAACGCGAAGGGCCATCGAAGCGGCCAACACGGCCTGGCCGGCATGGCGGGGATTGACTGCGAAGGAACGCAGCCAGCGGCTGCGGCGCTGGTTCGACCTGATGATGGAACATCAGGAGGACCTGGCCATGATCATGACCCGGGAACAGGGCAAATCCCTGACCGAGTCCCGCGGCGAAATTGCTTATGCGGCCTCATTCATCGAATGGTTCGCCGAGGAAGGAAAGCGGGTCTATGGGGACACCATCCCCAACAGCCTTCCGGATCGCCGGATCGTGGTTTTGAAGGAGCCCATCGGCGTGTGCGCAGCCATCACACCCTGGAACTTCCCGGCGGCAATGATCACACGCAAGGCCGGCCCGGCCCTGGCCGCCGGCTGCCCCATGGTGATCAAACCGGCCAGCCAGACCCCCTACTCCGCCCTGGCGCTTTGCGTGTTGGCGGAGCGTGCCGGCATCCCGCCCGGCGTATTGAATGCCGTCACCGGGTCGGCCCGAGAGATCGGCGCCGAGCTGACGGGCAATGCTCAGGTGCGCAAGCTCACTTTCACCGGATCGACGGAGATCGGCAAAATGTTGATGGCGCAGTGCGCCGAAACGGTCAAGAAAGTCTCCTTGGAGCTGGGGGGCAATGCGCCTTTCATCGTTTTTGACGACGCGGATCTGGACTCCGCGGTAGTCGGCGCCATGGCCTCGAAGTACCGCAACAGCGGCCAAACCTGCGTCTGCGCCAACCGGTTATTGGTACAGGACGGTGTGTATGACGCATTCGCCGGCAAACTCGCCCAAGCCGTTTCAGAACTGAGGGTGGGTAACGGGCTGGACGACGGTGTGAACCAGGGCCCTTTGATCGATATGGCCGCGGTGGAAAAAGTCGAAAGCCACATTGAGGATGCGCTGAGCAAAGGTGCTCGAGTGGTGGCCGGCGGCAAGCGCCACGCTTTGGGCGGATCGTTCTTCGAGCCCACCCTTTTGGCCGATGTCACCACCGACATGCGGGTGACCCACGAAGAGACCTTTGGCCCGGTGGCGCCACTATTCCGTTTCAACACCGAGGCCGAGGCCATCGCCATGGCCAATGACACGGAATTCGGTTTGGCCGCCTACTTCTACAGCCGGGATCTAGGCCGCGTCTGGCGGGTTTCGGAGGCCCTGGAGTACGGCATCGTCGGCATCAACTCAGGCATCATCTCCACCGAGGTTGCGCCGTTTGGCGGAATGAAGGAATCAGGCATTGGGCGCGAGGGCTCCAAGTACGGGATCGAGGATTTTCTCGAGATCAAGTACTTGTGCATGGGGGACATCGAGGCCTGACTCCGGTCGAGCACAATGGGGCCACAGTTCGGGCATCTGCTGGTCGGATGTCCGGGTGCCATCCCGCCTGCCGCGGCGCGGATTCCTGGACACGAGCTTGGAAGTCAGTAGGTGCCAGGATAGGCACCTCCGTCGATCAGCACATTCTGGCCGGTCATGAATCCCGCCTGGCGGCTGCACAGATAGGCGCAGGCTTCACCGAACTCCTCGGGATCGCCGAAGCGCCCGGCTGGAATGGTGGCGCGGCGGGCGTCACGGGCCTGATCCACGCTAATGCCCTGGGCCTCGACCGCGCCCTGGATGATGCCCACCAACCGATCGGTATCAAAAATCCCGGGCAGCAGATTGTTGATGGTGACGTTATGCTGCACCGTTTCACGGGCCAGGCCCGCAATGAATCCGGTCAAGCCCGAGCGTGCGCCGTTGGACAAACCCAGGATCGGAATCGGAGCCTTCACTGCACCGGAAGTGATGTTCACGATACGGCCAAAGCGCCGATCGATCATCCCATCGACAGTACCCTTGATCAGTGCGATCGGGGTCAGCATATTGGCGTCCAGCGCGGCGATCCAGTCATCGCGATCCCAGTCGCGAAAATTCCCTGGCGGCGGCCCGCCTGCATTGTTAACCAGAATATCGGGGTCGGGACAACTCGCCAGCAGGGCGTCGCGCCCCGCCTCCGTGGTGACATCGGCGCACACCGTAGTCACCTGCGAGCCGGTGGCGGCGCGGATGTCCTCGGCTGTTTGTTCAAGCGGCCCGGGTGTCCGCGCGGCAATGGTCACAGCGACCCCCTCGCGAGCCAACGACATGGCGCAACCACGTCCCAAACCCTTGCTGGCGGCGCAGACGATGGCCCGACGACCGGCGATTCCAAGATCCATGCATATTCTCCGTGTGCGGTGCGTTAAGGGCGCCCAAGGACCGGAAGACGCACCCATGATGAGAGCCTGACTATTCCGTGGGTTCTGAATGCAGAACCACGATTCGAGTTTAGCGGCCCACCCCGCAACCGTGAATCGATTTTGTTCGAGACCGGGGAAGCGGTCCGGTATTTCGATTTCAGAGACGGCCCCCAAGGCGTATGTTCGGCCAAGGTTCGCTGGCACTCTCCATCGTCTCAGTCACACGGCTCCGGCGGGTCTCGTTCTCCGTCCAGCCAATTACGCCAGTGGCCGTAGTCGGGGCAAACTCGATAGGTCTGGGTCCCCGGCGTATTGTAGATGAAACCGCATAGGGTAAGGGTCTCCGAAAGCGACGAAGTGCCCTCTGTCGGCAACGCGATCGCGGCCCTGTCCCGCACCCGGTCCAGGGCCGAATCGCAATCGACACCCCATTGCGCCTCCATGCGCAGACGGTTGACCGGCACGCGCTCGTTGGCCAGCGAATCCGCGTCTACCGCGCTCGCCGCGTCACCCGGTCCGAACATGAGGGCAAACAGGCATAGTGCGAATAGACGCGCGGGCCGGCTGTGTGACCAGGTACAATCTGAGCGATTTGACAGAACGGAACAGCGATGCGGGTCAGTGGTGTCGGACATGATCGCCCGGCCGTCACCTACAGATGCCTCCGATCTATTCGTGAACGTGCATCTTGGGGCCGAAATGCACAGCTTCATGGTTGCAAATCCTGGTAATAGAAAAACTGTTACCCGCGATCTGCGTCTTGAATCCGCGCATTTCATCACCCAATCCGAGTCGGCCAGAATGAATCAAAGGATCCTCGAATCATCCGGGTTCTGCCAAAATGTATTCGCGACGGGCCATGGCCTCGGCTCCCATGGAGATCATACGCAACTGCTGAACCATTTTTTGCGTAAAATTTTGGATATTTTCTTCTTTTCGATCAATCAATTCCAATCCATTATTAAATACAATTGTCACCATCGTCTCAGCCACAACGGGAATGTCGCTCATGAGAATGCCCCGGTCTCGGCACTCCCGTTCCAGGTCACACGCCAATTCGTCTACAAAGTGGTCGATCTCCCGCCGAATCGCTCGTCTAAACGCAGGCGATCCCACCGCCCGCTCCCGTGACAGCAGATAGAACAGGTTTGCGTTTTCGGTCAGGAACTGAATAAACGTCTCCACAGACGCACGGACCACCCCGCCTTCGCTGCCGAACCGCCGGCGCGCCTCCCGCATTCGTCGTCTCAGTTCCGTGCCGGCCTCGTCCACCAGCGCCAGACCCAGTGCCTCCAGATCCGGAAAGTGACGATAGAATGACGTGGGCGCGATCCCGGCCTCCCGCGCCACCTCGCGCAGACTGAGATTGGTGAACCCGCGTTCCGCACTGATCTGACCCAAAGCCGCGTCGATCAAGGCCCGACGTGTTCGCTCTTTCTGTTGTGCCCGAACTGCCATCGATTTTCCACCTCGGGGCTGGTCCTGAACATCACGCGTGTCGCGGACGATTGGCCCTAGAAACACACCCTAAACACACCCTGCGATGAACAGCTCCGCCCAAAGGAACTTGACCGGGTTAGCCGGTGTCCGATAAATTCAGCTAACACTTGTACGCTGAAAACCCCCTGATGCACAATAGCACGCTGCTGCTGACGGTGATTGCAACGCCACACGCCATCAAGGCGGGCCCACAAGTTGATCAGAGGATCTAGGGATGACGGGTTTCATGCTAGCGATATTTATCCTGCTGGGGGTACTTACCCTGGCCTATTTAAACGCCACTCTCCTGATCTGGACAGCCGTCAGCGGCGTCGCACTGCTTGCAGCCCAGCTCGGCGGACTTGGCGTTACCCTGGCCTGGCTTCCCTGGGTGGCCTTACTGGCCCTCAACTGGGCGCCACTGCGCCACCGCATTCTGACTCGGCCTGCGCTGGGCGCCTTTCGCACCGTGCTGCCGCCCATGTCCGCAACCGAACGTGAGGCACTGGAAGCCGGCAGCGTCTGGTTCGAGGGTGAGCTTTTTTCCGGTCGACCCAATTGGAATACCTTGCTGAGCACGCCCAAGCCCGCACTGAGTGAGGCCGAGCAGGCATTCCTGGACGGCCCGGTGGAAACCCTGTGTGCCATGCTGGACGAGTGGCAAATAACCCACGAACTGCGTGATCTGCCACCGGAGGTGTGGTCTTTCCTGAAACAGAACGGCTTCTTCGGGATGATCATTCCCACCGCCGACGGCGGTCTGGGATTTTCCGCCCAGGGACACTCGGCAGTTGTGTCGAAGATTTCGACCCGCAGCATAACCGCCGCCGTGACCGTGATGGTTCCCAATTCCTTGGGACCCGCGGAGCTGCTCCACCGCTACGGCACCGACCAGCAGAAACACCATTATCTGCCGCGGCTGGCCAAGGGACAGGAACTGCCGTGCTTCGCCCTCACCGGACCCTACGCCGGATCCGACGCAGCCTCGCTGCCGGACCTCGGGCTCGTGTGCTATGGCGAGTATCAGGGTGAGCGCGTGCTGGGTCTGCGGGTCACCTGGGAGAAGCGATATATCACCCTGGCACCGGTTGCCACGGTGCTGGGGCTGGCCTTCCAAGCGTCGGATCCCGACCATATCCTGGGAACCGAGACCGAGCTCGGCATTACTCTGGCATTGATCCCAACAGACCACCCTGGGGTCAACATCGGGCGGCGTCACTATCCATCGGGTCAGGCTTTCATGAACGGCCCCAACTCAGGCACAGACGTGTTCATACCAATGGACATGGTCATCGGCGGCCAGGAGCAGCTGGGGCAGGGTTGGCGCATGCTGATGAACTGCCTGGCGGCCGGTCGCGCAATTTCTCTGCCAGCCATGGGCACCTCCGCAGCCAAGCACGCGGCTCGCCTGACCGGCGCCTATGCCCGCATCCGCAAGCAGTTCAAACTCCCGATCGGCAAGTTGGAGGGCGTGGAAGAGGCCCTGGCCCGCATCGGCGGCGAAGCCTACTCCCTGGAAGCGGCGCGGCGCCTGACCTGCGTGGCGCTGGACCAGGGCCACGAGCCGGCGGTGGTGTCAGCCATGCTCAAGTACCGCGCCACCGAGGGCATGCGCAATACCCTGACCGACGCAATGGATGTGCATGGCGGCCGTGGCATTTGTCTCGGCCCCAGCAACTACCTGGCGGCGGGTTACCAGGGCATCCCGGTAGGCATTACCGTGGAAGGTGCCAACATTTTGACCCGCAGCCTCATAATTTTCGGGCAGGGCGCCATGCGCTGTCACCCCTGGCTGCTCAAGGAGATCCAGGCGGCGCAGAATCCAGATCAGGAAAAGGGACTGAGCGAGTTCGACGCTGCGCTGGGTGGCCACACGCGCTACTTCATCCGCAATCTGGCCCGCGCCATCGTCCTCAACTTCAGCGCCGGCCGTCTGTTGGCGGCACCGGTGGCAGGACCCAACAGTCGCTGGTACAGGGAAGCAACCCGTTCAAGCACTAATTTTGCGCTGGTTTCGGATCTGGCTCTGATGATCCTGGGCGGTGAACTCAAACGGCGCGAAAAGCTGTCCGGTCGCTTTGCCGACATCCTGGTGGAGCTCTATCTGGTCAGTGCGGTTCTGAAGCGATTCGAGGACGAGGACCGCCCGGAACAAGACCAGCCGTTGGTGAACTGGGTCTGCCAGAACGCGCTCTACACCATCCAGCAACGGATGGACGAAATACTGGCGAATTTCCCCTCTCGCCCAGTTGGCTGGATACTGCGGCGCATCGTGTTCCCCTGGGGCCGGCACCGCCGCTTGCCCAATGATCAGGTAAGCCACCAGATTGCGAGACTGCTGATGGAACCCGGCGCCGCCCGGGACCGGTTGACGGCCGGCGTCTATGTCAATCACCGGCCGAACGACATCACCGGGCGCATTGAGCACGCTCTGGAACTGACACTTCAAGCCGAACCCATTGAACGGCGTATCCGGGATGCCCAGCGTGACGGGCGCCTGCACCCGAACCCGGGCACCGATCCACTGGTGGACGCGCACGCCGCAGACGTGATCGACAGTGCCGAGCTTGAGTTGTTACGCCGCACCGAAGCTGCCGTCCGTCTGGCCATCGATGTGGATGATTTCGCACCGGACGCGCTGTCTGCAGTGGCCGGCGCGGCACCAGACAAGAACGCCGAAGCCGCTTGAATCGAGCACCCTGGCAATGCGCAAAACAGACTTCTCAGCCGAACCCTTGCAATCAGTGCTGGCGCTGAAACACTGGCGACTGGAGCAGGACGTGGACGGCGTCACCTTCCTGATCCTCGATCGGGAGGGTGAAAGCACCAACTCCCTGTCACGTGCCGTCCTGGCCGAATTGGGCCAGATGCTCGATCATCTCGAATCCAATCTACCCACCGGTTTGGTTCTGTTGTCCGGCAAAGCCAACGGGTTCATTGCGGGCGCGGACATACGGGAATTCGACGACGCGGACGATGCCCAAGTGATCGCCGAGCAGATTCGCAGCGTGCATCATCTGTTCGGCCGCCTGGCGTCATTGCCACGCCCAACAGCCGCGGCGATAAGAGGATTCTGCCTTGGCGGTGGCCTGGAGCTGGCCCTCGCTTGTGACTATCGTCTGGCCCAGGATACCGACGACACCCGAATCGGTTTTCCCGAGATTCAACTCGGCATCTTCCCCGGTTTTGGGGGAACCGCACGCAGCACACGCCTGATCGGCGGTCGCCAGGCGATGGAATTGATGCTCACGGCGCGCGCGCTGCGGGCACGAGCGGCCCGAGCCGCCGGATTGATCGACGAGGTGGTGACACCCCACGCGTCGCTGCGCTGGGCGGCACGACGGGCTGTGCTGGCCAAGCGCAAGAGCCGCGGAGCAGGCCGTCTTGAGCGGCTGACCAACAGCCTGCCCGCACGGGCACTGTTGGCGCCGATAATGACCCGCCAGGTGGCCCGCAAGGCGCGGCCGGAACACTATCCCGCACCTTATCGTCTGATAGAACTCTGGCGCCGCCACGGCGGCGATTTCAATGCTGTTCTGGAAGGTGAGGCGGTCGGCGTCGGTGAACTGATGATCGGCCCGACGGCGCGCAACCTGCGCCGCGTATTCGGCCTCATGGAGCAGCTCAAGGGACTGGCGAAGTCCGGCCCGGAGGCCAGGGGCTTCAAACCGCAGCGGGTCCATGTTGTCGGAGCCGGTGTGATGGGTGGCGATATCGCGGCCTGGTGCGTGACGCGAGGCCTTGAGGTCACCTTACAGGACCGTGGTCTGGAGTACATCGAACCGGCGTTGGTCCGCGCCCGGACACTGTTCCGCAAACGACTCAAGAAAACCCATCTTGTGAAGTCGGCCGAGACACGACTCATCGCTGATCCCGAGGGCAAAGGCGTCCCCAGGGCCGATGTCATCATCGAAGCGATTTACGAGAACGCAGAGGCCAAACAAGAGCTGCTCCGGGATATCGAACCGCGGATGCAAGCCGGCGCGGTGCTGGCCACCAACACATCCGCCATTCCATTGGCCACCTTGGCTTCCGTACTGTCACGGCCTGAGCGCCTGATCGGACTGCATTTCTTCAACCCGGTTGCGCAGATGCCCTTGGTGGAGGTGGTGCGGGACGAGCAGACCGAGGCGGAATTTGTCAGTCGCGGCTGCGCATTCGTGGGCCGAATCGGGAAATTTCCCCTTACCGTTCGCAGCGCGCCGGGCTTTCTGGTGAATCGTGTGCTGGCACCCTATTTGATGGAAGCCCTCACCGCACACCAGGAGGGTGTACCCAAGGAAACCCTGGACGAAGCCGCGCTGGCCTTTGGTATGCCCATGGGTCCGGTGGAACTGGCCGACACGGTGGGGCTGGACGTCTGCCTCCAGGTGGCGGGAATATTGGGCGACGATGCCAGCCCTGAGGCGCGGGACCATTTGCGCAAGCTGGTGGACGCGGGGCAGTTGGGCAAGAAATCCGGACAGGGTCTGTATCGGTGGGACAAGGGCAAACCGGTCAAACAGAAACCGGCCCCGAGCGCGGTGGACACGGTGGCGCTGGGCGGGCGCCTGATTGAACCGCTGCTGCGGGAGTGTCAACGGTGTGAAGCCGAGCAGATCGTCGACAGCGCCGATCTGCTGGACGCCGGCGTTATTTTCGGAACCGGTTTTGCGCCGTTCCGCGGCGGCCCGCTGCACTATCTTTCCGAACGGACGGCGTGATCCGGTCCCAATCAAGGAATCGAACAGATGAATCAATCCCTGCGCCGGGTGGCCATCGTGGGCAGCATCAGGATTCCGTTCTGCCGCTCCAACGGTGCCTATCAGGACCTGAGCAACAAGGACATGCTGGCTCACACGCTACAGGCGCTGAGCGCCCGGCTTGGCCTCGCCGGTCAGCGCATCGACGAAGTGGCGGGGGGCGCGGTGACCACCCATGCGGCGGACTGGAACCTGACCCGTGAGGCTTTGTTGAGCACCGATCTGGCACCCGGAACGCCGGGCATTACCCTGCAGCAGGCCTGTGGCACCAGCCTTCAGGCGGCTATGCTGCTGGGGGCGAAAATTGCAACCGGCCAGATCGAAACCGCCATTGCCTGCGGGTCCGATACCACCAGCGACGTACCCATCGTGTTCTCGCAGCGCTTCGCCAAGCGTTTGATCGCCCTGTCCCGGGCGCGGAATCTGACAACCCGCCTGGGCGCATTCAAGGGCATGAGTCTGGGCGAGCTGAAACCGTTGCCACCCTCGCCCCAGGAACCTCGAACCAAGCTGTCCATGGGTCAGCATTGTGAACTCATGGCCAAGCAGTGGCAGATCCCACGTGCCGAACAGGACGCCCTCGCGCTGGCCAGCCACCGCAAGGCTGCCGCTGCCTATGAGCGCGGTTTCTTCGACGACCTGGTTACGCCCTGCGAGGGGGTTGCCAGGGACAACAATGTTCGAACCGACGCCAGCCCGGAGAGCCTGGCTGCGCTGCGCACCGCCTTCGACCGCAGCGAACAGGGCACGCTGACCGCCGGAAACAGCACCACCCTGACCGACGGCGCGGCGGCGGTGATGCTGGCATCAGAATCATGGGCCGCAGAACACGATCTGCCAATTCTCGCCTACCTCACCCACAGCCGCACCGCGGCGGTGGATTTCGTTTCGGGTGAGGGGCTGTTGATGGCCCCCACGATTGCAGTTTCGGAAATGCTCGGCGACGCCGGCCTGGATCTGCAGTCGTTTGACTTCTACGAGATACACGAGGCCTTCGCTGCCCAGGTTTTGTGCACCCTCAAGGCTTGGGAATCGGAGGACTACTGCCGCGATCGACTGGGCCGCATGCACCCGCTGGGCGCAATCGATCCGGAGAAGATGAACGTGGTGGGGAGCAGCCTCGCGGTTGGCCACCCGTTCGCCGCCACCGGCGCCCGCATCCTAGGGGTGCTGGCCAAACTGCTGGCGGACCAGGGTCAGGGACGCGGGCTGATTTCGGTCTGTACCGCTGGCGGAATGGGCGTCAGCGCAATTCTCGAGCGTCCTTGAAAAGCCACGACAACGGCTGTTCGTTCAAGCCTCTCCCCGAACGACCTGCTCCAGTCGCGCGATCAGGCACGAGGTGTCCCAGCGGCCAGCCCCCTGGGACTGCAGATCGGCGTAGAACTGATCCAACAGGGCTGTGACCGGCAGGCTGGCGCCGTTGGCGCGGGCCTCGGTCAAGCAGATACCCAGATCCTTGCGCATCCAGTCCACGGCGAAACCGAAATCGAACACGCCGTCGACCATGGTGTCCGCCCGGTTTTCCATCTGCCAGGACTGGGCCGCACCCTTGGAAATCACCGCCATTGCCGCCTTGGCATCCAATCCGGCACGCTTGGCGAAATGCAGTCCTTCGGCCAGGCCCTGAACCACCCCGGCAACACAGATCTGATTAACCATCTTGGTCAGTTGCCCGCTGCCCGACGGCCCCATCAACTGGACCCGCTGGGCGAACGCATCGATGACCGGCCGAGCCCGTGCGAACGGGCCTTCATCACCGCCTACCATCACCGTCAGCACGCCGTTCTCGGCGCCGGCCTGGCCACCGGATACCGGTGCGTCCAAAAAGTGCGTCCCCCGCAACTGGGCGTCTGCGTATAGCTCGCGGGCGACTTCCGCCGACGCTGTTGTGTGATCCACGAACACCGTGTCCGGCCCCATACTTTGGAAAGCGCCCTCGGAACCGAGGGTGACGGCGCGCAGATCCGTGTCATTGCCAACGCAGGCGAACACGAACTCCGCATCCCCCGCGGCCAGGGCCGGGGTGGGCGCCAACCGTCCACCGTACTGCTTAACCCAGCGCTCGGCTTTGGCCGCAGTTCGATTGTAGACGGTCACGGAATGCCCGGCACGCGCCAGATGGCCCGCCATGGGATAGCCCATTACACCCAAACCAATGAATGCGACGTGGTGGCTCATGGAGATCACAGTCCTCTTTAGCATCGACCCCGTACGGCACGCCAGTAGCGATCCAGAACCTGGCGGCTGTCCGGTGTCAGGGGTTGAAATTCGCCGTCCAGCACCGCGTCCGGCGAACAGAAGAAACCGGCCGCAACTTCCTCCGCTTGCAACTCGAATGGGCCATCGTGCCGGCACAGGTAAACCCGCCCAAAAATCCGGTTCGACGGGTCCTGGAAGTATATGTCAAACAGTGGTTGCAACTGGGCCTGTATGCCGAGTTCCTCGCCGAGTTCACGGTCGGCCGACTGCTCATAACTCTCATCGGCCACCAATACGCCCCCCGCAGCGGCGTCGTAGTAGCCCGGATACATGTCCTTGCTCAGGGTACGCTGTTGCAGGAACAGTTCATCCCGTTGGTTGAACACAAGGATGTAACTTGCCCGGTAGGCGTGGCCGCCGGCGCGCATTTCACGACGCGGAACGGTGCCGATGAGGCGATTGTCGCCATCAACGATCTGCACCATTTCATCGGCTGGGGAGACTGGTTGCGCCCCGTTCATGCCGTCCTCGCCTCACTAACCGGAAAGCCGTCGGCCAGTGCCTGGGCAACGCCTTCAGGTCGCTCCATATGTACATGGTGCCCCCCATCCACATGGTGGATTTGTAGAGACGGTGTGCAGGCGTAGCGGGCGACCATCTGCGGACGATCGACCAGATACCCACCGCGCGCCAGAACCAACCGCACCGGGCATATCACCCGCTTGAGATAGGCGGCAACCTGATCCTCGCTGAAATAGAATGGCGAACGAACCCGCAACTTGGGATCACTGCGCCAGACGAAGCCGCCTCGGTTCGGCCGCAGGCTCCTTGCCACCAGCAATCTCGCATCCTCTAGCCGCAGATCACCCGCCCGGCTCCGCGCCAATGCAGCGGTTTCGATATCCGGGTATTGATGGGATACCCGACCCGGTAAAGCCAGCATACGGGTGACCGATTCCGCCGCCTGAGCCGGGCCGTCTTCGGGCGTGGCGGTCAGCGGGCCGTAGCCGTCAATCAACCCCAGGCTGAGTACCCGTTCAGGCATTACCGCAGCGACAAACAGCGCCACCGATGCACCCAGGGAATGACCCAGTACATGGAAGCTGCCCCATCCCAGAGCATCCGCGGCGGCCAACACGTCCTGAACATGATCCAGGAAATGGTAGTGGGTGCCGGGGGGGCGGTGTGCGGACTGTCCATGCCCGGCCAGATCCATGGCAATGAGTCGGCGGCCCTGGAAAAACGGGGCCAGCGGGACAAAGCTGGCAGCATTGTCCAACCACCCGTGCAGCGCCAGCACCGGGGTCTGGCTTGGCGCGCCCCAGGCCAGGGCCGATAGATCCAGATAGGCTGTTTCGAGCACCAGGGGCTGACCCGGATCGACGACTTCAACTGCTTTTGCAGTCAGCTTCATTGCGGCGTCGCCACGCCCCAGGAGTTAAACGCGAGGGGTTTGAACCAGCCGGCCATTCCGGGGAAGTAACCCTGCTCCAACCGATCGATCCGAAAACCGCTTCCCCGCAACATCTTCGGCACATCCCGGTTCAAATGGCAGCCCCCGGCAACAGCCCGCCATGGGGGCGTCAGCCGGTGCTGCCAACCCTGCACACCGGGCTCCGGTGCCAGTCCGTGTTCACTGAACAAAAGCCGGCCGCCGGGTTTGATCACGCGGCGCATCTCGCCCAGCGCCTGGGTAACATCCGGAATGCTGCACAAGGTATACGTCACCAGAACGGTATCGATACTGTCGGTCTCCATGGGAATCTCTTCCCCAGAACATCCGATGAGTTCCACGTCCAGACCCGATTCTGCGATCCGCGCCAGCGCCCTGCCCTGCATCTCCACTCCGGGGTCCAGTCCCCACAGACGCTCGACCCGATCCACAGCGTAATACGGCAGATTGAGGCCGGTGCCAAACCCAACTTCCAGGACCCGTCCCGCGGCCAGGGGCACGACAGTACGCCGGTACGCGTCCAACACGGGCAAAGCGCACACCCGATCCAGTACGGCGGGCATCACCACCCTGCGATACAGACTCACACCACGCTACCCCATTGAGCTTAAACCATCTGCGCACACCCGAACCGCAATCCGCTCGGGTCTGCGGGCGAGAATACATCAGAGCCGTTTAGGGCACACGGCGGAGATCAGCCGATGCGCCGGGAAAGGCCGGTCCACGGCCGTTCCCTGAGCGATTGCCAATGCGGTTTGATGGTCAACTCATACTTTATGGAGGTATCGAGATGGTGATGATTGCATAGATCGCCACACCCAACTGCAGACGCATCTCACCCTCGGAGGCTTCTTGAGGAGCCTCCGATCTACTCATGAACGTGCATCTTGGGACTGAAATGCACAGCTTCTTCGTTGCAGATCTTGGCAATAGAACAACTATTACCCGCGATCTGCCCCGCGTTCCGCCCCTTGAATCTGCACATTTCACCCTCCAACCTGTTTCGTCCGGAATAAATCAGAGGCTCCTTAAAGATACTTTTCCACGGGCAGCAGGGAAAAAAGCCCGGACTTGAAGCGCCGCCAGAATCCGGTTTCCGGCTCTACCGTGTAACGCACCTCCACACCGTCATCCAGGCCAACCCAGGTGAGACGATTATTGCTGTCCAAGGCGACTCTCCAGCTGTTCTGCGGCTGCATGTCTTGCTCAATGTCACTGGCGATCCGGTCCGCCAGTTCCGGACTGTAGACGATCAAACCGGTCTCGGAATTCAGGAAAACGGAGCGAAGATTGAGATTGAACGACCCAACAAATACGACCTCCCTATCAAACACCATCGACTTCGCATGCAGACCAATGAGCGTGTCCTGGTCGCAGCGCGATGGATCTCCGATGAGCCGCAGGCATGCCGCGGCATCGGGTCGGAACTCAAACAGTTCCATGCCGCTCTCGAGCATCTTTCGACGACGTCTGGCGTAGCCGGCATGATTGGTGGTGAGGTCATTGGAAGCCAATGAATTGGTCAACGCCCGGACTGAAACACCGCGTCCCGTCAGCGCCTCGACCACGACCAAGCCGGGATCTCCCAGAATGAGGTAGGCTGACTCAATGATGAATTCGCTTTCGACCTGCTCGGCGAGCTTCTCCAGCGTACGCGCGACCCGCTTTTCGCTATTGCCGTCAATATCGTCCGGCGCCCTGACCTCATCAAACACCGCCGTAGCAGGCGCCCATATGAGGTCCGCCCACCAAGTCGCCAGGGTCGCAGAGGCAGCAGTTCGTCCCACCGGCATCGGGTGATCGGGATGGGGATGAGTAAGCAGATAATCCCTTAGTGTGCTGCGCATACTCTGAACTTCAACGGGGTCGTTCCCGTTCGGGTCGATGCTATCGATGGGATAGCTGCGTTCGCTGTTCCAGTAGGCGTCGAATCCCGCCGATATCTCGCCCACCACAGGCCCCACCGTCAGCAGTTCACGGTCACGAAAATTGAGGGTCTCGCTTAGGTCGAAATACTCGTCACCCACATTCCGACCACCCACAATGGCCGCGCTCCCGTCCACCACAAACAGCTTGTTGTGCATACGTTGATTGAGACGCCCGAACTCGCCCAGGAAGTTCAGCCACTTTGCCAATCCCTCACGGTTGGCATTGGGGTTGTAAATACGAACCTCCACATTCGGGTGCGTATCCATTGAAAACAGCATGGGATCACGGTCGCCGATGTTGAAATCGTCCAGCAACACGCGCACGTACACACCCCGGTCGGCCGCCTCCAGCACGCGCTCGGCCAACAGACGCCCCGAGTAATCGCTGTTCCAGATGTAGTACTGCAGGTCTACGGCCCGCTCAGCCGCTTCAAGCAGAGCCACGCGGACCTTGAGTGCTTCTCTACCTGTATTCAGCAGTTGCACGCCTGACGAACCCGGATGCTGTTGAATCTGGCTCTCGAACATCCGGCCAAGTGCGGTTTCCTTGCCGGCCGAGAAGGCCGTGGAAGGTTCTCGTTCGACCACTGTTGGCAAGGTGCTGCAAGCCGTGCTCAAAACGGCGGCCAAACACACCACCCAGTTTGCCAACGACCTGGCCAACAGCAGCCTGCTGCCACGTCCTGCCCGGTCGAATGTTGTCCACTCATGGCGTTCATTACCCACTATCCGCCCCTCTAAAATCGCTTCATGCTCGCGAACACTCGGATGAGACTGCGGTCACCCATAACGGGCGCCTTGAATCAGCACATCAGCAACGCGATCCGTTTGCACAGATCAAGGCTTTCCAAGCTGTTGGCTCAGAAACGCCAGCATCACCTGAACCTTTTTGGGAGCAGTCGTCGAGTCGGATACACGAGCCACGCCGCAGTCTCAAAAGACCTGGTCAAAGGCTACGGACGCCGTGATTCGAAGGATTCCGACCGCGGTGGCGCTGCCGGCATGCGCCTCGGTCCCTGCGTCGTCGAGTTCCTCGACAACCGCCTCGATTCTACGCAGGTAACGCGCATCGGTCTCGGTCAAGCTCAGGCTTCTGGTCAACAACGCCGGCCTCATAGAGCCCATCAGGCATCTTGCGGACTCCGATCCGGAACAATGGGGACGTGTCGCGGATGTGAATTACAAGGGCGTCTACCACGGGCTTAGAGCGGCCATACCGGTCATGCTGGCACAAGGGCTCGGGCGTTATCGTCAACATCAGCTCTGGCGCTGCCACCGGTGCGCTGGAAGGCTGGAGTCACTACTGCTCGAGCAAAGCGGCGGCACTCTCACTCACCCGCTGCGCCGACAAGGAATACCGGGCCCACGGCATCCGGGTGCTCGGACTCAGTCCTGGTACCGTCGCAACCGACATGCAGGTCGCCATCAAGGAATCCGGCATCAACCCGGTCAGCCAACTTGATGCTTCGGCTCACATATCAGCCGACTGGGCAGCACGGGCGGTGGCCTGGCTGTGCACCGCAGCGGCTGCCGAGTACGCCGGCACCGATTTATCACTCAGGGACGAGGATGTGCGCAGAAAAATTGGGCTGAACTAAAGACGTGTAAGAACCTCTGGGGGCTTTCCATCTTTTCCAGTGCTCGATCGGTCGCATACAGTATCTGGATGGTCGCAGCCTGAGGTTCCGGGGCCAAATCGACAAACAGCGGCAGGTCGGCGGCCTGGTAAACGCGTGGGGCCGCGATCAGCGCGCGTCCACCGCATCCCATGATCGGCAGCATGCCTGCCACCGACAACAGCAGTGTTGGTCTTGTCAAGACCATGGGTATCTGGTTCCAGCGCGGCTACAAGAACAGCCAGATAGCGTTACCCAATCACCATCTCAATGACGGTGAGGGTCTGCGCATACAGAGTCAGCGAGAGTACATCGCCATAGCCCAGGGTCGTCAATGTGACAAAACTGAAGTACAAAAAGCGCCCGGATAGAGCCTGCCCGGATTGCGGTTGTATACCTGACAAAGATCCGGGTCGGTACGCATGCAGCAAGTGGCAAAACTCCGCCCAGGGAACGCCGATGAAGACATATACGCACAGGGCACCCATGACCTTGTTCCGACTCACAGGACCCGGGCGCAGGATCGCGTGAATGCCCACCAGGGCGGTGAGGGAAAGGAACACCAAGCCACTAAGGTGGGCCACAATGCCCGCGACCGGGCGATCGAACCACAACCAGGCCACGGTGCACGCTATGTTCACCCCGATCATTGCAACCCCGGTGAAGAATTCGGTGCGGGTCGAGCGCAGGCTCCATAACGCGATGACCAGTGTCAGGGACAATGACAGCTCGGCGAACAATCCGCCGACGGTCCCGAACGACACCTCCATCACCGGTCCGACAAACGTCAGCAGGAACAACGCGGCCAACAGATAGAGAAAATTCTCTCGCGGCTCTTGATTCATCCTATCTTGCCTACCCTTGTGCCCTCAGACCCGACCGATGAGTCTCACCCTCGTTCGCAACGGACTGGGGGATGATCCATAAAGACTCGAATCAGGACGATTAGCTGATCCAGCCACACGAATTTGGGGTCACATGGGCTTTGGACGGCCAACGCAACGGTTTTCATTTGTGCGCCGCCGTGTGCAATCGCGCGGCGCGATATGTTCGGAGCATTTGGTCAAGTGGTGGGCGTTTGAAGGAATTGTCAACTCGGGCGGGACGAGGAGCGCCCATTCCTGGGCGACGCGACGACATGAGGATGCGCAGCGGACAGTAACGTACAATAGGAGGCATCCCGGGGGCGCACCGCCCTTCCCGGCCCCACACGAGAAACGTTTCATGTCAAAGGCAATTCGATTCCACACGAGCGGCGGCGCCGAGGTTCTGAGTTGGGAGGAGGTGCCGGTCGCCCCGCCAGCGGCCCATGAGGCACAGGTGCGCCACACAGCGGTCGGCCTGAATTTTATCGACGTGTATCACCGCAGCGGAGTGTATCCGGTGGCGGCGCTGCCCAGCGGCATCGGCCTGGAAGCCGCCGGCGTTGTGGAGGCACTGGGAGCGGATGCTACCGGGCTGGCGGTGGGCGATCGGGTGGCCTATGCCAGCCCACCCCTGGGTGCTTACTCCGAAGTGCGATGCATCGCTGCGGACCGTCTGGTGAAACTGCCCGACGACATCGATGATCAGACCGCCGCTGCCATGATGCTGCAAGGCATGACCGCGCAGTATCTGCTGCGCCAGACTTATCGGGTGAAGGCCGGCGACACGGTGTTGATGCATGCCGCCGCAGGCGGTGTCGGCCTGGTGCTGTGCCAATGGGCCAAACACTTGGGGGCGACTGTCATCGGCACGGTGGGAAACGACGAAAAAGCGGCTTTGGCGCTGGACCATGGATGTGACCACACCATTGTGTACACCCGGGAGGACTTCGGCGTGCGGGTAAGGGAACTGACTGACGGCAACGGCGTGCAGGTCGTATACGACGGGATCGGCAAAGACACCTTTTTTGGTTCACTGGACTGCCTGACCCGGCGCGGCATGATGGTGAGTTTTGGAAACGCCTCCGGCCAGGCACCCGCGATCACACCGGCGGAACTGGGGAAGCGAGGATCCCTGTTCCTGACCCGACCCTCGTTAATGGACTACACCGTCACCCGGGCGGAGACGGAGCGCGCCGCGACTGATCTGTTCGAGGTGGTGCAGGCAGGTGCTGTAAGCATCAACATCAAACAGACCTACCCACTTGCCAACGCCGCCGACGCGCACCGGGATCTCGAGGCCCGTAAAACGGTGGGCTCCACCGTGCTGCTGCCCTAGAGGGCCATGCGGGAGGCAAGGCGAAGACGACGGAGAAGGCGCAGATTAGACCCAGTAAATGAACATTCTGAGGGCGTTTTCAACGCCGTATCGTGCCGAGTGACGCTTTTTCAACACGCTGCTTGCCTGCGCTCATTCAAGCGCGCACAACAACGCGGCTGTGCGCTTATCGCCTTTCCCGAAGAGAACGTCCCGAATGCCCAGCTGACTCGAACCAAACGTCCACAAGCCCTTAAGGGAGCCTTTGATCTACTCGTAAACCTGCATCTTGGGACCGAAATGTACAGCTTCATCGTTGCAGATCTTGGCAATAGAACAACTATTACCTGCGATCTGCCCCGCGATCCGCCCCTTGAATCTGTGCATTTCAGCCTCCAATCTGCTTCGTCCAGAATAGATCAGAGACTCCTTAAGACGTCCGGGTCAACCAAACCCATGGCTCAGCGGGTGAAATGCTGCTTGAGACGTTCCAGCTTGGCGTCGATGACCGCCTCCCGCCGAGGACGTTTGCTGGATTTACTGCGGGCGTCAGCCATCTTGGCCACGGTTTGCCTGGCGAGTTCCGCCTGCTCTGCAGTGACTTCGCCGTTGGGTTGCCCGTCTAGACCCACCCGCACACCCCCACCGGACAGGGCCCTTTGATAGGCTATGCCTGAGGTATAGATACGCATAGCGCCGGCTATGACGTGACGAGCCTCATCCGGGTAGCAGGCCCGTATCGCCTCGTGTACGCCGATGCTCAGGGGCACCGGATAGCGACCACCGCCCCGGGCGACGAACGCCTGCGGGTATGCCTCACACAATCGGGCAAGTAACTCCAGCGCCCGTTCAGTCTTGCGACTGCGCTTTTTCTCTGCATCGTCCAAGGTGTTGCGCCCCATCTTCAGACCCGGTTTGGCCCCATGTTAAGGCTTGATGATACGCTTGCAAACGGGTGGGTTGGTCTCACCCGCGCTATGTCAGTGTATGATCTTGCCAGAGCAGCCGCAGCCTCGCCTTCCCGGCGAATCCGCTCGATCTCCTCGGACACAGGGAATAATCGGGTCCCATAGAACCGCTCGGCCCCGCAGTTGATTGCCTCTACACGCATTTCCACCAGGCGCACCGAACCATCGGTGCAGATCTGTCGCCCAGCCAGGATCTCGATTCCACTACCGGGATCGATGCGCCCGCTCAAGCGCTCGACCAGGGTTGTTGAGGAGTCCTCGGTATAATCGGTCAGACGGGTTCCAACCAGTTCGCGTAGAGATCGACCCACCGCCTGGCACGCTCTGGGATTGGCGTAGACCAGCGCCAGCCCCTCGGCCTCGAAAATCATGGTTTCCAGGTCGGTCTCCGCCATCAACCTTGCCAATTCCTCACCGGCTCGAACCTGGCCTTCCCATAGCGTCAAATCCGATACGATGGCCACCGTGCCGATCACCCGGCGCTTGGCATCACGAAGCAGGGATAGTGACAAATGCCCACTGAATCGCTGCCTTGAGTGATCGACCATAGGCAAAGTCGCTTCGTACCAACCCTGTTTCCAGAGGTCGCGATACACCTCCCCAAGACGCGCGCGGACATTCAGGTCGCTGGGGTAAATCATGGACAGGTGTTGGCCGACAGCGGCCTGGGCAGGCAGACCGAACAGCCTTTGCGCCCCTTGATTCCAACTCACCACCCGCTCCTCCAGATCGCAAACGATGACGGCGCTGTGAATCTGGTCGATGATCTGCGCCTGTTGTCGGGACAAATCGTCGCCCCGCAGACGCGTTGTCATATCCCGAGCTTCAAACAGGACCAACACAACCTCATCGTCCTTGTCGCGAATCGGTTTCAGCGACAGGTCCACGTGGGCAAGCTGCCCATCCCGCCCACGGAGTTCCGCGGCAAACCGAGTCACTTGGCCGTTCACTGCGGCGCGTAGGGCCGTTTGCAGCTGGTGCTGCGTGCGGTCAGAGCCGAACCACCAGTGGGTGCGCCAGAAAGGTCTGCCGACGACGTCGTCCTGCTCCAGGCCGGCGAAATCGAGCATGGTCTGATTGACCTCAATCAAGTGCCCGTCCGGCGCCAGCAGGGCCATATGCTGGAATGCTGAATCGAATGTGGCATGGAATCGACGCTGACTGTCCAACAAATCGCTGTGCGCGTCCTGCAAGCGCCATGCGCGATGCCTCGCCTGTCTCAAGCGAACCATGGCGATCGCGAATAAGACCAGCACCACCACCAGCCCAATAACCCACCACGGCCCAAGGCGAACGGTGCCAACGGGGTTTTCCCCGTACACCTGCGGCCAAACCAGCGCATACAGGAGCATACCGGTCGCAAGAAACAGGACCAGAATCGTCAAGATGAACAAAGCGCCGTCCAGCCGCCGGCCGGTTTTCGGCAACGTTCTGGCGGATTCCCTGTGCGCTGGATCGGCCAAGATATGACTCTATGCAGTTTCAAATCGGCTGCGCCGCCGCCACCGTCGGCAGGGCGTTTAGACGCCTGTATAGCCAGAATATAGTCGCTGACGCGCAAAGGAAACATTAGCATACGGCCAGGCACGTCATCTGAACCCAGACAATTCAGCAGAATTGTCATTGTAGGACCGGCCCCGTGACGATCTTTGGCGCAAGACGCCAACCGGGTCCAAGCGTGCGACCGCCCCAATGCGACAGTGCGAATAGAGGGGTTTCCTCAACCAATGCTACCAGGCCTCACGGCCCTACTGCGCTGTCTCCTGAATGACTCAACACCTGCGCTTGCCTAAACAGTCTCGGTTGAGTACGAGGCAAGGCGGAAACGAGGGCCAAAACGCAGTTTACACCCCGTAAATGAGCATCTTGAGGGCGTTTTCAACAGGTTGATATTATTTCAAATACTTCGTGGTTACTGACAAGGCGCGGTGAGGAGCAATAGACGGTTGCGAGATCGCAACGCCGTCAGGGACCGCGAGGGCAAGCGCAGGTGTTGAGGTGTGGGAACACTGCTAGGCCGACCCGGTCGTTCGAACCCGGTCCATGATGGCCTGCTCGTCTTCATCCAGAATCGGATCTGACAGCAACCAGACCTTGAACTCAGCGCCGGCACCCAGTCTGGAGCTCACGGTGATGTTTCCCCCATACCGTCTGATCAGGCCGTAACTGATGGACAGGCCGAGGCCGGTCCCCTGCCCTTCCGGCTTGGTGGTGAAGAACGGATCGAACAAGCGTAAACACACATGACTCGGGATGCCGGGGCCGTTGTCGCGCACCGAAATCACGACGCCTCGCTCGTCCCAGTCCTCGGCACGGATTTCAATCCTGCCCCTTTTGTCCGAGACCGCGTGACAGGCGTTCACCATCAGGTTCACCAGCACCTGCTGCAACTCCTGCCGATTGATGGCAATTCCGCGCTCGGTCCGGATCGAGGTGGTTACTTCGACCGATCCATGCTTTATGGCATGGGCCACCAGCCCCAAGGTGTCTGTGATCACCTCATCGATGGATATGTCGTTGATGTAGCCCGCGTACTCTGCGGGACGGGCGTATTGCAGCAGATTATTAATGATCTCACGGATGCGATAGACCTGGGCTACGATCAACTCCACCTCTTCGGAAACCGGTTCGATGGCCGGCCCCAGCTCCGACACCAGCAAATCGAGATTACCCAGAATCACGGCCGTAGGATTGTTGATCTCGTGGGCTACGCCGGCGGTCAATTCACCGACGGCGGCAAGTTTTGCCGCCACGAGCAATTGCTGCCGGGTCTGCTGCAAAAGGGCCACGGTTGTTTCAAGATCGGCGTTCTTCTCACGCAGTTCGCGGGTGCGCTGATCCACCTTGAGTTCCAACTCGCCTGCAGCACGCTGAATCTGCCGATTGCGCTCCTGCAGCAGGTCCAGCACGACATCGAACTCCCGCGCCAATTCCCCAATCTCGTCGCGGGATGCGAGACTGCCGATGCGTCTGTCCTCTCCCACGCGGGTGGCCCGAACCACGGCGCTCATTTTCTCTATGGGGCGAAAAATAGACTTGGCGCCGTAGAAAGCGAGGGTGGCGGAGAATCCCATAAAGGCTAGAAAAAGCAACGATATCAATTGAATGGTTCGCACCAGGCTGGCCCGAAACGGCGCCTCCAGGAATCCGGCGTACAGCATGCCGACGCGTTTGCCGACCACGTCATAGATTGGCTCATAACCCGACACGTACCAGTCATTCACCACAAAAGCACGGTTGACCCAACGATCCCCCTGCTCCAGAACCTGGGCTCGCACTTCCGCGGAGACACGGGTGCCCAAGGCCCGTTCCCCAGGTCGGACCGGCACGTTGGTGCTGATGCGCACGTCGTCCAGAAACACGGTTACGGTGCCGATGCTGCCCTCAGGCAAACTGCCCGGTCCGTAAACCAGATCTCGGATCGTGTCGACAAAAGGGAAGTTGCCGTTCAGCAGCACCGCGCCGTCCAGCAGCGCCACGACGCGCCCGCCAATGTCAGCGACCGGATACACCATGCGCATGGCCATGGCCCGATCCTCGAACGTTCGCTGTGTAGGCAGGGCTCTTGGCGTTTCCACCAGGGGAAGACGAATGATTGCCGGGAGTTCCGGCGCGATGCCAGCCAATTCATCGGGCCCTAACACCTGAACGCCGCTGACCGCCTCACCTGCAAGGGCGCGCGCAAGCTCACCGGGTAGACGAAACCCGCCGGCAAAAGTCTGTTCCGGAGCGCTCGGGTTCAGGCCGTCGAGGTCCACCATGCGTAGATAAACGAACCCCTGGCGACGGGCCATATCATCGAGCTGGGCCTGTATCGCCCTGCTATCGTGGTCAGCCAGATTGGAGCGGAAAAGATACGATTCGCCGATGCGGGCGAGGGTCGCCAGGTAGTCCGCGCGGATGCGCGCGAATACATCCTGAGCAACCGCGAGATCGGTATCCACCTTGATGAACAGCTGGTCATAGGTGGCCTTGTCACTCCAGTAGACCGCTAAGCCAAGGGTGATGGGCATGACCAGAATTATCGGAAACAACACGAGCATCAGAAGCTTGTAGCGCAGGCTGCGCTGGACCCGGGTGACTAGGGGGAATCCCTTGAGCATGGGCACGCCTGCAGGCGCTTCAGTCGGTGCCGCCGTTCTCGAGACGCCAGGTCTTCAGCTTGCGCTCCAGCGTCTTGCGCGACACCTCAAGACGCAGCGCAGCGCGGGATTTGTTCCCGGAGCAGCGATCCAGCACCTGGAGAATATGCTGTTTCTCCGCCTGTTGAAGCGTCATATCCTCGCCCGAAGTCAGGCCCGCCCCGTCCGATATCGAGGTCTGCATGTCCGATGCGGGGATCTGACTGAGCAGGTATTGGGTCGGCGGCTGACCCAGCAGCAAAGACCTTTCGATCACATTGCGCAGCTCGCGCACGTTGCCAGGCCAGGCGTAGGCTGCCATCTCGGCAAATTCAGCCTCGCTGACCTGGGGTGCGGGTAAACCCAACTCGGCACTCAAGGTCGCCAGAAAATGTCGGGTGAGCAAGGGCAGGTCCTCAACATGTTCCCGCAGCGGCGGCATGCGCAGGGTGACCACGTTGAGGCGGTAGAAGAGGTCTTGCCGAAATCGCCCCTGGACCACATCTTGGGCCAAATTCCGATTGGTGGCGGCAATGATGCGCGCATCCAGCCTGATCTCCTGATTCGAGCCGACCGGGCGGATGGTCCGCTCCTCCATGAATCTCAACAACTTGGCCTGCATCGGCAATGGCATCTCACCGATTTCGTCCAGGAACAGCGTACCCGCCTCGGCATAGCTGAACAGCCCCTCTCTGGCCTGATGCGCGCCGGTGAACGAGCCCTTCATGTGGCCGAACAGTTCGCTCTCGATCAGTTCGGCGGATATCGCCCCGCAGTTGATCGGTACGAACGGTCCGCTGCGACCACTGAGTTCATGAGTGGAACGCGCGGCCAACTCCTTACCGGTACCCGACTCGCCCTGGATCAAGACGGTCGAGGGCATGGTGGCGATGCGCTTTATGGTGTTGCACACATCGCGCATGAGCTTGCACTGGCCGACGAAGGCCTCCTGGGCCGCGTAGACCTGGTCCACCTGGCGGCGCAGAACGAAGTTCTCGCGCGTCATTCTACGCCGTTCAAGACACCGAGAGACCGCCGCTGTCATCTGTTCCATGCGAAACGGTTTGAGCAGAAAATCGGCCGCTCCGGTTCGTATCGCGCCAATGGCGGTTTCCAGATCCGCATAGGCGGTCATAAAGATGACGTCGGTCACACTGCCCTGTTCGCGCAGAGACTCCATCCACCGCATGCCATTGCCGCCGGGCATCCGTATGTCCGCAATGATGAGATCGAAATGGCATCTCTGACGCAGCGACTCCGCCTCTTCAACGGTCTCGGCCGTCTCCACCATGGCGTACCGTTTGCCGAGGCTTCGGCTCAGGAATTTACGGATGCCTGGCTCGTCATCCACCACCAGTATTGCAGAAGACCTCCTGTCCAGGCCGTCGGGGGCGTCCCATCCCATATCATTTCGGGTCGCACCCTCTTTCATTCCAACCCCTCCAAGATTCTGTTTGGGCGCACAGGCCTGTGCTTAATCTCGCTAGACCGGGACCGCACCCAACGGTCCTCGAATCAGCTCTCTGCGGATTTAAGACCTCGGTCGGTCGAAACAGATCCCTCGCCCACCATGGACAACAAACGCTCTACCGGCCATTCAGCGTGCCACCAAGCGACCACACAGTGCGGGAATACCCGGAACAGCCGACCCATTGTCCCGCCCCCCCGGCCCCAACCGGGTTATGCTTGTGGCGGACTCACGTCATCCGGGTGCGGACTTTGATCTCCGAATGCAGTGTGCGATGCACCGGACACTTGTCGGCAATCTCCAACAGACGATCCCGTTGCTGTTGGTCCAAGGGCCCCTGCAGATGCAGTTCGCGTTCGATCTCGTCCACTTTGCCTTCGGTAGACTCGCAATCCTCACAGTCCTGCACATGGACTTTCTGATGCCGCAACAGCACCTCTGCACGTTGTAAGGGCAAGCCTTTCCGATCAGCGTACATGCGCAGCGTCATGGTGGTACAGGCGCCTAAAGCCGCCAGCAACAGATCATACGGACCTGGTCCGAGATCGCCACCACCCACAGACGCTGGCTCATCGGCGGTGAGCAGATGCCCACCCACATGAATGCGTTGGGAGTACAGGCTTTCGCCCGACTCGCTGACCCGCACCATGCCGTCCGGCAGCACCGCGCTGGGGCGAGGCCGGCGGCCCGTTTCCCCCAGGTACCGCCCCACCCATCCGGCAATCACGTCGGCGACGTAAAACGCATCCGCTTCGTCGGCGATCATGTGGTCGCTGCCGTCCAGTGACACAAAACTTTTTGGATGCTTGGACGCCTGGAACAGGGTCTGGGCATGGGCCACATCGACAACGGCGTCCAGCGGGGCATGAAAAATCAGCAGCGGCAGTCGCAAAGACCCGACTCGATCGAGCAATCGTTGCTCGGCCAGATCATCCAGCAACTGCCGTTGGATGCGAAAGCTGCGGCCCGCAAGCTGAACCGCAACTTCACCCTGCTTTTCAATGGTGGAGATCACCTCAGCGAACAAATGGGTTACATGGCCTGGGTCACTGGGTGCACCGAGGGTTGCAACAGCGCGGGCCTCGGGCACTTCAGAGGCCGCCGCCAACACCGCCGCGCCGCCCAGGCTATGACCCACCAGCAGCGCCGGGGCCTGATAGGACTGGCGCAGAAAGTCCGCGGACTTGACCAGATCGGCAATGTTCGAGCTGAAGTTGGTGTTGGCGAAGTCACCTTGGCTGTTGCCAAGCCCGGTGAAATCAAAACGCAAAACGCCAAAACCCTGCTCTGCCAGTGACTGGCTGATTCGAACAGCCGCGGTGACATCCTTGGAGCAACTGAAACAATGTGCGAACAGGGCGTAAGCGCGAACTCGCCCTTCCGGAAGTTCCAGCCGGGCCGCCAGCATGCCACCGTCGTGGCCTGGAAACTCAACCGGTATGGATCGAAACGGTTGCATGGTGATTGTTCCCCGGGAAAGTTTGGAATAAGCAATTGTGGCGCATGGCGCGCATCCAAACGAGGGGAATCGATTCGATTCGCCAGCGACAGATTGTGTAGCCGACGAGACAGCGGCATAGATGGCTAGTGTTCGCGCGGCACCGGAATCCGGTCGCAGGAACAGACCAGGACGGCGACGGGAACGTGCCGGGCGCTTCAGGAAGAGTGTGGGGTGCTCTGCAACGTAACGAACATATGGCCCCTAGGGCTAACGAACTTCGATCTCATCCTCTACCACCAACGGGGTGGTGATGCCCTCCATATCCAGGGTCATACGTACGGCGATCCGCCCGTTTTCCGGAAGTGTTCCGTCCTCATCTGCCGCCCGCACGCCGGACTCCATATGCCGCTGGGCGGAGATGCCCACACGCTTGAGGAACTTGCGCAAGCTTAGATTGAGCGTCTCTTCGTCAATCATGATCGAAACTCCTGAATCCGATTGCGGATGGTAAGACGGCGACCCCGGGGGATCGCCGTCGGCTCGGGCGCATCACGCGACTAGGGTCAAGTAGTGCGAGTCTGCGCAGTGCCGCCCGACGGTGCCGGTGGACTCGTCGGTTCCGGATAAATGCCCTTGGCCGCCAGTTCCTTGACCCAAAGGTCATGATGCTGTCGTGCCCATTCGGCATCCACACGTCCCGTGGCCATGCCTTCAAAAGAGCCCTCGGTGCCGATAGTACCGATGTAAATGTGACCGAAGGCGAAGCAGGTCAGCACCACGGTGGTACCCAGGTGAATGAGACTGGCCCATTGCATCTGTGCACGAGTCTGCCCAAACACAGGGAAGTCCAGCACAAGTCCCGAGCCGATGGCGGTGAGACCGAATACCACCAGCACCCAGAACCAGAGCTTCTCACCCCCGTTCATGCGCCCGGCGGAGGGGTGTTCGTCGCCGACCATGCCGCCACCACTGGCGAACCAGGCCAAGTCGGTCTCGTTTGGCAGGTTATGGCGCATCCACATGACGATCTCCAACACCAGGCCGACGCTGAAGAACGGGCCGACGTAGTTGTGCAGATCCTTGGCGAGCCCAGCGTAGGCCGCGAACGCATCCTTACCGATCAGCGGGATCAGGACCATGCGGCCCAACAACAGACTCAAACCGGTGACCAGAAGAACCAGAAACAGGATGGCGGTAAACCAGTGCAAGGCCCTTTCAAAGGCGCTCCAACGGGGCACCGTCTCTCCGCTGCGCCCATTGCTGATTTTGACCTTCCCCCGAACCATAAAGAAGAGCGCGATTACACCCAGAGTGCCCGCCATCAACCATGTCGCGTAGGTCAGCATGGGTCCGTTGCGCAGTGCGCGCCAGTTTTCGCCCCCATTCTGGATCAGGACACCGGCCTCGGGACTCCGGACGGCAGAGTAGCCACTGCTGCCCTCCCGCACGGCGCGCCAAAAGTTCGCCCGGGCGTTCTGATCATCACCGCTGGCCTGTGCCTGCGCGGACTCGGTCAGCAAGTAGCCCGAAAACGGCAATGCGACAGCCACCAACGTCAGGACCAGCAGTGTCCACAGTACGGTCTTGATGCCACGCTTGCGCAGGGAACCGCCAACACCCGGTTCCCGGGTGGTTAGTTCATGCATGTGTTTTCTCCTTCAGCGTCATCGATCGGTCTGGATCTGCAGCAACCGATCCTGCAGCCGAGAGCTGAACTCCGACGTGCCCGACAACTGCACCAGAGGATCCGTGGCACCTTTGTACTCGCCGGGTTCGTGAAGTTCGACGGTAGTCTCGTCAAGGCAACCGCTCAGCATGACGGTTCCAACAATCATCAGACCGCAGGCAGTAATTTGGCGCATGCCAGATTCCCCGTTGTTTTCAGCAGCGGGCTTCCCGGCCGGGAAGCCCGCCCCTTCGGATCAGCTGTAGGCTGTATCCCAGCCCCAGGTCTGGGGTCGACCGCCACGCAACAACACCCGTTCGCGATAGATGTCCGCGAGGATGTCGCCGTCACCACCCAGCAGAGCCTTGGTGGAGCACATCTCCGCACACAAGGGCAGTTTGCCTTCAGACAGGCGATTGGCGCCGTACTTCTCGTACTCCTCCGGCGAACCATCGGCCTCGGGCCCCCCGGCGCAGAAGGTGCACTTGTCCATCTTGCCGCGCACTCCGAATGCGGATGCCTGCGGGTACTGGGGCGCGCCGAACGGACAGGCGTAAAAGCAGTATCCGCAGCCGATGCACTGATCCTTGTCATGCAGCACCACACCGTCGTCAGTGGTGTAGAAGCAATCCACCGGGCATACGGCCGCACAGGGCGCATCGGTGCAGTGCATACAGGCAACCGAAATCGACTTCTCACCGGGTTCGCCGTCGTTGATGGTCACCACTCGACGGCGGTTCACGCCCCAGGGCACCTCGTTCTCGTTTTTGCATGCTGTGACACAGGCGTTGCACTCAATGCAGCGCTCGGCATCGCAGAGGAACTTCATTCGAGCCATGATCTTGATCTCCTCCTAACTTCGATACTCGAAAACCGCATCAGGCGGCATAGACCTTACACAGGGAACACTTGGTCTCCTGCATCTGCGTCACCGAGTCATACCCATAGGTAAAAGCGGTGTTGGCGGCTTCGCCCAGCACATAGGGGTCACTGCCCTCGGGGTATTTGGATCGAAGATCCTTGCCCTCGAAATGCCCACCGAAGTGGAACGGTGTAAACACCACACCCGCGGCGACCCGCCGGGTGACCATGGCCTTGACCTTGATCCGCGAGCCTTCCGGGCTCTCCACCCAGACCATCTGCCCGTCACGAATTCCAGCATCGTTGGCATCCGCCGGATTGATTTCGGCAAACATGTCCTGCTGCAGTTCAGCCAACCAGGGATTGGATCGGGTTTCGTCACCCCCGCCCTCGTACTCCACCAGGCGCCCGCTGGTGTGGACCAGGGGGAAGTCCTTGGAGTAATCCTTGGCCTGAATGGACTCGTAGCGCACCGGTAGCCGATAGAAGGACTTACGATCCTCGTAGGTCGGATACTGCTCCACCAGATCTCGACGCGACGTGTACAGCGGTTCCCGGTGAATGGGTACCGGATCCGGGAAGGTCCAGACCACCGAACGCGCCTTGGCGTTGCCAAATGGCGCGCAGCCGTGTTCGATCGCCACCCGCTGAATGCCCCCGGACAAATCGGTCTTCCAATTCTTGCCTTCCGCCGCCTGCTGCTCCTCCGGGGTGAGATCGTTCCACCAGCCCAGACTCTTCAAGACGTCCGCACTGAATTCCGGGTAGCCGTCCTCGATCTCCGAGCCCTTGCTGTACGCTCCCTCGGCAAGCAGGTTGACACCGTCCCGCTCGACGCCGAACCGAGCCCGAAAGGTAAGTCCGCCTTCAGCCACCGGCTTGCTGGTGTCATAGAGATTGGGCGTGCCCGGATGCTTCATGTCCGCCGTGCCCCAACAGGGCCAGGGCAAGCCGTAGTAATCACCTGACACGGCCCCGCCCTCGGCCGCCAACGTGGTGGTATCGAAGGTGTGCCAGTTCTGCTGATGCGCCTTGAGCCGTTCCGGGCTTTGACCGGTGTAGCCGACGGTCCACATGCCCTTGTTGATTTCGCGGGTGACATCCTCGATCAGGGGCTCGTCATCCACCACCTTGACGTTCTTGAACATCTGCTCGGCAAAGCCCAGCTTGGACGCCATCTTGAACATGATGGTGTGATCGGGCAGGGAATCGAACAGGGGTTCGATGACACGGTCCCGCCACTGGATCGAGCGGTTGGAGGCCGTGACCGAGCCGTAGGTCTCGAACTGGGTGGTGGCCGGCAAAAGATAGACACCGTCGGTACGGTCCTGCATGACCGCAGTGACTGTCGGATAGGGATCGACCACCACCAGAAGATCCAGCTTTTCCATGGCCTCCTTCATTTCCGGGCCGCGGGTCTGGCTGTTGGGTGCATGCCCCCAGAACACCATCGCACGCACATTGTCCTTTTGCGCGAAATTCGCCTTGTCCTCAAGCACCGCGTCTATCCAACGGGACACCGGCACACCCTTGGTGTTCATGGGCGACACCGGTTTTCCGCCGGCTTCCTCGTAGGAACCCGAGTCGAACTGGGCCGCTACCCACTCATAGTCCAGATCCCAGACCTTGGACCAGTGTTTCCATGCGCCCGCGGAGATGCCGTAGTAGCCGGGCAGTGTGTGGGACAGCACCCCCAGATCGGTGGCGCCCTGGACGTTGTCGTGGCCACGGAATATGTTGGTTCCGCCCCCGGACACGCCCATGTTGCCCAGAGCAAGCTGAAAATTGCAGTATGCCCGCGTGTTGTTATTGCCAATCGTGTGCTGGGTTCCACCCATGCACCAGATGAAAGTGCCGGGTTTGTTCTCACCCATCATCTGGGCTGCCATGCGGCAGGTTTCCTCATCCACACCGGTGACACGCTCCACCTCGTCGGGCGTCCATTTCGCCACCTCAGCCCGGATTTCGTCCATGCCGTAAACACGTTGCTGTATGAACGCCTTGTCATCCCAGCCGTTTTCAAAGATGTGCCACATCATGCCCCAGACGATGGGCACGTCGGTGCCGGGCCGAATGCGCACATAGTGATCAGCATGGGCCGCCGTGCGGGTGAAGCGGGGGTCGATCACAATGACCTTGGCGCCCTTTTCCTTGGCCCGGAAGATATGCTGCAGTGAGACCGGATGGGCCTCGGCGGGGTTGCCCCCGATGATCAGAATGGCCTTGGAGTTGTGGATGTCGTTGTACGAGTTCGTCATCGCTCCGTAGCCCCAGGTGTTCGCCACACCGGCTACGGTCGTCGAATGGCAGATTCGCGCCTGGTGGTCCACGTTATTCGTGCCCCACATGGCTGCGAACTTGCGGAACAGATAGGCCTGTTCGTTATTGTGCTTGGCAGAGCCCAACCAGTACACCGAATCCGGTCCGGATTCCTGTCGAATCCTGAGCATCTCGCTACCGACTTCGTCGATGGCTTGATCCCAGCTGATCTTCGTCCACTTGCCGTCGACCATCTTCATCGGGTATTTGAGTCGGCGCTCTCCATGGCCGTGCTCACGCACCGCAGCGCCCTTGGCGCAGTGCGAGCCCAGATTGAAGGGATGATCGAAGGCCGGCTCCTGACCGGTCCAGACGCCGTTCTGTACCTCGGCGTAGACACCGCAACCGACCGAACAGTGGGTGCACACGGTTCGAACGGTGGTGATTTCACCCTGGCGCTCGGTCGCGGCACTTGCCTTGCGGACCATGGTCGGCGCCAACACGGAGCCGATGGCGGCACCGCCGGCGGCCAGACCCGAATTGCGGAGAAATGCGCGCCGATCCAATGCCAGGCCACGGAAGGCGGATTGCTGGCCATTGACCGTCTGTGCGGAGACCGCGCCGGACTGCTTTTTGATGAGTTTCATGCTCGACACCTCAGCTGGAAGCCGTGCGGTAGTAGTCACGAACGTGCTGGGTCTCCTGGTAACCCCGCTGCTCGCCTTGGTCCACCGCCTGATCGTCCACCGCGGCTACAGCAGCCACGGACTGACCTGCTACCGCGACGGCAGCCGCGCCGCCCCCGGCCGCGGCAAGGCCCATCAGAAATCGACGTCGGTCATCCCGAGTCGGTTGCGCCTTATCTGGCATGTCGCTCATCTCTCGCCTCCTCGATATGCAGGCTTGTTGATGCAGGCCGGGTGAGTCCTTCAAATGCTCATCCCCTGGCTCTGCTTTTCCAAGTCCATAAAGTGTCGGCCAAGCCGACCCACCATGTGATAGAAAACGGCGCCCTTGGCAGACTCAAGGTCTGTGAAAAACCGGCTCATCCAGGGCTCGATGTGCCGTTCGTAAAAACCATGTTCCTGCGACCTGCTATAGGCCGGGTCGTCGATCAACAGCGCCATGATTTGACATAGGGCAGCGGCATGATCTTCAGGCTCGCGCACCGAATCGTTGCGCTCGATACCAAGCTCGGCCAACTCACGGCGCAACTCCCCAAGGGGCCTTTCCATGAGAAACCCGGTCATGTACCAAGAGGCGTAGGGCACCAGTTCGCCCCGGCCCAGACCAATGAACAGCTGGTGGAACTCGTCGTCGATGGCGGGGACCTGCGAGCGGCTTGCGCTCAAGGCGAGGGTGGCCCAGGCCGCGGCCAGCGGATCCTGGCCTCCGTACTCAGTGTTCGCCGCCCGCAACCGATCAAGCATGGCGACATCCGGCGGCGCGCTCAGCAGGGTGCCCAGGAGAGCATAGGTTGCCGCACGAAGTGTGTCTTCGTGGACTGTAGTCTGGTCTTCCGGCTCGGCGCTTTCTGGTGTCGCCGTCGTTAACATGCGTTCTCCTCACTGTGGGAAACTCTAGAGCAAGTTGGAGGCCATGGACAAGTCGGGAAAATACCACCTCAAAACAGAAAATAGTACAGCCGAATCGCCAAGAAGCCGTCGACGGCGCGCGCTCAGGTCCACCATGACCCCATCAATCTGTCCCAGTGCCTGGGTATTCACAACGTCTCGGTCGGGATGGAACGACTTCAGTCCTGCATCATGTCAATGACGCGACAGTCGCCACACATCTGCAGCCGCCGAAGAGCCCGTTCGTCCTGGAACATATGGTGTCCCGTCAATTTTTGGGTCATGCGTTCGACTACACTTCGGGTGGCGAAAGGTTTGCCGCAGGCGACACAGTTGAACGGCGGCTCTTCATTCAGAACCCGGACCGCGTTGCGTTCGGCTCGATCGGTGAGCAATCTCGGCGACAATTGGACTGCGGATTCAGGACAGGCGCTCTCGCACAATCCGCACTGCACGCAGTTCCGTTCTAGAAAACCCAATAGCGGCTGATCGCGACCATCACTCAGTGCGGATGCAGGACAGACCGAAACACAGGCCATACACAAGGTGCAGGCAGAACGATCGACCCTCACCTCACCGAACGGCGCGCCTTGCGGCAGGGCAAACTCAGACGCACTCCCCTCGCTGCTGGCGACGAGATGGTCCAGCGCGTAGAACAGCGTATCCCGTTTCTGATTGGAGCCCATGAACCCAGCACTGGGAATGTCCAGGATCGCGGCCGCCCCCCCCGATGCGGCCAGGTGTTGCGGGGATACCATGGCAACAAGCCCCGCGGGGTAGCCCAACCCGGTCAGTAAGGCGTCAGCAAAGCCGATCTGGCGGTTCACGGTGGCCAATGACGAGGTCGGCAGCGACGCCGTGGTCAGCAGATCGATCCGGGACGCGCCGTAGGCGAGACAGGCCAACCAGAGATCCAGGCCCACACTGGCGATCTCCTCTACCTCGATGGGCACCCATTGATCCAACGTCGCGTCGTCCAACGCGTCCAGAGCCGCACGTCCCGGACCCACGTCGTGCAACAACAGTTTGGGCCCCTGGCTCGCATGCTCACGGAAGGTTGCAATCAGGACCCGCAGGCGATTGAGCATGTCCCGGGGCTGCGGGTACGCATAAGTAATGGCCCCGGTGGGGCAACTGGTCGCGCAAGCCCCGCCACCCTGACAGGCGTACGGGTCCACCTCGATGTGTTCCACCAGCGACACGATGGCGCCGGCTGGGCAGGCATCCAGACACTGGCGGCATCCCTGTAGACCGCTGTTGCCATGGGCGCAGATGTTCGGGTCGTAGTTGAAGTAACGGGGCTTGGCGAACTCGCCCACCATATCGCGCAGATCATCCGCCACCCGATCCAGATCCGCAGATACGGCCGGGTTTACGGCGAAATACCCCAAGGGGGGCATGGCCAGATCGACCAGCGGTTGGGCGCTCAGATCGGCAATCAAATCAAATTCGTCGTTGCCGCGTTCCACCGCCTCGGCGACGTTGAGATCACCGGACTCGGATGCCACGGTGACCTGGAACGCCCCCAGGTGCCCCGACACCCGAATCGGGCGGCTTCGGGCGGACAGGACGGACACGCCGGGGATGGCGTTAGGTGAGAGCTCGCCAGAGCTGAGCACCGCCCAGCGGAGCGGGCTGTCTGTCAAGCGTTGAATCAATGCGTGGGCGGACGCTATACCACCATCGGTGGTTGGGTCGAGCTGTGGTTCGACAATGATCAGCAATCGTCCGGAAGAGCGAAAATCGACTTCTGAGGTGGGTTCTGCCGACACTTCCCCGGCCGCCGCCAGAGCCAGTTCCCGAGCCTGCTTTAACGGCGTCGTGTGTTGAGTCACTCGGTTCACGTTGCCGCCCCCGGTGGCCGGGCCCGTGTCTTGGCCAGATCGGAGTTCGGTTCCGGATCACCGGACACCTCAGGGCCGTCCACCCCAACGCTAGTCTATGTGAGACGTATCCAACATGGTGTCCGTGGGACCCTCCGCGCACAACGGCGCACTGCCCTCATCCGATTCCACCTCATCTGGGCTGTCCGAAGCCAATTCTGCCGTATCCGACTGCGACTCAGCAGCGGCCGCTGCACGGGCTTTCTCGGCCTCACGACGGGCGTCCACCTCCATGCGATATCGCATGTCGCGGGTCACGATGTCACCCAACTTGGCGAACTGGGTGAAATCGTCGTCGTAATCGTCAAGGCCATCACGCAGATTGAAGCTGGGCAGGTGAAACAGCTTGCGCAATGCAAGCCGCCGAATTTCCCGATCCACTTCCGGAGACAGAAAACCGCTGTAATCGGAATCCGCGTCCAGTGAATCCAATGAAGCCAACACTGTCTGTGGCGGGTCGTTGTCGGCGCTTGCGCCGTCGGTTCCCGCTTCCGGCTCCCGAGTGTCGTTCTCAAGAGCATCCGTGGCCCGGCCCGGTGGGTGCTGACGGTCAGGGACATTCTCGTCTTCCCGCTTGCGTCTTCCCCGGCCGAGTTCTTGCGCTGCGACCAACGCCCGAAAAACCCCGAATCATCGGATGGCTGGCGGTCGGGACCCACACCCGAAGAGTGTGATCCGGCATCGTCACGCGTGCGACGCATCAGCGCAGACCCTCCTGCTTCCAGTCCCGGCGCTTGCGCTTGCGGCGCGGTTCGGGGACGTAGTGGCTGAGAACAAATCGTTCGCTCCAGGCATAGACTTCCGGGGGCATGTCAACCGGATACACATCCTCATCGGTCTCGGCGTAGGCATTGGCTTCATCAAAACTGGCTGAGACATGGAACGGTTCGGGTGCGCCGTCAACTTCGTCCGGACGGGCGATCACGTAGATCTGGGGTCGCGAGGATACCAAATTGTGGTAGTAGCTTTCGCACTCGTCGCGATGCAAACGCAGACGAAGGCCGCCGAACAAATGCTCGCTGATTGGGCCCGCCTCCCGTATCAGATTGCGCCCGGGCGGCGCGATCCGGCAAACGATGCCGGTAACGGACCAGGTAACAGTCACCCAGCGCGACACCGGCTCCCGATTCTCCGAAAGCAGTATGGCCACGTCGAGCCGTTCCAACTCAGGCGGCAACATAGGACTGGACGGGGACACGATGATACCCTCCTCGCGGGGCCACGGCACACGTTGAAGCGATCAGCGTACCACGGGGTCCGAATACAATGTCGACCGAGATCCTGTGTTTCGGAGCGTGTTGGGCACAACACAAAGCGCCAGGTCAGAGCTACGCAGTATGCGTCGAACTCACCCGGAACTGTATTGCTCGACGCTTACATGTTGGGAATGCTTTTTGCCCGGCGCTGTCGATTCGAATATGAGCACGCCAATCCGGTAATCAATCACCATGCAAAAACCGCTAATGTCCGATCAGGGGCTTACGCCCTCCTCCGCCAGCAGCGCGATGGATGAACTGGGGGAGCTTCGGGAATGTGAGATCGCAGCGGAAAGGCCGCTGACCCTTTATCTGGACAAACGTGAGCTGGTTACGCTGATGACCCTGGGCAGCCAGCCTGAGCTTTTGACCCTGGGCTACCTCCGCAACCAGGGACTGATTCGGGACCTGGGGCAGATTCGGGCGGTACAAGTGGACTGGGATGTAGAGTCCGCAGTGGTCAGCACCCGTTCGGGGGTGGACGATCTGGAACAGCGGTTGTCACGACGGACCGTGACGAGCGGATGCGGGCAGGGCACGGTTTTTGGCGACATGATGGGCGAACTGGACCGGCTGCGACTGCCCCAGGCGGCCATATCGCAATCGGTTCTTTATCGACTTCTGGGACAACTGCGCGATCACAACGAGGTTTACCGGCGGGCTGGGGCCGTGCACGGATGTGCCCTCTGCAATCGGGAGGACATTCTGGTTTTCGTTGAGGACGTGGGCCGGCACAACGCGGTGGACGCCATTGCTGGCCACATGTGGCTTGAGAACACCGAGGGGACGGACAAGATATTCTACACAACCGGCCGTCTGACATCGGAGATGGTGATCAAGGTGGCCCAGATGGGCATTCCGGTATTGCTGTCCAGGTCCGGCATCACCCAGATGGGGCTGGACATCGCCAGGCAGGTCGGCGTCACACTGATCGCGCGAGCCAAGGGCCGGCACTTTCTGGTATTCAATGGCAGCGAGAACATGGTTTTCGATGCGGTGCCGGTTCGACCGGCAGCTGCGGCGCGGGAGACCCGCAGAGACTCTCGCGCTCTATGACAGCGACATCGGGCGATCCCGCGCCGCTCATGACCGTGCGCCAGGTGGCTGAGTACCTCAATCTGAATCAGAAAACGGTTTATGCGCTGGTCAGCGAGGGACGCATCCCCGGAACCAAGGTGACGGGCAAGTGGACCTTTCCTCGAGAACTTGTTGATCGCTGGCTGCTGGAATCAAGCCACGGCGGGCTGCTCACCGACCGGCTGGTGATGGTGGGCGCCGGAGATCCGCTGATGTCGCGCCTGATGTTGGACCTGGCCGACCACACTCGATCCAGCGCGGTGATCGCCTATACGCCCACAGGAACACGCCTTGGCCTCGACCTGCTGGCGGCACATCGTGCCGATGTGTGCTGTATTCACTGGGGACCTCTGGCGGAATCCGAACTGCGCCATCCGGCGTTGCTGAAAGCCCACACCCGTCATCGGCAATGGATCGTGGTGCGGGCATTCGCGCGTCAGCAGGGACTGATGCTGACCCGCGAATGGGCGGATGAAGCAGACACCTTGGAGGCGGTATTTGCCCGCCCGCTGCGTTGGACGTTGCGTCAAACCAATGCCGGAACCAGTCGCTTCCTGCAGGAAGTATTGTCACACCACAGGCTTGCCGAGGAGGATCTGCAGGTCGCCCAGCGTGCACGATCCGAACGTGAGGCTGCAGGCCATTTGAATCTGGGCTTGGCAGACGTGGCGCCGGGTACCCAGGCCGCCGCTCGGGAGTTCGGCCTCGGCTTTATCCCCGCCGGTTGGGAGGCACTCGACCTGGTGCTGGACAAGGGCGTTTATTTTCGAACCCTGTTTCGGCATGTGCTTGCATTGCTCTCCCGGAATCACGTGCAGGAAGCAGCGCAAGCCTTTGGCGGTTACGATCTGGCCGCCGCGGGAAAAATGATTTGGAGCCATGGCTGACACCGTATCCGTATCCGCCGCTCCGTGGCCCGACAACGGCTACCGGCACCTGCGAGTTTCGGACCGCGATCATCTGGAACTGACTGACACCTTCCTGAAAGCGCTGTGGTCCCGCACGGAATTGGCACCCATCGAAGAATCCTGCGACGCGGAAAGGCGATTGCACGGCCGGCTGATGCTGGACCCGCGGCGTCCGGTGGCCGAGCGCGAATTGGCGGCGCTGGCGGATGGCGACGCGCAGGACAACTACCGCACCGCCCTCGCCTTTCGCAGTCTGTTGATGGCGCAGCCGGACCTGGAACGTGCCTACCTCAAGCTGGTGCAACCAGGACCGACCCCAACCGCGGCGCCGCTGCTGGATCTACTGACACAGATTCTGGTTCGGCATCTGGTGGAGCGGCATGGCGACCCGTTTCTGAATCGGGCGGGTGAACTGTTCTTCCGTACCCAAATGGCCGCCCTGGGCAACGGTGTCCAACTTGCTGACGCGGAAGCGATCGCCAGAGTAAGAACCCCTGGCGCGGTTCGCGTGTTGGATATGCTGATTCAACAGGCCAGCATTGGCTCAACACCCCAAACCGATGGATTGGATGTATTGACGGACAGTTCGGCCCGGTCCTATTTCACCCGCCGGGAGCCCTTCGATATGGTGCTTGACCTGGCCCTGGGCGGTCCTGGGATGGCGGCCTTGGAAAAACTGCTCGTACTGTGGGTCGAACACTTCACCGGGGCACAGGTGAGCGTCCGGGCGGTGACGCGGATCGACGATTCGGACTGGCGTTGGCATATCGGGCTGGACCCGGAGAGCAATCGTATTCTGAATGGACTCTATCGGGGAAGGGAAACCGACCCAGAAACCCTGGAACGCATTGTGGCGTTGTTTTCCATGGAAATCGGCGCACCCGGCTTCCGTGACCCGTCGCTGCGGGATCATCCGGTGCATCTGGCCATGGCGGTGGATTCCGGTGGTATGTTGCGGGTGAAGCCCCAGAATCTGCTGGTCAATCTGCCGGAGCTGAACCGGATTTGATGCACCGTTTAGTGCTGTCCTGTTTGTTGACGATGCTCGCATTAGCGGCGCGTGCAGACGCGACGTCGGCGTCCGAATGGCTACAAGCCGTCACCCACAACGACACCGTCACACTGTCGCGACTGCTGCCGGAAGCGGATGATGTAAATCGCGCCACCGCCAACGGCAAAACCGCTTTGATGAGCGCTGCCCGCAGCGCCGACCTGGGTCTGGCAGACGCCTTGCTCGACGCCGGGGCGGACGTACGTGGGGAAAACAGGGCGGCGGGCACCGCCCTGATTTACGCGGCGTGGTCCGGGCATACGGGCATCATCGATCTATTCCTGGACGGAAATGCCCGAATCAATCACCGCGCAGCCAACGGCTGGACGGCACTGATGATGGCGGCAGCCAAGCAACATGCCGAGGCGGCCAGACGTCTGCTGGAACGCGGGGCAGCCGCAGACGTACCCGATGTGTATGGATGGACGCCCCTGATGAGGGCCGCCTATGAAGGCTACCCAAGGGTGGTCGAGGTTTTACTTGAACGCGGCAAACCGAATCAGCAGCTGATCAACGATCACGGCCAAACCGCGCTTCACCTTGCCGTCATAGGCCGGAACGATGCAATTGCCCGTCAACTGATCGTGCACGGGGCATCGGCAACCTTGCCGGACTTCGACGGGCGCAATGCCATCGAACTGGCCCATGCCACCGCTCAGGTGGAGCTGGTGGATTACATGAAAACGCAGCGCCCCCCTGCTCCCGCGGGTCAGCACTGAATGCGTTGCCGGGTAAATTCCTCGGTCGCCTGAACCACTGTGGCTTCACCGACCGACTGGCGGAACTGATCCTCTCCGAACTCGAGCCCGAGCCGAAACCCAAATCGTTCGAAATAGCGATCGAAAACCGGTTCCCCATGAACCGCCTGAGCGATCAGGCCCACACCGCTGTCATCGAGGCCAATGGCGGCCAGCGGGTAGGGCGCAGGACCGGAGAGTACAGAAGCGCCCTGGGCCGGATCATAGATGCTGTGCTCCGAGCAGCATTGTATGACGCCCGCCCGCCGCTGCACCCTATTACCCTCGCCGAGAAACCCCACCGGTCGCGGACGATAGCCGATAAAACTCACCGACGGCGATGGGTGGCTGAGTTTATGGGCGCAGATCGCCGAATACGCCACCACCGCCCGATCCGGGCCCACGCCACCCGCCCAGCGATAGGTTCTCCCGCCACTGCCCGCAACGGCCATTCCCGCAGCGGCGGGCGCGGCAAGACGGAGCAGAAAGCATGGCGTGCTGCGGTAGGGGTAGAAGAAAACGAACTCGCGCTCGGGCTCGAGTGAGGCCCCCGTCACCGGTGAGCCGTCGGACCAGACTAGCGTCGCGGGCGCGTAGGCATGCTCAGGCGCAACCGCGGCGGGCACATCCCCGGGCAAAGCCGTCGCCAGCGTCGCTGCGGACCCGCAAAAACGCATGAATCCACGCCTGGAGCACGATCTGTCGGTCATTGTATATCTCCACTGCCTGGCTGGTTCGGGCCGCCTGCTGGGCCGTGTGTATCGAGCCCATCCTGAACACACGTGGTTGCCACGGTCCCTGCAGGCCCAGGCTACTGCAACATGCCGCCCCCCGGCACCGGCAAGCGAAATTTGCTTCTGGCACGGCACTGTGCAAAATAGTGGCCCGCGCGAACAAGGACGGTCAGCGCAAGCACGGGGCCAGGGGGCACAGAGTAAGCGACCTGACCCGCAACTTACACCGTCGGGTAGTGCGGAAAACATGGCCCGATCCTTGATTCGTTGATGGACCGAAAGTGCACACTGGCACACAGTTTTCGACGGAGATTGACTAGATGACAGTAAAACTGCCCAAGGGTTACAAGCCGTCGCCAGACGAGCCGTACATGAGCCCGATGCAGCTTGAGTATTTCCGCCAGCGCCTGTTGTCGTGGAGACAGGAACTGTTGGAGGAATCGCAGCAAACCATAAACCACCTGCGTGAGGACAATCAGGGGGTGGGCGACGAAGTGGATCGAGCGAATTCGGAAAGTGAGACAAGTCTGGAGCTGCGCACGCGTGACCGATACCGCAAACTGCTGGGCAAGATCGACGCAGCGACCCAACGCATCGAAGACGGCAGCTATGGATACTGTGAAGTAACCGGCGAGGAAATCGGCGTACGCCGTCTGGACGCCAGACCGATTGCTTCCATGACGGTCGAGGCGCAAGAGCGTCACGAGCGCACCGAAGGTCACTACGCCGACGCCCGTTGACGGGCCCAAGCGAATGGGCCCGGCTTGACTGACGGGCTCCGTTTGGTTTGCGCACCGCCGGAGCAACGCAATGCCGGTCCATCGGCCCATGACTGATTGACTCCCATTGCGTTGGACTGCACGGACACCCTTGTATCAAACGCCCGGGGCTGGAATCGCATGCTTGACATCACACCCGTGCCCGCCTTCTCGGACAACTACATCTGGCTGATACGAGAGGCCTCAGGCCGCAAGGCGGCAGTGGTTGATCCGGGGGACGCGCAGCCCGTACTCCAAGCTCTGGCCGAGTCCGGGCGCACGCTCACCACGATTTTGATTACCCATCATCATGCCGATCATGTGGGCGGCGTTCCAGGCCTGCTCAAGGCCTATCCCGATGCCGTGGTATACGGTCCTGCCGGGGAACGCATCCGGAATTTATCGTTCAAGCTAAGGGAGGGCGACCACGTGTCGCTGCCCGAATTCGGCGCGGAGTTCGATGTCCTCGACGTACCCGGGCATACCGCCGGTCACATCGCCTATGTGGGGCAAGGTGCGCTGTTCTGCGGTGACACCCTGTTCGCCGGCGGATGCGGGCGCCTGTTCGAGGGCACACCACAGCAGATGCAGGCTTCGCTGTCCAAGCTGCGTCAATTGCCCGACGAAACCCTGGTCTACTGCGCCCACGAGTACACGCTGGCGAACCTTGGGTTTGCCAAGTGGGTTGAGCCGGACAATGCGGACCTGCTGTCACGAGAGCAGGCTGACATGGCCCAGCGTGAGCGGGGGCAGCCCACGGTACCCTCTGCCCTGGGCCTGGAGAAGCTGACCAACCCCTTCCTCCGTTACGATATACCGTCGGTGGTGCGCGCCGCCGAACGATTCAGTGGACAGACCTTGTCTGATCCCGCGGACGTATTTGGGGCAGTGCGATACTGGAAAGACAGCGAATACGATTGAGATGATGCGTCAGCGGGCGTCCCGCTCGGCCGCATCGATCACCTCGGCATCGTTTCCCGGCACGGGATCATAGCCACCTTCGTGCCAGGGATGGCAGCGACCGATACGCCGAAGCGACAACCACAGACCCTTGACAATCCCGTGACGCTCGACCGCCTGACGGGCGTAGTTCGAACAGCTCGGGTAGTACCGGCAGTTGTTTCCCAGAAACGGGCTGACCGCATATCCGTAAATGCGAATCGCACCGCTGATAACCCGACGGGCAGTGATCATGGGGCAGTGCCTTCAGTCATCGGTCCGCCGCCATCGGGTGCCCGCCGGGCCATCCTCGAGCACAATTCCGGCGGCGGCTCAGTTGGTCGCGAACGGCATCAGCTCGGGCGAAATCCCGTGCGGCACGCGCCGCCTCCCGATCGGCCACCAGGGTATCGATGTCTGCATCGGCGAGGCCTTCCGTCGCCGGCGGAACCCAGCGGAACCATGCTTCCGGGTCCGCTTGCAACAGACCCAGCAGTTTTCCGCCCGCCAACAAAAGCCCCTTGACCCGTGCGACAGAAGCCGGATCTTCGGCCTTGTTGAGTTCATTTGCCAGGGCGTGCAGGTGTCTCAGCGCCACCGGCGTATTCAGGTCGTCGTTCAGGCCCGAGACGACGGGTTCCGGCACATCCCCTTCAGGATTCGCTTCGATGTCTTGCACCCGCCTTAGTGCGGTGTAGAGCCGGTCGAGGCTGGCCCGTGCCTGAGTCAAAGCATCCCGGGACCAGTCCAGTGGCTGGCGATAGTGACCGCTCAGCAGCGCATATCGGACCGCTTCACCGGGGGCGATTCCCAGAAGGTCTCGAAGGGTAAAGAAATTGCCCACGGATTTTGACATTTTCTCGCCGCGCATGGTGATGTAGCCGTTGTGCATCCAATAGCGTGCATAGGGTTCTCCGCCGTGGCTGCAAGTGCTCTGAGCGATTTCATTCTCGTGATGAGGAAAGATCAGGTCCTGGCCCCCACCGTGAATGTCGATGCTGCGACCCAGATGGGCCTCGACCATGGCAGAGCACTCCAGATGCCAACCGGGGCGACCAAAGCCCCATGGACTGTTCCATCCCGGCTGATCCTGGGCGGAGGGTTTCCAGAGCACGAAATCGGCCGGATCGCGCTTGTAGGGCGCCACCTCCACCCGGGCGCCGGCGATCAGATCCTCCCGGTTGCGTTGCGAAAGGCGGCCATAGTCGGTCATGGACGGAACGCTGAACAGGACGTGCCCCTGGGCTTCGTAGGCATGTCCCCGCTGCAGCAAGGACTCGATCATGGCGATCATATCGGGTAGGTGCTCGGTCGCGCGAGGCTCCACCGTGGGCGGCAGCACCCCGAGTTGAGCGATATCCTCATGATAGGCCCGGATGTATCGCTCTGTAATGACGTTCATTGGCTCGCCAAGCTCGGCCGCGGCCGCCAGAATCTTGTCATCCACATCGGTGATGTTGCGGGCATAGACCACTTGGGGATAGGTGCGTCGGAGCAGGCGGTACAACACGTCGAATACCACGATCGGGCGCGCGTTGCCGATGTGGATAAAGTTGTACACCGTGGGCCCGCACACGTAGAGGGTCACCCGCTCGGCTTGTAATGGCTCAAACAGCTGCTTGTCGCGGCTGAGGGTGTTGTGAATCACCAGTGGCATCAGGGCTGTTCCATGTGCGTCGGTCGAGGGCTGCACCGGCGCTTAGCGCCGGTATAGTTGATCGGGCGAAATCAGCGGGTCGGCAATAATTTCCAGCCCATCGGGCTCCAGTCGGGCTGAGAAACAGCTGCGCCGGCCGGTATGACAGGCCGGGCCCTGCTGGTCCACCAGCAGGAGCAAGGTGTCTCCATCGCAATCCAGCCGAACCTCCACCAGGCGTTGGATCTGGCCGGAACGCTCTCCTTTGCGCCACAGCCGTGACCTGGAGCGCGACCAGTAACAGACCCGTCCGGTTGCAAGGGTCTCACGCAAAGCCTCGGCGTTCATCCAGGCCATCATCAACACTTCACCACTGTCATACTGTTGCGCCACCGCGGGCACCAGGTCGTCGGCGTTGAATCGCACCGACTCGGACGGATCGGATAGCGGAAGGCGCACGCCCCTAGCCATCCCCTCGATATCCTGCATGTTGAGACTCACCGATCGCTCCCAGGGAAACTCGGGGGCTGAATTGTCCGGAAAGCGCGCACCAATTTCCACCGGGATGTAGGCCTGCCGATACAGTTTGCACCCGCGAGGCAGGATGAATTATATTTCAATATATATTCAACTATTGAAATATTTAACCGATGATTGATGAAGACACGGCGATGGAACTGGCCGATACCTTTCGGCTTATGGCGGATGCAAGCCGACTGCGCATCATACTCGCCTGTATGGCCGGTCCCATTCCCGCCGGTGAAATCGCCCGAGCGCTTGATCTGTCGCCTTCCCTGGTCAGCCATCACCTGCGCCTGCTCAAGGCAGCACGCATATTGCGCGGGAATCGGCGGGGCAAACACATCCTGTACTCGGTGCTGGATCATCATATCCATCGGGTGATCGGGGACATGATCGACCACATTTCCGAAACCGATAAGGATTGAACGCATGGCGGGCTGTACATCTTGTGTCAGCGGAGCAGGGTCCAGTGACGTGGTGGCCGACCCAAGGCTGCGGCGGGCACTTTGGATTGCTCTTTTTCTCAACGCCACCATGTTTGGCGTCGAGGCGGTCGCTGCCCTGCATGGACGCTCGGTGGCCCTGCAGGCCGATGCGGTGGATTTCTTCAGCGATGCGGCCAACTATGGCATCAGCCTGTTGGTACTGGGCATGGGTATAGGGGCTCGCGCCCGGGCGGCTCTGTTCAAAGGTGTAACCATGGCGCTTGTTCGGTTTCGGCGTGCTGGGCACATCTCTCTATCGATGCTTGTTCCAGGACGTGCCCGACCCTCAGGTCATGGGCATGGTTGGCGCTTTGGCCCTGATCACCAATCTTTCGGTAGCGGGTTTGCTGTACCGGTATCGCGGCGGCGACAGCAATATGCGCTCGGTTTGGCTGTGCAGCCGCAATGACGCGGTGGCCAATCTCGCGGTGATCACAGCCGCAAGCGGTGTAGTGGCGACCGGTACCGGTTGGCCGGACCTGTTGGTTGCCACGGGCATTGCAGCCCTGTGCCTCAGCGCTGCCGTTCAGGTAATTGGCCAAGCCCGGACCGAGCTGCGGTCTTTGCCTCCATGCTCAGGGCATACAGATCAGACAGGCGCTGATCCAGGGCTGGTGCCACCTCAGCCCTGAACGGCGGGGGACGGTCCGAAACGAAAGGTCAAACTTTCCCCGGTGCGCGCTGCGCCACCAGCCTGGACTCGGGCACGGCCGAGTTCAACGCCGCCGCCAGCTCCAGACAGATCCCCGGTATCGGGCGCACGCTGACCCAAAGCACATTGAGACGCAGATTGAGATCGGCGAACACCACAGCATCCCCGTATCGAGCCAACACCGACCGTATCGTGTCCAAAACCTGCTCGAGCTGCACCGCGGGCCGCTTGCTCAGGCCTGGGATGAGCATCATGAAGTCGCTGAGGGGACGACCATCCCGGTCTCTTGTGGGGGCACGCTTCCACAGTGGTCCGGCCGGCTCCAATGAAACACCTTGTAACAGCGCGGTGCGGTCATTTGAAATCAATGTGATGGGCCTGGTAGCTCGATCCTCTCAACACATGCGCCATACTCAGCGCGTGGTCAAAAAACGCCCGGGCGCCCTCAGCCCACGGGTTCCGGCATCAAATTCAAGTCTTTGAGAGCCAGAACCACCAGACCACAAAGCCGATCAAGCCAATACCGGTCAGGTTGATCAACAGCGCCATGTTTAAACCTCGCCCCGCGGGCGAAACAAGCGCAGGCGGTTGGCGTTACTCACCACGGTGAGCGAAGACAACGCCATAGCCGCCCCGGCGAACATGGGGCTCAGCAGCCATCCGGTCATGGGATACAACACACCTGCGGCCAAGGGTATCCCCAACGTGTTGTACAGAAACGCCCCCAGGAGATTCTGCCGAATGTTGGCCGCGGTGGCGCGGGAAACCTCGATGGCATCGGCCACAGCATGCAGGGAATTGCGGATCAGGGTGATATCGGCGCTCTCGATGGCTACGTCGGTCCCGGCGCCGATGGCGAACCCCACGTCGGCACCGGCCAATGCGGGGGCATCGTTGATCCCATCCCCCACCATGGCCACGACCAATCCACGCGCCTGTAGTTCGGTCACGCGCTTTACCTTATCCGCCGGCAATACCTCCGCCATCACCTGGTCGATACCCACTGCCCGGGCGACCGCCTCGGCCGCCCCCAGACGATCACCGGTTAGCATGATCACCTGCAGACCAAGTCGCTTCAGACGCTCAATTGCCGCCGCCGAATCCGCTTTGACCGGATCCGAAATGCCAATGACACCCACCGCCGAGCCGTTCACGGCCACGAACGAAACCGTGCGCCCGTTCTGTTCCAGCTGGGCCGCAGACGGCATCAGAGAGTCTGTCGAAACACCGGCTTGCGCCATCAACCGGGCGTTACCCACCCAAACACGGGACTCGCCGACATTGCCCCCGACTCCGTGACCAGCGACGGTTTCAAAATCGGTCACCGCGGACTGATCAGCGCTGCCGTCAGCACCGTCGATTACGGCCTGTGCCAGGGGATGCTCCGAATGCGCCTCAACCGCAGCGGCCATCGACAAGACCTGATTGCGGCTCGAGCCCTGGATGGGGATGACGTCAGTCACCCGGGGACGCCCTTCGGTCACGGTGCCGGTTTTATCCAGCACCACCGCGTTCAACTCGCCGGCACGCTGTATGGCGTCGCCGTTGCGAACCAGGACCCCATACTCGGCGGCCTTGCCGACCCCGAGCATGATCGATATGGGCGTGGCCAGCCCGAGCGCACAGGGACAGGCAATGACCAGGACACTCATGCCCGTAACCAGCATGAAGCTTATCTTGGGCTCGGGTCCGACGTTGAACCAGACCAGCAGCGTAAGCAGCGCGATGATCAGGACGGCCGGCACAAAAACACCGGCCACGCGATCCACCAGGCGACCGATGGCGGGCTTGCTGCTCTGGGCGTCGCGCACCAGCTCGATGATTCGCGCCAGCGCCGTATCGCGCCCGATACGGGTCGCCCGGAACAGGAAGGTGCCGGTGGTATTGAGGGTGCCGCCAGTCACGGCATCGCCCACCGATCGTTGCACAGGCATGGGTTCCCCGGTGAGCATGGACTCGTCCAGGCTGGAATGACCCTCGATGACAACCCCGTCCACAGCAACGCGCTCACCGGGGCGCACCCGCAGGGTATCGCCCAGTCCCACCTCGGCGATGGGCATAGGAAACTCGCGGCCGTCCCGCACAATCGTTGCACGATCGGGACGCAGATCCAGCAGCCGTCGAATAGCCTCAGACGTGCGCCCCCGGGCACGCGTCTCCAGCGCGGCCCCGAAGTTGATCAGGGCAATAATAATGGTCGCCGCCTCAAAATAGGCGTGTCGCGCCTGCATCGGCACGGCTTCGGGAAACAGAACCAGAACAGTGGAATAAACCCATGCCGCCCCTGTGCCCATGGCGATCAGCGTATCCATATTGGCGTCGTGATGACGAAAGGCGGTCCAGGCACCGGAAAAGAACGCTCGGCCCGAGTAATACATGGCCGCCGCCGTGATCAACGCAACCACTCCCCAGAAGAGCCGCCCCCCGCCGCTCATCTCCGGCAGAACGCCGGCCATGCCCAGGGCCATGAGGGGAAACCCCACCGCGCCCGAAACCAGGGCACGGCGCAGCAAGCCGGCGACCTGCTCCGCCTCGGCATCGTCCTGGGACGCCAGATCCGGCGACTCCAACATTTCTGCCGCGTCGAAACCGGACTGGCGTATGGCCTCGATCACCCGATCGCTGGATACGTTACCGATATAGGTGGCACGACGCTCCACCAGGTTGACCCGGGCCTCTGACACGCCGGGGACAGCGGCCAAAGCCTTCTCCACGGCGCTCACACACCCGGCGCAACGCATGCCGTCAATACTGAGTCGATGTGATGCATTCATGGTCTTCTCGTGTCCTGCATGGTGTCACGTCCCAGCAGTTCGTTGCATTTCCGCGGGGCGTTCAGTCCGTGTAGCGCGCCAGGACCTGGAACAACTCTTCGAGCTTTTCCTGGCCCTCATTCTCCAGATCACCCGCCACGGCCCCTGCGACGCAGTGCCGGACGTGTTCTTGCAGAACCTGGTCTTCAACCTTCTTGAGTGCTGCCCGAACGGCCCGAATCTGAGTGAGAATGTCAACGCAGTAACGCTCGTCCTCAACCATTCGAACCAGTCCGCCAACCTGGCCCTGGATGCGCTTGAGGCGTGTGACCTGGCGCCTGTGACTGGCATGCTTCATGCGCCGGACTATACCCCCTATGGGTATATAACACCAGCCAACACCCAGTGCACCGACATGTTCCTGAGTCGGTGCTGCGACGCCGGAGATGCGAGCTTCCAGTTGCGATGGCGGGAACGATTCAGTCACCATGAAAACATCATCTGAACATCGCAAACACAGGCTCAGGAATGGGTTCAGACGCTGACGACAATTCGGATCCGTGCAACTGGTTCGCCGAAACTACCGAGCGCGTCCTTTGCGAGCTGAAAACAGATGCCGACCAGGGCCTCAGCCGGACGGAAGCAGCCCTGCGACTGAATCAGGTCGGACCCAACGAAATCCGCGAAGCGCAGCGACGTTCCCCCATAGCCATGTTTCTGGGCCAGTTCTCAGATCTGATGATCGTGGTGCTGATCGTTGCCGCCATTGTATCCGGCCTCGTCGGTGAGGCGCTGGACTCCATCGCCATCCTCGTAATCCTGGTTTTGAATGCGGTGATCGGTTTTGTACAGGAGTATCGCGCGGAACGCGCCATCAATGCCCTTAAGGCGCTGGCGGCGCCGGCTGCAAGCGTATGCCGTGAAGGGGCCAGCGCATCGATTCCGGCGGGCGAACTGGTGCCGGGGGATGTGTGCCTGCTCGAGGCGGGTGATCTGGTACCCGGGGATCTGCGGCTGATTCATACAGCGGGCCTGCAGATCGACGAATCGGCATTGACCGGAGAATCGGAATCGGTATCGAAACAAAGCGATCCGATTTCCAGCCCGGCATCTGTGCTGGGCGACCAGACCAATATGGCGTTCAAGGGCACTCAGGTCACCCGTGGACGGGGCCGGGGCGTTGTTGTCGCCACCGGTATGCGCACCGAACTGGGGCAGATCGCCGGGCTGCTGAGCGCCACCGGTGACCTGCAAACCCCGCTGCAAAAACGTCTCACGCAGTTTGGGCGGCGTCTGGCGCTCGCGGTACTGGCCATATGCGCGCTGCTGTTCGTCTCCGGACTGGTACGGGGCGAGGATCCAACGCTCATGTTCCTGACTGCGGTCAGCCTGGCGGTTGCGGCCATCCCGGAAGCGTTGCCGGCGGTGATCACCGTGGCTCTGGGTCTCGGCGCTGCGCGTATGGTCAAACATCACGCTTTGATCCGGCGTCTGGCGGCGGTCGAGACCCTGGGCTCTGTGACCTACATCTGCAGCGACAAGACCGGCACCCTGACCCAGAACCGGATGCATGCGGAAGCGTTTCACGTATCCGGCCACCTTTACCGGGATCTGACCGAGGCGGGCTTGCCGGGGATGCGCCTGGGGCTGGCCATGGCCCTCAACAACGACGCTGAAGTGGGCGATTCCGGGGCGATACGCGGTGATCCAACTGAAGTGGCTCTGCTTCAGGCCGCCCGCACCGTTGACCCGGACCCCAACGGTGATCAAACCGATTTGGCCCGGATCGGCGAACTGCCGTTTGAATCCGAACGCATGATGATGACCACGATTCACCGCTTGAAATCCGGCGTCGTGAGTTTCACAAAAGGAGCACCTGAGGCGGTACTTCCCAGATGTATCACACACCACGGCCTGGATACGGAAGGCGACTGGGACACCGCTCCGATTCTGGCGGCGGCAGTACAACTGGCCCAGGATGGTTTCCGGATACTTGCATTCGCCGAGCGCGCCTGGCCAACACCCCCCGATGTCATGGACCAGGAGGCGCTCGAATCGCGCATGGTGTTCCTCGGCCTGGTGGCTCTGGTGGACCCGCCCCGGCTCGAGGCCCAGGAAGCCGTTGCCATGTGCATCAAAGCAGGAATCCGGCCGGTGATGATAACCGGGGATCACCCGGCCACGGCTCAGGCCATCGCCCAGCGCCTGGGCATTTCCAGCCCGGGTGATCGGGCTATCACCGGGGTGGAGTTGGCGAAGTGGAGCGACCCGGAACTGGCCAGACAGGTACGGGACCTCAGAGTCTACGCCCGGGTCGATCCGGCTCAGAAAATCCGTATCGTCGGCGCCCTGCAGCGACACGGCGAGTTTGTTGCGATGACCGGCGATGGGGTCAACGATGCCCCCGCTTTGCGCCAAGCCGACATCGGCGTCGCCATGGGCCAGAAAGGCACCGATGTGGCCCGCGAGGCCGCGGATATGGTGCTGTTGGATGACAACTTTCACAGCATCGTGCGTGCGGTGCGTGAGGGGCGGCGGATTTACGACAACATCCGCAAGTTTATCCGCTACACCATGACCAGCAATTCGGGCGAGATCTGGACCCTGTCGCTGGCGCCCCTGCTCGGGCTGCCCCTGCCTCTGCTGCCAATTCATATCCTGTGGATCAATCTGGTGACGGACGGGCTGCCCGGACTGGCCCTGTCGGTTGAACCCGCGGAACGGGCGCTCATGAAACGCCCGCCGCGTCCACCCAACGAAAGCGTCTTCGCCCGGGGGCTGTGGCAGCATGTGATGTGGCTGGGCTTACTGATCGGGGTTCTGTCATTGGGGACTCAGGCCCTGGCCATCCACCTGGGCAGCCCAAACTGGCAAACCATGACGTTTACCGTTTTGACCCTCTCGCAGTTGGTGCATGCCCAGGTCGTACGCTCAGAAACCGAGTCCATTTTCCGCCTGGGCCTCCGTGGCAATCTGCCGCTGCTGGCCGCTGTTGCGATCACAATCCTGCTGCAATTGGCGGTGATTTATATCCCGGCCTGTAACCAGGTCTTCAAGACTCAGCCGCTGACCGCACAGGAACTGTCATTCTGCCTGGCGCTGCCCTTGATCGTGCTTGTCGCAGGCGAGATGGAAAAATGGGCGATCCGACGCTTTGCACTGTTCGGGTTCAGGGCTGACGGCACGACAAGCGATCCGGCCATGCATCCGTAGACCAGACTTTTAGCCGTTCCGGACCCAAGGGAAGGTCTTATCAATTGCTGCGATCGCGCCGGCGTCTTTGCGCTCCCTCGTACAAGGCGCACCGAGCGAAGTTGGCCCAAGGCAAATAAGTGAGCTGCCAATGAGCGAGGTGCAACGCGGTACCAGGGGCGCAAAGGCCCGGCCCCTCCGGGGTTTCGCCCACAAGGGCACATCTGCCGCGTTTCCCGGCCTGGCCATAGAATGACTATGGCGCTGCACCGGGAGCCTCGCATCTGCACCCTTGTGGACCGAAACGCGATTCGTATCAATTGATAAGAACTTCCCTAGGCCTTCCGGCTGGGCATGCGACTTGCTGAGGGATGGACATAAAAAACGGGGACACACTCCCGCAAGCCCGCGCAATGACGGGTCAAATGTGACCACAACAATAATAATTACAAAGTGGAAGACACCGAATGGACAAGTCGACCGGCGGTCCTGGGCTGGCCAGGATCAGAGAAGATCATGCCAACGACAACTTAAACACGGTACCCCCTTCATCCGCCACCGCGGCATCACCACGGGTTCTGGTAGCACACGGCGGATCGGATCTGTATCGGCAGATCGCGAACTGCCTGGCGGAATGCGGCTGCGTACCCCAGGCGTTCAACAGCCCCGATACGCTGCTCCAGCAGATCTGCCGCGAGCGACCCGACATGATCGTCCTGGATATGTCCATACCGGGTGTCGATGGATTCGATCTACTGGAACGTGTACGCGCTGCCAACGGACACCGGCTGGTCCCAGTGCTGGCCCTGTCCGATATCAACACGGCCGACGGCGCGCAGCGTGCCTTCGACGCCGGTGCCTCGGATTTCGTGACCAAGCCCATCGATCCCACACTGTTGCGTCAACGGTTGAGGCACGGCCTGGAGAGTGTTCGCATCGCCCACAGTGCCGCACGAGAGATCGAGCACCTGCGGCGAGCAAAGAAGCTGGCGCGCATGGTTTACTGGGAGTACGACTACCAGACCGAGCAGTTGCATTGGTGCCAGGGTCTACCGGGACTGCTGGGACTGCCAAGCAACACGCGACCCACTCTGGACGCGTTCTTGGAGCGGGTCGTGCCAATGGACGCCGCCAGGGTGGGCGGGGTTTTCAACCCCGGCAAACACCCTGGCAATCTTGCCCGCACTTTGGAGTTTCGCGTTCGGAGCCGCGGTCAGGACGAACGTACCCTGCGCCTGTGCGCCGAACCGGCCACTACCGACAACGCTGAAAACAGCGGCTTGTTCGGGATCTTCCTGGACGTGGCCAACCCGGCATCATCCGGCCAATGCACGAGCGGGTCCGATCGCTGTGATCCTGTAACCGGCCTGCCCGACCAAGCCGTCCTCGAGGAGCGACTGCGCCAGGCCATACTTGTCACCAATGCCGCCGGCGGCAGCGCCGCCCTGATGGCACTGGCGCTGGACTACGAAGCCGGCCTGAACTCTGACCTGGAGGCCTGCACCCGGGTCGTGGCCGAAGCGGTGGTGCGGGCGGCCGGGCCGACCGCTACGGTCAGCCGACTGGGACCTCAACGGTTCCTGATTCTGTTTCCCGGCGCCGGTGATCCGGGTCACGTAAGACAGCTCGCGCAACAACTGCTGACGGCGTTTCAGGCGCCGCTGGAACTTGCCGATACCCATTTGGCGGTGACACCGTATATCGGCATCCGAATGCATGAAGCCGGACAGTCAAGTCAGCCCGGACCCATGATCACCGAAGCAGGCATCGCGGCCCGGGACGCGCGTGGCGTGGGGTGCCGGAGTTACCGCTTGTTTGAGCACGATGGGTTGGACCAGACGCATGGCCGATTCGAGCTCGAAGCCGAGCTGCGGCGCGCGGTCGAAGAAGAGACATTGGGCCTGGGGTTTCAGCCTCAGGTGGCGTTGTCCGAGCGGGCCTTCACCCGGGCCGCGGCCGTGCTGGACTGGACTCACGATGGCGTCGGAAGAATCTCTCCGGACCAGTTCATGCCAGTGTTGGAATCAGGCGGCATGGCACAAGCTGCGGATCTTTGGCTGCTGCGCGCGGCCAGCGAGCGGATCAGCTCACTGCAGGCACAATCCGGGCAGTGCCCACCCATCTCGATCAAGTTCAGCTCCCGACAGCCACTGGCATCGGATCTCGCCGAGCGCGTCCGAGGTGTATTGGAAGCAACCAATCTGAGTGCCGAACAGCTGATTCTGGAACTGGCGGAAACCTGTCTGACCCAGGAACTGGCGCAGGGTATCCGTGTGCTGGAGCAACTCAAGGACCTGGGGGTCGGGGTTGCGATATACGATTTCGGGACCGGCCATACGCCGCTCACCTACCTGCGCCAGCTTCCCATCGACGTTCTGAAGATCGACGGCGGCTTTGTCCGCGGCATGACAAGAGATCCCATCAATACCGCTATCGTGCGATCGGCAGTCGACCTGGCCCGCGGCCTTGGGCTTGAAACAGTGGCCGAACAGGTGGACAGCGAGGAAGAGCTGGACATGCTGCGAAACCTGGGATGCGATCTGGCCCAGGGCGGCCACACCGGGCCGGTCATGGACGCCGATACCCTGTCGGGCTGGGTGGCCGATCTGGCGCGCGCCCCATGCGGCTGACATCGAGACCACGCTGCAAGTCCATCGGGTTCTAAACGCTTTCCTTCTAGCTCGGAGCGACGGGTACGGTGGCCAGCATGGACGGGCGCGATGAGAACGCTCGATACCAGGCGGCCAGGTGGTGGCACCGATTCCGCCAGTCCTCTTCCGCGAGTCTGAAGTCAACATAGGCCAGGGCGACGGCTACCGTAATCTGACCCAGGTTGATCGGGCCTTCCAGGCAGCCCGGTGCGCGCTCCAGCAGATCGAGCGTAGCGCGGACCTTGTCCAGCTGCCGATCCGACCAGAACGCCCAACGCGCCTCGGCCGGCCGTTTCGCGTTCTCAAGAAAATGCAGCACCGTGGCATCGAGAATGCCGTCACCCACGGATTGCATGGTTAAGACATCCCAACGCAGGGCGCCGGTAGCGGGAATCAGCTTCGGCGACTCGCTCAGACTGTCCAGATAATCACAAATCACCGGACTGTCATGCAAAATCCGCCCATCGTCCAGAATCAGCGTGGGCACCTTCCCAAGAGGATTGTCACTCGGAAGATCGGTATCAGTCGCCCACGGGTCGGTGGCGACACGCTCTACCCTGTCCTCAAGCCCCTTCTCCAGAAGGGTGACTGTGGCCTTGCGAACAAAGGGCGATGTGGGTGAGTAACGCAACTTCATGACATTGGTTCCTTGATAAGGGGGTCGTGCGATCGGATCACAGTCTAACCGCAGCCGACGGCTCGCGGGCGCTTTCCTGGCTTCGGACGGCCACGGCATCCAGGCCCGATGAGCCGCACCACGTCATCCCGGGTGGCCATCTCTCGACACCGTTTGCAGCGCACGTTTTCTGAGAATGCGGGCCGCCCACCATTCCGAAAAAATCAGGCCGATGGCAAGCAGCGCGACCCAAACCCAACGCTCGCCCACGGCCAGGCCCGGGCTGGTAAGTCTGAACACGACCAGGGTGCTGAGCAGGCAAACCACGGCGATGAGCGTCCCCACGACATCCCACACGCGTTCAAACCGCAGACCTTTCCCGCAGTTGGGACACTTGAGCCGGGTGGGCCAGAGCGCCAGGATGATTGCCCGCAGAGGCAACAGTCGTCCACATCCAGGGCAATGCCCGGGACGTCCATCGACGAAATTGTGGATCAACGGGTCGCCGTGGGCCGCGCCCGAAGGCGGTCTGCGATCAGTCAAAATCCGACACCTCCCAGGGCCGCCAAAATGAGATAGGGCACGATGCGACCCGACGGTTCGGGAATCATCGCTCAGTCCTCGGGCGGACGGCGCAGCGACTTGACCCGGCCACGCCGAACTTTCTCGTCCACCCTGCGCCGAAGCGCAGCCCGGCTGGGCTTGGTCGGTACGCGACGCTTGGAATCCCGCATAACGCCGCGGATCAACTCGCCAAGTCTCTGCAGCGCGTCCTCCCGATTCCGGTCCTGGCTTCGATGACGCTGCGCCTTGATCACCACGACACCGTCTGCGGTGATGCGTCTGTCCTTCACGCTTCGCAAACGCGTCTTATAGAGATCCGGCAGAGACGAGCTGTCGATGTCGAAACGCAACTGGACCGCTGTCGATGTCTTGTTGACATTCTGCCCCCCCGGACCCTGGGCGCGCACCGCCGAGATCTCAATCTCCTGATCTGGAATGGCAACGCGGCTCGATATGATCAGCATGGCGATTTTCCGTCGAGATCAGCCCGCGACTCAGTCTTCCTGGAAACCGGAGAGAAAGGGGAAGCAGTGCCGCTTCTCGGCATCACTGAGCCGCTCCATCCTGGCAATATTCCGATCGGGGATGCCTGTGGGATCCGGGTGCATCCGCACGGCCCGGTCCACACTCGCCTGGCGAAGAATGTGCAGAATCGGATAGGGCGACCGGTTGGTAAGGTTGGAATCGTCATCGGGATGAGTGCCTTGGAAGCGATAGTCCGGGTGAAAACTGGCAATCTGGACAACCTCCTCCCAATCGTACTCCGCCAGCAGCGCGTCCACTTGATCCAGGAACTGATTGTAGGCGCCAAAATCCCTGAGCATATCCGGAACCACCAGCAGGCTGGTTTCCACCGCCTCGGGCCTGGCCAGCAGCAAGCCCGCTATCGCGTCATACAAATCCAGCAGCAGCACATGTTCGGTTCGTGCCGCACTGACCTGAATCCGCACTCGCCCTTGGCCATGGGGTTCACCGGCAAAGGGGCACAAACCCAGCCCGATCACGGCCCGCTCCAGCCAAACACAAACCGCATCCCGCACCGACTCACGGGGCACCGCGACCAGAGGCTCTTGCTCTAGCATGAGCGGATCATTTCTGCTGTATTCCCCAGAGTAACCCGATGCCGAGCAGCAACAGCCCCGCGGCCAATAACGACGGGAGTTCAAAGCCACCGCTGATGTGTGCCATTCGGCCGGCGATCCCCGGGCCCAGGAGCTGACCCAGACCGAACGCCACCGTCATCCAGCCCATGGCCCGATCCTGATCGGTAACAGCCAACTGGCGGGCGCCCGCCAGGCCCAGAGCAACAATGCCCATAAAAGTGGCTCCCAACAGTGCGCCACCCAACAGCAAAGCCACCTGGCCGGTGCCGAAGCCCGCCAGCAGCACGCCCACGGCCTCGACCAGGTAGGCGGCCCGCAACGCGGTGAACAAACCATGTCGTCCGGCCAGCCACTGCCATAGCAGCACCGACGGGGCCGCTAACAGGCCGACCATGAGCCAGGTCAGGGGCTCGATCAGTTCCGCATGCTCCACCCGCCTGGCCATGGCCACGATAAAAGTGGCGGTGACCACATAGCCGAAACCATACAAGCCATACGCCCATATCGTGCGTGCCAGGGGCCCACCCCAGCGCCCTATTCCGGAACCGATGCGAGGCGCTCGACGGCTGTCGCCTGGGTTGGCCCGCCCTGCCGGAAGATCCCGCAGGCCCCAGCCGGCCAGGCCCATCAGCAAAGCGCTCAGTCCACCCAACGCCCCCCACTGCCCGAACACGGATGCACCGCAAAGCCTCGCGACCTCCACCATCAACACGGACAGGACAATGCCGATACCCACACCGCCAAAATGCAGCGCGGCAAGCTGCGGTCGGCGCAATCGAACCAGGGCCTCCACCACCACAGCCGTGCCCAGCACCAGACAGAAGGCACTTGCCAGACCCGATAGAAAACGCAGTATCAACCAGTGCGATAGCGTCCCGGCCCAAACCCCGGACCCTGTTGTCACCACGCTGAGCACCATCCCCAGCACCAGCCAAACCCGCCGTTGAGGCCGGTTCACCAGAAACGCCGCCGCCAGGGCACCGCCAAGGTAGCCCAGGAAATTGGCACTGGCCACATCCCCCGCCTGGGCGATGGTCCACCCCAAAGCCTCCTGTAAACCCGGTAACAGAGGGGTGTAGGCAAATCGACCAATGCCCATGGCGGCAGCAAGTACCAGCATGCCCGCAGTGGCTGCCGCCGGCACAGCGCGACGCGGCGATGGTGCATCCTGACCCGAGCGGTTCGCGGAGAGATCCAATTCAGCATCCTCTGGCGGCTGGCAGCCCGATCGCCCCCGCCAACCCCGACACGGTTCCGAGCCGAGCATGGCGCATGCCATCAGTCGGCATCAAGAATTGTGCGAAATCAATGCGGAACCCCGTCGATGAGGCCAATCTGGCTCCGTACACCTGGCCACCGCCTGCCCAGTTCCGAGAATCACCGCGGAAAGGCCATCTGCCGGCGGCACGGTTGGCGCCTTGCGGTGCGTGCCCGGATCCGTAGCGGATGCCTGCCAGCACCGCTGCGAACCGTCCAAACGGAGCTTTGAAGACCATGAGAATCTGTCAGGACTGCAAGAAAGCGTTGCCATACATCGCGCTCTACATACTGGGGCTTGCGGGCGTCCTGACATTTGTCACCGGGCTGGTCAGCGACTGGAATCTGATTGCCTGCATACTGATGTTTTTCGGCGGCGGTATGCTCGGCGTTTTTTACCTGATGCGAACCTCCTGCAGCCTATGCCGACGGCTGCATCGGCACCGTAATCGGCAAGCCATGGGGCAGACGTTTTGAGCCCGGGCTGATCAACCGGCGCGGCTGGCCGCCGGCCGTCTATTCTGACCCCGTGGGAACCGAGCCGCGAAAACCCGAGGTGATCGGATAGCGGCGATCGCGGCCAAATGCCCTGGGCGTAATACGCACACCCGGCGCGGCCTGGCGGCGTTTGTACTCGTTGAGTATGACCAGCCGCGCAACCCGCTCCACAACTTCGGATTCATAGCCCTCAGCCACAATCCGCTGGGTCGACCAGTCCAGTTCCACGAAACGATGCAGAATTGCGTCCAGCACCTCATATGGGGGCAGGCTGTCCTGGTCGGTCTGGTCGGGGCGCAGTTCGGCGGACGGCGGACGATCGATGACCCTTTGCGGAATAGCGGGCGAGCGGCTGTTCCGATAGTCGGCCAGGCGGTACACCAGCGTCTTGGGCACATCCTTTATGGGCGCGAAACCACCCGCCATGTCGCCGTACAGAGTCGAATAGCCGACCGCTGTCTCACTCTTGTTACTGGTTGACAGCACCATACGCCCGGATTTGTTGGAAATGGCCATCAGCAGAATGCCGCGGCAGCGCGCCTGGATATTCTCCTCGGTCGCGTCCACCGGAGCGTCGCCAAACACCGGCGCGAGCATATCCAGAAAAGTCTCAAAGGCAGGCTCGATGGGTAAGGTCTTGTGCGCAACAGCCAACAGTCGGCATTGGGCCAGGGCATCGCTGTTGCTCATATCGGCCGTGTAGCGTGATGGCATCATCACCGCCAAAACGCGATCGGCCCCGAGGGCGTCGACTGCGATGGCCAGCGTCAGTGCGGAATCGATACCGCCGGACAGGCCTAGCACGACGCCGGGAAATCCATTCTTGCCCACGTAGTCCCGCACACCCATGACGATGGCCCGGTAGACGGTTTCCTCCTGTGATGGTGTGGGTGCTATCTCGCCCCTTGCGATCACCACCGCGTTCGCATCCCGCCGCATCTGGATGGGCACCAGCGTCTGGTCGAACTGAACCGTGCGTCGCAATACGGCTCCATCGGCACCCATGACCAGTGAGCCACCGTCAAAAACCAGCTCGTCCTGACCACCCACCAGATTCACGTAGACGATGGGCATACCCGTTTCATCCACCCGTCGCCGGATCACCTCTTCTCGCTCACCCATTTTGTCCAGGCCATATGGCGACGCATTAAGGTTGAGTAGCACCTCGGCCCCGGCCGCCTTGCTCTGGGCTGCCGGTTCCGGCTGCCAGATGTCTTCACAAATGGTGATTCCCAGTGAGAATCCATCCACCTGGATCACGCAGGCCTGATCGCCCGCCTGGAAATAGCGCTTTTCGTCAAACACCGCATAGTTGGGCAGCAACATTTTGCGATAGCGCGCTCGGACTTCGCCGTTGGAGAGCCAGGAGGCCGCATTGTAAAGCCCGGCCTGCTCCCAAACCGGATGCCCTACGACCAGATCGACGCCGGCAACGCGCTCGCGCACTTCGTCCACCGCCGCTTCGGCGGCGGCGACAAACTCAGGCCTCAGCAGCAGGTCCTCCGGTGGGTAACCCGTGAGCGTGAGTTCGGGGAACACAACCAGCCCCGCACCGAGTTGGTCACGCGCCCGCTCGGCGCTGTCTACGACGCGCTCGATGTTGCCCCGCAGATCCCCCACCAGCAAATCAATTTGCGCCATGACAACGGTAAGCGACGCCTTGGAGTTGCTCATTTGGCGCCCTCCTGAGCGCTGCCGAATCCGCCGCCTGAAGAGGCATGAACGGAAGCGTGGAACCACGACAGCGGGAAACGCTTATCGCCGTTCATCCAAATCACTGGGCAGACGGCGGGAAAAACTGTCAGACAAAAAATTCCAGCATCCGGGCCCCGATGTCGGCCGGCGAACGGACCGTGACCACACCGGCCGCATCCAACGCTGCAAATTTTTCCTTGGCCGTGCCTTTACCGCCACTGATGATTGCACCTGCATGGCCCATACGCTTGCCCGGCGGCGCTGTCACACCGGCAATGTAGGCCACAACCGGCTTACGAACCTTGCTCTTTATATAGACGGCCGCCTCTTCCTCAGCGGTGCCGCCAATCTCGCCCACCATCACAATGCCCTTGGTCTGGCTATCCGCTTCGAACATCTGCAGGACGTCGATGAAGTTCAGCCCGTGCACGGGGTCACCCCCGATACCAACACAGGTGCTTTGCCCCAAGCCGGACTGGGTGGTCTGATACACGGCTTCATAGGTCAAGGTACCTGATCTAGAAACGATACCAATCTTGCCGGGTTTATGGATGTGTCCCGGCATGATGCCCATCTTGCACTGGTTCGGCGTAATGACACCGGGGCAGTTGGGACCAACCAGCTTCACGTCGCTGCCATCGAGCGCCGCCTTGACCTTGAGCATGTCCATTACCGGTATGCCCTCGGTGATGCAAGCGATGACCTTGATGCCCGCGTCAACGGATTCCAGAATTGCATCCGCCGCGAACGGCGCCGGCACATAAATCATGGATGCTTCGGCGCCAGTTTCGTCTACCGCGTCTGCAACCGTGTCAAATACCGGTTGGCCGAGATGGGACTCGCCACCGCGGCCGGGGGTGACGCCGCCCACCAGTTTGGTGCCGTACTCGATGCACTGATTGGAATGAAACGTACCCTGCGAACCGGTGAAGCCCTGGCAAATGACCCGCGTGTTCTTGTCGATGAGAATGCTCATGAGGCTGGATCCCTGTCGCGCTCGCCGTGCCGATTCGAACTCACTTGGCTGCCGCAACCACCTGCTTGGCGGCATCGGTCAAATCATCAGCGGCAATAATGTTCATGCCCGCCTCCGACAATATCGTACGACCGACCTCTACATTGGTGCCTTGAAGCCGGACCACGACAGGAATCGACAGTCCCACTTCCTTGGCTGCGGAAACAACACCCGCGGCTATGAGATCGCAGCGGACAATACCGCCGAAAATATTGACCAGGATAGCCCGCACGCCCTGGTCGGACAGAATCAGTTTGAAGGCCTTGGTTACGCGCTCTGCGGTGGCGCCGCCCCCCACATCCAGAAAGTTCGCCGGCTCTCCACCGTGCAGCTTGACCATGTCCATGGTGGCCATAGCCAAACCGGCACCATTGACCATGCAGCCAATATTGCCGTCCAACGCCACATAGTTGAGACCGATCTCATGAGCCTGGTTCTCACGCATGTCTTCCTGACTGGGGTCACGCAACTCAGCCAGATCCTTGTGCCGGTACAGGGCGTTGTCGTCGAGATTGAGTTTGGCGTCCAGCGCCAGCAACTCACCGTTGGCGGTGACGATCAGGGGGTTGATCTCCACCAGACTGGCATCGCTGTCGGAGAACAAGGCATACAGGCCCATCATGACCTTCCCCAGCTTTTCAACCTGGTCCTTCGTCAGGCCCATACCGAAACCGAGCTTGCGGCACTGGTACGCCTGCAGACCGGTCACCGGACTAACCGCTTCAGACAGGATCTTCTCGGGCGCGGTCGCCGCCACCTGCTCGATGTCCACGCCGCCCTCGGAGGACGCCATGAAAGTCACCCGACGGGTGGCCCGATCCACAACGAGGCTCAGATAAAGCTCGTTGGCAATGTCCAGTCCCTCCTCGACCAGCACGGAATGGATGGGCAGGCCACCGCCGCCAGTCTGCGCGGTCCGAAGTTCTGTTCCCAGCATCTCGCCCGCGTGGTGCTCCACTTCGTCCAGAGTCGTGGCCACCTTGACACCGCCCGCTTTGCCACGGCCACCTGCATGTACCTGCGCTTTGACCACCCAGACATCTCCACCGAGCTGCTTGGCTGCAGCCCGCGCTTCTGCCGGGGAAGTGGCCTTCATGCCCCGCGGAATGGGTACGCCGTATCGCGAGAACAGACCTTTTGCCTGGTACTCATGAAGGTTCATCGCGATGTTTGCCCCCGAGGGATGGGCTTGAGCGGGGCGCAGATTCTATCAGAAAAGGTTTAAAAAGTGTGTCCATGGAATCTGATGGGCGGACTTGTATTAGTATGTCAAATTTACCGACACCGGGAATGCAATGGGTTTGCGCACTCTTTTACTTGGCTTGGCGATCTATGTTGTGTTTCGCATGCTGAAAAATCGAATCAAACGAGCCCGCACCGCACCACCAGCGGTGACCTACTCGGATACGGTGACATGTTCACAATGCGGCCTGCGTTTCCCGAATCAGGAGTCCAATGCGACAGACAAGCTGCACTTCTGCAGCCAAGCCCACAGGAAGCAGTATTTTGACCAGCATGGAGCATGAGTGACCGCCTTGATCGAACGGATTGACTCTCCGATTGACGAGATCGAGAGCGACAGCAGCCGCCGCGCGCTGAGAATCTTCCATCTGTATCGGATGGTGGTTGCGGCCCTTTTGCTGGTGCTGTATGTGGCCGACCGGGAGTCCAGCCTGCTGGACACCTTGGACAATCCCTTGTTTTTCCTGCAGATCAATCAGGTCTACGCCATCCTGGTGCTGATCGGCTACGCGCTGACCTATCTGGACAGACTGCCGATCACGCTGCAGACCCATGCCGCCGTGTTTATCGATGTCATCATACTGACCCTGATCGTGCACTCCACCGGTGGCCTGGCCAGCGGTCTGAACGTGTTACTGGTGCCCAGCATTGCGGCCGCTGGAATACTGCTCCCCGGGCGCTTGGCACTTGCCTACGCTGCCATGGCGTTTTTCGCTTCGGTTGCATCGCTGATGCACGACGGCACCCAACTGGAAGCCGTTGAGCTGACTCGAGCGGGGGTACTCGGCAGCATCTTTGTGATCGGCGCCCTGGTGATGAATTTCCTGGCCGAGCGGGCCCGAAAGAGCGAGCATCTGGCCAACCGACGGGCTCAGGAACTGGCGGAAATGGCCCGCCTGAACGAGACCATCGTCCAACGCATGCAGACAGGCCTGGTGGCGGTGGGGGCGAACGGTGAAATCAAACTGATGAATCAATCCGCCCAGGACGCGCTGAGTTGCGACCGGGTGCCCATGGGAAAGCCGCTACGGGCCGTTTCGGCGCCCCTGGCCAAACACCTGAACGAGTGGACCGCGGCCCCAAATCAGCCGGGCGGGCCCGCCGAGCAGCCTGACGCCATGCCGGGCGTACTGGTCGCCTACATGCGCGTTGGCGAACATCGACACACCGACACCATTATTTTTCTAGAGCGGCAAAGCGATGCGGAAGCCAGGCTGCAGCAAGTCAAACTGGCGGCGGTGGGTCGGCTGACGGCCGGCATTGCCCACGAGATTCGAAACCCACTGGCGGCGGTGAGCAACGCAGCTCAGCTGTTGCAGGAATCGGCCGTGCTCGAGCCCGGTGAGAAACGGGTGGCTGAGATCATCCGAAACAATGCCCGGCGTATGAACCGAATTGTCGAGAACATACTGCAAGTGTCTCGGCGCGAACGGGCTCGACCAAGGGTGCTGTTGCTCAAACCTTTTCTGGAAAGCCTCTCAGAGGAGTTCCACAGCACCCGTCCAGAAGCCTTTTCCGATCTGAGTTTCGAGGTGGAACCGGGTGACTTGCAGGTCTACTTTGACCCAGGCCATTTGCACCAGGTGGTGTGGAATCTCTGTCAGAACGCCTGCCGTCATGGCGCACCGGAAAGTGAGCTGGCGGAAATTGTCATCCGGGCCTATCAGGTGACCACCAACTCGTCCCGTGTGCTACTGGACGTACTGGACAGTGGGCCCGGCGTTCCGGAGGAGCATGTGCAGCAATTGTTCGAGCCATTTTACACCACCAGTACAAAGGGTACCGGCCTTGGCCTGTACCTGTCCAAGGAACTGTGCGAATTCAATCGCGCGAGTCTGAGCTACCGAAATCGCCCTGGTACGGGCGCCTGTTTCCGCATCACTTTTTCGACCAAGGAATCCCGGGAAAAGCAATGGCCGATCGAACTGCACTAATCGTCGATGACGAGCCGGATATCTGTGAACTGCTGGAGATGAGCCTCAGCACCATGGGCGTAACGGTTCGCACTGCCGGCAATGTGACGGACGCAAAGAAGCTCCTGCAAGAGCAGGGCTACAACGTGTGCATCACCGACATGCGCCTGCCGGACGGCAACGGGCTGGATCTGGTCGAGCACATCCAAAGCAACTACCCGGAACTGCCCACCGCGGTGATCACGGCCTACGGTAACGTGGAAAAAGCCGTTCATGCACTGAAAGCGGGTGCCTTCGATTTCGTGTCCAAGCCGGTGGACTTGGAGATTCTGCGGCGACTGGTGGAAACCGCACTGCGCCTGGCGCCTGGCAGCGCCGCGGGCAGTGAGGCCGAAAACACATTGCTTGGGGACTCCGGGGCCATGGACCGCGTTCGCGGCATGATCCGGAAAATTGCCCGCAGCCAAGCGCCCATCTACATAAGCGGTGCGTCAGGCACGGGCAAGGAACTCGCGGCACGGCTGATACACGACTCGGGCCCGCGGGCCGACGGCCCCTTTGTGCCGGTGAATTGCGGCGCCATTCCCGATCATCTGGTTGAAAGCGAGTTTTTCGGATACAAGAAGGGCAGCTTTACCGGCGCAACCCGCGACAAGGAAGGCCTGTTCCAGAGCGCCAACGGCGGCACCCTCTTTCTGGACGAGGTGGCCGATCTTCCCATGGACATGCAAGTCAAGTTGCTGCGCGCCATCCAGGAACGGGCGGTACGGCCAATCGGCGATCATCGCGAAATACCCATCGACGCACGCGTTTTGTCCGCCACTCACAAAGACCTGGCTGAGCTGGTGGAGGATGGGAAATTTCGGCAGGACCTATTCTATCGCCTGAACGTCATCGAGTTGCACATGCCTTCGTTGGCGGAACGCCCGGAAGACGTGCCCGATCTCGCCGCCCACGTGCTGGCCCGGATCGGGCGGGAATGGGATACCGTGCCCCCGAAGCTGGCGGACGATGCAATAGAATTGTTGCGGGACTACGCCTTCCCAGGCAACGTGCGGGAACTGGAAAACATCCTGGAGCGCGCAATGACCCTCAGCGAGGGTGACATCATCTATGCCGAGGATCTGCATCTGCGCCCGACCATTTTGACCGAATCCAGCTTACGCGAGGTATCGGCGGTCGAAGGGGGCGAACCAAAGGACGCGCCGACGCGGGGCGAGCAAGATCTGGAGACCTATCTGGAGGAGGTTGAGCGCGATGCCATCGTCCAGGCGTTGGAAGCGACTCGCTATAACAAGACAGCGGCGGCTCGCAAACTCGGTATCAGTTTCCGGGCACTACGCTATCGGCTGAAAAAAATCGGCATCGAGTAGCGCGCCCATCCCGGCGCGGCAACACGCCTCAACCCGGTTCACACCGTCAAAAGCCGCCTGACCATCTCACGCCACCGGGCGTGGATGCAGCCAGACGGCTTTTTCCGTCTTCCGAGCAAAGCGATGGGCGAAACCCTGACCGGTCATCCACAGGGTCCAGCAGTGACCTCCAGGGTCAGTAAAACCAGGGGGTATCGGCCATCAACTGGACCCGGACAAACTCTGCTCAAGGCGCGAAAACACTGGGGTTTTCCCCGAATATAAAAAGTTGGCCTGGACTATGCATTTACTTGGGCGAGTGTTTAACAACGCTGATGGGCCACCCAAGGGCCTTAACATTAAAAAGCATTGGTCTAGGAGACGACTGAAATGAAGAACGCCCAACAGGGTTTCACCCTTATCGAACTGATGATCGTGGTGGCCATCATCGGCATCTTGGCCGCCATCGCCATCCCCGCTTACCAGGATTACACCATTCGCGCCAAGGTAACGGAAGCGCTGAACGTGGCCGCCGCCGGCAAGACGGCTCTGTCCGAGCACTACCTCGCTCAGGGCACAATGCCCGCCGATCCGACCACCGCCGGCATCGACACCTCGGCCACCACCCAGTATGTGGCGGCTCTGGACTATACCCAGACCTCCACCAACGTGGGTGTTATCGAGATCACCCTGGCCGGCACCATCGGTGGTGATGCCAATGACGACACCATCCAGCTCACCGGCACCGGCAGCTCGTCCAGTGTGAAGTGGAGCTGCACCGGCGGCGACCTGGACAACAAGTACCGCCCCTCCTCCTGCCGCTAAGGCTCGGGGACGACCTGAGACCCAAGGCCCCGCACTGGCGGGGCCTTTTTCTGTTGTAATTCTGTTGGTCCGCTATAGGGATTCCGCTCAATGCCGGCTGATCTTCCAAGCCCACTCCGATGGTCGATTACCTTGGCTTGTGTCGCGCTGCTGGTCACGGCCATGGTCTACTGGCCCGGTTTGAGCGGCGAGTTTCAGTTCGACGATCAACCCAACATCATCGACAACCCAGCGGTCGCCCTGAACAGCTTCAACTGGCCCGAAGTTCGCGAGGCCGCTTTCTCGGGGATGGGGGTCAGCAGCCGCATCGGCCGCCCACTGAGCATGCTGTCGTTCGCGCTGAACCACTACTTCAGCGGATTCGATCCCTTCGTATTCAAGGCCACCAATCTGGCGATCCACTTGCTCAACGGGTTGCTGGTCTACGCGCTGGTACTGGCGATAGCGCCTTTCCTGCTGGGCTCCGATGTGCGCAACAGGCGAGTCGAGCATGGCAGCGCGGCGCTTGCATTGATGGTCAGTGTGGTTTGGTTGCTACATCCGCTGAATCTGACTTCGGTTCTGTATGTGGTGCAACGCATGACCTCTCTCAGCGCTCTGTGGGTCCTGTGCGGGGTGTTGGCTTACGCGGTTGCGCGAAGACGGATGCTGGCGGGGCAATCTGCATATGCGTTGTTACTGCTGGTGCCTCTGTGCACGGCACTGGCATTCCTGGCGAAGGAAAACGGAATCCTGCTGCCCGGGTACGTCTTGATCCTGGAACTGTTCGTGTTTCGCTTTCGGTCTCCGAGGCCGGAACAGGTGCGAATCCTCAAGGGATTTGCGGTAGCGCTCGTCGCCCTGCCCCTGATTGCCGCGTTTGCTTACCTGATGCTTTGGCCGGAGTCCATACTGGGCGGGTATTCGAAACGGCCATTCAGCCTGAGCGAACGCCTGCTCACCGAAGCCCGCGTCGTGCTGTTTTACCTCCGACTCATCCTGCTACCGGATCTCTCCGCCATGGGCCTGTACCATGACGATTTTGGGCTCTCCCGCGGCCTGCTCAATCCGGTTTCTACGCTGCTGGCCATCGTCGGCCTGAGCGCATTGGTGGTTACCGCACTGGCCGTCGTCGGTCGATTCCCGGTTTTACCTTTTGCGGTGGGATGGTTTCTGGTGGGGCACAGTCTTGAATCGACCGTGGTGCCTCTGGAACTGGTACACGAGCACCGCAACTACCTGCCGTCCCTGGGTCCTCTGCTGCTGGGGTGCTCCGCTTTGGTGGTCGCGGTTCGACGCTTTGACTGGTCGTACAAAGCCGTTTCCGGCGCAGCCTTGATCGCATGCGTCGTGCTCGGCGGGATGACTTGGATCCGAGCCGGCTACTGGGCCAACAGTCTGACTCTGACCGCCGTCACCGCGGCCAATCACCCGCGCTCTGCGCGGGCCCACTACGACATGGGCCGGCTGTATGCCGGGATGGCGGTCGCCCACCCCGACGATGCGGTGGAGTATCGGGCCAACGCCAAGAATCATTTCCAGATCAGCGCAGGCCTGGACCCACATCGGGCGGCACCGCTGTTCGGACTCATACGCCTGAACTCGGCGCATGGGGCGTCCATTGCGGAGCCGGTCACCCTGTTGACCAGGAGACTTGAGCACAGCGTCCCGCAACCCGGTACCGCCGGATGGTTCAGCAACCTGCTCAGCTGCCAAAGCAAGCGTGTATGCAAGATCGATGATCAAACCATCGCAGATCTTTTTCAGGCGGCGCTTCGCAACCCAAAACTGCCCAACAGTTTCCGGGCCGCTCTGCTGATCAAGGCCAGTCAGTTCATGTACAACCGCGTCGGTGACGGGGACCTGGCACTGCAACTGGCCCGGGACGCCGTGGCGGCATCTCCGCAGCGGCTGGTGTACAAGATCAGTCTGATCAACCTCTATCTGGCGCTCGACTTACGATCCGAGGCAAGACAGCTGTTGGAAGCCGCCCGCAAACAGGATAGGCTTGCGCGCTTTAGGCGGGAGTTCGATGCGCAGTGGGAACGGCTCAACATCAGTGAAATGCCGGGACCCGGCTCCCTGACGGACGCATCCTGAAAGCACGAAAAACGCTCATGTCCCAATCCCCCTCGGCCCCAGTCGAGATCTCGGTTGTCTTGCCGGCGAAAAACGAGGCTGACAACCTCAAGACACTGCTGCCTGAGATTCAGGCAGTGCTGCCCGACGCCGAAATCATTGTGGTCAGCGATGGATCGACCGACCGCACCGAAACCCTGTGTCAGGAGTTGGGCGTACGCTGCCTGGCTCATCCCTACAGCATGGGCAACGGAGCCGCAGTCAAGGCGGGAGCGCGGGCCGCCCATGGGCGAACGCTGGTGTTCATGGACGCGGACGGTCAGCACGATCCGGCCGATATACCGCGTCTTCTTGCCAGCTTAAACGGTGGCTACCAAATGGTGGTCGGCGCACGCCAGGCGGATACGCATGCCAGCCTTGGCCGGCGACTGGCGAACGGGGTCTACAATCAGGTGGCGACGCGCATGGTGGGGCACGTGGTGGCCGATCTCACGTCCGGATTTCGGGCCGCGGAAGCCAGCAAATTCCGCGAATTCCTACGCCTGCTGCCGAACGGCTTCTCTTACCCAACCACCATCACCATGGCTTTCTTTCGCAACGGCTATTCGGTTGGCTATGTGCCGATCCGGGCCAGGGAGCGCGGCGGCGTGAGTCACATTCGTCCGCTGCGCGACGGGTTCCGATTCATCATCATCATTTTTCGGGTCGCCACACTGTACTCTCCGCTCAAGATGTTTCTGCCCATCAGCGTGGTTTTTTTCGCCCTGGGACTGCTGCGCTACGGCTATACCTACTTTGCCCATGGCCAATTTTCCAACATGTCCGCCCTGTTGTTCTCCACTTCGACGATCGTGTTCCTCATCGGTCTTGTGTCGGAACAGATCACCATGCTGCTGTTCAGCACCAAGTCCACAAGTCCGGATTCCTGATCGGGCGATCCTGCACCGATCGATCAGATAATCCCGATCCCGATCCCGATCCCGATCCCGATCGCGCTGCCTATGCCGGGCCCTCCGGTCCGCCAATCCATGCCTTGCAGCTAATGGTACTGATGTTGCTTAGGGTTCCCGCATTGAGGCGAGCGGGCTGACACACCGGGTCGGCAATTCAGCAGCCGTCGGCGAAGACATTTCCTATTGGAAAGGCTCGATCCAGCGCATACAGTAATTTTCAAGGCCGAACCCCTAAGGCGAACCTATGGCGTCCCCACAGTCCCAAACCACTTTTGCTCAGCCGCTTGACGGTCTGGCCCGAACCCTTGTTCGACACCAGATTCTAACCGAACAAGCCGCCCGCGATGCGAATGGCAAAGCCCGGGCTGAGGGCACGCCCCTGACCACCTATCTGGTGGAAAAAGGCTCGATCGACGCCGGACAGATTGCACGCACCGCGTCCCGCGACTTCAGCATCCCACTGCTCGATCTGACCACTCTGGATCGCGATGCCACCTTGTCCGACATCGTGGATGAGAAAATCATCCGCGACAATCGTGCACTGCCTATCTATCGGCGTGGCAATCACCTCTATGTGGCCGTCTCTGATCCCACCAATCAAAGGGGGCTGGAAGAGATCAAGTTCGCCAGCGGCCTGCGAACCGAGCCCATACTGGTGCGGGACGATCAGCTCGGTTCCGTGATCGAACAGGCGCTCGACAAAGTCGACGCTCTGGGCGGCATGCTGGACGAGGATCTGGACAACATCGAGGTGACCAGTGATGAGGACCTGGCCGCCGACCGGGCGCAGGAGTCCTCCGAGGCGGACGACACGCCCGTGGTTCGGTTCGTCAACCGGGTTTTGCTTGACGCCATCAATCGGGGCGCCTCAGACATTCACTTCGAACCTTACGAGAAGTTTATCCGGGTCCGTTTCCGTCAAGACGGCATTCTGCATGAAATCGCCCGGCCGCCGAACAATCTGGCGACCCGCATGATCGCCCGGCTCAAGGTCATGTCCAATATGGACATTGCCGAGCGCCGGGTGCCGCAGGATGGCCGCATCAAGATGAATCTCTCGAAGAAGCGTGCCATCGACTTCCGTGTCAACAGCCTGCCCACGCTGTACGGTGAAAAAGTCGTCCTGCGTATCCTGGATCCCAGCAGCGCGATGCTGGGCATCGATGCCCTGGGCTACGAAGACGATCAGAAACAGCTGTTTCTGAAAGCCATACACCGACCGCAGGGGATGGTGCTGGTCACCGGACCAACCGGCAGCGGTAAGACGGTGTCCCTCTATACCGCGCTGAATATTCTCAACACCAATGAACGCAATATTTCCACCGCGGAGGATCCGGTGGAGATTCAGTTGGCGGGCATCAACCAGGTCAACGTCAACGATAAGACCGGAATGACGTTTGCGCGGGCATTGCGGGCTTTCCTGCGCCAGGATCCGGACATCGTCATGGTGGGTGAAATACGGGATCTGGAAACGGCCGAGATCGCCATCAAGGCAGCGCAGACCGGACACATGGTCTTATCCACGCTGCACACCAACGATGCGCCGCAGACACTGAACCGACTCGCCAACATGGGGGTTGCACCCTACAACATTGCCTCGGCCGTCATCCTGATCATCGCCCAACGGCTGGCCCGACGACTGTGCGAGCATTGCAAGGAGCCGGTGGACGTTCCCGCCGAGGCCCTGCAGGCGGAGGGTTTCAGCGAGGCGCAAATCGCGGACGGAATCACCGTCTACAAGCCCAAGGGCTGCGACAAATGCACCGGGGGCTACAAAGGTCGGGTGGGCATCTATGAAGTCATGCCCATTTCCGAGGATATGGGCCGTCTCATAATGACCGGTGGCAATGCCATCGATCTGGCGGACCAGGCCGCCACCGAAGGCGTGCGTAACCTGCGCAAATCCGGTCTGATCAAAGTGCTGCAGGGCACAACCAGTCTCGAAGAAGTGAACCGCGTTACCAAGGATTAAAATATGGCCGCCGATGCGAGTGCAGCAAGCAATTTGATGTTTGTCTGGGAAGGCAAAGACAAGCGTGGAAAAAAGGTCAAGGGGCAGCTTCGTGGCACCGACCGGAGCATCGTCAAGCTTGAGCTTCGACGCCAGGGGATCATCGCCACCAAGGTCAGGAAAAAGCCCAAACCCCTGATCAACTTCGGCAACAAGATCAATCCCAAGGATATTTCACTGTTCACCCGCCAGCTCTACACCATGGTGGCAGCAGGCATTCCCTTGGTTCAAGCACTGGACATGGTGGCTCAGGGTGGCAAGAAGCTGGCCCTGCAGGAGCTGATTCGGCAGATCAAAGTCGATGTGGAGAGCGGCACCTCCTTGAATGAATCCATGGGCAAGCACCCCGCCTATTTCGACGATCTGTTTTGCAATCTGGTCAAGGCAGGTGAGGAAGCGGGTGTGCTCGACACCATGTTGGAAAAGGTCGCGGTCTACAAAGAAAAGACCGAGTCCCTCAAGGCCAAAATCAAGAAAGCTTTGATCTATCCGGCGTCCGTCGTGACCGTTGCGATAGGTGTTACCGCCATTATCCTGATCTTCGTCGTGCCTCAGTTCGAATCGCTGTTCAAGGGGTTTGGCGCGGATCTGCCGGCGTTCACCCGCATGGTGATCGATCTGTCACGCTTTGTTCAGGCCTGGTGGTGGGTCATATTCGGGATCCTGTTTGCCGGATCCGTGATTATAATCAACACCCACAAGAAATCACTCAAGGTCAGGCGTAAAGTCGACCAACTGGGCCTGAAACTGCCCATCTTCGGGACCATTCTTGAGCTTTCCGCCAACGCGCGGTTCGCCCGAACTCTGTCCACCATGTTCGCCGCGGGCGTGCCTTTGGTGGACGCCATGGGGTCGGTGGCGGGCGCCACCGGCAACGCCGTCTACAGCGACGCCACCCTGGAAATGCGTGACGCGGTCTCCACCGGGCAACAGCTCAATTTCGCCATGCGCCAGACCGGTCTGTTTCCCGAAATGGTAATCCAGATGGTGTCCATCGGCGAGGAATCGGGTTCCCTGTCCGACATGTTGGCCAAAGTCGCGGATTTCTTCGAAGAGGATCTGGACAACCTCATCGACTCTCTGACCACCCTGCTGGAACCGATCATCATCGTGTTCCTGGGCGTCGTGGTGGGCGGCCTGGTGGTGGCCATGTATCTCCCGATCTTCAAGATGGGGCAGGTCATCTAGGGAAGGTCAGCGCCCCACATGAGCCTATTGGAACTCCTGGCCGGCCAGCCCCTGCTCCTGGGACTGGCCGGCGGCCTCTTGGGACTGTTGATCGGCAGCTTTCTCAACGTCGTCATTCTGCGGCTTCCGGTGATGCTGGAACGGCAATGGCAGGCGCAATGCGCCGAACTGGCCGGAACCCAAGAGCTGACGGAACCGCCTCGCTTCAACCTGATGACCCCCCGATCACGGTGCCCGCATTGCGACACAGAAATCGGTCCGTTTGAAAACATTCCCGTGATCAGCTATCTGCTACAACGCGGAAAGTGCCGGCACTGCGGTGCCGGCATATCGATCCAGTATCCGCTGGTGGAACTGCTGACTGCCCTGCTGTCGGCGCTGGTGCTGCTGCACTTCGGCCCCACGCTGGAAGGCGGCATGGCGGTGATTCTCACCTGGACACTGATCGCCCTGTCGGTGATCGATCTGCGCGAGCAGCTGCTGCCGGATGCCATTACCCTCCCCTGCCTTTGGTTGGGCCTCGCCCTCGCCATGGTGCCGGTGTTTGCGGATCTCCACAGCGGTGTGGTGGGCGCCATGGCCGGCTATCTGTCACTGTGGCTCGTGTTCCATCTGTTTCGCCTGGTGACCGGCAAGGAAGGCATGGGCTACGGCGATTTCAAACTGCTTGCCCTGCTTGGAGCCTGGTTGGGTTGGCAGGCCCTGCCGGCCGTTATTCTGGTTTCCTCAGTGGTTGGTGCACTGGTCGGTATTGCACTGGTTTTGAGCCGACGTCATGAACGCAGCGTTCCCATGCCGTTTGGTCCGTTTCTGGCGGCAGCCGGCTGGATCAATCTCATGTGGGGCGATAGGATCACTGACTGGTACCTCAGCTTCAGCGGTCTTGCCTGACAATCCCTGATTCATGCATGTCTCCCCGGCACATCCAAGGGTGGTCGGTCTGACCGGCGGCATCGCCAGCGGCAAGACCACGATTTCCGATTTGTTCAGCGAACTGGGCGCTCCTGTGATCGACAGCGACCAGATTGCACGAGACCTGGTTGAGCCCGGAGAGCCCGCATTAGCCGAAATCGTAGAGCAATTCGGTCGAAACTGCCTGCAGGCAGATGGCCGACTCGATCGGGTGGCGTTGCGCCAGATCGTGTTCGATGATCCCAAGCTTAGAAGCGAGCTCAACGCAATTTTGCACCCTCGGATCAGAGCGGAGACGGCTCGACGCATCGCCGAGGTTACCCACCCCTACTGCCTCGTAGTGGTGCCATTGCTGGTGGAGTCCGGTCTGATCGGAACGGTTGATTGTGTTCTGGTCGTGGACCTGGCGGAATCGGATCAGCTGGCGCGGCTGACAAGACGCGATGACATATCGGCAGAACTCGCTGGCAAAATGATAGCCGCCCAGGCAACTCGACGTGAGAGGCTGGACGTGGCGGACCACGTCATTGACAATACGGGGTCAATTGAAACGCTGCGAGGCCGCGTGTCGGCACTGGACCGGCAATTCCGTAAGCCGAGGCCACCCGACTAGTGTAGTGTCTTCCAAATAACTTGATGGTTGTGGTTAGGCATCGTGGTTACTGACAAGGCGCGGTGAGGAGGAATAGCCAGCGCTATTGCGACGATCCGCAACGCCGTCAGGGACCGCGAGGGCCAGCGCAGGTGTTAAGTCGTGTGGGAGACACTACACTAGCTCCGACTGCCGCACTGAGGAACGGTCCCACCGATCCCGGGGCAGCACCGGATCGGGATGCATTTCACAACAAACCGGCGCTCGCGGGGCAGGCACGCGGGAACTTAGACGTGTTGTCACAAGACGTGTTGTCACAATAGGATCGATCATTGGAATCCGCCCAAATCTGCTACGAAACGCCCCTCAACGAGCGCATGCGAACCTTCCTGCGCCTTGAGTTCATGTTTCAGCAGTTGGACTTCGCGGCTGGCGGCGAATCGTCCTGGGATACCCGCAACGCCCTGCACGCTTTCTTCGAGATCTACAGCATCGTATCCAGAAACGAGCTCAAGTCGGAGTTGCTGCAGGAGTTGGACCGGCACTACGCCAATCTGTCCAGATTGATGGATAGCCCAGGCGTAGACCCAAAAGCGCTGAGTACGGTACTTCAGGATATCGGCACCATCCGAGAAACCCTGCTGATGGCGAAAGTCCTTTCCCAGGAGAGCATTCGGCGCAACGAGTTCCTCACCGGGATTCGTCAACGCAGCGCCATTCCCGGTGGCACCTGCAGTTTCGACTTGCCGGCCCTGCATAACTGGCTGGAAGGCAACGATGTACAGCAGCGCCTGGCGTACATGGACGAGTGGCGTGCGCCGCTGCAGCCGCTGATGAAAGCCGTCAGTCTGATTCTCGGCATGGTGCGTCAAAGTGCGGTGGCCACGGCTGAAACCGCCCGGCAGGGCCTGTTTCAGATGAACCTGGACAGCAATGCGCCGACTCAGTTGACCCGGGTCATCGTCGACCAGGCATCCAATGTCTTCCCCGAGGTGAGTGGCGGCAAGCACCGCTTCACTGTGCGATTCCTGGAACAACCCAATCCCAATGTCCGCGCCATGCAAGCCGAGTGGGATGTGCCGTTCGAACTGATCTGCTGCGTTATCTGACGCCACGGGCCGGGCACAATCACCAACGTCAGACGTCGTCCATCTCGTTCAGATCTTCGTCAAGCCCGGCCTGGGCGGTTTTCAGCAAACATACGATGTTCGCCAGGCTGCGGAATGCAACGAACTTATGGGAATCGATCACCCGGCCTCAGTCGAACCACCGCAAGATGCCCCCGTCCAGGCAGAGGAGCAAGACCTGTCAGATGCCCTCCGATGACGATACGCAAAGCGAAGTGGCAATCGCCACAGCCGGCCTATTTCGCCGCTTCGCCGCCTTGTTCTACGACCTGTTGTTGCTGACGGCGGTGCTGATGTTGGCAGCACTTGCGGCCCTGCTCGGGGCCCGTGCTGCAGGCGTTGCGGCGCCCGCCAGCAATGGACACGGCTTCCAGATCTACCTCGCCCTGGTCTGCTACGGATTCTTTGGCTGGTTCTGGACCCACGGCGGCCAGACTCTGGGCATGCGCGCCTGGCGTCTGCGACTGCAAACCGCAGGCGGTCACGGCGTGAACTGGGGTCAGGCACTGATCAGAGTGGCGCTGCCGCTGACTCTGCTGGGCTTGGGATTGCTTTGGCTCGGCCAGCAACCCAAGACCGGGAACGTCACGGGGCACAGCGTGCTCCAGTACGCCGCCGCTCTGCTACCTTGCGGTATCAGCTATGTCTGGATCCTGATCGACCGTCAGCGACGCAGCTGGAACGACATCGCTTCAAAGTCACGGGTCGTGCTGTTACCCAAGCCGCCAGGGAGAAGGGAACAACGGTGATCCGGGTCAGCGTATGCGTGCCATGGCAAACAAGCCACAGGCGAAAAACAGGACCGGTGGTGCCACCGCGCTGAGAACGGGCGGAAACCCATAGGCCAGCACAACGCTGCTCAGGGTGCGATTAACCAGAAAATAGGCGAGCCCGATAACGACACCGACGAACAATCGCTGCCCGGCGCCCCGCGATCTCAGGCCACCAAATACCAGCGGCATGGCGATAAACAACATGACCAGGTTACCCGCCGGCGCCACCAGCTTGGTCCACCAGGCCAGACGATGGGCATCTGCCCCGAGTCCATTGCTCTCAAGGTAGCCCGCATACAGACTCAGATCGCGCATGGAGAGCATTTCGGGCTCCAGCGCCAGCACGCCCAACAAACGGGGGCTGATGGACGCATTCCAGATGTGCTCCGTGCTGGACCTCCGGATAACACCCTGTTCCGTCAACTCCACGTCGGTCAAGGCCTGAAGATGCCATTCACCATCGCGATAGATGCCGGTTTCAGCCCGACTGACGCCACGCAGACGCATGGCATCGGTGTCAATTCGATACACGTCGACGCCCTCCAAGTGTCCATCCGGGCTGATGCGATCGACGTGGACAAACTCATCCCCGTTGCGCGCCCAGAATCCGCGTCCCTGGAGAATGCTCAGGCTCTTGCCACGGGCCATTGCCCGCTCCTGATTGGCGCGCTGGCTGAGTTCCGGTGCCACCGCCTCGCCAAGCCATGAGCCGATACCCACCATCAAGACACCGGGCAACATCGCGGCCATGACCAGTCTAAGGACCGAACGCCCCGAGGCCCGCATGACGACCAGTTCGCTGCCATGGGCCAATGCGCCCATGCCGAGCAATCCGCCCAAAAGAAAGGCGAGCGGCAGGACTTCAACCACCCGCTCCGGCATGGTGGCAAGCAGGTAGCCGGCGGCGGCGGCTACGCCGTAATCGGCATCGCCCACATTGTCGAACTCCGCAAGAAACACGAACAGACTCTGTAGCGCGACGAGTACCAGCAAAGACAACAGCGTTGCCCGCAGTACGGCGCCAAAAATGTAGCGATCCAGAATACTCATGAAGAACCGGACGGGCGCGGCGGGTGATCAGGCGCGTGGCGGACGCTCAGACCATAGAGCTGCCCCCGAAACAGAAAGCCACCGACCAACAGCAAGACACCGGCGTGGACCCACCACAAACCCAGACCCGGAGAGACGTCACCCTGTTCGATCCAGACACGGCCGACTCCCAGCAGATTGAGATAGATCACGAACACAAGAATCGCCAGAGTCAGCCGTCCGTAGCGACCATCCCGAGGACCGGCGTGAGCCAGCGGCGGCGCCAACAACAACAGAATCAAAGCCGCCACCGGTGGGGCGATGCGCCAATGCAATTCAGCTATATCTCCCAATTCGTTCGACCCCAAGATCTCGCCTAATGGTTTCTCTTCACTGTCGGTGCCGCGTTCATCGGGGCCGGAGTCATCGACCAGCACAGCCATCTCGTCGAATTCGGTGATCTGAAAATCAAGTTGGCCCGGCGTGCTTTCAGTCTGCTGTCCGTAGCGCAGAATCAGATACCGTGCTCCAGTATCCGGGTCAACGTATTGGCGCCCGCGCCGGCCTGTGATGAGTGTGTCCCGATCTGGTTCGCTGCGTTGCAAGAAGACACCGATCAACTCACCGCTCTCTGGATCGGAGCCCTCCGCATAGGCCACCAGTTGACCGCCGCCCATTTCCCGGAACTGGCCCGGTGCGGCTAGCGTAATCTGTGCGCTCTGCGCCGCCCGGTACCGAAACTCACTGCTGAGGCTGACGGCCCAGGGGCCGCCCTGGAACGAGAACCAGGCCAAACCGAGAATCAGAGGAAAACCGAATAAGGCCAGCGCACGGTAAATCTGTGACGGACCGATTCCGCAGGCCATCAACGCCGTCATCTCACTGTCCCGGTACAAGCGCCCCAGGGCCAACATGACGCCTAGCAGCAAGCCCAGCGGAACCAGTACGGTCAACAAACGCACTGATTTCAGGGCCAGCAATATCAGCAGGGCATCCCCCGCCAGCCGCCCCTCTGCAATCTGGGTGAGATACTGCGCCAGCGCATTGCTGATGGAAACCAGCGACAGCACCAGAAACACGGCAACGAATGACTGGGTCAGTTCCCGCACCAGATATCGGTCTATACGTCCCAAAACACCGGCACTCCGAAGCAGGAATATGGATGTGGAGACCGAAGCACTCCTGCCGCGATTCTGCGGTGTTGGGGCCGTACAGTACAAGCCAGGGCCCGTGTCATCCGCTGCCACCGCTCGAGGCCGGATGCGCCGCGCGGTATACCGAAATCTCGATCACCTCCTATACTGAAACCTGCGGGCGACCGATGCGACGAGACCCATGAAGGATCCCCCGCATGCGGTCCGAAAAGCCCACCAGGAGCACCGACCATGTCGACCAAGAGGCTGGCCGCCATTATAGCGCTGGACGTGGTGGGCTACAGCCGAATGATGCAGTCAGATGCGAACGGCGTCCTGGCAGCCTTGAACGCGATTTACCGTTCGGTGGTGAGGCCCGCAGTGGCCGCCTCGGAAGGGCATATTGTCAAGCTTATGGGCGACGGCGCCCTGATCGAATTCGCAGCCGCGTCCCAGGCGCTGGAATGCGCGGTGCGGATACAGCTGGCGCTGCGCGAACCCGACGCGCCGTTTCATCAACCGGAACCCATTCGTTTGCGCGCCGGCATCCATGCCGGTGACGTGGTCGCAGAGGGCGGAGACATATTTGGCGACGGCGTCAACATCGCGGCCAGACTCCAGGCGACCGCTCATCCCGGAGCCGTTCTAGCCTCACGCACCCTGTGTGATCTGGCGGGCAGCAACCTCCCGTTTCGACTGCGTCGTGAAGGCGTCCACTCATTCAAAGGCATCGCACAACCCATCGAAGTGCTTTCCGTGGATTTCACCGACCCCGCGGTTAACGGCCGCCGCAAGAGACAGGCTGAATCGCAGCAGATCCGCTTTTGTACAACCCGGGACCAGGTGCGCCTGGCCTGGACCATGAACGGCGATGGACCGCCGGTGGTCAAGGCCCCCAACTGGATTGGGCATCTGGATCTGGATTGGCGCAATCCCGGTTTGGCACCCATCATCACCGCCGTTTCAGAGCGGTTCAGGCTTGTGCGATTCGATGCCAGGGGTAATGGCTTGTCGGACTGGGACCTGGACAGCATCACATTTGACGATTTCGTAGACGACCTTGAATCCGTGTTTGACACCGTGCCCGTCCAGCGGGCACCGATCGTGGCTATTTCTCAGGGCTGTGCAGTCGCGGCCGCCTTTGCCGCCCGTCATCCCGAGCGGGTATCCGCAATCGTCATGATCGGTGGATTCCCCCTCGGTCGGGCCAATCGAGGCTCCAAGAAAGACACAGAACTGGCGGGCGCATTCCGGGCGATGATGACCGCTGGCTGGGACGACGCTTATCCATCGCTGCGGGATCTGCTGGCTCAAATCATCATACCAGGGGCCAGCGAAGAGGAACGTCGAGGCTACGCCGAGGACATGCTGGAGATGATCTCTCCGGAAAATCTTGGACGGTTTCGTGACGTGGTGGATCACTTGGACGTGACCCGCCAGTTGGGCGCCGTTCAGGCACCCTGTTTGGTTTTGCACGCCCGCGGCGACCGCATGCAGCCAATCGAGCAGAGTCGCCAGCTTGCTGCCGGCCTGCCAAACGCCCGTTTTATTGCCTATGACAGCGATAATCACATGATGCCGGATAACGACCCTGCCTGGCCATTGCTGGAGCGCGAAGTGCGGTCCTTTCTAGCCGCACACACCTGACGCGGGGAGATCATCCCGGGGCAGCAGTCGCCAGCCTGGATTTCCTGTACCATTTCTCTGTGATCGGGGCCGTCGTTGGCTGCCAGCGCACAGTGTCCGCGTTTCAGCCGGCGGAGCGAGACCCGGCGCACCCGTTCGAGCCCCGAACCGCCCATTTTCCAGACACACCCATGCCGCATCGAGTTGGAGCCGCCTTTATGAAATTCGCAGTCAAGAGTGGAAATCCCGAAAAGCAAAGAACAGCCTGCGTCGTAGTGGGCATTTACGAGTCGCGGCGCATGTCTCCAGCCGCCGAGCAACTCGATGAGGCCAGTGGCGGCGAACTGTCCGGCATCATTCGCCGCGGTGACATGGACGGCAAGCTCGGGCAAACCCTGATCCTGCACGCTGTTAAAAACGTGATCTGCGACCGCGTACTGATGGTGGGATGCGGCCGCGAACGCGACCTGGTCGATCGTCGCTACCGGGACATCATCGCTCAGGCCACCACTACTCTGAACAACACTGGCGCCACCGAGGCGGTCAGCTACCTTACCGAACTCACCGTGCGGGGGCGCGATGACCGATGGAAGTTGCGTCAGGCGGTGGAAGCCACCGGCGGGTCGCTATACCAGTTCGATGCGCTCAAGAGCGAGAAAGACCAGCCCCGGCGTCCACTGCGAAAACTGACCCTGAGCGTGCCGAATCGGCGGGATCTGCCCGACGGTGAGCGCGCGGTGCGGGAAGGCGCCGCCATTGTCGAGGGGATGCGGACTGCTCGGGACCTTGCCAACCAGCCGGGTAACATCTGCACCCCCAGCTACCTGGCGGACTACGCCACCAGCATGGGCAAGAGCCATAAGAGCCTGTCCGCACGGGTGTTGAACGAGGCGAGCATGGCCAAGCTTGGCATGGGATCCCTGCTGTCGGTCAGCGCTGGCTCCGAGCAGCCGGCCAAGCTGATCGTTCTGGAGTACCGGGGCGGGAAAAAGAAGCAGCCGCCCGTTGTCCTGGTGGGCAAAGGTGTCACCTTCGACAGCGGCGGTATCTCGCTCAAACCCGGCAAGGGCATGGACGAAATGAAGTTCGACATGTGCGGTGCAGCGGCCGTACTGGGCACGATGCGCGCCTGCGTCGACCTGGAGCTGCCGCTGAATCTGGTGGTCCTGGTGCCAACCACCGAGAACATGCCGGACGGGCGCGCCACCAAACCCGGCGACGTGGTCACCAGCCTGTCAGGGCAGACCATAGAGATCCTCAACACGGACGCCGAGGGGCGACTCATTCTGTGCGATGCGCTGACCTATGCAGAGCGCTACAAACCGAGCACGGTGATCGACATTGCAACCCTTACCGGCGCCTGCGTGGCCGCGCTGGGTAAAATACCCCACGGCCTGTTCTCCAACCACGAACCGCTGGCCAACGACTTGTTGGCAGCAGGGAAAGCAGCGGCCGACCGCGCCTGGGAAATGCCCCTGTGGGACGAGTACCAGGACCAGCTGAACAGTAACTTTGCCGACATGGCGAACATCGGCGGGCCTTACGGCGGCGCAATCACCGCGGCGTGTTTTCTGTCTCGATTCGCAAAAAAGTATCACTGGGCGCATCTGGATATCGCGGGGACGTCCTGGATCAGTGGAGACACCAACAAGGGCGCAACGGGCAGACCCGTACCCCTGCTGGTGCAATATCTGCTGGATCAGGTGAACACAGCAAGTTGACCGAACGGCGTGCACCACCGTCACGGGGGAAGGCATGGGCCGTATCAGTCGACGCTGCCGGCGCGGCGCACCGTCACCTCGTCCACGGGCGAGGTGGGTTCGCAGCCTTCAAGCTCGCATGAGTCGAGCTCCGGCAGCCGTGTGGCGCCCGGCTCGGCCCCCACTGTGCGCATTAGATCGCACAGCTCCTCGATGCGTGTGTCCATGGCATGGATGTGATCCAACATGTGATTGACCGCGTGGGTCACTGGATCGGGCATGTCTGGCGTTGTGCCGTAGGCGTCGAACCCGATCTTGGCAGCAAATGCACGTCGGCGGGCGTGGTCAGCATCCTCGACCACCCGGCGGACCACCTGGCCCGGAACACCCACCACCGTTGCCCCGGACGGCACATCCTTGAGCACAACCGAATTGGAGCCGATGCGGGCGCCTTGGCGCACCACGACCGGACCTAGAATCTTGGCGCCTGCACCGACCACCACATTATCTTCCAGCGTCGGGTGCCGTTTGCCTTTGTTCCAACTGGTGCCGCCCAGGGTCACACCGTGATAAAGCGTGCAGTCTTCTCCCACCTCGGCGGTTTCCCCAATCACAACCCCCATTCCATGGTCTATAAAAAAGCGCCGACCGATGCGCGCGCCCGGATGGATTTCGATACCGGTAAGCCAGCGGGCAATGGTCGATAGCATCCGTGCAACCCACTTGAGTCCCATACGCCAGAGCCGGTGGCTCAGGCGATGAATCAGAATCGCATGGATGCCGGGATATGTGGTTACGATCTCAAATACGTTGCGCGCCGCCGGATCCCGGTCGAATACGCAGTAGATGTCTTCTCGGAACTGCCTGAACATGCTTGCGGACCGTCAGTTGATCAACACTGTTTCATAGCTCATGGATCGATAACTATACACTCATGCGAGGTGACATCGATTCGAACCTGTGACTCACCCTATCGACACAACCCAGGACGCAGTCAGCGCTGACCACCATGGCGCGCCTGGGCGGCGCCGAGAATGCCGCGCAGAATGTTGATCTCAACCGCCTCCACCTCGGCCCGATTGAACAGCCGCTTGAGTCGGCGCATGACCCGCCCGGGGCGGCTGGGATGAAGAAAACCGATGTCGATCAGGGTCTGTTCCAAGTGCGCGTAGAAGTGCTGCATTTCGCCGCCCGTTGCGGGTCGATCTTTGCTCAGGTCGGGGGGCGGGTTTGACGCTTCCGCCATGCGCAGTTCGTAGGCCAGGACCTGCACCGCGGCGGCGAGATTGAGAGAGCTGAAATCCGGCGCTGTGGGAATGTGCATCAACAGATGGCACCGTTCCAACTCATCGTTACTCAACCCAGATCGCTCACGCCCAAACAGCACGGCTGCGCGCGCTGCGCCTGGCGACCGGATCCGGGCCACCGTCTGCCGGGGGTCCGCCACCGGCCAGGGCAGACTCCGCAACCGAGCCGAGGCGCCTACCACCAGGTCACACTCCTCCACCGCCTGGTCCAGGGACTCGTAGATGCGTGCGCCCTGCAGCACATCCTCCGCACCCGAGGCCCGCGCTGTGGCAACATCATCCACCCGGCAAACCGGCTGTACCAAACGTAAATCCACCAACCCCATGGTCTTCATGGCACGCGCTACCGCACCGATGTTGCCTGAGTGGGTGGTTCCAACCAACACAATGCTGACCTGTTGCATACGCCAACTCACCTGTGGAGCGATTCGAGCCCGTCGCTACCAGCCGACCGGCTCCGGTGGCACGCACGGGACAAAACTTTTCACCGTCTGATACAATCCGCCGCCTTCCCGGGACCAGCCAGGATTCACGCCCAATGCACCCGACTCTCAGCATCGCTCTGCGTGCCGCCCGCGAGGCGGGCCGCGTCATGCTACGCAAACTCGATCGCCTCGATCTGGTCCACGTGGACACAAAGCAGCGCAACGATTTCGTCAGCGACGTGGATCGGCAGGCAGAGGCCGAGATTATACGCTTGATACGCAACACGTACCCCGATCACGCCATCCTGGCCGAAGAGAGCGGCGCCAGCGGAAAGAACGAGAACGAATGGGTGATCGATCCGCTGGACGGCACCACAAACTATTTACATGGCTTTCCCCACTTCGCGGTTTCCATTGCCTTTCGCCATGCTGGGAGGCTGGAATCCAGCGTGGTGTACGATCCCATGCTGGAGGAAATGTTCACCGCTTCCCGCGGCGGCGGCGCATTCCTGAATGATCGACGCGTTCGGGTGAGTGCCGCATCGGGCCTGAACGGCGCGCTGCTCGGAACCGGGTTCCCGTTCAAATCACCTCAACACGTGGACGCCTATCTGGAGACCTTCCGCGCGCTGTTTAACCGTTGCGGCGATATCCGACGGGCCGGGGCAGCCGCCCTTGATCTGGCCTACGTGGCCTCTGGGCGACTGGATGGGTTCTGGGAGATCGGCCTGGCCGAATGGGACATGGCCGCAGGCACCCTGTTAGTGCAAGAGGCCGGTGGGCTGGTGGGGGATTTCGGCGGCGGCCACGCATTCCTGGACACCGGCAACGTGGTTGCCGGGACCCCAAAAGTGTTCAAGGCCATAGTCCAGACCATACACCCCCTGCTCCCACCCGCGCTGGCGAGCTAGTGTAGTGTCTTCCACACATTCAGGCTGGCGCTGGGGACGCTACCCGTTGGATCGTTTCGATCAACGGCGAACACAGGATTCCCGCACTGATGGCAGGTCTTCTCTACCCCCAGTTCGCCGCCTCGCGGGTCAGGGCGTTTCCTCTGCCGACGGTTTGCCCTCGCCTTTGCGTGTCATCAAATCCTCGCGACTCACGCCCAATGCAAGAGCAGTGGTGCTGGCGACGTAAATGGATGAGTAGGTCCCCACCACAACACCGACGATAAGCGCCAGAGAGAAGCCGTGGATGATCTCACCCCCGAGGAAAAACAGGGACAGTAGCACCAGCAGGGTGGTGAATGAGGTCATCAGGGTACGGGACAGAGTCTGATTTATCGAACGATTCATCACCTCCTGGGTGCTGCCCTTGCGCATCACCCGAAAATTCTCCCGAATGCGATCGAACACCACGATGGTGTCGTTCAGGGAGTAACCGATCACCGCCAGAAGCGCGGCCAACACCGTAAGATCGAACTCCACCTGGAACAGCGAGAAAAAACCCAGGGTGATGATCACATCATGGGCCAAAGCCGCCACCGACCCGGCGGCGAAACGATACTCAAACCGAAATGCGACATACGCCAGAATACCGGCCAGGGCATAGAGTATCGCCAGTCCACCCTGCTCGGTCAGCTCATCACCCACTTGGGGGCCGACAAACTCCACCCGCCGCATCTCCACGCCAGCGGCTTCGGGTGCGCCCTGAAGCGCGCTCAGTATCTGGGTGCTGATGGCCGCCGAATTGACCCCTTCTCGCGGCGCGATTCGCACCAGGAGTTCCCGGGCAGTTCCAAAGTGCTGTACCTGCGCGTCATCGAAATCGGCTGCGATAAGGGCGTCACGCACCGGCGCCAGATCCACCGGCTCCGGATACCCCACTTCGATCAGCGTCCCGCCGGTAAAATCGATGCCCAACTTAAGACCCTGAACCGCCAACGACGCCAGCGAGACAAGCACCAAAATAGTAGAGAGGATGACCGCGTAGCGACGCTGGCCGAGAAAATCGATGTGCGTTTGCTGCTTGAGTATTTGCATACTTTTGTATCCGTTTGCCTGAACCGGAGCGTCCGGGTCAGATGGCCAACTTCTGGATGCGCTTGCCGCCGTAGATCAGATTGATCAGCGCTCGCGTGCCCATGATGGCGGTGAACATAGAGGTCACGATGCCGATGGACAGAGTCACTGCGAACCCTTTGATCGGTCCCGTCCCGAACATGAACAGCACCAGTGCCGCAATCAACGTCGTGATATTGGCATCGGCGATGGTGGACAAAGCCTTGGCATATCCGGCGTCGATCGACGCCTGAGGCGAGTTCCCCACCCGAAGTTCCTCACGAATGCGCTCGAAGATCAGCACGTTCGCGTCCACCGCCATACCCACGGTCAACACGATACCTGCGATACCGGGCATGGTCAGGGTGGCCTGCAACATGGACAACAGGGCCACCAGCATGCACCAGATTTACCGCCAGCGCCAGGTCGGCCGCCAACCCGAATACTCGGTAGTAGAACGCCATGAACACCAGCACCAGGGCGAAACCCACCAGCACGGCAAGGAAACCCTGATCGATGTTCTCCTGGCCCATGCTCGGCCCGACCGTGCGTTCCTCAACGATCTCCACCGGGGCCGCCAGCGCGCCTGCGCGCAGCAGCAACGCCAGGTCACGCGCCTCGTTGGTGCCGTCCAGTCCGGTGATCTGGAAGCGCTTGCTGAGCCGCTCACGTATGCGCGCCACGTTGATCACCTCTTCCACCGTGGAACTGATCTTCTGCGTCTCCTCGCCCACCATCCGGGTTTCGGTGCGCCGCTCAATGAACACCACACCCATGAGCTTGCCCACATTGTCCTTGGTGGCATTGCTGAATCGACTCGCACCGCGCCCGTCCAGGGTAATGAAGACCGCCGGTCCCCCACTTTGCTGATCGATACCGGATGACGCATCGGTGATGTAGTCACCGGTCAGCATGACCTGGCGCTGGAGCAAAATCGGCTCACCGCTGCGCTCACGATAGAGCCGGGCCCCCGGTGGTACCCGGCCGCTGCTGGCGGCCTCCCGGGCGTCGTGTTCCTCGTCCACCATCCGAAATTCCAGGGTCGCCGTGGCACCCAGAATGTCTTTCGCCCGCGCGGTGTCCTGAACGCCGGGCAATTGCACGACGATGCGGTTCAGCCCCTGCTGCTGGATCAGCGGCTCGGCCACGCCCAATTCGTTGACTCGATTGCGCAGCGTTGTGATGTTCTGGCTCAAGGCAAAGCGCCGCCGCGCCTCCTGCTCCTCCTCGGTGAGGGTCGCAACCACTCGGCGGGTGCCCTCGTCCACGACGAGACTGAGGCCGCTGAGTTCGTCATTCAACAACTGACGGGTCCGCTCCAGATCGGCAGCGTCACGCAAGGTGATCGTCACCCCACCGGTCGGGTTGCGAATCACCCCCTGATACCGGATGCGCTCGCCCCGAAGCAGATTCCTGACCTCGGAGGCGTAGTTCTCCTCCGCCTGCTGTACCGCGGCCACCATGTCCACCTCCATCAGGAAGTGCACACCGCCTCGCAGATCCAGGCCCAGATACATGGGGATTGCGTTGATCGCCTTGAGCCAGGACGGGGTGCTGGAGGCAAGGTTCAAGGCCACGGTATAGCCACTGCCGAGACTGCGTTCAATCAGATCCGCCGCTTTGAGCTGATCCTCGGTATCCTTGAAACGTACCAACAGCCTGCCGTCGCCCAGCTCCACGCCGCGGGTGCTGAGGCCGGCCTCGCCCAAAGTGGCCTCCACCCGATCCAGTACATCAACCTGCAACTCTGCCCCTCGATTGGGCAAGACCTGCACCGCCGGGTCCTCACCAAAGACATTGGGCAGTGCGTATAACAAACCGACCGACACCACCAGGGCAATGATCAGATTCTTCCACCACGGATAGCGGTTGAGCATGGAACAGAATTCCTCGAACTGGGAGGCGTGCCGGGGTCAGGAAACCCCGACATCCCGAGTGACGCGGTGCGAACCGCCGGCGCCGGAGTTTAAAGGCTCTTGGCTGTGCCCTTAGGCATAACCGTGGCCACCGCCTGCTTTTGCACCTTGAGCTGCAGGTTGTCTGCCGCATCAAGCAGAATAAAATTGTCGCCCACCTCGGCGATCTTGCCGAATATTCCGCCGCTGGTGACCACTTCGTCGCCTTTCTTGATGGCTTCCACCATCGCCTTATGCTCTTTTTGACGTTTCTGTTGAGGGCGAATCAGCAAAAAGTAGAAAATAACGATCAAAAGCACCGGGAACAGTAGGCCGATCATGCCCGGTTCGCCGCTACCCCCCATCTGGGCCATTGCCTCGGGGATGAAAAAATTCAACACAGTTTCCATCTCAAGAATGCCTTCTATGTAGCTGAAAGAAAATAGTTTTAACACGACCGGCAAGCATCTGCATCCGTTCTATCCGCGCCTGGAATGTATCGCGCTCGGGCCGTTGGTTCATAGGGACGGGGTCGTCAAGCCGCGCATATCATAGAACTCCCGCACGCACGCGTCCAAGCGCCTATGCTCGATGGCGTCCCGCAGGCTCTGCATCAGCCGCTGGTAATAGCGCAAATTGTGAATTGTGTTCAATCTGTGACCCAGGATCTCATTGCACACAGACAGGTGTTTCAAATACGCCCGGCTGTAGTTGCGGCAGGTATAGCAGTCACACGACTCATCCACTGGCGAAGTGTCGTGACGGTAGCGGGCGTTACGCAGGCGCACCGCGCCGGTCGGGGTGAAAAGGTGTGCATTGCGGGCATTGCGGGTCGGCATCACGCAGTCAAACATGTCGATGCCGCGCCGAACAGCCTCGACAATGTCCTCCGGTCGACCCACACCCATCAAGTAGCGCGGACAGGATCTGGGCAGTCCGGGTACTGTGGCGGTCAGGGTGGCATTGCGCTGTTCCAAGGGTTCACCCACCGCGAGACCACCCACCGCGTAGCCGTCGAATCCCAAGTCCACCAGAGCAGCCGTGGAATCCGCCCTCAGATCCGGGAACACACCACCCTGAACGATACCGAACAACGCAGATGGGTTGTCGCCATGGGCGATCCGGCAGCGAGCCGCCCACCGAATAGACAGCGCCATGGAGTCGGCCGCCTGATCCCGGGTCGCCGGATACGGCGTGCACTCATCGAAGGCCATGACCACATCTGACCCCAACGCACGCTGCACCGCCATGGACTCCTCCGGGCCAAGAAACACCTGGGCGCCATCAACCGGCGAGCGAAAGTGCACGCCTCGTTCGGTGATCTTGCGCATGTCCGCCAGGCTGAACACCTGGAAGCCACCCGAATCGGTCAGTATCGGCCCATCCCAATGCATAAAATCATGCAGATCGCCGTGCAGGGTGATGATCTCGGTGCCCGGCCGCAGCATCAGATGGAAGGTGTTGCCGAGGATCATCTGCGCACCTATCTCTCGCAGTTCCTCCGGCGTCATGGCCTTGACCGTGCCATAGGTGCCGACCGGCATGAACGCAGGTGTTTCAACCGTACCGCGGTCGAAACTGAGGCGCCCCCTTCGGCTGATGCCGTCCTCGGCGAGCAGTGTGAACGCCATGGCCATCAGCCGCTGGAACCCGACACTACGCCGCGCCCGCCTCTATGCCGTCGACCTTTCTGAAGCCCCTGGGCAGCACCCGGCCGCGACGCCCCCGGGTGCCCTCATAGGCATCCAGATCCTTGGATTTCAATGCCAGATGCCGCCGGCCACAGAACAGGGTCAGGGTGCCACCCGGCGGCACGCTGGCCAAGGCCAGGAGTCGATCTTCTCCACCCTTGGCCAGAGCCATGATTCGATTGCCCTTGCCGCGGCCCATCTGCGGCAGATCGGCCATGGGAAACACCAGCAGATGACCCTCCGAACTGATGGCCGCGAGCCGATCACCCACCGGGTCGGCCACCATCACCGGCTTCAGAAGATGGGCACCGGCGGAAAGCGAAACCACAGCCTTGCCCGCCTTGTTGCGTGAAAGCAGGGCGCCAAAGCTGACCACAAATCCATAGCCGCCGTTGGACGCGAGCAGGAACCGGTCCTCATCGCGACCCATCACCACCGAGACGAAAGCAGCTCCAGCCGGTGGATTGAAGCGCCCGGTCAGGGGTTCGCCATAGCCCCGGGCCGAAGCCAGGGTATGGGCAGTCAGCGCGTAGGCGCGGCCGGCGGAATCCATGAAAACCGCGCTCTGGTTGCTGCGCCCGCTGGCCGCGGAGAGGTAACTGTCACCGCTCTTGTAGGGTAGAGCTGCGGCGTCCACCTCGTGGCCTTTTGCCGCACGCACCCAACCCTTCTGGGACAGCACCACGGTGACCAGTTCGCTGGGGATCAGATCTGTTTCATCCAAAGCACGGGCGGGTTCACGTTGAATCAATCGGGTCCGACGTTCGTCGCCGTAGGTCTCGGCATCCTCGACGATTTCCTGGCGCACCAGTTTGCGGAGCTTGCTCCGTGAGCCAAGAATTGCCTCCAGGTGGTCGCGCTCGGAGGCCAGATCGGCCTGCTCCCCCCGAATCTTGATCTCTTCCAGTCGGGCGAGCTGCCGCAGCCGGGTTTCCAATACGAAATTGGCCTGCAGCTCGCTCAACCCGAACCGATTCATCAGGGCGGGCTTGGGTTCATCCTCCGAACGGATGATGCGGATGACTTCGTCGATGTTGAGAAGTGCGATCAGCAAACCGTCCAACAGATGCAAACGCTCAAGCACCTTGGCCAGCCGGAACTCCAGACGCCGTCGAACGGTGTCGATCCGATAGCTGAGCCAGTCGCTCAGAACCGGTTTGAGACCCCGCACCGACGGGCGACCGTCGAGACCGATCATGTTCAGGTTGACCCGGTAACTCCGTTCCAGATCAGTGGTGGCGAACAGGTGGGTCATCAGCCGATCCAGATCGACCCGGTTAGACCGGGGCACGATCACCAGCCGGGACGGATTTTCATGGTCCGACTCGTCCCGAAGGTCGTCGACCATGGGCAGCTTCTTGGCGGTCATCTGAGCGGCGATCTGCTCCAGGATCTTGGCCCCCGAGGTCTGATGGGGCAGCTCGGTGACGATGATCTCACCGTTATCCCGCTCCCACACCGCCCGGGCACGCACGGATCCAACGCCGGTCTCATACATCGCCCGCAGTTCCCCCGGGGTATTGATGATCTCCGCGCCGGTTGGATAGTCCGGCCCGCGCACGTGTTCCAGCAATGCGTCGAGCTCGGCCTTGGGATCCTCCAACAAACGCACGCAGGCCGAGGCCACCTCACGCAGGTTGTGAGGTGGAATATCGGTGGACATACCGACGGCGATGCCGGAGCCGCCGTTCAGCAGGACATTGGGTAGCCGTGCGGGGAGCCGGGATGGCTCTTCCAGCGTACCGTCAAAATTGGGCACCCACTCAACTGTGCCCTGGGCCAACTCCTGCAGCAGCGTGCGGGCATAAGGCGTGAGACGTGCTTCGGTGTAGCGCATGGCGGCGAAAGACTTGGGGTCATCGGTGGAACCCCAATTGCCCTGCCCGTCCACCAGCGGATAGCGGTAGGAGAACGCCTGCGCCATCAGCACCATGGCCTCATAACACGCCGAATCCCCGTGCGGATGGTACTTGCCCAACACGTCGCCCACGGTGCGGGCGGACTTTTTGTGCTTCGACGCGGCCGACAGACCCAACTCGGACATGGCGTAGACGATGCGCCGCTGCACCGGTTTCAATCCATCGCCCAGAAACGGCAGGGCGCGATCGAGAATGACGTACATGGAATAATCCAGGTAGGCCTTCTCGGTGAACTGGGACAAGGCCAGCCGTTCGACGCCCTCGGGGCTGAAGGTGATGTCCTCTGCCATCGACGTGAATACTCCGGGAACATGGATCGGCAGACCCTCGGCGGGCCAGGGCCGCTGATCTCAAAATCAGGCTGGCGGCAAGGTTACGCGTCGGTATGCGGGATGGGAAGCGCTTCGCCGATGACGCTCCCGTGAGCCAAGGGTGGCAGGCCGAGATGTCGCGCCAAAGTCTGACCGATGTCAGCGAATCCGTTCCGAACCCCACAGCCTCCGGGGGCTACTCCGGGGCCGAATGCCAGCACCGGCACCTGCTCCCGGGTATGGTCCGTGCCCGACCAGGTCGGGTCACAACCGTGATCGGCGCTGATGATGGCCAGATCACCGTCCACCATGGCCGACCGCAATTCCGGCAGCCTTCGGTCAAACGCCTCCAGAGCGGCGGCGTAGCCCGGCACATCGCGGCGATGTCCATAGAGCATGTCGAAATCGACAAAGTTGGCAAAGATCAGACTGCCATCAGCGGCCTCTGACAGCGCCGTCAGGGTGGCGTCGAACAAGGCCTGGTTGCCGTCGGCCTTGACTTCGCATCCGGTGCCGCGGTGGGCGAATATATCGCCGATCTTGCCCACCGAGACCACCGGATGCCCGGCATCGGTCGCCAGGTCCAGCAACGTCGGCCCGGTTGGGGGTGTGGCCAGGTCGCGGCGCCCCGCTGTTCGTTTGAACTCGCCGGTGCGTTCGCCGATGAACGGACGGGCTATGACGCGACCCACATGGTATGCATCCACCAGCTCCCGGGCGACGCGACACACCTCATATAAACGATCCAGGCCAAAGTGCTGCTCATGGGCCGCGATCTGAAACACGCTGTCAGCCGAGGTATATGCGATGGGGCATCCGCTGCGGATATGGGCTTCCCCCAGCAGTTCAAGGATATCGGTGCCCGAGGCGCGTCGGTTGCCGATCACACCGGGCAGGGCGCAGCGCTCCACCAGCTCATCGATCAGTACCTGGGGAAAACAGGGTTGGGTGTCAGGAAAGTAACCCCAATCATAGTCCACCGGCAGCCCGGCCATCTCCCAGTGGCCACTGGGTGTGTCCTTGCCCCGACTCAGTTCGACGGCGCTGCCCCAAACCCCTTGAACCGACGCCGTGTTATCCAGACCAGGCGCCATGCGGCCGGTGCTGAGTTGCGCTGCACGGCCCAGGCCCAGAGCCAGCAGATTCGGGACCTCCAGGGGCCCTGACCGCACGCCGTCCCGATCCGCCTGGCCGGCTGAACAGCATTCGGCGATGCGTCCGAAGGTATCGGCCCCCTGATCACCGAACTCGGCGGCGTCCGGCGCCCCGCCTATGCCAAAGGAATCCATCACCAGCAACAGCGCGCGTGTCATCAATCAGCTCCCTGATGCCCGACAATCTGGTCGATGATCAGCGGACGCGGCTCCGGCCCGGTCGGTGAGACATGGATCAGTGTCCGAATCCGATCCACCGCCGCGGCAGCGGCATCGTCGCTGCCCGCATGTACTTGAGCGAGAACATCCCCGGCATTCACCCGCGCACCGATCTGCACAATGTCGGTCAGGCCCACGCGGTGATCGATCCCGTCGCTGGCCAGTCGACGACCACCGCCGAGTTCGATCACCAGCAGACCGATCTCCCGTGCGTCCATGGCAACAATCACGCCGCTCACGGTCGCCAACGCCGGTTCGATCACGGGCGCCCTGGGAAGATACCGGTTGCTGTGTTCCAGGAAATCCACTGGGCCACCCAGGGCGGCCACCATGCGCGCGAACCGTTCCGCCGCCGCACCACTGTCCAGGATGGCTTGCAAACGCGCTCGGGCACACTCAACGGTGGGCTCGATCCGGCCCAGGGTCAGCATGGCGGCGCCCAGAGCCAACACCAACTCGTGCAGGCGGGGGTCCCGGCTGGCACCGGTCAGATAGTCAACCGTTTCTGCCACCTCCACGGCATTGCCCGCGCTGTGTCCGAGTACCTGGTTCATGTCCGTGATGAGCGCGGCGCTGGGCAATCCGGCGTCACCGGCGACCCGAACGATGCTCTCGGCCAGCGCCCGTGCCATTTCCGGGTGGTCCGCGAAGGCCCCGTTACCGCACTTGACGTCCATCACCAGACCGCCGAGCCCGGCCGCCAGCTTCTTGGACAGGATCGACGCGGTAATCAACGGGATGGACTCGACGGTGGCGGTCACATCTCGAATGGCATACAGACGACGGTCGGCCGGCGCCAGTTCCTGCGTCTGGCCGATGATGGCGCAGCCCACCTCGGCCACCACCCTCTGGAACGCCTTGATGCCGGGCGCGGTGCTGTAGCCCGGAATGGATTCAAGCTTGTCCAGGGTACCGCCGGTATGGCCAAGGCCACGGCCGGAGATCATCGGCACGAAACCGCCGGCCGCCGCCACCATGGCCGCGAGCTTCAGGCTGACCTTGTCGCCCACACCGCCGGTGGAGTGTTTGTCCAGAACGGGCCCGTTCAAATCCTGGCTGGACCAGTCCAACACGTCGCCGGACGCGGCCATGGCCCGGGTCAGAGCCACGCACTCGTCCGCGGACATGCCCCGGAAAAACACCGCCATGGCAAAGGCTGCGGCCTGCCCTTCGCTGAGGCTGCCGTCACTGAGGCCCGCGACGATGAAATCGATTTCGTCGGTAGCCAGCGCATGCCCATCCCGCTTGTGTCGGATGATTTCCTGCGGCAACACGTTAGCGACGGCTCCCTGTCCGAACCCGGCCGAGCAGGTCGACTGCAACAAGCACCGGGACTGAGCCGACCCGGTAGATATCACCGCACCGGCTGCGTGGCGAAACCGACCCGCGGCAATACGACGCCGCCATGGCCTGATCAATAGTCGTCGGTGGTGTCATGGCCATCGCATCCTTCGATTACACTTAACAGGCTATCCAACAAGCCGCTGGCACCAAACCGAAAACGCTCGCTGCAAACCCAATCCCGCCCCATGATTTCATCGGCCAGCGACAAATACTCCGCGGCCTGGCTCAGTTCACGAATCCCACCGGCGGCCTTGAACCCGACCTCGGCACCCCGATCGCGTATCGCCTTGAGCATGATCGCGGCGGCCTCAGGGGTAGCGGACACCGGGGTCTTGCCGGTCGAGGTCTTGATGAAATCGGCGCCGCTGTCGATGGCATCGAGACTGGCCTCGCGAACGGCCTCGGGCGTGGCCAGCACGCCGGTCTCCAATATCACTTTCAATTCCACCGCCGGTCCGCAGGCCGCCTTGCAGTGGGTTATCAGGTCGCAACTCAGCGCCCGCTGCCCCGCCAGCCACGCATGATATGCCATAACCAGATCCACTTCGTCAGCGCCGTCGGCAACGATGGCCCGGGTTTGCAGCGCGGCCGCCTCCACATCCGAACCACCATCGGGAAAGTTGGCCACCGCCGCAACCCGGATGCCGGTGCCGGCCAGGGCCTTCCGGCACTGGCCGACGAACTGTGGCCACACACAAACCGCCGCCACCGAACCGTGGGCGGTCACTGCACGCTCGCACAGGGCGTCCATATCCGCTGCCTGTTCCAGCGGACCCAGACGCGTCAAATCGATAAGGCCCAGAGCCCTGTGCGCCACCGCCACCTCATCCAGCACGGTCGACCTCCTGCGCAAACGCGCACAATACCCGTTGCAAATCCGCCACCGCCCGGCGCCCGACCTGCAGGGTCTGCTGATGGCTGAGAGCCGTATCGCTCATGCCCGCGCCGAGATTGGTGATCACCGAAATGGCCGCCACACGCAGACCCAGGTACCTCGCCAGAATCACCTCCGGAACCGTCGACATTCCAACCGCGTCGGCTCCCAGAATCCGCGCAGCCCGGATTTCCGCGGGGGTTTCGAAATTGGGTCCCGCAAACCACATGTAGACCCCCTCGCTCAGGACGATGCCTGCCTGCTCGGCGGCTCGCCTTAAGCAATCCCCCAGGGACGCGTCATAGGCATCCACCAGGTTGACAAAACGCGCTGAGTCAGAGGTCCCAAGCAGCGGCCCCTGCGCAGCCAGTTTGATATGGTCGCGAATCAGCATCAGACGACCCGGGCCCAGGTCCGGATCCAGGCTGCCGGCGGCGTTGGTCAGCACAAGACGCTCGCAGCCCAGCGCCCGGATCAATTCCAAGGGACGGTGCATGCCGTCCATTCGCCCACTCTCATAAAAATGGCTGCGGCCACGCAGGATTGCCACCGGCACGCCCCGCAATCGACCCAGCACCAGCTCTCCCCGGTGCCCGGCAACGCCGGGCTCGGGAAAACCGGGCAAGTCAGCGTAGGGTATGGTCTGAAGCTTCGGCATCGTCTCCACCAGGCTGTCCAGCCCGGATCCGAGCACCAGCGCCAGGGCGGGAACCATATCGCTGTCCCGGCGGACTCTAGAGACGCAATCGCCCAGATCCGCGTTCATGTCAGACTGTCCGGCCCGAAGGCATGGGGCATCAAAGCCCCCAGAGTGAGGGTTTGGTTCTCACCCGAAACACTGCACAGATGTACCGGCGTGTCGGCCTCGGCGAACTCCAGCAGGCGCTGCCGGCAACCACCACAGGGCGTAAGCGGTCTCTCCCCTGGACCCAGCACCAGGACTTCCGTGACCCGGCTGTCTCCGCCCAGAACCAGAGCGCCCAGGGCGGAGGCCTCGGCACACTGACTCTGAGGATAGGCCGCATTTTCCACGTTGCATCCCGCATACAAACGGCCGCTTCCGCCCCGCAGCACCGCGCCGACCCGGAAACCGGAATACGGCGCGTGGGCCCGATCCTGAGCCTGTTGCGCCAAAGCCAGCATATCGTTGGATTGGTTCATCGATCCTTCACATAGGGCACACCGCCTGCACGGGGGGCGACGGCTTTGCCAATAAACCCCGCCAGGAGTATGACGGTCAAGACATAGGGCAGGCCTTGGATCAATTGCACCGGCACTTCGCCGAAGCCGGGCAAGATCACACCCTGCAAGCGCACCGAGACCGCATCCAGGAAGCCGAACAAAAGACAGGCATAAAGCGTCGGATAGGGGCGCCATTTCCCGAAAATCATGGCCGCAAGCGCAATATAGCCTTGGCCTGCGGTCATGTCCCGGACGAAGCCGGCGTTTTGCGCAGTAGACAGATAACTGCCGGCGATGCCGCACAGGACGCCGCAGCACAACATGGCCTGATATCTCAACAGCGTTACCGACAATCCGGCCGTATCCACCGCCGCCGGGTTTTCGCCCACGGCGCGCAATCGAAGTCCGAATCGGGTCCGATAAAGAACCCACCAGGTGAAGGGCACAGCGGCGTAGGCCAGATAGACCAGGAGACTGTGGCCGCTGATCAGATCCCGATAGACTATTCCGAGCACCGGCACCTGCCCCAACGCCTCCGCGCCGGGCCATGTGAGCGCGGGAAACCGTGCCTGTATGGGCAGTGCGGGAGTCTGACCGCCCTGGGCAAACCAGGCGATGCCCAGGGTCACGGTCAGGCCGGCAACCAGAATATTGATGGCCACCCCACTGACCACTTGATTGCCACGATGGGTGATGCAGGCAAAGCCATGAAGCAGCGCCAGGGCCACACCCACCGCCACTCCCACTGCCAGACCGACCCAGGCTGAGCCGGTGATCGCCGCGGCGGCGGCGGCGGCAAAGGCGCTGCCGAGCATCTTGCCCTCCAGGCCAATATCGATCACGCCTGAGCGTTCGGCATACAATCCGGCCAGAGCGGCCAGGACCAGCGGCGTGGACAGGCGCAGCATGGAGTCCAGAATCGAGACAATCATGGTGAGGGTGTCAAGCATCGGTGGCCACCGCCTCAGGCAGACTCAGCCTCAGCCAGATACGCTCGAACAAAGGCCGCAACATATAGGCCAGGGCACCGCTGAACAGAATCACCAGCCCCTGGATAACCACCACCAGATCCCGGGTGATGGTGGGCACCTCGAACGCCAGCTCGGCGCCCCCCTGATACAGCGCACCAAACAACAGACTCGCGAGCACGATGCCAACCGGATGATTGCGGCCCATCAGGGAAACCGCAATGCCGGTGAAACCATATCCCGCGGTGAAATTCAGCAGCAGACGGTGGTGCACCCCACCAATCTCGTTGAGTGCCACAAAACCCGCCAGAGCACCCGAGAGACACATGGTGAGCACCACCACACGGCGGTTGTTGATACCGGCATAACGTGCCGCAGACTCGTTGGCACCGACGGTGCGGATAGCGTATCCCCAGCGGCTGTGCCAGATAAAAAGCCAAACAAAAATACAGCAGATTAACGCCCACAGAAGCGAAACGTTGGCGGGCGACGGAGTGACGGCGATACCCGTCATGGCCAGCAGGCCATGGAGCGACGGAATCCAAGCGGACTCCGCGAAGCTGCGACTTTCCGGTGACATATTGCCGGGTTCGATCAGCACGTTGACCATCAGATAAACCATCAACGCCGATGCGATGAAGTTGAACATGATGGTGGTGATGACCACATGGCTGCCCCGATAGGCTTGGAGATAGCCCGGCACCAGCGCCCACAGCATGCCGAACAGGGCGGAGAACAGAATCATCAGCGGCAGGATAACGGTAAACGGCAGGGTCTGATCGGTGGCCAGGCACACCAGACCGAGGCCCAGTCCGCCGATGTAGGCCTGACCCTCGCCACCGATATTGAACAGGCCTGCATGAAATGCCACCGCCACTGCCAGACCCGTGAATATGAAATTGGTGGTGTAGTAGAGGGTGTAGCCTATGGCTTCGTCATAGCCGAACGCACCGTAGACCATCAAGCGAACCGCCTCCAGCGGGTTTTCGCCAATGGCGACGATGACCATTCCGGAGACCAGAAACGCAAGCCCGATGTTGAGCAGCGGGATCAGCAGCACATCGACCCAGACCGGCAACTCGCCGGCCGGTCGGCTCACGCAAACCCCATGGCGTCGGTGTTCGGGGTGTGCGCATTGGCCATCATCAGACCCAGTTGCTGTTCGTCCGCCTCGGAGGCCGTCACCTCACCCACGATCCGGCCCTCGAACATCACCAGGATGCGATCGCTCAGCGACAGGATTTCCTCCAACTCGACTGAAACCAGAAGAATGCCGGCGCCCGCATCGCGCAGGGCGACCAGCTTACGGTGGATAAACTCGATGGCGCCGATGTCCACACCGCGGGTGGGCTGCCCCACCAAGAGCACGCGGGGACGGGTTTCCATTTCACGGGCCAGGATCAGCTTCTGCTGATTGCCCCCGGAAAAGGCGGCGCTGCGCAACAGGGGGTTCGGCGGCCGAACGTCGAAACCAGACATCAGTTGGGCGCAGTGGGCGCGGATCGCGCGCCCTCGACTGAGCAGGCGACCGTTGAATGCGGGCTGAGCCTGATGACCGAGGATGGCGGTTTCGGCGGCGGCAAAAGACCCCACCATGCCGCAGCGCTGCCGATCTTCCGGCACATGCGCAAGGCCGAGAGACCGCAGCCGGGCCGGATCCGTTGGCCGGGCCGCTGTCACTTCGATTCCGGGCAATGAAAAGCGCCCGCTGGATACCGGCAACATACCCGCGAGCACTTCCAGCAACTCGGACTGACCGTTGCCCGAGACCCCTGCCACACCCAGAATTTCCCCCTGGCGCAGGGCAAAACTGACCCGATCCACACGGGAGACACCGTGTCGGTCAACGTGAGAGACGGCGTTGACGATCAACGCTTCCTCGCCCGGTGTGGCCGGCGCCTTGTCCAGGGTCAACAGCACCTTACGACCCACCATCAGCTCCGCCAGCTCAGCCCGGCTGGTGTTCGCAGTGTCCCGATCGGCCACCAGACGCCCGCCGCGCATCACCGAAACCCGATCGGTGACCGTCATGATCTCCCGCAGCTTATGGGTGATCAGCAGCGTTGTGACACCCTGCTGCTTCAATGCCCCCAGAATATCGAACAGCTTGGCGGTTTCCTGAGGTGTCAGGACGCTGGTGGGCTCGTCCAGGATCAGTATGCGCGCGCCCCGATAAAGGGCCTTGAGAATCTCCACCCGCTGGCGTAGACCCACGGCCAACTCATCGATCCGGGCATCGGGATCGACCTCCAGCCCATAGTCTTGCTCAAGCCTGGACAGTGCTTCTCGCACCTGCTGCCGGCCACGTTGTAGATGCCAACCCCCTTCGGCGCCCAACATCACGTTTTCCAGCACCGTGAGATTCTCCACCAACATGAAATGCTGGTGGACCATGCCGATGCCCGCTTTGATGGCATCGCTGGGTGAGGCGATGGTGCGACGCTGTCCATCGACCCTGAGTTCGCCCTGATCGGCCTCGTAGTAGCCGAAAAGAATACTCATCAGGGTCGACTTTCCGGCGCCATTTTCGCCGACGATCCCATGGACGTGACCCGGCGTCACAGTAAGGTTCACATCCAAGTTTGCGCGCACCGGGCCAAAGCGTTTGCACACGCCCAGCATTTCCACGGCGGGTGCCACAGCCTGTGACGATTCCCGGTTCATGGCCCGGGGTCAATCAGGGCAATTGTCGTCCTGCATATAGTCATGGACCTGCACCGTGCCGGCGATGATGTCGGCCTCAGCCTGCTCGACCCGGGCGCGCATATCGGTGGGGATCAACGCCTCGTTGTACTCATCCAGCGCCCAACCGACACCGCCTTCGGCCAACCCGAGAACCTGAACTCCGGGCTGCCAACTGCCATCGGCACCGGTCTTGAATGCGTTGTAGGCCGCCACATCCACTCTTTTGACCATCGAGGTCAACATGGTCCCGGGCTGGAGATGGTTCTGGTTGGAATCGACACCGATGGCCAGCTTGTCGGCATCGGCCGCGGCCTGATACACACCAATACCGGTGCCGCCGGCCGCCGCATAGACCACGTCCACGCCCCGATCGAACTGGCTCTTGGCCAACTCTGCCCCTTTGCCGGGATCATTCCAGGCGGCGGGCGTGGTTCCGGTCATGTTTTGAATAACCTCGGCATCCGGGTTGACGTACTTGACGCCCTGTTCGTAACCGCAGGCGAATTTGCGGATCAGGGGGATATCCATGCCACCTATGAATCCCACGGTTCCGGTTTCCGAAGCCAATGCGGCCAGCATGCCAACCAGAAATGACCCTTCGTGTTCCTTGAAGACCACGGACTGGACATTGGGCAAATCCACCACCGAATCGATTATGGTGAAACGGGTGTCGGGAAACATTTTGCCGACGGTCTCGATGGCCGGCCCCTGAGCAAAGCCAACGCCGACGATGGGGTCGCTGCCACGCTGCGCCATCTTGCGCAGCGCCTGCTCGCGCTGCGTCTCGTTGGTTACTTCAAACTCACGATAGGCAATACCGGTTTCCTCACGGAATCGTTCCACTCCGGTGTACACCCCTTCGTTAAACGACTTGTCGAACTTGCCGCCCATGTCAAAAACGACTGCGGGCTGCGGCTCGGCAGCGAAAACGGATACGGCGGACAGGGCCAGCAGCGCGGGCAGAACAGAGCGCAATGGGGTCATGGTTGATGCCTCTCGATGGTTGCTAGGGAGCTTCTGATTTGTTCTGGACTAAGCAGATTGGAGGGTGAAATGTGCAGATTCAAGGGGCGGATCGCGGGGCAGACCGCGGGTAATAGTTGTTCTATTGCCAAGATCCGCAACGATGAAGCTGCGCAGTTCAGTCCCAAGATGCACGTTCACGAATAGATCAGAGGCTCCCTGGATGGCGGACCGGAACCAGGCCGGTTCCGATCAACTGTAGCCCGGCCCCAATCGCGCCGCCAGCGCAACGACCGGCCAGGCGATGAATCCGTTTGCCGGTTTTGCACCGGACACTAGTAGGTCTGATTTATTCTGGACGAAGCAAATTGCAGGCTAAAATGCACAGATTCAAGGGGTGGATCGCGGGGCAGATCGCAGGTAATAGTTGTTCTATTGCCAAGATCTGCAACGATGAAGCTGTGTATTTGAGACCCAAGACGCACGTTCACGAATAGATCAGAGGCTTCCTAGACCTCAGCCAGATCGCCCTTTTGCTCCAACCAGGCGCGTCGATCCGAGGCGCGCTTCTTGGCCAGCAACATATCCAGCAACCGGCCGCTCAGGTCCGGCGCCTCCACGGTCAACTGCACCAACCGGCGGGTATCGGGTTCCATGGTGGTTTCCCGCAACTGCAGCGGATTCATCTCGCCCAGACCCTTGAACCGGGTCACCGCCAGCTTGCCCTTCTTCTTTTCCGCCTCGATTCGGTCCAACACACCCTGCTTCTCGGCTTCGTCCAGGGCGTAGAAAATCTCTTTGCCCACGTCGATCCGATACAGCGGGGGCATCGCCACACAGATGCGGCCATCCTCCACCAGCGGTCGGAAGTGACGCAAAAAGAGCCCACACAGGAGGGTGGCGATGTGCAGGCCGTCGGAATCGGCGTCGGCCAGAATACAGACTTTGCCGTAGCGCAGATTGCTGAGGTCATCGGATCCCGGATCCACGCCCACCGCGACCGCGATGTCGTGAATTTCCTGGGAGGCCATCACCTCGGCCGAATCCACTTCCCAGGTGTTGAGAATCTTACCCCGCAACGGCATCACCGCCTGAAACTCGCGGCTGCGGGCCTGCTTTGCGGACCCGCCGGCGGAGTCGCCTTCCACCAGGAACAGTTCCGAGCGGGCAAGATCATGGGTAACACAATCGGCCAGCTTTCCGGGCAGGGCAGGCCCGCTGGTGACCTTCTTTCGCACCACCTTTCGGCCGGCCCGCTGCCGGCGCTGGGCCGCCTGAATCGCCAGGTTGGCGATCGTCTCGCCGGTGCCGGGATGTTGATTCAACCAAAGACCGAACACGTCCTTGACCACGCCGGAGACGAAGACAGCGGATTCCCTGGACGACAGTCGCTCCTTGGTCTGGCCCGAGAACTGGGGATCGCCCATCTTGACCGACAACACATAGCTGACCCGCTCCCATACATCCTCCGGCGTGATGCGCACACCGCGGGGCACCAGATTGCGAAACTCGCAGAACTCCCGAACCGCCTCGGTCAGGCCGGAACGCAGACCGTTGACATGGGTGCCCCCCTGGGCGGTGGGAATCAGATTCACATAGCTTTCGGTGACCGGCTCACCACCCTCCGCAAGCCAGACCAGGGCCCAGTCCACCGCTTCCCGCTCCCCGGCCAGAGCACCGACAAACGGTTGCTCCGGCAGGATCTCCAATCCATCAAGTGCTTCGCTCAGGTAATCCGCCAATCCCCCCGCGTACTGCCATTCATCCCTTTGATCCGCCGCCTCGTCGGTCAACACCACGCGCAACCCCGGGCACAGCACCGCCTTTGCGCGAAGCAGATGACGCAATCGCGGCAGGGACACTTTCGGCGAATCAAAATACTGTGGGTCCGGCCTGAACCGCACCCTCGTGCCGGTGTTGCGGCGCCCCACATCCGAAATCGCCGTCAAATCGGAGATCTTGTCGCCGTTTTCAAATGCCATATGGTGCTCCTGCCCGTCGCGCTTGACCCAAACGTCAAGGCGAGTGGAAAGAGCGTTCACCACCGATACCCCGACGCCGTGCAGACCACCCGAAAACTGGTAGTTGCGCTGCGAGAATTTGCCGCCCGCGTGCAGCCGGGTCAGGATCAGTTCCACCCCGGGCAGCCCCTCCTCGGGATGCACATCCACCGGCATGCCCCGTCCGTCATCGCTGACGCCCACGGTACCGTCCCGAAACAGGGTCACCTCGATGTGCGAAGCCTGCCCGGCCAGCGCCTCATCCACGCTGTTGTCCACCACCTCCTGAACCAGATGATTGGGACGGCTGGTGTCGGTGTACATACCGGGTCGCCGGCGCACCGGATCCAGACCGCTCAAGACCTCGATGGCGGAGGCATCGTAAAGGTTGCTCATACCGGTACCGGGTACTCCCTGGACTGAGTGGGCTTGAAACAGCGCGCCACATTCTAACGCGGGCCATCGGCCCTGGCGATCAGACGTTTGACCCCGCTTCCGAGGCCGCTGTACCTTATGGACAGTTGATCCATTCGCACGGTCGGGGGCATCTTCAGAACACTCACCCGATAAGGCTTGTGCTTGCCTCAGCGCCAATAAGCGCCGTGCAGCTGCACCCTTGAGAATCACATGGCGACCTGTGCGAGCGGATCTGAACATCGCTGGATCGAGTCCGATCATTCGATCGGGTACCCACCAGGGAAGGTCTGATCAATGGATACGAATCGCGCTTCGGTCCACAAGGGCGCAGATGCGAGGCTCCCGGCTGTAGCGCCATAGTCACTCTATGCGCCGGGGCGCAGAGGCCCGGCCCCCAGGCCTTTCGCCCCAGGCACCGACGTTGGCTTGCCATAGAATGACTATGCCTGGGCCGAACTCGCATCTGCGCCTTGTGGACCGAAACGCGCGATCGCAGCAATTGATCAGACCTTCCCTAAACCAAGCATCCAATAAACGGTGGCAAAGCGTGTCGGATAAAATGCCGGAAACGGTGAATTTCGAGAAATCACTGGCGGAGCTCGAAGCCCTGGTGGAGCGCATGGAGGCGGGTGATCTGCCGCTGGAGGAATCCCTGACCTTGTTCGAACGGGGGATCCGGCTCACACGCTTGTGCCAGACGGTCCTGGACAGCGCCGAGCAAAAGGTACAGATCCTGATGACCCAAAACGGCAAGGAAACTCTGGTGGATTTGGATTCGGACGAAACCGGTTCAGCATGAGCAGCGAACTGGTCACCCACTATCGGCAGCGAGCCGAAGCTCAGCTTGCGCACTGGCTGCCCGGTGCAGACATCCACCCGGCCGCACTGCACGAGGCGATGCGCTATGCCACCCTGGGTGGTGGCAAGCGGGTTCGACCGGTCCTGGTCTATGCGGCGGGCCGCGCGGCCGGGGCGTTGGAACAGCAGATGGACGGACCGGCCTGCGCGGTGGAACTCATTCACGCCTACTCCCTGGTACACGACGATCTGCCGGCAATGGACGACGACGACCTGAGACGAGGCCGCCCGACCTGTCATAAGGCCTACGGAGAGGCCACCGCCATTCTGGCGGGCGATGCCTTGCAGGCGTTGGCGTTTCGGGTTTTGAGCCTGGCCTCAAGCTCGAATGGAGACGCCTCGGTAAGACTGCGCATGATCGAGGTGCTGAGCACCGCAGCCGGTTCCCGCGGCATGGTGGGTGGCCAGGCGATCGACCTTTCGGCTGTGGGCCAGAACCTGGATCTGCCACAACTGGAGGACATGCACATACACAAAACCGGCGCATTGATACGCTGCTGCGTGATGTTGGGCGCCCTCTGCCGGCCAGGCATCGCGGACATCGAGCTCGAGCGTCTGGACCAGTACGGCAAGTGCATCGGATTGGCGTTCCAGATACAGGATGACATATTGGACGTCACCGCGGACACCGAGACGCTCGGCAAGCGGCAGGGCGCCGACCAGGCACTGGACAAGCCCACTTATGTCTCCCTGCTCGGGCTGCGCGAAGCGCAGGCGCGGGCGGCTGCGCTGCACCAAAAGGCGCTGGAATCACTGACCGAGTTCGGTGCAGGCGCGGATCTGCTTCGATGGCTTGCGGATTACATCGTCAAACGGGGTTCTTGAGGAAGGTCTGAACATTGCTGCGATTCGTATCAATTGTTCAGACCTTCCATAAGGCAACCACACGCTGAGCGGCAACATGTGTTGCTCCCGCGCAACAATACGCATTGCGCCGTCGCGCAAGCCAGCTTCATAATGCGGCCTCCGCACCGGCCAGGATTGCAGCAAGATGACAGGCGGGGACACCTTCCCACTTCTCGACCAAATCGAAACACCCGCCGATCTTCGTGCATTGCCGGAGTCGGAACTGGAGGCGCTTTCACAGGAACTGCGCGCTTACCTGATTCAATCCGTGTCACGCAGTGGCGGACACTTCGGAGCCAATCTGGGCGCGGTGGAGTTGACCGTTGCCCTGCACTACGTGTTCGACACACCCAACGACCACTTGATCTGGGATGTGGGCCACCAGACCTACCCGCATAAAATACTGACCGGCCGCCGGCAAGAGCTGGCGACCATCCGCACCCTGGGGGGTCTGGCGCCATTTCCCAAGCGAGGGGAAAGTCCGTACGACGCATTTGGCGTGGGCCATTCCAGCACGTCCATCAGCGCGGCCATCGGCATGGCGGAAGCGGACCGCCTGCAGGGCCGCGACACGCATTCGGTGGCCATCATCGGCGACGGCGCCATGACCGCCGGCATGGCTTTCGAAGCACTGAATCACGGGGGTGATCTCCGAGCCAACGTACTGGTCGTGTTGAACGACAACGAGATGTCCATCTCGCCCAATGTCGGGGCCATGTCCAACTATCTGGCTCGGCTGCTCTCGGGCAAAACCTTGACCTCGGTCCGCGAGAGCAGCAAGCGCGTGCTGAAACACGTGCCGCCCATGTGGGAAATGGCGCGCCGTGCGGAGGAGCACATGAAGGGCATGGTCATGCCCGGCACCATTTTCGAGGAGATGGGATTCAACTACTTCGGGCCGGTGGACGGGCATGATATCCATACCCTGGTGCGCACCCTGGCCAACCTCCGCGAGAGCCACGGACCCCGGCTGTTGCACGTGGTCAGCCGCAAGGGTAAAGGCTATGCGCCGGCCGAGGAAAAGCCGGTCAAGTATCATGCGGTCGGTCGTTTCGACCCTGAAGAGGAACTGCCAGTGGCGGCGGCTGGCGGTTCGCCCACCTATACACAGGTGTTCGGTGACTGGCTGTGCGATATGGCCGAGATCGACCCCAGGCTCTACGGCATAACCCCAGCCATGCGGGAGGGATCGGGACTGGTCCGATTTTCCGAGCGCTTCCCGGACCGGTACGCAGATGTGGCAATCGCCGAACAACACAGCGTAACCCTGGCAGCGGGCCTTGCTTGTCAAGGCATGAAACCGGTGGTGGCGATTTATTCCACCTTCCTCCAGCGAGCCTACGATCAGCTCATACACGATGTGGCGGTGCAAAATCTCCCGGTGCTGTTCGCCATCGACCGAGCCGGTCTGGTGGGGCCAGACGGCCCAACCCACGCCGGCAGTTTCGATTTGAGCTTTTTGCGATGCATTCCCAACATGGTGGTCATGGCCCCGGCGGACGAGAACGAGTGCCGGCAAATGCTCTATACCGGCTTCCAGCTCGACCAGCCGACGGCGGTCCGCTACCCCCGGGGCAAAGGCTCGGGTGTCGAGATTGAATCCGACATGGTCGCACTGCCGCTCGGACAGGCCCAGGTGCGTCGCCGCGGGAAACGACTGGCATTGCTGGCTTTTGGCTCTATGGTGGCGCCGGCCACCAGCGTGGCCGAAGCGCTGGATGCCACCCTGGTCAACATGCGCTTTGTCAAACCCATCGACCAGGCCTGCGTCGCAGAACTGGCAAGCACGCACTCCGCATTGATCACATTGGAGGAAAATGCGGTGCAAGGCGGCGCTGGCAGCGCGATTAACGAGGTCCTGGCCGAGCAGGGAATCGAAACCCGAATCCTGAACATCGGTTTACCGGACCGATTCGTTGATCAAGGCAGCCGGGAACAACTGTTGACAGAATGCGGACTGGACGAAGCGGGAATTCAGGGCACCATTGAACGTTGGCTGAGCAGCCATTGTCAAACCGGCTGAGCTTGGATATGATCCTCGCCATAATTACTGACTAAAAAACTTGGTTTTTTCCCAAAAGCAGGGTCGGAAACGGATAACCGATCGCCGCAACTGCCGTTTCCATGGCGCGGAGAAAGTAAGATGAGTCAGGCCGCACAGAGCAGCCAAGTCGTATCGATTCCCGATGTACAGGGCAGCGCAGACACGCGGCGCATTCCCATCAACAAGGTTGGAATCAAGGATATAAAACACCCCGTCCGGGTGCGCGATCGCGACGGTGGCGAACAGCACACGGTCGCCAACTTCAACATGTACGTAAACCTGCCCCACGACTTCAAGGGTACGCACATGTCCCGATTCGTTGAGATTCTCAACCAGCACGAACGGGAAATATCGGTGGGCTCGTTCCGTGAAATCCTGCGTCAAATGGTGAACCGTCTGGAAGCGGAATCCGGCCATGTGGAAATGACCTTTCCATATTTCGTCAATAAGGCCGCACCGGTTTCCGGCGTCAAGAGTTTGCTGGATTACGAAGTAACCTTTGTCGGCGAAATCCGGGCCGGACAAGCCATGACCAATGTCAAGGTCGTGGTACCCGGAACCAGCTTGTGCCCATGCTCGAAGGAAATCTCGAAATACGGTGCCCACAATCAGCGCTCGCATGTCACCGTCGAGGTGAAGACCGACAAGCTGATATGGATAGAAGAATTGATCGAGCTGGTCGAGGCCGAGCTGTCCTGCGAGTTGTATGGACTGCTCAAACGACCGGATGAGAAGTTCGTGACGGAGCGTGCATACGAGAACCCAAAGTTCGTGGAAGACATGGTTCGCGATATCGCCTCACGCCTGAATGACGACGACCGCGTGCTCGCTTACGTGGTGGAGTCGGAAAATTTCGAATCGATACACAATCATTCCGCCTACGCCCTGATCGAACACGACAAAATTAAATCTGCTGCCTGAACCGATTGGGCACGGGACGGATCGGCCGTCTCGTGCCCCCAACTGCGCTGGGGAGCCACTGCTCTGCTTCGGGCAGGAAAAGTCAGAAACGCTCTAACGTTGGGTACGTTTGAGCGCGGAATGGAGTTCCGCCGATTCCGGGTCGATGCCCACGGCCGTTGAGTAGAATTGCGCGGCAGCCTCGAAATCGCCACGACTTTCCGCAACCCGGCCCCATCGCACCAAACGACTCAGCATGGCTTGAATGCCTTGCTCGGCCTGCGCGTTTCCTGGATCCAGCTCCAGAACCCGCCGATACGTTTGCAGTGCATTGGCACCGTTCGGGTCAGTGAACTGACCGGCATTCTGATAGCGAACCGCTTGCTCCAACAAGCGCCTGACCTGCGCTCCGCTCGGTTCCAAGGCGGACACCCAGTCTTCTCCGGCCGGCTTGCCGATGACCGGATCCGAATTCGGCCGGACCACTGCCGGGTCGCTCACCGATTCGACACCGATCGCGGAACGCCCTGCCCCCTGTGATGACGGCGAAGGCGGACAACGCGGTTGCTGCATCATTCGAAGGCGGCAAAACAAGTCTGGCAGCAGAGTCCGGGCTGGTTGCATCCACCGCCTGATCAGACCGATCCGACTGATCGTGGTTTCGCAAGCGGTCGCGCATCGAATGCCCGATCCCCTGAAGAATTGGCTGGGCCCATTCACGGGACCAGTTCTGGCCAAACTCGGTGCTGAGGAACGCACCCAGTCCGACCACGCCGATCAGCGCAAGGTACACCGGCTTCATAAGTGGTCGCCGCGCACCCATGACCGATGCGGCTACATCACCCTGAGACCCCTCGTCGTCTCGATCGGCGCGAGCCAGCCTGCTGAGATCGATCAGAACCTCTTCCGCCGAACTGCCCGGGGCTTTTGCACTCGGCGGGTCGGTGTTCGCGAACACCGACGCCGGCACCGGAGGTGCCCGCCCGCTGATCACTGGGTGTGAATCCATGCGCTCGGCCAGAGCGGTACCGGTGGACCCCGTCGCAAGACCGCTTTCGATGGTGCTCCAGAGTTCACTGGCCACCTCCGCAACCAGTGCCTCATCCACCTGTTGTTCATCGCCGAGATAAGCCAGAAACAAAGCCTTGCCCGCAAGCATGTTCACCAATCTCGGAACACCCCGGGAAATCTCGGTGAGCCGGGTCAAAGCGCCTTTCGTAAACGGTAACGGTCCCTCGCAACCGGCGGTTCGAAGCCGGTGGGTCACATAGGCGGCCACTTCCGGAGGCGTCAACGGTTCCAGCGTCAGGTGCTGCACGTGGGTGGTTACCGGCAACGCTTCGTCCACCCGATCGGATCGCCCCAGCGCCGAGCTCAACACCAGCGCCACCGCCTGTTTCTTCCCAATCTTGAGTCGGCAGAGTTCGGTCAGATGCTGGAGCGTGGAATAGGGTAAGTTGTCGGCATCGTCGATCATGACCACCGGCGCACGGCCCTCGCTGAGCACGTGCTGCGACAGGAATTCAATGGATCGCAGGCGATGCGTCGCATCATCCGCCGTTTCGTCCAACCCGAACTGGGCACAGATGGCTGCCAGCAGGTCTTCGAATGTTAGGGCCGGATTCCAGACCATTGCGACCGGGGTCGTGCTTTTCGTGTGCTCGGCCACGTGACGCAACAACATGGTCTTACCACAACCGGCTGAAGCGGCCACCAAAACCAGCCCATCCGGCTGCGCCAGCGCCGACAGCAGAGCGCGTTCCGCGGAATTCTGGCGCTCGCCGCGAAAGTAAAACTGTAAATCCGGCGTCACCTTGAACGGATCGACACGGAGCCCGAAGTAATCTGCGTACAAACTCAACCTCGTCCTGTTCAGTGGCGGGCCGCTCCAACGCGCCGATCACGCGGATTGTACCGACGCCACACCCAGGGCTGCTGATGCCACCCGGGCACGGACCATATTCCAAGCCGGCCGGCCCTCGCCTCGGCCAGGGCCTGACGATATGCCGGGTCGCGGACATATCGGGTTCTCAGACTGGCAGCACCCGCTCGCAGCATGGCCAATCCAACATCCCCGGCAGGGCTGAAAACCTGGGCGACAGTGCGACCATAGCGATCCCGGTCACGCACTGTCAGACTGACTTCCCGCCGTTCCAGAAGCGCGACCAAAGCTTGGTGGGCCCGACTGCCCCAAGGTTCTTGACCCTGTTCCGGCGCGTCCATTCCCCACAGGCGAACCCGTATCCAGCCGCCAGGGCAATCGAGGTCAATGGTATCGCCATCCAACACCCGCAGCAGCTTGCACGCAAGATGCGCACCGGCTGCCGGTTGGTAAGGCTGCATCACACGCTCGGGATGCCCCAGAGCGAAGCACAACACCACCGCCGTTGCGATTGCGAATGGACCGACCGGTCCGCTGAGCAGCCACCAACTTCGGCGCACCATGCGCGCAAACCAGCCAATCTGGCACTCCATTGCCGCTGCCCCTTATCAAACCCCGCATCCGTGCGGGTTCCCCAACTCAATCGCCGCGTGGGTTGCGATTCCGCCACTCCCAGGGCGTCTGTTGCAAACCGGGTGCCGACCATACACCCCGACCGGCCTGCCGTGCCTCGTTTCGTGCGGCGAGGTAGTCGCGACGGCGATTGAACGGAGCATAGACCTCAGCCCACCCGGCACGCACCAGATCGAGTCCCAGATCTTGTGGCCCCCGATACAACCTTGCCACCAGGCGACCGTAACGATCCCGGTCCACCGGCTCCACCCGCACCTCCCCAACCGCACGTTGAGACAGGTATTGGTGGGCTTGCCGTCCCCAAGAGGACTGCCCAAGCTCAGGGGCATCGACACCCCATAAGCGCACCCGCAACGTACCCCCGTTCAAACAGCTCAGGATCAGTGTGTCGCCGTCGCGAACCGACGCAACCTGGCAGCGGCCCAAGGCCATGCCAGCATCCGCACCGGTGTCGCGCTCAGAATTGAGTAGCACCAGCGCAACGGCGGCCGCCAAAAGAGCGAGCAAACCCTTCACGCCGGCGAACTGGCGGACCAACCATCTTGTGCCACGGTGCCTGGACCGACTCACGGCGACGGGCGAACCGGGCACTCGCACACGATGTCGGCACACCCGCAGAGGACCCGAATTCCGTCCACCTGGGCGCTGCTCAACGATCCGTTATGGCGGCGCAAATTGCACCAGAACCTGCAGAGCGACAAGTGCGTACAGACCCGCCACCACATCGTCAGCCATGATGCCGAGACCGCCGGCGATGCTCCGATCCAGGCTGCCGATGGGCCACGGCTTCCATATATCGAAGGTCCGAAACAACCCAAAACCCAGAACAATCCAGATCCACCCGGGCGGCGCCGCAATCATGGTTATCAGAAATCCGACGATTTCATCCCAGACAATGGCGGGATGATCGTGCACGCCCAGGCTGCGGGCGGTAGCGCCACACAGGACGACACCCAGCGCGCCCATGAACGCAATCACAAGCAAATAGGCCGGCAACGACACAGAGTGGGACAACACCAGATAAATGGGCACCCCCACCAAAGTGCCAAATGTACCGGGGGCCCAAGAGGCCATCCCACTGCCGAATCCCAGGGACAGGCAATGAACGGGATTCAACAGCATGCGACGGTTGATCTCAGGTTTCATGGGAGAAATGCTCGTAACCCGATCGGGACAAGGGAAATGGGCGTTCAGCGCTGTCCAGCAAGCGGAGACCGGCCTGGTCGGAGATGAAACCGATCTCCGTGACCGGGACCCCACATCGGTGGCCACACTTAAAGACCTGTTCCCGTCGATCGGCAGGCGCGGTAAAGCAAAGCTCATAGTCATCACCGCCGGACAGCGCCAGCGCCAAACGTTTCGGGTACGGGATATGTGTCCGCAGTGCTTCGCTCAGGGGCACTCGGTCCACCCGGACGGTGGCGCCTACACCGCTGGCACCGAGCACATGCTCCAGATCCTGCGCCAGACCATCCGACAGGTCTATTGCCGACGTGGCCAGATCCAGAATAGCCTGCCCCAGGGCAACCCGCGGTTCAGGTCGTTCAAGCCGTAGACGCAGCGGCCAAGGCGGTGCCCCGCCGGCCCCCTCCAAATCGGCGAGAGCGCCGGCGGCGTCGCCCAAGGTGCCGCTGACAAAGATACGATCACCCGGCCGTGCACCGGATCGCATTAGCCCCTTGCCCGCCGGCAATTCCCCCATCAGCGTGGCGGTGAGCGTGCGCGGTCCCTGCGTCGTATCGCCACCGATCAGGGTTACACCGAACAACGCTGCAAGTGCGAAAAAACCCCTGCTGAACGCCTCGAGCCACCGCTCATCCACCCGCGGCAGAGTCAGGGCAAGGGTGGCATAGGCTGGCGTTGCGCCCATGGCGGCCAGATCGCTGAGACTGACCGCCAACACCTTATGCCCCAGACGTTCCGGATCGGTTCCGGGGTGAAAATGCACTGCCTCAGCCAGCGTATCCGTCGTCACCGCCCATCGGCTTGATGACGACAAGTCGATCAAGGCACAGTCATCACCCACGCCAACTGCGGGCATGCGGCCCGGCGCGGGCGGGCGCCGGAAGTAACGCTCGATAATGTCGAATTCAGTATGCGCCATAGACTTTAGATGAGGGATTGAACACCAGATGATTGCAGCCGCCAGGCGCCGGACCCGGTGCCTTGAGGAACCTCTGATCTATTCGTGAACGTACATTTTGGGACTGAAATGCACAGCTTCATCGTTGCAAATCTTGGCAATAGAACAACTATTACTCGTACCCGCGATATGCGCCTTGAATCTGCACATTTCACCCTCCAATCTGCTTCGTCCAGAATAAATCAGACCTTCCTTAAAGCGCCGACACACGCGGGCCAGATCTGCTTGGCGGTTGCCGTGAGCGGACATTTATGTCATCGCCCCGGAACACTATACTGCAGCCAACACAGGGACCTTTGGCATCTGCCGACATGGGTCGCGCTGATCCCGAAACGACGGGTCGTTCCCCCTACCCTGACGACACATCCGACCTGGGGAATCCCTGCTACACTTGCGCGAGCAAAAATGATCCCAGTCAACGATGCTTATGTGATGAGTACTGTGGGCCGACCGGGACGCTCAATCGCAACACGCCACGCCCTCACGTGCAACCCCGAATCCGTCGTTGTCAATTGGATGGAGTACCTGGATGCCGCCTGCGAACGCCGTGCCGTTGCTGCTGGAACCCGATCAACTCGAGACCATGTTGGGGGCCGATGGCCTGGTGGTGCTGGACCTTCGTTCCCGCGATGCCCATGAAGCAGGTCACGTACCCGGCGCGGTATCAGCCAATTACTCGGATTTTGTTCGAGCACGCCCTCCCGCCATGGGGCTGTTGCCCACCCGGGACACGCTGGGCGACGTTCTGGGGCGGCTGGGCGTCAAGCCCGGGCGGCTGGTGGTCACCTACGACGACGAGGGCGGCGGGCGCGGCGCGCGCGTGCTGTGGACGCTTCACGCTCTGGGTCACGACCACTGCGCTTTACTCAACGGTGGCTTCCAAGCCTGGTCGAAGGAAGGCCACCGACTGGAGACCGACCCGTGCACGCCGATCGCGGTGCGGTACGACGCCAAGCTCGACAATCCGGGGGTGGTCGCGACCAAGGAGTACATCCTTTCTCAGCTGGGGTCGGATGACCTGACTTTGGTGGACACACGCTCTCGTGCAGAATTCGAGGGAACCGACGTTCGCGCGCTGCGCGGCGGGCACATTCCCACCGCGGTCAACCTGAACTGGACCGACGCCATGGACCGCAAACGAAACTTGCGCATGCTTCCGGACGAAACCCTGTGGGCCAAGCTCCATGCCTTGGCGGTGGAGCCAGGCAAGGAAGTGGTGGTCTACTGTCACACCCACCATCGGTCCGCTCATACCTATGTGATGCTGACCCACCTCGGCTTCAAGCGGGTACGCGGATACGCGGGCGCCTGGTCCGAGTGGGGCAATGACCCCACGCTGCCGATTGCCACCTGACCGCGCCGAGCTAGGGAGCCTGGTTCTGCGGCGCAAGCGCCTCGGACGCCTCTCCTGGCGAGGTGTCTATCAGGGTTGGCGAATTTCTCGGGTGGTGACCAGGACACTGCGGCCGCCACTGGCCAGATCGACCCGCACGAAGTTCACCCAGTAGCGATCATCGCCTTCGATTTCCACCCGCGTAAGCATCGCCCGGGGAGTGAAATCGAGCACCCTCCGCCGACAAGCCGGCGACTGCGATAGTGCGCCATAGCCGGGACGCGCACCCTGATCTCGAAACACATCCGCCACCGCCAACGCCGCAGCTTCATCAAGGCAGAAATTCGCCTGTTGGCCGACGCGGGATTGCCCGAATGTGTATGCGCCCTCGGCCAGCGACGGCACCGGGAACAGCACCCACAGCACCGGCAGCGCCGTAAGCCAGGAGCCCGTTTTTCGACGCGGCGGGTGGGCGCCTCGAAATCCTATGCCCTGCCCTGGCACAGCCATTGCCGCGGCCACGGCGTCGAGCACGTTTTCGACCAGGGAAGACAGAAGAGCAATAATGGACACCACTGCGATGATTCCTCAATCGGTCCTGATCCACAGCTTCGATCACGTCAGGGCGAATCCCGCGTCACGGACCTGCCTCGGAGACTTCGTCCTTGCGCTTCAGGCTGAGCTGCTGGGCAGCAGTTGCAATCGTCTTTCGGCGGCACAGCGCACTCAAGTCACCCGATTCTTCCAGCGCCGACTGGATCTACTCGACCCGGAACCCAAAATCTCAGGCCGATGGCGTCAAGACAATCCTCTGTTGGCGACGACATCACACCACAATCACCCTGACTCGTCAGCTCGCTCATCTTCACCAGCCCAATAATCCAGCTCAGAATCCTGGCGGCCGAAGTAGGAAAACGTCCGACCGGTCTCCGCGCCCGGCGCGGCACCGGCGAACACGCCGAACTTGCCGGAATCCGGATACTCGAACACGTCCGGCGCCTCCATCGTGCTGACCGCCAGGTATCGCAACTCCCGGTCCGACGTGTTGATCAGTTGATGGGCGCGACCCATGCCGGGGGGTGCCGCAATCACGTCGCCCGCACGCACAGGATACCGGGCGTCGCCGAGTCTAAGCGTCCCGCTGCCATCAAGAATGAAAAACATCTCCTCATTGACATGATGCAGATGGTATGGCCATGCACACTTGCCAGCCGGAACCACCACCAGACGATAACCCAGCTTACGCGCACCGATAAGGGGTGCGATCGCGCCGGTGCTTGCCTCGAATCGCATACCGTGTGCATGCGATTCGAGCGGTACCTCGTCCAGATTGATCAAAGGTCGATTGCTCATCCTGCCTCCCACACAAGCGCTGTTCACGGTGCGGTGCGGCGCCTTCTCACCGAAGGTTTCACCGCCTCCCAATCAGGCCACTGCTCCAAGGGTAGAGGGTCGCTGCCGTCCAGAAAGGCTTCCAGAAAAGCAAGATCGTCCAGGCCCCAGAACAGTTCCCCGTCAACGGTCATGGTCGGCACGCCAAAGGCGCCCAGGGCGATCGCTGACTCGGTCTCCTTCCGCAGCGTCTGCTTGGTGTCATCTTCATAGGATTGGCCCACCAGACCCTCTCCGTCGAGTCCGGCCCGATCGATGATCTCCACCACCACATCCGGATCACCCACATTACGGCTCTCGACCCACACCGCATCGAACAGCGCATCGATCAGCGCAAGCTGCTCGTCGGCCCCCATCGGCGCCGACACGACCCGTAGCGGCAACAGAGGATTAAACGGGTGAGAGTAAGGTGGCTTGATCGGCACCCCCAACACGGCTGCCTTGCGCAACACATTGCGGGTCATCCAACGGGCCTTGGGTTGGATCTCAGCCGGGCCCATTTGCCCATGTGCGTCCAGAAAGCCGGCGAACAACACGGGAACGGGCTTCACATCACGCTCGAAGCGCGCCGCCAATGGCTTGATCTGAGTCCAGGCCAGATAGGCATTGTGGGAAATGAAATCGAAGTAGAAGCGAATCGCACGATCGCCCATGGTCCCCTCCCGTTGCGAAACAGTGGCTCGAACCTTCTATATGCCCCGAGCCAACGGTCAAAGTCCATCCCACCAGAGACCCGCGAACCCCGATCCACCTGTGACGCCACCCAATGCACCGATGCGGTGGCGCAGAGGGGCTGACTGGCGCGAAGCACAATCATCATCCTGCCGGGCATGCAGAACCGACCACCGTGCCTTATGCCATGCGAACGATGGTCGCATGGCACAAATCAATCGGACTCGGCAACCGATTGCCATCGGTCCAGTGCAGGTACGATGTACACGGATATAACCAGTTTTTTTAAATGAATTAAATCAACTGCTTGAGGTCAACATTTAATGTAAATATTGCGGCATTCAGATGGTGGCACTCAAGTACTCATCCGATCGCACGACGCGGGCATAGGGCACCTGCAAAGCAGACATGAACGCAGCATGGACCTGCGCTGCCGGGACAGTCGCCCCCTCAAAAATCAGATCGCGGGTGGCACAGGCGTCGCTCAAGACAGTACAGGCATAGCCCAGGTCGAAGGCAGCCCGGGCACTTGCGTCGATGCACATATGGCTCATCGCGCCGCAGATCACCAGATCCGTTACCGATGCGGCCTTGAGCGCTTCATCCAGATTGGTGTTCCGAAACGCGTTGGGGAAGTGCTTTGTGACAATTGGCTCGTCGGCCTGTGGGGCCACCCGCACATTCAGCTCGACCCCCTCGGTATCGGGCCTGAAGAATGTGGCATCAGCACGCACCGAGACATGCTGGACGTGAAACAACGGGCGTGCCGCAGCCCGGAATCGTTCCAGTATCGCGGCGGCCCGATCTGCCGCCGGCTCCATTTCCACCAGGGGCAGACAGCCCCCATTGAAGTAATCGTTCTGTATATCGATCATGATCAGGGCCGTGCTCATGTCATTCCTCACTTGTTCTGACGCGGCAACAATGCACCGGAACCATACGAAACAAAAGGGTAACTGACCGTCATTGGCGGGTGGCGAGTCGATCCCAGGTGTGACCACGTATACCGGACCGCCGCAGTTTGTGCTTTTGAACCTTTGCAGTGGGCGTCTTGGGCAGAGCATCCCGGAATTCGACAAACCGCGGCACAGCGAACGAGGGCATCAGTGGTTCGCAGTAGGCCATCAACTGCTCCGGATCCACGCACGCTCCAGACCGCAAGACGATGACGACCTTCACCTCATCCTCCGCTCCGGTCACCTCAGAGGGAACAGCCACCGCCGCCACTTCCTCCACCGCGGGATGCTGGAGCACCACGCACTCAATTTCGTAGGATGAGATGTTTTCCCCGCGACGTCGTATGCAATCCTTTATCCGATCGACGAAGTAAACATAGCCTTCCTCATCCATCCAAGCGGCGTCACCGGTGTGAAACCAGAAATTGCGCCAGGCCTCAACGGTCTTCTCCGGCATCCCATTGTAGCCGGACATGAACCCGAACGGCTGCCGCGGCCGAACGACGATCTCACCGGTCTCCTTCGATGCGACCGGTTCGTCGGTCTCGGGATCAACGATCCGAACTTCATAGTAGCGTGACCACTCGCGTCCACAGCTGCCGGGCCGTGGCGATCCACGTTCGGTATAGAGCGGGATGTTGATCTCGGTCATGCCGTAGGCGCCGATCACCTCGGCGATTCCAAAGCGTTCCCTCAAGCCCCGCTCCAGCTCAGGTGGATTGGGTGCGCAGCCGATCGCGCGCAGGCGATGGTCGCGATCGTGCTCACTGGGCGGTTGCTCCAGAACGAAGGCGGTCACCGCACCCAGACTGTTGGTCAGGGTGGCGCCATAACGCCGCACGTCCTGCAACCAGGCGCTGGCGCTGAATCGGTCGCGGACCACCGCCGTCGCACCGGCAATCAGACAGGCATAAATCTGCATGAAAAGAGCGTTCGCGTGAAACATGGGCAAAACCACATAAAACACGTCGTTTGGCCCGACGCCCAGGTGCTCGATGGTCCCAAGCCCAAACAGGTACAAATGCGCATGGGGCATGAGCACGCCTTTGGACGGCCCGGTGGTTCCGGAGGTGTACATGATGCATGCATCATCCCGGTAACTCACCTCGGCTATGGGTTCCAAGCCGTCCTGAGCGCTGTATCGATCGAAGGGCAGCGTTTCCAGCAGCCGAAAACCGCCGCCCCGGTCGTCGCCACAGACCAGCAGTGTCTCCAGTTCGGGAACCTCGTCCTCAACGGCACGGACAGCGTCCAGATAGCAATCCTGCACGACCAGCACCCGGGCGCGTGAATTGTTGAGCACGTGAGTCAGAAATCTGCCCTTGTACTCGGTATTCACCGAGACCAGAACCGCGCCGGCACGGGAGGCGCCGAACCAAACCAGGCAATGGTCCATACCATTGGGCAACATGACCGCCACCCGATCGCCGGGTAGGATACCAACCGACCCCAGCAACTGAGCGACCTGCCTGGAAACCAGATCGGCGCCGGCAAAGGTCAGATCCGGCCCGTCCACCACCCTGATACAGACCTTCTCGGGGTTGCGGCTTGCTTGCCTATCCAATACACGACCCACCACCCACTCCTGGGGTTGGTGAAGACGTCCACCCTGCTCCCACATTGCCGATCCCTCCCAAACCGAATTGGTCCATGATTCTTGGGCAGGCTACTGCAGGTGCGGCCCCGGAACTGTGACTCGGATCAGGCCAAGGGCTAAAAAGCGGGTCGCGCTACTTTGGAGCGGTGACTGGCGCCTGCCGGGGCTTCGCTAGGGCGCATCTGATTTACCCTCAACGAAGGCGATTGGAGGCTGAACTGCGCGGATTGAAGGCGCAGATGCCGGGTAGTCATTGTTCTGTTGCCGAGACAACGATGAAGCTGTGGATTTGAGACGCAAGATGCGAGTACACGAATAGATCAGAGACCCGCTGGCAGGGTATTGAAAAAGGCTCACTCGGCACGATACGGCGTTTTCGCCTTACCTGGCACTCAACCGAGACTTCTTCAACACGCTGCTAGTGTCCCGTCCCATAAGTTCGTAGCGTTTCAGAGCGCCCCAGATACACCAATGCAAGGCGCAGGTGCGAAGGCATAGCCAGCTCTGTCAAGCAGCTGCAACGCCGCAGTGGCGTATCTGGGGCGCTCCCGACGGGCAAGGCGATAAGCGCCCATCCGCGGTGTTGGGCGCGCAGTAGGGCGGCCTAAGTCGGACACGCTCCTAGACAAGAACCCCGGTCGGGCGACGCAGCAGAAGATGCATCACCACCATGGTCAGCACCTCCTCATCACGCTGATTATGTACGGCGTAGCGCATCCGCACGATGCCACGGTCCGGCTTTGAGCGCGACGGCACCCGCTCCAGCACCTCCGTCCGGGTATGCAGGGTGTCCCCGGGCCTCACCGGCGCTCGCCAGCGAAGTTCATCGATGCCTGGGGAACCGATGCTGGATTCGCCCAACATGCCGCTCTGAATGAACAGCCTGAACCCCAGGGCCAGGGTGTGAAAGCCGCTGGCGATCAGTCCACCATAGGGCGAATCGGCGGCCGCCCGGGCATCCAGGTGAAAGGGTTGCGGGTCGTAGCACAGTGCGAAGTCGATGATCTGAGCCTCGGTCAGTGTGATACCGGGTGTACTGAATCGATCGCCGGCAGAGAAATCATCAAAGTAGCGCTGAACAGTCACAAAGAGCTCCCAAAGGGGCGCCACATGAATTGGACACGCTTGCGACCGCCCTCGGTAGATTGTTCTCCCACCGGGTTGAACCCCAGCCCGGCGTGAAAACGCATAGATCCAGGATTCGGGGGCTGAAGATTGACCTCACAGGCCACGCCCGGTGCGGATGCAGCCGATCCGGCAAACAAACTGGTGTAAAGCTGTTGCCCGATGCCCAAACCCCGCTGTTCCGGCGCTACCGCCAAGCGGTCCACATAGACGAATCGGGGGTAGCGTTTGGTAAACCACCGATAGTTCAGGCTGGCGTACTCCCGTCCCTCGGGCAAGGCCAGCAGGAACCCCTGTACACGCCCGCCGAGTTCCGCCGCCAGAAATGCACAGGCCTGCGCCGCCAGTCGATCCAGTTCATCACTTGAGATGCGGCTGACGTTCGGCAGTGCGCCCTCATTGAGTGCGAGAATGCGCTCGTGGTCCCCCGGCAACGCCGGGCGCACTCGAACATCCCGTGCCATCAGCGACGCACCTTGGCTAGGGCGGAATAATCTCGCCGGCATCGGTGCACCGGTCGGACGGCTGATGCCAACACGCAGCCGTTCACAACGCACCCTCTGTCTGGCGCAATCCGGCGCCTTCCTCCGGCAATTCGATGGAGATGGGCCCGTCCAGCGCAGCGAGGAGTTTCGGATCGCGATCGTAGATGTCCTGGTAGAAGACCGCGGCGCCCGATTCATCCACGTCGGCGGTCCAGTACAGGAGATACACCGGTAGAGGCCGATCGAGATACACGGTCTTGATGGCTTCGGAATCGATTGCCGTATCGATCGCCGCACGATCCCACTCGCCAGACCCGGCCAGCAGGCGTTCGGCAAACTCAAGTGCATTCTCGACCCTGATACAACCGGAACTGAAGCTTCGGCTGGCCTGTTCGAACAATCGCTGACTGGGCGTATCGTGCAGAAACACAAGATGGCTATTCGGGAAAATGAACTTGACCCGTCCCAAGGCATTCTTCGGGCCGGGCCGCTGCCTGATCATGTAGGGAAAATTCCGCGCAGACAGCGAAGACCAATCGATCGCCGCCGCATTCACCGGCCTGCCGTCCCGGTCGAGCACTTCCATGTTCTGCGCATCGAGATAGCCGGGGTTCTGCTGCAGCTTGGGGAGCACGTCCTTGCTCAGTATGGTGGGCGGGACGGTCCAGGTCGGGTTGAACACCAGGTACTCCATTTCACCCCGGAACACCGGCGTCTGGCGATACGGTTGCCCCACCTGTATGCGCGCAGTCCACACCGGCTTCAGGTCCCGTACCAAAGCCATCTGAAAACCGGCGATGTTGACCAGTATGAAGTCCCGATCCTGCTGCACACCGCTTGAGACCCAACGGGCCCGCTCGAGGCTGGCACGCAGCTTGTTGATCTTAACCGATACGGGTGCGTTCAACACGTTATAGGTCTGCGGACCGATCACCCCATCCGGTTCGAGCCCGTGCCGCGCCTGGAAACGCTTCACCGCTTGTTCCAGGCCCTCATCATAGCGCTCCGGCTCAGGCGACGACCCGTCCTGCACACCCTCTGTAACCTGCAGCCGATTCCGCAGGGACACCACCCGGGGGTCGGACATCCCGGGCTTGAGAACTTCACCCTCCGGCACCGTGGGCCAGCCGCCGGCCGCCTCGATTGCGCGATACCGGGCCAGGGCCGCGATCAGGGGATCGGAAATCAAACTTGGCCCCAACAGAGCCTGGACCTGCTCGGTCATTGAATCGGAATCGATCACGGTCGAAAGGGTGTCGATGGGATCGACACCGGCGCGGATGCTGCGCTGGAAGTTCCAGGCCGGATCGAGACGCTGGGGATTCACCTTGCCAAAACGCAGTTGATAGCCGATGCGGATCAACGTCTCCGTCGCCAGAATGTCCAGATCGGCCCATTCCGGCGCCCCACCACCGTGCCGGGCCGCTGCCCTGAGGCCCTCGACACGCTCGATTGGATAGTCCACGGCGGGCAAACCAGCCTGGTCAGCCAGAACCACCAACGCCCTCAGTTCATCGAACTGCTCGTCCCTGACCCAGGCGGGTCTGAAATCGCGCCGACTGTAGAACTCAATCACCAGTTCCTTGGCATTGATCGGGATGCCAGCGACGCGCACGGCATCGGTGAATAAAAGCTGTTCGACCCGGTTGCGAAGAGCATCTCGAACCGCGTCCTGGGCCGAAACCGGGTGGGACAGCAGAATGCCGAACAGGATGAACGCAAAGAGTGTGGTGGCGAATGGGATACGGCACTGGACGCGTGGGTTCATAAGTTGGAAGACGCTCGCATGTGGATTCGGTGGATCAGTGTGCCGTCCCGAACAGCCTCCCCAACCTGCGCGCCGCGGAACTTGACCGGCTAATCTCACGTCTCAGCACCGGACGTTCCGCACGCAGCCCGTGAGAAACCTGAACGGGTCGAGCATAGCCAGTATAGTGCCGATTCGGAGCAGATCGGAGTCCCTCTCACCTTGGTGTGCATTGCGGAACCCGGAATGATCCTTAGACCGAATTTTTTAAGTCCAGGAGTGAACCATGATTGAGTACCTACACGCCATGATCCGCACCCGAGATCCGGAGGCAAGCATCCGCTTCTACACCGACGGGCTGGGCTTGAAGATGTGGCGTAAGAACGACTACGAAGATGGGCGCTTCAGTTTGTACTTCGTGGGCGAGCGGGAAGACGGTCCGATGATAGAGCTCACCCATAATTGGGACGATCGCGCCTACACCGGCGGAGATCAATTCGGGCATCTCGCGTTCCGTACCGATGACGTATACCAGACCTGCCAGAACCTGATGGACATGGGCGTAGATATTCTGCGACCGCCCCGGGATGGGTACATGGCCTTTGTCAAAGACCCGAACGGCATCTCCATCGAACTGCTACAGCGGGGCGAGCGAAAGGCAGCACAGGCGCCCTGGTCGGAGATGGAGAATCAGGGCAGCTGGTAACCGCCGGCCTCGCTCAGTCAGGCCCGGAATCGGCGCTGCCGGCGTCGGCCGGGGGAAATCGAGGTTATTCTGTTAGAACGTTGGAGTAGCAAAACCAAAGTACCTCGACCGCCGGGAGTGACATGGCATGCGCACACAGGTCGGCATCATCGGTTCCGGGCCCTCCGGGCTTTTGCTGTCTCAACTGCTCCATCTAAACGGCATCGACAGTGTCATCGTGGAACGTCAAAGCCGAGCCCATGTGCTGGGTCGCATCCGGGCGGGGGTGCTGGAGCAGCGCGCTGTCGAGCTGTTTCGGAAAGCTCAGGTTCACCAGCGCATGGACCGGGAAGGCCAGACCCATGCCGGTTTCGACATCACCTTTGGCGGGCAGCGGCATCGGATAGACCTGGCCGGGCTGAGCGGCTCAGCCGTCATGGTATACGGTCAGACCGAAATCACCCGGGACCTGATGGACGCCCGCGACGCTTCGGGGGGCGCGATAATCGACCAGGCTGAAGAAGTGTGTATCGCCGGGTTGGAGACCGATCGCCCGAGGCTCAAGTTTATCAAAGATGGGCAAGCCCATACGGTGGAGTGTGACTTCGTCGCCGGATGCGACGGCTTTCACGGAGTCAGCCGCAAATCGGTTCCGAAAGAGGTGTTAACGAAGTACGAGCGGGTCTATCCGTTCGGCTGGCTGGGGGTGCTGTCGGAAACGCCGCCGGTCTCCAAGGAACTGATCTACGCCCATCATGAACGGGGGTTCGCACTCTGCAGCATGCGCTCGGCCAGATTGAGCCGCTACTACCTGCAAGTGCCCTTGACCGACGATCCGGCGGATTGGCCGGATAGCCGATTCTGGGCCGAACTGAAACGGCGCCTGCCGCTGGACGTGGCGGGCAGCGTGATCACCGGACCGTCAATCGAAAAAAGCATCGCCCCTCTGCGCAGTTTTGTGGTCGAACCCATGTGCTATGGAAAACTGTTCCTGGCCGGGGACGCGGCCCATATCGTGCCACCCACCGGGGCCAAGGGGCTCAATCTTGCGGCCTCAGACATACACTATTTGTCGGAAGCGCTGATTGCCCACTATGCATCCGCAGACGACAGTGGACTGGCGAGCTATTCGAGTACCTGCCTGCGCCGTGTATGGAAAGCCGAACGGTTTTCATGGTGGATGACCAACCTGCTGCACCGGTTCCCGGACAGCGGCCCGTTTGCAGACCGTATTCAGTTGGCTGAACTCGACTACCTGATCGGGTCACGTGCAGCGATGACCGCCCTGGCGGAAAACTACATCGGGCTCCCCTACTAAGGCACCCCCCCGGATCCTCACACGGAAACCGTCTCAGTCGGTGCGAAACAGCTCCGCCTCGATGTCGGCAAACGCCTTGAACTCCAGCGCATTGCCGGATGGGTCCATAAAGAACAACGTGGCCTGTTCACCCACCTGGCCCTCGAAACGGATGTAGGGCTCGACCACAAACGTCACACCTTCCCCGCGCAGGCGTTGGGCCAACTCGCGCCAGGCGTCCATCTCCAGAACCACGCCAAAATGGGGTACCGGCACCGCCTTGGCGTCCACTGGATTGGTGACCCGGGCGACCTGCCCGGCGGGCCCCAGACTTGGATCCAGATGGCATACCAGCTGATGCCCGAACAGGTCGAAATCCACCCAGTGCGTGTCGCTGCGACCCTCGGCGCAGCCTAATAAACCACCATAAAACGCGCGCGCCTCGCCAATGTCCCGCACCGGCACCGCGAGATGGAACGGGGTGAGATTCATAATTCGGGCCTCGTGCTTGATTGTGCGGACTACCAGCATAGCGCAGGGCGGGTTCGAGCGCGTGAACAGGACAGATCCGGGCAAAGTGAACTAAGCTTGAATCGGCGATAACAAGGCCAACCAGAGGCGACGTTGCATATGTATGGATTTTTGAGGATCACGCTGGCGCTGTGCCTGATGCCCACGGCTCTGTTGGCGGCGGAGGACTACCGACAGCTCAATTTCAATTTGTTTGAAGCGGCGGGCGCAGGCGAACTGGCGACGGCCACGGAACTGCTGGACCGCGGCGCCTCGATCAAGGCGCGCAATCGCTTTGGCAACACCGCACTGATCTATGCCGCACGCGGGGGCCATAGGGAGACGGTGGAGTTGCTGCTGGAACGGGGTGCCGATGTCAATCAGGCGAACCTCAACGGACATACCCCGGTCTATGAAGCGGCGAAGGGTGGCTATACCACGCTGGTGACATTCCTGATCGACCGCGGCGCCGACGTCAATCTAGTGACGATGGAGACGGTTTCCCCGCTTACGGTGGCCGTCTACAACGGTTACACCGAGCTGGTTCCAGTCCTGCTCACGGCCGGTGCCCGGGTCGACTTCGTAGATAACTCAGGCAAGACCTGTGTGGTCTATGCGGCCGCAGGCAATACCATCGAGGCCCTTACTCTGCTGCTGGACACCGGTGTCGCAGTGGACCAGCGCTACGGCAACGCACTGACCGCCCTCATGTGGGCATCGGGCTACGGGGCCAATGACAGCGTCCGATTGCTGTTGGACCGCGGCGCCGACGCCAACCTGGTGGACGACCGCGGTCGCACCGCGCTGATGATGGCGGCCCAGAACGGTCACAGCGAAACCATCGAGATGCTAACGGGCGCCGGAGCCCGAATGGATATCAGGGACGAGGCGGGAAGGAGCGCCCTTGATCTAGCCCGGGAAGCCGGGCATCCAGACCTGATGCCCAATGGTGGCTAGTGGGCCATGCGGGAAGTTTGGTAACCCACAGCCAGCCCACAAGCCGGGTTGGCAAGGCACGCGAGCGCAGCACTGGCCGTTGCCAATTCCAGCGAGTGTAACGCGGTCAACGTGGATTGTGGACTGGCCCAGAGGGCGCGTCGCTGATGAGACAATGTTGCGTTGCACGCCTTGGAAAGGGCCTGCCATTCCCTGAGGTCTGCGCCTTACCTTGGTTCATCAGCGGCGCTCTGTGAATAACCAAACTTCCCGCATGGCCCACTCGTGGAGCGCTTCAATTCGCCCCCATCGCCCCCAGGTAGGCGGCCACACCGACGATTTCCTCGTCGGTCATCGACCCCATCAGAGCGGATTTCGATGGGGAGTTGTTGCGCGCCTTAGTCTTGAAATTGCGCATGGTCAGCTCCAGATATTGCGGGTGCTGTCCGGCCGCACGCGGCACCCGACTATTACCTTCGAAACCGCTCAAATGACAGGCAACGCACTGACCCGCGCTGATTGAAGACAGGGCGATCTCCTGCTGTTCGGGCGTAGACTGATAGTCAACACTCGGCCAGGCCTGCTCCGAGAAGTACTGGGCCAACAGTTTCATCTCGGCCTTCTCCAGTCCCGAGGCCATGGGACCCATGATGGGATTGTCCCGCAGACCGGATTTGTAGTCCTTGAGCTGCACGTAGAGATAGTAGAACTCCTGACCGGCCAGAATGGGGTATTCCGGATTGGCCGAAGCGCCGCCCTCCCCATGACACGAAACGCAGGTCTGGAGCTGTTCCCGAACCGGCGCGAAAACGTCTTCCTCAGCCTGAGCCGTAAGACTGAGCAGAGCGAATACGATCGGCATCAGGCGCATATCAAATCTCCTCTGACATTCTTATTTGCATGAATTGACCGGAGCTGAATTGACCGGGGTGCATCCATTAAATTCAGTTAGACGCAACGCGGCCGCCCGAAGGCGGCCGCGTTCCCGGGTCAAAAACCCGCCCCTTGGGTTGACTCAGCGACCCGCAAGCTTGAAGGCGATGATTTCATTGCCCCGCGGGTAGTTGAGCTGCACGTTTCCACCCGCAGCCACCACAATGTATTGGTTCCCACCCACATTGTAAGAGGCCGGCGGTGCATTGACCCCGGCTTTGGCCGTGTACTGCCACAGCACTTCCCCGGAAGCCGAATCATAGGCCTTGAAAAGCCCGTTGCCCTCCCCGGTCAGAACCAGGCCCCCACCGGTGGCCAGCACACCTCCGATCATGGGTTGCTCGGTCTTGGCCTTCCAGCGGATCTTGCCGGTGTTGTAATCCACCGCGCTGACGTTACCCCATTGCTGCTCGGTCGGGATCACCTTGAAGGCGCCGCCCAGCCAGAGCTTACCCTCAGGATAAGGTGTCTCTTCCACATGATAGGTCATGGGCTGATGCAGGTTTATGGCATAGGCGAGATTCAGATTGGGATCGATCGCCATGGGCGACCACTCCACGCCCCCATTGGCGCCCGGGAGCATGGGTGCGCCATCCTTGGTGGGCAGAGTCCAACGGCCGGTCTGGCTGACCATGGGGTCGGAAAACCGGATCAGACTGCAATCGTCCGCCCGGTGTATATAGACATACCCGGTCTTGCCGCCATGCAGAATGCCCTTGACCTGATTGCCTGACCCGTCATCAACCATTGTGATGATGGGCGGGCTGACCGCGTCCAGATCCCACACGTCGTGGGCAATGTACTGGAAATGGCACTGATAGCTGCCGGTCTCCAGATCCACCGCCACCAGAGAATCGGTGTACAGATTGTCACCGGGGCGGATCGCCCCATACAAATCCGGCGACGGGTTGCCGACCACGAAGTAGACCATCCCGGTTTCCCGATCCACCGCCATGCTCTGCCAGACGCCACCGCCCAGGGTTTCGTAAGGATCGCCGTTTTTCTCGTAGGCAATCCGCTCGGCCGTAATGTCCCGCTTCAGGTCGCGCCCGGTGGCATCATGGGTCGCCCAGACGCCCTGGGAGTTCTCCGGCACGGTGTCGAAGTGCCAGACCAGCTCGCCGGTTTCGGCATCGTAGGCCTTGACGAAACCCCGTATACCGTACTCACCGCCATTGGTGCCGATCAGGATCTTGCCGTCCACCGCGACGGGCGCCATGGTCTCGCTGTAGCCCAGTTCCGGATCGGCCAGTTCGGCTTCCCATACCTTTTCGCCGGTTTTCGCGTTCAACGCCACCAGCTTGGCGTCCAGCGTACCCATGTACACCTTGTCACCGTAGGGAAACACACCACGATTGTTGGGTCCGCAGCAATAGGTCGTGATCGGCCCCATTTCATGCTTGAAGTGCCACAGCTGCTCACCGGATTCAGCGTTCAATGCATAGACGTGATTGAAGGCGGTGGTGACATACATGGTGCCGTTGACCACGATGGGCGTGGTCTCCATGGACTCGACCACTTCGGTCTCGAACACCCACGCCTTTTCCAATGTGTGCACATTATCCCGGTTGATCTGCCGCGCTGGGTAGTATCGGGTCTGGGCATAGTTGCCGTTGGTGTGAAGAAAATTGTTGGCGTCCCCATAGGCATGGTCGAGCATGTCCTGGGTCACCACGTTCATGTCGCCGTAAAGCGTCCCGCCCTGTACTTCCTGGGCCACGGCGCCTGCACAAGACAGTGTCATCAAAGCCACGCCGGACAGCGTCTGGCCAGTCAGACGCAAAACATGTTTGCGTATCAGCATTACTCATCCCCCATTGATGGGCATAGAGCCCTTTTATAGTTGGCGACGCGCAACACTCTGAGCTGCCCATCGTCACCGGTAGTCGGCTTTCTCAACATAGCAGAGGATGGGCTTTTCGCCAGTCGCACAGCCCGCGCTCACCGTATGGCGTAGTAGGGTTTGACGGGGTCGCGTCAATGTCCGCCATCGAATGTCCGATCGGTCTACGTCATAACGCCAATAGACCGCAATGGTTGCATCGGGCAAACCTGGAATCGTCAGCGCACCGCAGGCCCTGGAAACCACCCTGCCGGCGCTGCCCACATGCAACAGAGGACGCCATCATGACGGGCACATATCGATACGAGCACACCCTAAAACATGCAAGCAACCGCATCGGACTGATCGTGACCGGGTTGTCGGTGCTGGCATTGAGCACGGCCATGGCGCCGGCGGAGGCCACCAACGCACCAGCCGGGCGAAACTTTTGCAGCGCAACCGCCAACAACCAGTTTCGGGCCTGCAAGAACGAGGTCTGGGACGAGCACTTCGAATTCCGGGCGGTGTGCATCAACCTGCGCAACGGGGCTGAACGCAGGGCCTGCCAAGAGGAGGCCAGCGAAGAAGTCGCGGTGGGTAAGGCGCTCTGCGTCGCGCAGCGGAAGGCCCGACGGGAACTGTGCGGGCAGATTGGCGAGGCGCGCTATGACCCGGAATTCGACCCGGCGGGTTTCGAGTCGGATTTCCGCAACCTGAGCAACCCGAACCCGTACTTTCCGCTCACCATAGGCCACGAATGGCGCTACGCCGGCGGCGATGAGACCATCGTGGTGCAGGTTCTGGACGAAACCAAGAGTATCGAAGGCGTCACCTGCATCGTGCTCAACGACCGCGTGGAAGAAGACGGCGAGGTGGTGGAGGACACCGACGACTGGTACGGACAACGTTTGGACGGCACCGTTGACTATTGCGGGGAGATCTCCAAAAATTTCGAGCTGTTCGAGGGAGACGATCCAGACGTGCCAGAGCTGGTGGATGTGGAAGGCTCCTGGAAGGCCGGACGTGACGGCGCCAAGGCCGGCACTCAGTTCCCTGCCTGGCCCGCGCAAGGCGCTGTTTACCGCCAGGAATGGGCACCCGGCGACGCCGAGGACGTAGCGAAAGTCCTGTCAACGGTCTACCGCTACGGCAATGACGCGGCGTTAGACCAGTTCGTACCCAGACGCCTGGCCGGCTTGTTCTGCGCCAACGCCGACTGCATCGTGACCGGAGAATACACTCCGATTGAGCCCGATGTGTATGAGCGCAAGTACTATGCACCCGGCATCGGGTTGTTTCTGGAAATTGATCCAGCCGCCGGCGAAGCCGTGGAGCTGGTGGACTGCAACTTTGACCCGCGGTGTAGGATGTTGGCAGCGCCGTAGCGTTCCACTCTGGGAATGCCAAGCTCAGCGCCACCCGGACCCAAGGTCCGGGTGGCTTCGGAGGTACGGTATGAGCGAACTCATTGATGTCCGAAGCCGGATCTGGGCGGCGGTGGCCGTCGCGGTTGGCATCGGGTTGTTCCTGCTTCTGGAAATCCTCGAGGAACCCGAATCGACCCTAACCGACCTGCTGTTCGAACTGCTGGACATCACACCCATCGTCGTGACCAGTGTCGGGCTGGCATTGCTGTTTCGGGTCACCCGCCAGCAGCGGGATGACAACCTCAAGATCATCCGAGACCTGGAACTGGCCCGGGTCCAGGGCCAGCGCTGGCGCAACGAGGCGCGCACTCTGCTGCAGGGTCTGGGCGAGGCCATCGACGTCCAGTTCTCCCGCTGGAACCTCACCGAGGCGGAGCGCGAGGTGGCCCTGTTGCTGCTCAAGGGTCTCAGCCACAAGGAGATCGCAGGCGTTCGCGGTGTCGGCGAACGCACCGTGCGCGAACAAACCCGTTCGGTCTACGCCAAGGCCGGGCTTACCGGGCGGGCCGCCCTATCCGCCTTTTTCCTGGAAGACCTGTTGGCGCCGATCGAAGGCGTCGACTGAGCTGCCACGCAATGCCTCTCTGGCGCGTGCTGGCCGGGCTGTCGTTGATTACCGTGTATACCACGGTGTGGGCGGACGACCGACAAACACCGGTCCAGCTTGAAGCCCGCGAGGGCGAGGAATCCGAAGAGCCCGAGGCCCCCGATCTGCTGGAACGCCTGACCGAACGAAACGACAAACGCATCGAGCTGGACCCCTATCGCATCGGACTCGCTGGGCGAGTTTTAAGTATTGGCGGGCAGTACGAACTGGGCTACGAGTGGATACACACCGGCGGGCGACGCCCAAACCTGGAACTGCGGCGTGGCAACGCGTTCGCGCAGGAACTTGAACTGGAAGCGTTTTATCGTTTCGATGCTCACCACTCCGTGTTCGCGCAGGGGCGATTGGTCATGGTGGACGAGGACTACGGTGAATCCGACGCCGATGAGCTGACCAAGTACGCAGAGCGAGGGGAGATGTGGTACCGCTACGAGGCAATTGCCGGAAGCGAATGGGTGTTTGACATAGGTCGAATCGACTATGAGGACCGTCGCCACTGGTGGTGGGACGACGAACTGGACTCGGTTCGCCTGACTTATGACGGCGATAATCTGGTGTTCAGCGCTCCCTGGGCAAGGAACTGGGCGGCGTCAGAAGCAATTTGAACGATCTGGCGGCGGACGAGAAAGGCGTCATTAGCGGGCTGGCGACGGTAGACTGGACCTGGACGGACAACCAATCGGCGCAACTGTTTCTGCTCCATCAGAACGATGACTCCGCCCGGTTGCGGCCAGACGATTTCGCCCGGCCCGGTCAGGAAGATCCGTCCGATGCAAACTTGACCTGGCTGGGCGGCCTTGTGACCGGCGTATTTGAGCTCTCCAGCACGGGGCTTCTCGGCTATTGGCTGAACGGCGGCATGGGTGAACGGAACCGAGCACCTAACGGTGTTTGAGGACGATCCCGACAGGGGGTTGCGGGCAGATTCCGTGCGCCGGCGAAGGTCAATGGCTGGGCGGTGGACACCGGCGTGAGTTGGATGCCCGACTGGTCCTGGGAGCCCCGATTTTTCGCGGGCTACGCCTACGGCTCGGGAGACTCGGATCCGGAATCGAAAAACGACAGGGCGTTTCGCCAGACCGGCCTGGAATCAAACGATGCCGGGTTCGGGGGCGTGGAAGAGTTCCCCAACTACGGCATTCTGATCGACCCGGAACTGTCGAACATCGGTATCGCCTCGGTGGGCGTCGGCGGCGCCCTGTTCCGCGCCAGTTCCCTGGATCTGGTCTATCACCACTATCGCCTGGCCGAACCGGCGGAGAGTCTGCGGGATTCCAACATAGAGGTGGAACTGACCGGTATCGACCGGGACTTCGGCCAGGCGTTGGATCTGGTATTGGCTCTGGAGGAATGGAAGCAGATAGAACTGTTGCTGACTGTTTCGGCTTTTCGGGCGGGTCGCGCATTCGGCCGGGATCACGGCGAAATGAGCTATGGGGGATTCGCCGGTGTGCGCATCACCTTCTGATTCACGGCAACGCCCGCCACCCCAAGCGAGAGCACGCTTGTTTCAGGCGTGTGCGCGCATCAGTTCGCGGCGATAAAACTTGAGCTCTTCGATCGAATCGCGCACATCGTCGAGCGCAAGATGACTGGAGGTCTTGCCAAACCCCGGCAGTTCGGGATACCAGCGCCGGGACAACTCCTTTAACGTGCTCACATCCAGGTTGCGGTAGTGGAAATAGCGCTCCAGTTCCGGCATCCAATTGACCAGAAAGCGCCGGTCCTGACAAATCGTGTTGCCGCACATGGGCGAAGCGCCAGCCGGCACCCAACGGGACAGAAACTCAACGGTACGATGCTCGGCCTCCTGCGCGCTGATGCGGCTGTCCCGGACCCGTTGTGTCAGCCCCGACTTGGCATGCTGCCGGGTGTTCCATTCATCCATACCCAACAAACGGTAGTCGGCCTGATGGACGGCCAACGCCGGCCCCTCGGCGAGGATGTTGAGTTGTTTGTCGGTGACCACCGTGGCGATTTCGATAATGCGATCATCTAACGGATCCAGACCGGTCATTTCCAGGTCGATCCAGATCAGGTTGAGCGGGTCTTGGGGCATCGGGCTTTCCTTGGGGGGGCCGGGCTGCGGTGTCCGGTTGCGCGGGATTGTAGCAGAGGCTACGCTCGACCCTATATGGCGCCGACCGGCGCGGATCGATCGGGAGTGGGACATGCTCAAGGCTCTGAACCTGACATTGCTGATGGCACTGCCGGCTGCCGCATTGGCGGAAGACCCTGCCGCCGGCGGCACACTGCATCAGGACAATTGTGTCGCCTGCCACACCTCGCTGATGAACGGCAATCCCGACGAAATGTATCTGCGGGACAAGCGCTTCGTACAGAACTACCCCAGCCTGGTTACACAAGTGCGACGCTGTGAGGTCAACCTGAACCTGCAGTGGTTCGACGAGGATGTGGACAACGTGGCCGCATATCTAAACGAGGCATTTTACAAATTGCCCCGTTGATCCCGCGCCTCCATGGCGAAGCGCAGACTGACCGGACACCAGGTTCGCCGCATTCAGCAATCCCGGACTGCGCGCCGGGAGGCGGCCCGGGAGCGCGTTGATCGCCGACTGGAGGCCGGCGACGGGTTGGGCCCCGAAACCCCGGGCGTCGTCATCACCAGTTTTGGTCACAACCTGGTGGTGGAAGGAGATGACGGGAGTTTGCATCGCTGCGTCGCCCGCCGGACCCTGGAGACGCCGGTCTGCGGAGATCGGGTTTTCTGGCAGTCATCGACCGGGTCGGAAGGCGTCATCGTCGCACTGGAACATCGCCGATCAATTCTGGCACGGCCAGACCACAGCGGTCGCAGCAAACCCCTGGCAGCCAACATCGACCAGGTGATGGTTGTCATTGCGCCGCGGCCGGAACCCAGTGAAGCCCTGGTGGACCGATACCTGGCGGCGGTCGAAACAATGGGCGTTGAAGCGCTGCTTGTGATCAACAAAACCGATTTGCTCAAGGATGCCGCCGGGAACGCGCTGCTTGAGCGTGTCGCCGTGTACGAGCGCATCGGCTATCGGGTCCTGCGGGTGAGCACGAAACGGGGCGAGGGCCTGACGACCCTGGGCCAAGCCATGAGCCAGGGCACCGGCATTCTGCTGGGTCAATCCGGTGTCGGCAAATCTTCCCTGGTCAAGGCTTTGCTACCCCACCAGGACATCGCCATCCGGGCAATCTCGCAAACCACCGGATTGGGCACCCACACCACCACCAATGCCACCCTCTATCATCTCGATACCGGCGGTGGGCTGATCGACTCCCCCGGTGTTCGCAACTTTGAGCCGGCGCTGGACGCGGATCAGGTGGCCAACGGATATCGCGAACTTGCCGCATATCTTGGCCATTGCAAGTTTTCCAACTGCAGTCACACCGTGGAACCGCAGTGCGCGCTGAAACTGGCCGTTGAGGCGGGCACGGTGGATCGGCGGCGCTTCGGCAGCTTCCTGGAGTTACAGGCCCAGGCCAATGCTCGAGAGTCGCTGAATTATCCCGCCTGATACCGCCACCCCTGGCTTGGGATTTGCCTGATTTCCAATGGATTGGCGTCGATCGTCCACCCGGCGATCCCGTCTTTGTACGCCCGAATCGATGGGAGTCGAATACATGCCCGCTACCTCCGACGCACTGCTCAGGGAAAACACGGCAGAATTGTTGAGCAAGATTCACCGGCGCCTCTCGAAGCTGGGCGATCCGGTCGCTGTAGACACATTCGAGCGGGTCGAGGACGTTGTGGCGCACACCCGCAAACACCCGGATCCCATGCTGGAGGCCCTGGCCTACGCCTTGGCCCGGGAGTGTGGCCTGCAACAACCGGGGAAAGCCGATGCGGGTGTGACAAACAAACCGGAGGACGCCAACGCGACGCACTCCGGTGCAATCAGTCCGACAGAAGACCCGAACGCGGAAGATGACCGTCGGGTCCGGGCTGCGCAACGGGCTCGGGAACTGGAACAAACCCTGGCTAAGCAGAGGGCCAAATCGGCAGCCAGGGCGCGGCGACGGGACAGCACCACGCCCGCGGCTGTGGAAAAAGCCGTTCAGTCGGTCCTGGTTGGCGACGCGGTCGAAGCCACACCCCGGGCCCATACACCTGACACCGCCCAAGACCGAGGATCCAGCATGGGCCGTCTGGTAAAGAGTCTGATTGGCGCTGGCCGCACTCCGGATGCAGCGAGCAGTCCACCAGGCGCACCAGAGCAGCCGAAGAAGAAGATCATGTATCGGGGGCGGGTGATCGAGATCTAATCGAGTTTGACGGCCGGATGAGCATCGGCCCACGACCCCTTAACGCGGGGTTCAGCCCGGTGGCCAACCCATACGCCGTCCGGCCATCAAATGAAGATGAACATGGAACACGTCCTGGCCGCCATCCTCGTTACAATTGATCAGCGTCCGATAACCGGCCTCGGCGAATCCCTCGTCCACGGCGATCTGCTTAGCCGCCAGATACATATCCCCCACCAGCGCGGCAGTTTCCTCGTTTAGCTCGTTCAGGGTCGCAACATGCTGCTTGGGCACCACCAGCAGATGTATTGGCGCCTGGGGATTCAGATCCCGAAACGCCACCACCGTGCCGGTCTCATAGACCTTGTCAGCGGGAATTTCACCGGCGACGATGCGACAAAAAATACAGTCAGACATAGAGCTTCCTCAGAGATCCGTACGACCCGCCATGGCATGAGACAAAGTGCCGCTGTCCACATACCCCAATTCACCGCCCAGGGGCACACCGTGGGCGATCCGCGTGGCACGGATCTCCCGGGAACGCGCCATCTCGCTGATGTAGTGCGCCGTGGCTTCCCCCTCCACCGTGGGATTGGTGGCAAGAATAAGCTCGCTCACCTCGCCCTGGTCCAGCCGGGCTTCCAGCCGATCCAATTCCAGTTCTTCGGGCCCAATCCCGTCCAACGGCGACAAATGCCCCATCAGTACAAAATACAGGCCGTTGAATCCAGTGGCCTGATCGATAGCGGCGACGTCAGCAGGGGTCTCCACCACACACATCAGGCTGCGGTCGCGTTGCCCGCTGGCGCAGATATCACAGATCTCATTCTCACTGAGATTGCGGCAGAGAGTGCAGTGCGCGATCCGATCCACCGCCTGAATCAGCTTTTCAGACAGTCGACGGGCGCCCTCCGGATCACGCTCCAGCAGATGGAACGCCATGCGCTGGGCACCCTTAGAACCCACCCCCGGCAGGCAGCGCAGCGCCTCCACCAGCTCGCCCAACAGCCGCGACTGAAACATGTTTCTCTAGCCCATGGCGCCCTAGGGAGCTTCTGATCTATTCGTGAACGTGCATCTTGGGACTGAAATGCACAGCTTCATCGTTGCAGATCTTGGCAATAGAACAACTATTACCCGCGATCTGGCCCGCGATCCGCCCCTTGAATCTGCACATTTCACCCTCCAATCTGCTTCGCCCAGAACAGGTCACGACTCCCTAGAACAGCTTGCCCAGGTCGCCGGGCAAACCAAGACCGGCGGTCATGTCTCCCATGCGCTCCTTGGAGGTCTTCTCCACCTTGTGCACAGCGTCATTGATGGCCGCCGCCACCAGATCCTCCAACATATCCTGGTCATCACCCATGAGACTCGGATCTATGCTCACCCGGCGCGCTTCGTGACGGCCGGTGAGAACGACTTTCACCAACCCGCCCCCGGATTCGCCCTCGATCTCCATCGACGCCAGCTCTTCCTGCGCTTTCTGCAGATCGGCCTGCATCTTCTGGGCTTGCTTCATCAGGTTGCCCAAACCACCTTTCATGGCATTGTCCTTTTTGCAAAAGTATGAAAACAAGAAAAATCTTGAACCGTCGCAACGGCCTTTCGCACCCTCAGTCCAAGGGCTTGATCGACCCATCCACAATGGTGGCATCGAAGCGCGTCTTCAACTCCCGAATCATCGGGTCGCTTTCGATGATGCGTTCGGCCTCTTTTTGGCGCTCAGCTTCACGTGCCGCCCGTCGCGCGGCGGGCGTACGGACGCCCGGATCGCCGGTTTCGATCTGAACCGCAACGCTGCGGCCGAGCAGGTGTGCAAACACCTCCTGCATCCCTCGTTCGGTCCGCTGACTGCGCAAGTGTGCCTGACCCGTATCCACCATCAGGGTAACCCGATTCTGATCACACGCGGTCAGTACGCAGTGACTGGCCAGTTCCCGGGCCACGCCCTTGAACGGCAGTGCCTGAAACAGCGTGTCCCAGTCCGCATCGGCCAGTCCGTCCGGCCCCGGCATCGGCATCGGCAGCGGGCGATCCGCATCCACAGCTCGGGCGTCTGGCGGCGCACGCTTCTCATCCGCCGGCGCAGGCAACACATCATCGGTTTCGGTCTGCGCCGGCACGGACGCTGCACCGTCGTCCCGCACCTGGCCGGAGGGTTTGATCAGGCCTGCAGCGCGCCTTGGAAGCGTCACCACCGGCGCTGTCTGCTTCAATTCCACCGCCCGTGCCCGGGTCGCCCCGGCATCGCCGCTGCGCGGCAAAGGCGGCGGCGAGGCATCGACGCTCATGGCTTGGTTCAGTGCCTGCTTGGCCAGCCCGGCCCGACCCGCGGCACGGGGCCTGGCGGGCACGTCCGGCGACGCCGGCAGCGCGCTGGGTTCATTCGCCGCGGGCGCTCTGTCCAGGGTCGAATCCGGCGCGGTCTCGGTGCTCAGGCCTGCGTCTGGATTGTTGGGACGCGATCGGGGTCGGGTGCTGGGACGTTGGCCAGGCACCGATGTTGCGTCGCCGTCTTCCGGGATAAATGCCAGCATCCGTAGCAGTATCATTTCCATGCCGCCCCGACACTCCGGCGACAGGGGCAGATCGCGACGACCAATGAGACCGATCTGGTAGAACAGCTGAACGTCTTCGGGCGACAGTAGTGCGGCCAGGCGTCTCAGATCCTCCGGTTCGGCAACGAAATCGTCCACCGCCTCCGGCGCCACCTGCACCAACGCCACCCGTTGCAGCAGCGTCACCAAGTCTGCCAGCACCTGCTCATAGTCCGGCGCCATTGCGTCCAACTGCGCCACGGTATTCAACACCGCTGGCCCATCGCGGACCGCAAGCGCCTGAAGCAGGTCCAGAACATGCCGCTGATCGATGCTCCCCAGCATGTCCGCCACGTGGCTGGCGCCGAGTTCTCCGCCGCCGAATGAAATGGCCTGGTCCAGCAGACTCAGGGCATCCCGCACACTGCCGTTGGCGGCACGGGCAATGTGGCTGACCGCCGCGCGCTCGTAAGCAATGCCCTCCTGGGTCAAGATCATGGCCAGATGATCCGCGATCAAGCCCGGAGCGAGGGCTCGCAGGTTGAACTGAAGACAGCGGGACAAAATGGTGACCGGGAGCTTTTGCGGGTCGGTGGTGGCGAGCAGGAACTTAACGTGGGGCGGCGGCTCTTCCAGGGTCTTCAACAGTGCGTTGAAACTGTTCTTGGAGAACATGTGCACTTCGTCAATGAGGTAGACCTTGAATTGGCCCCGGGCGGGCGCGTACTGAACATTGTCCAGCAGGTCGCGGGTATCGTCGACACCGGTTCGGGACGCGGCGTCCACTTCGATCAAATCTACGAATCGCCCGGCATCAATGTCCAGACACGCCGGACAGGCCCCGCAAGGCTTGGAGCTGACACCCCGCTCGCAGTTCAGGGCCTTGGCGAGTATCCGCGCCAGGCTGGTCTTGCCGACGCCACGGGTCCCGGTGAACAAAAAGGCGTGGTGGACCCGATCGTGGTCCAGGGCGTTGCTCAGCGCCCGCACCACGTGCTCCTGACCCACCATCTCCTCGAACCGGCGTGGACGCCACTTGCGTGCAAGTACCTGATAGCTCATGGGAGGTGGCACGGCCCCCTGGGGCGAAACGCACGATTAGGCAGTCGTCTGGGACTATACAAGAATGGTGGCAATCCGCACCAGCCACACCCCGGCGCCCGAAGCCACTGTTACCGTTGCTCCCTTCCGGGCCTGGCGGAGTTCACAGCTTCTCGTCGCGAGGGGACCGGTACGGATCACCATTGACTCGCTTCATTCGGTCCGCCTGCTCTGGCGGCGGGCCACACCCTATCATATTCCGCCGGAGATGCGGGAGTACCCAAGGCCACGAACGATGGCGCTGTGCACTTGAGACCCAATATACGCGTTTATAAAATTGATCAGAGGCCCCTTGAGTTCAATTGAGCGAGCTCTGTGGGGTCGTGCAGCAGCCAGTATCGGTGGCAGCGTATACTGGCTTGCACACTGAGATTGAATCCTGCACATATTGAAGCGCCCGGCAGCAGATCGCACCACCGGCGTGGCAAGCAATCCCGGGGGGAATCGAATGAGCGCATTGACTGTCGAACAGCAGGCCGAGTTGCTGGCCCTCACCAAGAGTGTGGACAGCGTGGAACTGAAACTGTCGATTGCCGACGATGAGCAGTACAGCACAGGGACGGCGCTTGGGCTGGACCCGATCAAAGCCGAAATAAGACAGGTCTTTTTCTTCGACACCGCCGGCCTCGACCTGGACGCGGCAGGCATTGTGGTGCGCGCCCGGCGTATCCAGGGGGAAGAGGCCGATACGGTGGTCAAGCTGCGGCCCGTGGACCCGGAAACGTTGCCGGACGATCTGCGTAAATCCGAGAGCAGCAAGGTCGAGGTCGATATCATGCCAGGCAAATACGTCTGCTCGGCATCCCTCAAGGGCAAGTCCGACCCCGACGAGGTCCTGCGCGCCATCGCCGGCAAACAAGACATAGCAGAGCTTTTCTCCAAGGAACAGCGTGGGTTTTTCGAATCCCATGCGCCCAAGGGCACAAGCTTGAACGAGTTGAGCGCACTGGGGCCGATTCTGACCCTCAAGCAGAAGTTCATGGTCAAGGCGCTGAAGCGAGAGCTGGTGGCGGAACTCTGGTTCTATCCGGACCACACCCGAATACTGGAGTTATCGACCAAATGCGATCCCAACGAGACCTTCCAGGCGGTGGCTGAGGTCAATAGCTATCTCAGCGAAAAAGGCGTTGATCTGGATGCCGAACAGAAAACCAAAACCAAGACCGCGCTGAATTACTTCTCGAAACACCGACTTTAGTGTTTTGTCATTGGTGGCGATGCGGGCACGATCATCATTCGGGATACAGCAGAACGAAACGCGGGTCGGTGCCGCCCTCCACCACCGCCTTGCCGATCAGGGATCCAAGCAATTCGGCAATCGGCACCGTGTAGTGTTTGACGTCCCAGTAGTTTTCGTCGGCGGTGGTGATGTCGGATTCGATCATGAAATCCAGCACATAGGCGTTTTCATGCGCTGACGCAAGCGCCACCACCCTAGATTTGCACTCGTCCCAGACGATTTCTTCCCGTGATCCGGCCGTCGCTTGGAAATAGCGATGATAGGGCACGAACAGCACAATCTTGCGGGTTTCCGGATCCAGCTCAGACAGCATCGAGTCGAGTCTGTCCAATGCCGGGTACGGCAGCTCAGCACGTTCCGGCGCGGGCATGCGGACCGGCGGATCGACCGGCGGTTTCTGCTTTGGCTCGGTGGCGCCGTAGATCTCCATACGCGCCTTGTCCAGATCGTACTCGGCCATCGGCTTTGTAAACACCGTGTAGCCATCGAGACCGGGTTCATACTCAGACAAGCCGGCGCCCGCCAGCATCTGGCGCCAGGCATGGGCAAGCACCGGAAGATTGAGTGGCGGAAGGTCGTTCCAGGGTGAGTCGTCGAACATCCATTCCGGGAAATCCGTGGCGGCAACCGAGCCGACAAAATTCTGATCGGCCCAGCCGGCGACACACCACAGGTAGTCCAAACCGAAAATCACCGTGCCGATTTCCTGGTGATGGCGCCTGAACAGCCTGAACATCTGAAGTTGCTCCCAGGACGAGGCCGCGTTCATACCCAGATTGGCGAACGATCCCCCCAGAATTCCGTTGAGTTGCTCGGGTTCGAGCAAGCGAATGTTGGAGTTTCCGATAACGGCACTGTCGAAAGCCGCTCGCTTCGCCAGCATGGGATGGAACAGACGTTGAATACCGTCCACGGGAACCCGCTCGATATCAGGGGAGAACGGCACGGTGTCGTACGGATCGATCACCAGCACAAACAGGTACAGCGCACCGGTGACGGCAACCAGCACCGAGATCAAAGTCCCTGTGAACCCGCGCCACTCGCGCTCAGAACTGGAAGTAGAGGAATTCCGTGTATCCATCGCCGGCCAGGTTCAGGGTCAGGTAAATCAGCAATAAAGCAATGGCTGCGGCCCAGATTCGCCTTGGGCGGAGCAGACTCAAGGCCAGAGCCTGGCTGGTGGGACCCAGCACCGCCAGGACAAAAGCCAGCACACTGAAGCCCCAGTTATATGAGATCGGCAGCGCCATTGAAAATCCGTGCATCCCAATCATCGAGCCGAGGATGGAAAACGCCGTGTCGAGACTGTCGGCACGGAAAATAACCCAGCAGGGCAGCAAGAACAGTAGCGTCACTACCCAGGCCGGCCCGCGGCTGAGACTGCGCCCGGACGCAGTCCAGAGATGATTGACCACCAGAGCCGCCCCATGGAGCGCGCCCCACAGCACGAAGGTCCATCCCGCACCGTGCCAGAGGCCGCCTAAAAGCATGGTCCCCATCAGGGCCATGATCAGGCGCGGCCTGCCCTTTCGACTGCCCCCCATTGGAACATACAGGTAGTCCCTGAGAAATCGGGAAAGACTGATGTGCCAGCGGCGCCAGAATTCGCGTATCGAGGTGGCCACATAGGGCGCGTCGAAGTTGAATGGAATACGCAGCCCGAACATCATCCCCAGACCGATTGCCATGTCGGAATACCCGGAAAAATCAAAATACAGCTGCATCGAATAGGACGCAGAGGCCACCCAAGACTCGGCCAGGGTGAGCGTCGTGCCCTCGGCAGCGGCCTCGAACAGGGGCGTGGCGGTAATCGCCAGACGATCGGCGATCAACGTCTTCTTCAGCAGACCGACACAAAACAATGCGACGCCCTGGGAAAACAACTGGAAGATCGCGGGACGCAGGGGTGACGTCTGATACTGGGGGATAATCTCATCATGCCGAACGATCGGTCCGGCAATGAGCTGGGGGAAAAACATGACGTACAAGGCATAGCGCAGCAGGGGATAGGCCGGCGCCCGGCCCCGCCGCCGATCCACCAGGTAGGAAATCTGCTGAAAGGTAAAAAAACTGATGCCCAAGGGCAGAACCAGATCGTAGGCATCGAAGCTGCGGCCCGCCAGGGTATAGATGTTCTCGGCGAAAAAGTTGAAGTACTTGAACACGCCGATGAGCAGCAGATTGGCTGAGACCCCGACCACGATCAGCACGCGGCGGCTATAGCGTGGCAAGCATTCCGCGAGCAGCCAGTTGAACAGTATGGAGCCGGCCAGAAGCGGCAGAAAGCGCACATCCCAGTAGCCATAGAACACGGCTGAAGCCGCCAGCAACCAGAACAAGCGGGCGTCGGTAAATCGTCCGAGCAAATAGAAGCCCAACAGGGTGATGGGCAGGAACAGGGCTATGAACTCGGGGGAATTGAACAGCATACGTCGCAACCCTGGGACGCGCACAAATCTAATCGGCTAGTGGGCCATGCGGGGAGTTCGGTTATTCACGGAGCGCCGCTCCCTCTGGGCCAGCCCACAAGCCACGTTGACCGCGTTACACTCGCTGGAATTGGCGACGGCCAGTCCTGCGCTCGCGTGCCTTGCCAACCCGGCTTGTGGACTGGCTGTGGGTTACCAAACTTCCCGTATGTCCCACTGGCAAGCCGATGACCCGCCGTAAGAGAGGCTGTGCGCTTTCTCGGATGCCCGGATGCAAGCACTGGGCGCTTACCCAGTCCTTTTCCACCCAGAGGCACGGGCGCTAGACGGCGGCACAGTATAGCCCATGACGCCATGCCGACGCAGACTTGCTCGACGCCAACGCTACAACAGGTTTCAAGCGGTTGCGGTATTGCAATCATCCCCGTGAAAACGGCCTCGGACCGAGTGTCTCACCCCTTCAGTTCGTCACGTTGCAGAGCGCCCCACATCCGCGGTGTTGGGCGCGTTTGAATGAGCGCGGGCCAGTCCTGCGCCACCCGGCCAGCGCCTGGGCGCTTCTCGCCCCGCTGCGCTGCAACGAACTTATGGGGCGGAACGCCAGGGAATGCCGATCAATTGGTCTAGCCTATTTATATATTTTATAAAAACGATTTCACCGATACATTGGCAAATCATATCGTTCGCCATCAAGCACGGGTTCGATCACTAGAAATGACGAGGCGCAGATCATGACAACTCTGGTAAACACCATTCGCCGCCGGGTCGTCGTGTCCCCGGGACGAACCAGACACTTGAACGGGCGCAGCGCAGTGGTGGCCCTGGCGGTAGCTGCTGTTTCGATGGTGCCTGGGGGCTGGGCGCTGGCGTTGGACGCCATGAGCGAGGCGTATCTCGCGGTGGCAGTCTTCGTTGCAGGCACCCTGGGCCTCCTTCACGTCGCCGAGCGTGGCCTAAAGACCGACCTGGGGGACTGGCTGCTGCGACATCCGCACTGGCAAGTGCCCGCCGCCACCGCTCTGGGCGCCTTCCCCGGCTGTGGCGGTGCGATCATTGCGGTGACCCAGTTTTCGCGAGGCAAACTGAGCTTCGGCGCGGTGGTGGCCACGCTCACGGCCACCATGGGCGATGCCATGTTCTTACTGATGGCACGTGAACCGTACACGGCAATCGGGGTTGTCGGTATCAGCATGGCCGTGGGCATGATCAGCGGCTATGTCATTGACGCGATACATAACAAGGGCTTTTTGCAGCCTGATGTCGGAGCAACGAAGTCCGAGGCGAAGTCGGACGCCACGCAGCCAATTTCGCGACCGATACGCGCTGCCGAACGGATCTGGATCGCCTTGATGGTCCCCGGGCTGATCGCTGGACTGCTTGCGGCCTTTCAGATCGATCTGGACGCGCACCTTCGCCAGTGGACCGACCTGGCCCCGGCTCACTGGCTGGGCGTGGCAGGTTCAGTGACTGCGGTGGCCATGTGGGCCGCTCGGCGCGGGGCTCAATCCGAGAACAAGCTGGAACAGGGGCGGGTCCAAAGCGAACAGGCGGGGCAAACGAGCGGTGTCATCGACACCACCAATTTCATCACCAGTTGGGTGGTATTTGCGTTCGTCGGCTACGAGTTGCTACTGACCACCAGCGGCATTGACTTGAGTGCAGTGCTCGGGACCTGGGGTCCCTTGGTCCCAGCAGCCGCAATTGCCCTGGGGTTCATCCCGGGATGCGGTCCACAAATCATGGTGACCTCGCTGTACTTGTCGGGATCGGTGCCCCTGTCCGCCCAACTGGGCAACGCCATTGCCAATGACGGCGACGCCCTGTTCCCAGCCCTCGCGGTTGCACCCAGGGCGGCACTGGTCGCCACACTCTACAGTGCGGTTCCCGCGGCCATGGTCGCTTACGGCTGGTACGCGCTGATGGAGACCTGATCGCGGCAACAAACAGCTTGACCGAACTTCCCGTATGGCCCACTAGTGCAGTGGCTCCCACACACTTAACACCTGCGCTGGCCCTCGCGGTCCCTGACGGCGTTGCGGATCGTCGCAATAGCGCTGGCTATTCCTCCTCACCGCGCCTTGTCAGTAACCACGATGCCTAACCACAACCATCAAGTGTGTGGAAGACACTACACTAGGAAGTCTGTCGGATTTAACGCTGTTCGGCTGCAAATCCACGGATGGCGATCAACTCACCTTATCGCGCTCGTTAAATAGCCCTGCTATTCGCCTCGCCCGATAAACTGATTTGATTCGCCCCCGATGAATTTTCGCTTCGAACGGTTCAATCCGACAGACTCCTAGATTGAATGCCACTTTGGACTCAACTTACCCAAACACGCCGGGAGGCAATGCCAAATGAAAGCCATATTGATCAGACCCGACAACCAGACGGTCGAACAAATTGAACTTGCCGGCGTGGAGGACATTTCAAGACACATCGGTTTCGACACCATCACCTCGGACGAGATCGGACCCGACGGGGATCGTCTGTACTTCGATGAAGAATGCTTTCTGCGGGGCAGCAGCGGGCGCTTCCAGATAGACACGGTGGTCCCCGTGTCGGGTCCCGGGCTCGTGGTCGGCTCCCCCGACAATGGACACACCCTGCGCGATACGGTGTCCGATCCCGAATCCATCCGGGCGCGGGTCAAGTATCTGTAGAGCGTCTCATACGCCCAAGCACAAGACCCGCGCTTAGATTGCCAGGCAGGCGGGAGGCAGCACATATGGATCTCAATCATCCATTGTTCGAGAGCATCGTTCTACCGCTGACGATGACGTTGGTATTGAGCGGGGCGTTGCGCGGAATGCTGGGCGAACGATGGGGCAGAAACCTGGCCGCGGCCGCAATAGGTCTCTCTGTGCTGTTGGCATACACACTGATTCTCGGGGCCCCGGCATGTTCACCGCGAACGGGATTGCAAAAGCTTCCGTTGATAATAGCCCTGCTTATGGTCGGGGGCGTACTGTTGGATGTACTAAAACCGGGTCGAGCAACCACCGCATGGGCGGCATTGGCGGCAACCGGGGCAACGGCGCTATGGCTGGGCGAGCCGCAACTCGCAGGAGACGGCGGCGATGTCGCGCCGTTGCTGATCTTGACTTCGCTTATCGCTCTGCTAAGCCTGGCTGGGCTGGTCGCAGCACCGGCCGATGGCGCCTACCGTTGCAGCCTCATCCTGCCGGTTGCGCTGGGGTTGGCCGGCGCTAGCTTCAACGCCGGATCGATGGCACTCATGCAGACCTCCCTGACGCTGGCTGCGGCGGTGGGTGGGTTCGCGCTGTGGAACTGGCCAACCCCACGCATGCCATTCGGGGCCACTGGAATCGCTGTCTCCGGCATGGGTTGCTTCGCCCTCGCGCTGCTTCTGGTGCTGTTGACGGAGATTCGACCGTGGGCACTGTTGCCTCTGGCACTGATCTTCGCCATGGTCCCGGTCGCCCATCGGCTGCCGCGGCCGGCGCGGTTTGCGCGGGCTGCGGTGGAACCGCTTTACATCACGGCGATGGCGCTGATTCCGATGATTCTGACCATCATCCTGGCCCAAAACCCAGCGCCTGCGGATGGGCTCTACTATCGCTGAACAGGGCGCAGGCCCTGGAGTTAGCGGCCCCCGAGCCGGCGCCGGACACGCGTAATCGATGGCCAGGCGTCTGCGCGGTGGAAAGGGAACGGTCTGCGGCACAGCCATTTCGGCCCGATTCCGCGATCCTCCTCGTCACATAGCGACGGCTATGCTTCTCGGACCATCCCGAAATCGTTCTCGAACTGGACTGCACCTCGCCTCATTCATTTCTACCGCGCACACTCCTAGACCGGACCGCTTTGAACGGCGCGAATCGCCACCCCCGAAATAGATTCCGCGGATCCCGAACTGGCAACAGGGTGTTACCCTAGTGGGAAACTCTGATCTATTCTGAACGAAGCAGATTGGAGGGTGAAATGTGCAGGTTCAAGGGGCGGATCGCGGGTAATAGTTGTTCTATTGCCAAGATTTGGAGCGATGAAGCTGTGTATTTCAGTCCCAAGATGCATGTTCACGAATAAGTCAGAGGCTCCCTAATTTCGCTCGAAATCCGGTAATTCCGAGCCTGCGCTGGAAACATGTCAGATCGCAATCCCAGTCAAATCCAAGCAGACGGCGACCCTGGAAGCACAAGCATCGACATCTGGCCGCTGCTGCTGGCCCTGGCGGATCTGCGTCGCCACGGCGCCTGGCCAGACCGGACTACAGGCTTTTGCCTGTCGACGGCGGGCGATCTGCTGACCACGCCGCCAACCGATCCACGCGCACGCCTGATCTGGGGCACCGCGGGCCTTGCAGCGGCACCGAGCGAGCATGCCGACACCCAAGATCTGATTGACCTGTACTCGCCACTGTTCCCCGCCATCCCTGCGGACCCATTGGTTGTAGCGCATCTCGGGCAAAGCATCGACGCGCGGATCGCGACCCTATCGGGGGATTCCTGTTTTGTGACCGGACCGGAGAACATTGTCCATCTACATCGCATGCGGGCCCTTTGCGACGCAGTGATCGTCGGTGCCGGCACGGTGGATACGGACGATCCAAGGCTGACCACTCGTCTGGTGCAAGGCCCGCACCCGGTCCGGGTGGTCATTGACCCCGAGCGGCGGCTATCCACCGAGCTGGGTGTGTTCAACGACGGCAAGGCGTTCACCCTGCGGGTGTGCGCCGAGGACCGGGTCACGCCCGATGACGAAGCGGCCGTCATCGGGCTGCCGCGCCGCGACCACGGCCTGTGTTTGCCGACCCTGATATCCACACTGCAACACCGAGGTCTGCGAAATCTGTTCGTCGAAGGGGGCGGCATAACGGTTACCCGTTGGATGACGGCCGGACTGCTGAATCGACTTCATGTCACGGTGGCGCCGGTGTTCATTGGTGACGGCCGCGCGTCGTTCGGCCTACCCCCGGCCTCGGTCATGGCTTCATGTCTTCGGCCCGATTTCCGGGTATTCCGCCTGGGTGAGGACCTGCTGTGGGATTTCGATCTAACCGCCGATCATCCCCAGGGATCGAAACCTGCGTCGCAATCCGAAGGACCCCGCCGGGTGCGTTGATGTCACAGCGATGGTGGCAACGCCAGCAGGTCGACATGGCCAACCACCAAGGCGGCCCCCCGTTGCTCTATGCACGCCTGCCGCTCAGACAGCCAGAGCTCTATTCGCGTGCGCTGATCGCCATCGACTTCCGTCGCCGCCTCGGCCACACCCCGTGCCAGCGCCTCCTGCAGCGCCGCATCGGCGCGGTCCAGCCGCCAATCACTTTGGACCCGCCTCACCCGATAACCGGAATGCTCCAGACACTGCGCCGCATAGGCACTCGCGGCCGGACCCAGGGCCGGCCCGAAGCCCTTGTCCCATCGCTGATGCCGGTTGAACAATCCGGTCACATTACGATCCGCAGCCATCTTAGGGCACCAGGTCATCCGGCCGTCGTAGGTCAGGGCGAACAGCACCGCACAGCCATGGGCGGAACAGTGACCCACCAGAGCATCGACCCAGTCGCCGGACACCAGGTCCAGCAGCGCCGAAGCGGTCACCAGATCGGTATCGGCAAACGGCAATTCGCTCAAATGCGTGGCGAGATCGAGTTGCTGCCACCTGATGGTGGCGGAAAACGCCGCCCCATCCAGGCGCAAGCCGTCGCCCACCCGACTCACGCCATGGCCCTGCTTGAAGGCCCAGGCCCGCATCGCCTCGGGTGCGTGCGTCAGCAGTTCGGCATCGGCGTCGAACAACAGCCAGCTCTGACCACCCTCCAGCCGCGGCCCCAGAAAGCGCAGGTTCGCGCCGATCCCGCTGCCCAGATCTATCACCCGCAGGGGCGCACCATCCGATCTCCCCACCTCCAGGGTCGCAACCGCAGACGCATCGCGGGCACGTGCATCCACCGCTTCGCGCAACGCCAACCAGTCCGGGCTAAAATCGCTCATGCGGGTTCTGCGTCCCCAACCGCCGCCGCGAAATGCTCCGCCGACTCACACCAGCTCGGCAGCCGCCGACGGGCACGCCGCGCGCCTTGGGCAAGCCGTGCGCGCAGCCTATGGTCGTCCATGATCCGGCCCAGCGCAGCGGTCAGCGCCCCGCGGTCGCCCGCCGGCACCAGCAGGCCGGCGTCCGCCGGCACGGTTTCCGGTATCGCGCCGGCACGTGTGGCGACAATTGGCAGACCCCTCGCCAGGGCCTCGGACAACACCATTCCATAGCCCTCGTACTGGGACGCCAACACAAACACATCCGCTTCCTCGTAAAACGTGCTCAGTGCCGTGTCCGAAACCTCACCGGCCAGCAGTATGCGATCTCGCAAACCTGAGGCGTCGATCTGACAACGCAGTGAATCGGCGGTGCCCGGCGCCCGGACAGTGCTGCCGACACAGTTCAACCGCCAGGCCCGGTCACGCAAAACCGCCAGTGCCGAGAACAACAAAGCATGATCCTTGCGTGGTGTCAGGGTGGCAACGCAAAGCAAGTTGACACGGTGATCGCCGGTCCCCCGAGCCAGGGGCGCCGGATCGGTTCCCGGACACACCACGCTGATGTGTCCCGGCGACACGCCGTACTCGGCCAACGCCAGGGCCGTGCTTAAACTGGTGGTGATGACCCGGCACGCGGCCGCCAGGCCCCTGCGCTCGCACCGTCTCAGCCGCTCGGCGGTCGCGGGCTCAAGCCCCGTCTCCAGCGCCAGCGGGTGATGGATCAGGACGATCAGGCGCAGCCGCGAGGCAAAACGCTCCGCCAGCGCCACCATGCCACCCAATGCCAGACCGTCGATCACCACCGCGCGGCCGCTGGGTATTCGCTCAAAAACCCGACCGGCCTCATCCAGCGCGTCGGCGGAAGGATGCGGAAACCCCGGATCAAGTTCGTGCACGTTGACGGCCCAACCCAGGGTTCTCAGACCCTGCACCATTCGCCGGTCATAGATGTATCCGCCGGTGCGGGTTTCCAGGGCACCGGGGATGACAAAATCCAGCTTACGCGTCACCTTCAAGCCGGCAACGCGTTCTCATAGCCGGCCGACGCAATATGTGACTCGTGCAATGTCACCCGCATGCTGGTCAAGCCGGCGGCCGCCGGGCCCAGGGACCCGTCCCGGATGCGGTCCGAGATTCGATCGAACACCACCCGGGCAAGGAACTCGGTGCTGGTATTGACCCCGGAAAAGGCGGGTTCGTCGTCCAGATTGCGGTAGTTGAGCGCCTTCAGAACGGCGCCGAGGGCCTGGCTGGCAAGACCGATATCGACCACCAGACCATCGTTGTCTAGTTCATCTCGCCGCATTTCCAGGTCGACCACATAGGTCGCACCATGGAGTTGCTGGGCCGGTCCGAACACATCACCGCGAAAACTGTGGGCAATCATGAAATGGTCACGCACTGTCACACTGTACATACTGAGTCCTCATGGGTAGGTGATGCGGTGGCAGATGCTGTCACCGGGATCGTTGGCCAGCTGTGCGAACACCGCCGGCAGGGTGTCAAAAGCGCTCTCGTCAGTTATCAGACAATCGACGACCGGGTCCGACAGAAGTTCAAGCGCCAGGCGCATGCGCCGGCCATGGGACCACCGCGCCCGCTGCTCGGCGGCCACCGTTCCGACCTGGGAAGCCCTCAGGCAGAGCCGGCGCGCGTGGAACGCCTCACCCAAGGGCAGCGACACCGTCTGGGTACCGTACCAGCTCATCTCAAGAACCGTGGCTTCGAATCCAGCCAGGCCCAGGGCGGTGGTGAGACCGGACGCGCTGCCGCTGCAGTGGACGACCGCATCGGCATTGGCTTGGGCGCCGGCGGGAGAGGCAAAACCGACACCCAGCCGGGCCGCGATCACCGCTCGATTCGGATTGGTGTCGATCAGTTCAACCCGGCATCCCGGAATACGCCCGGCCAGCCAGGCGACAAGACAACCCACCGCCCCTGCCCCCACCACCGAGATCCGATCCCCGATTCTGGGGGACAGATCCCATAAACCGTTCAGCGCCGTCTCAAGATTGGCCGCGAGCACGGCCCGCCCGGCGGGGACACGCTTCGGTACAGGCAAAACCGCCTCGGCCGGCACCACAAAACGGGTCTGATGCGGGTACAGGCAGAAGACGGTCTGTCCGAGCAAGCCTTCGGGGCCACGTTCGACTTCACCGACGTTGATGTACCCGTACTTGACCGGCGCCGGAAACTCGCCGGCCTGAAACGGCGCCCGCATGCGTTGGTACTCACTGGCCGGAACCTGGCCACGATAGACCAGCGCTTCGGTGCCCCGGCTGAGCGCGCTATAGCGTGTCCGCACCATAACCTGGTCCAGACCCGCCTCCTGCAGGGTTTCGCGGCGTATCTTGCTCTGGCAGGGACCGGTAATCCAGAATGCCGACGCGGACGATTCGCTCATGCGTGGCGTACTTCGGGTGAGTTACCCAGGCGGGCGAATGACAGGGATGAACGCATGCCGAGAGTTTAGTTCAGTCTGCCAGAGGTGACGACACATTGTGCCCGAGCAACAGGCCTTTACGCAGGTGTGCGGCCATGCGGAATCAACCGCCCTACTCAAGGTCTAAGGCCTTACCCGAATGCGAGTCCAGCGATCCGAGCACGCTTCAGACCATGTCAAGCCCGACCCACAGAGCGGCCATCCCTGCGCCATTGCTCAGGCAGGCCGCGATGGGCGCCCTGGCCGTGGCCGCGGCCCTTATGCTCGTCGCCCAGGGCCTCAGCCAGGTCCTGAGCCTGAGCGCGGCATTCCCAATCAAGGCCATGCTCCTGTTCGTCCTGGCGGCGCTTTGGCTCAGCACCTACCTGCCCGGCCACCTCCCCCATGTCCGGCTGGGACCGGCGAACCTGGTTACACTGAGTCGTTTGAGCCTGGCGGCACTGCTGGGCGGCTTTGTCGGTGAATCGCAGGCGAACATCGCCTGGCCTGCTGTGGGCATCGCCGCTCTGGCCTTGGCCCTGGACGGAGTCGATGGCTGGCTGGCGAGACGCGGAGGCTGGGAAAGTGCCTTCGGGGCACGTTTCGACATGGAAACCGACGCCCTGCTGCTGCTGCTGATGACCTGCCTGATCTGGCAGCTCGGCAAAGCCGGCCCGTGGGTGCTGTTATCCGGCGCATTGCGATACCTGTTCCTGGCCGCGGCCGCAGCCTCACCCACGTTCCGGCGTCCTCTGCCGCCCAGCCAAAGACGCAAAACAATCTGCGTGCTGCAGATTCTATCGCTATTGGTGGCGCTGCTTCCTACGGTAACCGCACCCTGGAGCGGCGGGGCCGCCGCCGCCGGCCTGGTCCTGCTTTGCTACTCTTTCGGAGCCGACAGTGCCTGGCTGTTGAGTCAGTCCAGACAAAAATGCAAGGAGCCGTTGATCGATGAAACCCCATAGTCGTTCGCCCCGACCTTCGACCCTGCGCCTGCTTACAATCTACCTATGGCTGTGTGCCACGCTGGGTGGGGCCAGCGCCTGGGCGGAGGCAAAACGCTACGAAATCGATCCGGACCATCTGAGCGTCGGTTTTCTGGTTGAGCACATCGGCTACAGCAAGGTCCTGGGCATGTTCCGCGAGGCCAGCGGATCCTACCTGTTCGACGAAGCCACCGGCGAGTTGTCCGATCTCACCGTGGTGGTGGATACAGGGAGTGTGTTTACCAATCACCGCAAGCGGGACGAGCACTTGCGCAGCGCCGATTTCCTGAACAGCGCCGAGTTCCCGCAGATGATATTCCGGGCCAGCCGCGGCATTCCCGGCGAGGGACGCCACTACCGGATCGACGGTGAACTGGAGCTGCTGGGAGAATCGAACCCGCTCACTTTGGAGGCAGAGTGGAACAAGAGCGCGGAGTACCCGTTCGGCGGCGGACTGCTGGGCGGCAAACCCTATGTCATGGGTGTGTCAGCGCGTGGCAGTTTTGCACGCAGCAGCTACGGCATGAACTACTCGATCGACAACGGCTGGGTCGGTGACCGGGTGGAATTGATCATCGAATTCGAGGCCCAGAGACAGTAGCGCCCGGTGCCCACGGTTACCAACAGATCGGGCTGGGTGTCGTGGCTTGCGCTGGGACTCGCTTTGGTCGGCCTCAACCTGGCCCTGAGCTTTCACAACCTGTGGCCGACACTGTGGGTAACCACGCGCCACGAGTTGTCAGTGGAAATCGCGTTCCTGGTCCTGATTGTTGCCGTGTTGTGCGCAATCGGCAAGCCACCATCGCAGCGGCTGGTGAGCGGGGCCGCGCTGGTCTTGCTGGCGTTTGTCCTCGGTCGCTACATGGAGGTCACGGCGCCATCCCTGTACGGGCGGAGGATAAACCTCTATTGGGATGCGCAGCATTTGCCACGGGTGGCGGCCATGCTCGCCGAGGCGCTGCCCACATGGCAGGTGTTGTTGCTGGCAACCCTGCTGCTCCTGGGACTGATGCTGCTCTACCTTGTGTGCCGTTGGTTGCTGCAAGCCCTGGTCGGCGCCATGGCCGAGACTGGCCCACGGCGCTTCGCTCTGGTGCTGAGCACCACACTGGTGGCGCTTTATAGCGCCGGATACGTCGGACCGCAGATCAGTACGCTGCGTTGGTTCTCTCTGCCGGTCAGCCTCACCTACGCCCAGCAATTGGGGTTTGTGCGCAGCGCTCTCGCCGGCGCGGCGACCCTGGACAGCACAGCCCGGCCGCTGCCGAGCTCCAGTCTCGACCGACTGGCCGGGGCAGACATGCTGGTGCTGTTCTTCGAGTCCTACGGGGCCACTACGCTGGATCGCCCTGACTTCGCTCATGCCCTGGACAGCGCCCGTTCGGCCCTGGCCCAGGCGATCGAGCAAAGTGGTCGAGAGGTGGTGTCAGCGCGAGTCAGATCCCCCACCTTCGGTGGCGCCTCCTGGCTTGCCCATTCGACCTTTCTGTCCGGAATCCAGGTGTCCGAGAATGACCGCTATCAGCTTCTGTTGACCGGTGAGCGCGAAACCCTGGTGCACCGCTTCGCGCAACAGGGCTATCGCACCGTGGGATTCATGCCCGGTCTGCGCCAGGCATGGCCCGAGGGTTCGTTCTATGGTTACGACCGCATCTACGATGCATCCGCGCTGCGCTATCCCGGACCGGCGTTCGGCTGGTGGCGAATACCGGACCAGTACGCCCTGGCACAAGTCAATGCGATGGAACTGACGCCCGGTGCGAGGCAACCGGTGCTGGCGGTGATGAACTCCATCACCAGCCACGCACCGTTCCACCCGGTGCCACCTTATCAACCCGACTGGCAGACTTTGCTGGGCCCAGAACCGTTTAAAACCGATACGGTCGCACAGCAGATCGACCCAAGTGAGGCCATGGCGGACGACTACGTCAAGGCCATCGACTATGTGCTGACCAGCGTGGCGGGATATCTGGGGCAGCGTGGGCCGGACGAACTGGTGCTGATTGTCATCGGGGACCATCAGCCGGCGGCGCGGGTAACCGGCCCGGACGCAAGCTGGGACGTTCCGGTGCATGTGATTGCGCGAAACCCGCCGCTGATGGACGCGCTGAGTGCCCAGGGGTTCGTCACAGGTCTGACGCCCGGCTCAGACACCTTGGGTCCCATGCACACACTTGCCGGCCGACTGCTGCAGGCATTCGACAGCGCCGCCCGGGACGATACAACATCGAAACGAACCGACCGATCAATCGCTGCGCAGAGGCAGCCGGGCATAGATGTCGCCGGAACCATCGTCGGGCGTCAGCGAGCGAATAAAATCCCGGGCACCATCCCCATCGCACCAGTGGTCCAGAACCAGTCGATGGCGCTCGCCGGGAGACCAGTTGTAACAGTAGGTGCCGAGCGTCTCGAGACGCTCGATACAGGACAGAGCTCGATGGGCCGAGGCGGGCAGATACTCGAATGAGAGGCAGGGCAGCGCCGTATCGAGCCCCGCCAACACCTGGGCCTCGAAGCCTTCCACGTCGATCTTGACGAAATCCGGCACACCCCAGGCCGCGATCAGTGCATTCAGTGTCGTGACCCGAACCCTGTCACGTGCCCGCCACTGTATACCTTGAAAGGCACTTTCGCCTTCGCGTTCCCGAATCCAGTCCTGCGACAATGTGGCGACGGTGAGATTGCCGGGACTGCTGCGCAGAACTGCGTTGCCTTCCTCCGCCCCCAAGGCGGCGTCGATGATGCAGACAGCGTCATCCCGCCCGTAGAACAATCGGAGCAGGCGCAGCAGATCGGGCTGGGGCTCTACGGCGACGACGCGCGCGCCCAGGGCCCGCCAGGCGCGGATACGATTGCCCACATGGGCGCCGACGTCAAAGCACAGACCGCCCCGTGGCACCCATTGCGCGTGCAAACGCCGTATTGCGGCTCCGCGCCAGGGAACCCCGTAATAGATGGCGAGCGAGCGCAGCAACCCGGACAAGCTGAGCAACCGTTGCATCCATCGGGCTGCGAAACCGGACTTATTCTGATCGGGCATGGTCCGAACGGCAGCGTTGCTCGAACTCCGGTTCTGTGGCAGCTACACGCTCCACCGCTGGCGACAGGCGCTCAGCCTTGCCGGCCCCGGTCAAGGCTCCGGCCACCGCCAAACCCAGGGCGGAAAAATGGGGAAGCGCCAGAGCCAACAACAACCCGCTCCAGAGCAGCGCATCGATTCCACCCGCCGGTATCACGTGCCGGGTGGCTGCCGCGCAGGCGACCAGCGCCATGGCAAGCAGCAATTCAGCCCGGACCCCTCTCAGGGCCGCGATCAAGCCGTGGGGTCGGGCATGCTTAGGGGTGCGCACGAAGGGCATGTCGCTTCCAACGCAAGCGCTCAGGACCGCCCGGCCCACGGTGAAGGTCAAGGCCAGGCCGGCCAAGGTGCCCAACAGGGCACGATCCAGACCCACCCTGTTGCAATTGAACTGCAGATCCAACGCCTTCAGCAGTCGCAAGACGAACAAGGCGAGGGGCGGCAAGGTCCACAAGGCCGAAGGCACCGTCAGGTGGGTGGAGTACACCGCCATCAGAATCGACCAGCCTATGGCCAGCAGGCTGACGATGAGATTAAGCCCGTCCGCCAGCCAGGGTAGCCAGCCGGCGACGTAGTGATAACGCTGTCCCGATGTAAGCCGGTCGCCGGTCCGACCCAGCAACAGCCCGGCATGGGCGCGCATGATCTGCATCGCGCCGAATGCCCACCGAAATCGCTGCGCCGCGTAATCGGAAAACCGATCCGGCGACACGCCCTGTCCAAAGCACTCGTTGAGGTATACGGACTGATGTCCTGCGGCGAGGATGCGCAAACCCAGCTCCGCATCCTCGGTAATGGTCCATTCTGCCCAACCCCCAACCGCCTCCAGGACATCGCGCCGCACCAGGCTCATGGTGCCGTGCTGGATGATGGCGTTTCGCTCATTGCGCGTGACCATACCGGCCGCAAAAAAAGTTGCGTACTCCGCGGTGCAGGCAGACTTGAACAAGCTTTGGCGACCATCGCGGTAGTCCTGGGGCCCCTGCACCAGGGCCACCTCGGGATCTCCGAAGAAACCAAGCACGGCCCGCAACCAGTCCGGCCTGACCTGGTAGTCACTGTCTATCACCGCCACCAGCCGCGCCTGCTCCGTGGTATGCCGCAGTGCCAGATTGAGCGCACCCGCCTTGTAACCGGCAAGACCCTCCACATGCAGAAAACGAAAGCGCGGCCCGAGAGACCGGCACTCAGCCTCGACCGGCCGCCAGCGCGCTTGATCCGGCGTGTTGTTGTCGACGACGATCACCTCGAAGTTCGGATAATCCAGCTGCGCCAGCGTTCTCAGCGTGTCCACCAACAACTCGGGCGGCTCGTTGTAGGCCGGGACATGAATGGACACCATGGGAAAATCGTGCTCCAGGTCAAGGCGAGCCTGAGCCTGGTGCTGCCGGCGGCGCCGTGCGCCCCAACGCGACTCCACCCACTCGTGTAGCTCCACCAGCATCAGGACAATGAGGGCGCCAGCAGCAATGCCCTGGATGACCGCGGCAACCCGGACACTGGCAACCGAATACCGTCCGGCGTGATCGTACAACGCCCAGAACACGGCGTTGCCAAGTACGGTCGACGGCAGGGCGAGCCAAAGCCGCCCGGTCGGCTTCAAACCCGATCCATCCAGGGTCAGCAGCAAAAACAAAATGCCCGCTGTCAGGGCCGAAAATGCCGCCAGCATGAGGTCAGCGGGCAGATGCTGCAGGCTGCCGGCAAGCGCCATTCTCGGCTTACGGTCCGTATCGAACAGCCCCCAGTAGGCACCGACCTCACCCTCGATGGAGGTTTTCCAGGGCTGGTCGAACGCTTCCATCAGGAAATACTCGACCCCCCGACGTTCTGCCTCGAGCAAAAACTGGCGAACGAACAGCGTCTGATTGCGCTGCGATGGCACGGCCGCACCCTGGCTGGGACCGCGACTGGGCCACCCTACTTCGCCAATGACGACGATTTTGCCCGGAAACCGCTCCCTGACCTGCTGCAGACGCTGAAACAGATAAGTCACGGCGTCCGACGCCGGGACACCTTCCCAGTAGGGCAGCAAGTGCACTGTAATGAGGTCGACGTGTTCGGCCAGCTCGGGGAACTGCAGCCACACATGCCAGGGCTCGGCGGTGGTGACCGGCAGCTCAGTCATGGCCCGAACCGCATCCAGGTGCCCGGTCAGCTCCGCCAAAGTGACCCGCTGACGCAGGAGCGATTCGTTTCCAACAACGAGACGGTCCACATTGAGTGACGCCTCGGCAAGCGTCACCAGCGCGGTACGCTCTACACGATCGGCCGACGGATCGCCCGACACCCAAGCGCCCAGGGTAACTTGCAGACCGCGTGCCTGAGCCAGCGCCGGGACCTGCGCCAGGCCGTCCGCCACGCTGTAGGTGCGCACCGATTTGGTTTGCCCTGCCAGAAACGCCATATCCGATTCGATGGTGGCGGCGGACGCCAGCGGGCCCCGCCCTGCTTCAATGTTTACCCGGGAAGGGGCATAGGCATAGCCTTGCACCCCCGCGCCGCCGGCAGGCGGCACCAGGGGCAGCATGTGCAGCGCCCAGAAGACGGCGGTGCACAGCGCCATGCCGGCAAACAGTTGAAGGTCGGTCCTGCACATATCCGAATGGAATCAGCCAACCCCTCTGCGACGGATGGTCGATGGCACTGTTTGCGGCCTGCGCCCGGCACCGAGCGCGGGCTGCACAAGATACTCGGACAACGAAGATTCGTGAAGATTGCGCACCCATGTCGGCAAGCACGTGGGTATCGCCAGACGCCGCTGTGGGGGCTCCCGCTGGGCCAAATCCAAACTCCGCTACCGCCCGTGACGGGCGTCCAACGTCGACTTCCAGCTATGCTGAACGATGGTGAACAAAAAAGCAGTGGACCAGCCAACCAGCAGAATCCCGTTCAGCGCTTCGATACCACTCAAAACACGCCAGTCGCCCACCGGCAGAGTGATGTCGCCGTAACCCAGGGTGGTGAACGTCACCGCGGAAAAATAGACCGATTTCTCCCAGGTGTCCAAGGTATCCCCCGGCACCACCACCAGGTAGGTCGCTGCCCACAGCATGACCTCAACAAGATGGAGCAGCATCAGGAAGACCGCACTCCACATCAGCGCCGTCATGGCCCCATGGCGTTTAAAAAGCCCGTCAGCATCCGTGTAGCGATGGATCACAAAGCGCAGCCAGTAATTGATGCCCAACCCGTGAATGATTACCGTCACCGAGACCAGTACCACGGCCACCAACAACAACGTGAGAGTCATTCTATAATCACCTGTCCGCACTTGTCCGAGGCGAAAGTCTACCCGATCACTTCACGGACCGCAGACGGTTTGATCCATCGTAAACCGGTCGCGCCTGCGCTCGATACTCAGCATCTGCGCCTGAAATTCGCGCCCTTGCACATCCGAACGCAATTCAAATAGATTACCGGACCAACCCTGAGTTGATTCCGCGGTGACGAATGATTTTTCAAACAAGCGCTTTCGCGGCGGTCTTGCTTGCGGCACTGGCACTGAGCCCGCAATCGACCGCTGTCGCCTGTAGCGAGCGAAAACCGACGCCCCAGACTGGCCCCGGGCCTCATGACTTCACCACCGCGCCGAGCGAATCAAAGCTCTGGCAAGAGGGTGACGGCGGTGAACCCCTGTTCCTGCGCGCCCGGGTACTCGACACCTGCGGTGAACCAATCTCAGGCGCACGGGTCCGAGTGCTCCATGCCAACGAGCATGGCGAGCACGACCCCACTCGCTGGCGCACCCACCTGGACACCGATGCCGGGGGCACGTTCGAAGTGATCACGGTGTTGCCCGGCTACACGGGTGGGTTGGCTCGTCATATCCACTTCGTGATCACCCACCCCGATCACGCCGAGCTCGTCACACGACTGTTCTTCAAGAACGATCCTGGGAGCAATGCTGAGACAGAGGATTTGACGATGGTGCTCGAGGAGATCCGGCGTGGTGACCGAACGGCATGGATTGCAGGGTACGAGTTCATTCTGCCCCCTGGATAGGCTTTGCGCCCACACCATTACGGGCCTTGCGAGTGATCAACTCGATACGTCGATGGCAACGGCAGTGGAGCGGCATCCGTACGCGGTCAGCGCCTGCGCAGGCAAAGAGTTGCGTTTCACCTTGGATTCTGATGGATTGAGCCCACTCTACGCCGTACAAGCGCCTCCGGGTTGAGGTCGCCAACGGCAATGTCCGCAGTCTTGGATGTTTGCTCTTGAAAATGCGCATTGAGCCCCGCTCCGTGTTCCGATCCCGGCGGTTTCCGGCGCCGCTGTGCCTGGTCATGCTGCTGCTGGCGCAGCTTGTGTGCCACCCGGTCGCGGCGCAGACCGACTTCGATCCGGTCGAGGCCAATGAAGATGTCATCGAATCCGGCAAGGCATCGATCGAAGCGGATGCAACTCTTTCTGAGGAAGTGAAGGCCAGGGCGCTCGATTTCTACACTCGCGCCGCCGCCGAGCTGGAAGAGGCACAAAAGACCGAAGCTGCGTTGGCGCGACTCAAGGGCCGTGTCGCCTCGGGTCCAGGACGCATAGCCGAACTGCGTGCCGCTCTGGACGACACCGTCGCAGCCCCTTCCATGGATTTGACCGCCGCCACGACGCAGGCCGAACTTGAGCAGCTGGAGGCAAAACAGGAGGCGGAGCTGAACTCGGCACGCGCCGAGTTGCGGGAACGGGCAGAGACGCTGAGAACACTGTCAACGGGTGGGGAATCCGCGAGCCGGGACCTGGCAGAGGGAGAGCGACAGCTGCGGGCATTGCGGCGGGAAGAACGAGCCACGCCCATGAAAGATGAACCAAACATCATCGGCGAGGCCCGCCAAAGCTTTATAGCAGCTCGAACCCGCGCTTTGCAGGCAGAGGTCGGGTTCATCCGAACAGCTCTGGTCAACCAGGCGCTGTTGACGGAAATAGCGACCCTGGAACGCAACCTGTCCGAACGGCAGGTCAATAGACTGGAAAGCGCGGTGAACCGCACGGAAGATACGCTGCGCATCCGACGCCTGGCGGAACTGGCCCGCGCGCGCGAAGAGACCGCGACGACCCAGGCTATGGTGGCCGCCCTGCCACCGGCCATCGCCGCTGTCGCTGAGGAAAACGCCCAACTGCAGGTGGAACTGCAGGAAACCACGCTCAAGCAGGATGCCACGGCAGAACGCTTGCGGGACATGGAAGGGCAACTCAGAACGGTCGCAACGGAATTGACCAGCAACCAGGCACGGATTGCGGCCACCGGCGGCACCCCGGCCATCGGCAGGTTGTTGCGCAGGCAGCTGAAGGCGCTTCCCACCACCAAAGACTATCGTCTCGAGTCCGCAAACCGGCAGAACGAACTGAACCGGATAACCGATCGGCGCATCGACCTCGAAGATCAAAGAGGCGTGCTTAAGGCGTTAGACACGGAGACAGAGCGGCGGCTGGCGTCGATCGATGGGGAGCTCGATGCAGAGGATAGATCGGCGCTCCGCGCGCAAATTCTGGATCTGCTGGGCGATCAGCGTCAGATTCTGAGCGATCTGGATCAGGCATACCAGCGTTACGCCACCGAGTTGTATGCGGTGCAGGCGACGGCGAGCCAACTCGGCGCCGAAGTCGATGCAGCGACTGATTTCATCGAGCAACAGCTTTTCCGAATTCGCAGCGCGCCGCCTTTTTCGGTGCGTGACTTTGAGCATTTTTCCGCCGCCGCCGGCTGGATGCTGAGGCCGAGCAATTGGTCACCCGTTCCCAGGGATTTGGCGACGTCGGTTCTCGAAAAACCCCTGTTGTCGCTGCTGATGATTGTTTCGGTTGGCATCGCCTTCTTTGTGCGCTGGCGTGCACCCGCGTCATTCAGGCAGTTTGCAGAGCAGGTGCGACATCTGCGAACAGATTCGATCAAGTACACCCTCGGCACAGTCGTCTACACCGTGGTCGCGGCGTCCGCATGGCCACTTGCCCTGCTCTCTGTTGGCTGGAGTCTGCGGGAATCCGCCTACAGCGCGCCTTTCAGCACACATGTGGGCACAGCGCTGACCTACACCGCGGTGTGGATGCTGATGCTCAATCTGTATCGATGGAAGTACCTCCCGAACGGGCTGGCCTTGGGCCATTTCGGTTACACCCAGCCGGCCGCCGACTACATGCTCAAAGACTTGCGCTGGCTGAGGCATTTGGTGCTGCCACTGGTTTTTCTTGTCTCCATGAACATTCAGGGGGGCGAAAAGGAGCTTGCCCTTGGACTGAGTCGCCCGGGCTATGTCATCGCCATGATCGCATTCAGCTATTTCTTCTGGCGCGAATTTGCGGACGAGAACCCGATAATCGATTCGGTTCGCAAAACGAATCCTGAGGGTGCCTTCCTGCGGTTGTGGTTCTTGTGGAGAACGCTCCTGGTGTTGACGCCACTCGGTTTGGCGGTGGCATCGCTGCTTGGCTATCTTCATACCGCCAGCCAACTGGCGGAATTGATGCTGTTGACGCTGCTCATCCTGTTCGCATTGTTCCTGCTGCGCGATGTGCTTCTGCGCTGGTTCTACATGTCGGAACGACGTCTTCGCCTGGAAGCGGCGATACAGCAACGAGAAGAAGCACGTGCCGAGCGCGAGCGTGCAGGAGAATCAGAGCTTGAGTTCCCGGAGGTCGAACTGCCGGAAGTGGACTATAAGTCCCTTGGGGAACAAGCCCGCACCATCGTGCGGGCCACCATTGGCGCGGCCGGAGTGGTCAGTCTTGTTGTCGTGTGGGGCGAACTGCTGCCGTTCCTGGGCTTTCTGGAAGAAATCAAACTGCCTTACAGCCGTCTGGCAATGGTGGACGGTGTCGAGGGTAACGTACCGGTCAGCCTGGCCGACCTCTGCATTGGGCTGATCATCATACTGGCGACGATTTTCGCATCCAAGAACCTGTCCGGGCTGCTGGAATTCACCGTACTCACTCGAACCAACGTGGACCGGGGTGGACGCTATGCAATCGTCACCCTGTGTCAATACGGGATCTTGATCGTCGGCTTCATCATGGCCTTTTCCACCATCGGCATGCAGTGGTCCAAGCTGCAGTGGCTGGTGGCCGCCTTGGGCGTGGGCTTGGGGTTCGGTCTACAGGAGATCGTAGCCAATTTCGTGTCCGGAATCATCCTGCTGCTGGAGCGCCCGATTCGCGTCGGCGATACCGTGACGGTGGGCGATCAGGGCGGCATCGTGGCGCGTATTCAGATCCGGGCCACCACCGTCATTACCTGGGAACAAAAAGAACTGCTGGTCCCCAACAAGGAATTTGTGACCGGTCGCGTGCTGAACTGGACACTGAGCGGTCAGACCAACCGAATCCTGATCAACGTCGGGATCGCCTACGGCGCCGACGTGCGCAAAGCGATGGAACTGGTGCACAAGGCCGCCAAGGAAAACAGCCACGTTCTTGCCGATCCCAGCCCCATCGTGAGTTTCGAGGGTTTCGGAGACAATGCACTCAGCGTTTATCTGCGCGCCTACACGGGTTCCGTGGAGCGTCGTCTTATCACCATGACCGAACTACACCAGGCCATATATGACAAACTCAACGACGCCGGCATTTCGATCGCATTCCCCCAGCGCGATGTGCACATCGATGTGAAGGAACCCCTGCCCGTCCGCATCCACCCGGCAGGGTCGGAAGGCAGCACGGGTTGAGCGAGCACAGATCGGTCGACAGTAATGTTCCGGTCTACTTGGGAAACAGAAACTGCAGCTGCAGCCGAAGCTGCCAATCCGCAGCATACTCTGGCTTCTCGACGTTGTAGAACGCCTGTGCTTGAACGTTGACCGGCTGCTTGCCGATTTTAAACACCCTACCCCCGCCACCGCCAACCGGCACGGTCCACTTGTCACCGCTATCGGCTTCCCAGTTGGCGGTCATGATGGGCGCCGAAGACAGGTACCAACCGCCACTGTTCGGGATGTTGTAGTTGATAAAGTACTGCCAGGTGAACAGGTTTACATCCTGGTCCCCGGAGCCGCCAACCGACCAGACGTTACTGAACAAGGAGCCGACGACCCAATTCCCCGGCATGGTAAGCACCACCGCGGAGGCGCCGAGGCCCCATTTGTCGGACCCCAGCCGATCATCCGTAGCCGTCGGGAGCAACGCCACAGGCCCCACACCCCAGATCCATTTGCCGGTTTTCTTGGGTGAAAGAAAGGCAGTGAAGGTGGTGTCTCCGAGCCCGTTTTTTCGATCCTGCCCGGGCATCATGCCGGGCTGAGACACCACCGGGAGTATCGTCCGGGTGATCACATTCCAGTTCTCACTAAAGAGAAAACGGCAGCACAGGCTGGATATTCAGAGTGTTCTTCGTTTCGTTCTCGGGTCCGACGTTGAAATCGGTGTTGTTCTGAAGCGGCAGGCTGATCAGATTGGCAACCGGATTCTGCGAAGCCTTGGCCAGTTCGGCATTACTGTTTTCCGCGGCAACGCTCCCTGGCCCGATCAAAGCGCTCAGCAGCAGCCCGGCGGCGACCGGTTTCAAACCGATGCTCTTTCCCGATTTCATCACAGCTATTCCTTTTCAATGCGGACGCCAGTTGGGCCAAACCATGCTGCCAGATTGATCTAGTCAAGCCTACAGCGTCTTGCTGAAAGTCATGTCGTTGCGAGGTTGAGCCGCGACCGCGGGCCCGGTCGTTGCCGTAGATCAGGTTTCCGGCCATGAGCGGGACGTAGCTGATGAACCGGGCGGATGCACTGCCGATGGCCCACCGGGTCGCTCAGGTTCCCCTTCATTCGATCGCCGGACGCCTGGCCGGGTCCCAATTGTTTGCAGAGCGGTACTGCCCTTGTGTCGTATCAGTGCAATACCCGCCTCTGTGACCAAGCCGGTGACTTCCAACACTCAGTTCCAATCACCCAAGCGGATCCCTGTTGGTCTGCTATTTGACCGACTCGATCTCACCCGGCCGCCAGGTCTGCTTGATCCAGGCTTCTTCCGGCCCGTATATCCGTAGCGCCAGCCACCAGCTCTTGCCGGGAATGGTCTGCAGCCAGTTGCCCTCTTTGCCGGCAGGCGGCTTCGGTGCGAAGTAGATGTCGTAGGAACCGTCATCATTGGTCTCGATGCCTTCGGTCTGGCTGCCGAGCGTGGGAAACTGCTGGTCGGTCTGCAATTGAGAACGCGTCTGAGTGTCGTACAGGGTCAGCGCCCAGAAGTCTTTTGCGGGTACGTCTGGCGGCATGTGCAGTTTGTAGGTTTTCGAGCCATCCAGCGGTTGTTTATCTGAATCCAGCGCGATTAGGCCATAGTCCGAACCCTTTCCGGGCACCGTCACCGCCATTGCGGGTGACACGACGATATAGCCGAAGTGGAACAGCGCACGCGCATCGAGATTATAAGCACCATTTTGCGCGAAAGCGGTGTCCTTGCTGGCGTATGCCATCATCCAGGCGCTTTCGTCGCCGTAGATCAGATTACCCGGTTCACGCGGGAAGAAACTGATTGCACGGGCAGCTGCGTTGCCGATGGCGGCGGCATCGTTGAGGATATTCTTCATTCGATCATCGGGGGCAAAGGGCTTGCCCTTTTCAATACCGATGGCGGCCATCATCCCCTTGGCCTCGGGGCCCAGATAATCATCCGGTTCCCCCTGAATCAGGTCATGCAGTTTTTCGAAGAAACTGTAGTCGTTGGGCAGGACCGTATTCATCTCCTTGCCCGACACGTTGATGAATTCGGTCTTCGGAGGATTGTCTTTCTCCGCCAGTGGATAAATCTTCAGGTGATCACGAATATTGGCAGAAGCAGCTGGGATCGCTTTGTCCATTGGCATGCTCTTGTCGAGATATCCGCGTGTAAAAACCCAGACACCATTGGTTTTTGAGGGCACAGCAAAATAGCCTTTGGGCACCTCACCCTGGTAGCCCGGAGGCAGAATCAAGAACTTGCCGCCTTTGCCCTTGTCCGGTCCGGCAACGCCCAGGTCGGTCATGTAGCGGAAAGCCATGTCGTCAAGCACGCCCAGCATCCCGGGCGGAAGATCGATGACCGTGGGGCCGTCCTTGTCCAGCGCAAGAAAACCCACCGCATACATGGTCGAGGTGTTACCTGTCAGGAGCATGGTCGCGGAATCCATCAGGTTGTCCCAGATCGCGATCTTGTGACTCGCATCTGCTCCGATACTGGCTTGACCTTCCCGCAGACTGTATGCGGACAACATCGGTATCGAATTGATAAAGACGTTCACCGCACGCGAGCGATCAAGGTAGTCATACACCGTCTGGATCGTCGTTTCCGTTGGAACCCCATCGAAGTATTCGAGCGTGCCGATGGAAGTCTCCGCCGTGTCAGGGGCGGTAATCGATGCCGGAATCGGTGTGGTCATTTTCATCTGCGGCGGTTGCGCCGAAAGTACTGTTGTCGCATTGCTTGCGAGCAATACGGCAGCGGCCAGCATTGCAAAGGGTCTCGAATTCATCGTGTATCTCCTGATATTGCCTACCGGTGTCCCGGTCCATAGGTCGCTTGTATCTCAACCAGGCGAGAAGCGCCCAGGCGCCTACTCTGTGAGTTCGAAGTCATTCAGCACCCAGGTCTTGTCGATGTAACGCTCCAGCGGGCCATAGAAGCGGAAAACCACAAAAAAGCCCTTGGCGGGATCGGTCTTGATCCAGTTGTTGTCCTGCCCCTCAGGCATGGTCGGCCCGAAGTAGACGTCGACCGAACCGTCCGCGTTCACTTCCGGCTTGCCCAGGCTGCCGACAGTGATGTTGCCCCCCGAGTCCAACAGGCTGCGGCTCATGGGGTCGTAGGCCGTCACCGCCCAGAAACGCTTGACCGGTGGGTTGGCGGGCACCCGCAGACGATACGGCCTGTCGCCCAGCAGATAGGCCCCGTCCTTGTCGCGGAACGCGGTGAGGTACGCCGTGCCCACCCCTGGCGTGGTCGAGACCAGGCTGGGTGAAACGACGATGGCCTGGTAGTGCCATAGGGTTCGTGCGTCGATGTCCTCGTGACCGTTGACGAGGAACTCGGTGTTGCGCACAAACATCTTTTCCCAGTGCCGGTCTGGCCAGTAGTCGATATCCGGTTCCCGCGATGCATAGACAATGGCGCGGGACATGGCCACGGCCTGTTTCGCGGCCTGATCGAATAGGCCTTGCATCCGCATATCCGGCTCGAACGGTTTGCCCTTCTCGATACCCAGAGTCGCCAGTTGCCCGAGCAGTTCCGTGTTGAACAATTCACTCGGCTCATACTGGATGATCTCGTTCAGCGCAGCGAAGGCCGAGCCGTCTTCCGGCGTCAGCGTGTTGGCCCCCGTACCCGAGACGTTGGAGACCGAGTGCTCTCTGGCTCCGGAGGCGAGCGGATAGACCTTGAGACGCTGCTTGAACCAGTCGACGGCTTGCTCGCCGTTACCGACCTCACCGAAACCGCGCATCATGGGCCAGATCCGGTACCCCGGCGACCGCAGTACGAAATACCCGTCGGGCACGTCCCCTTCATATCCGGGGGGCAGGAACAGATACTTACCGCCCTTGCCCTTGTCAGGGCCGGTGGGACCGAAATCCGTCAGAAATTTGAAGCTGGCGTCGTTGGCGGTTCCAAGCATGCCCGCAGGGACTTCCACCACGGTGGGGCCATCGAGTTTCAGATCCAGCGATGCGAACGCGTACACCGTGACGTCGTTGCCGGTAAGGTAGTTTTCGCTGGGTTTCATGAAATCCGCCATGACGCCAATATCGGAGCTGGCCTCAAAGTGGAAATCCCGAACCTGCGACTTCACGATGCTGTACAGCGACAGCGCCGGCATGAATGCCATGTAGGCCTGGGTGGCGCGCTGCAGATCCAACTCGTCGTAGATCTTCTGCACCGAATCTTCGGTCGGGAAAGCACCGCCTTCGAATTCCAGCTTGCCGAAGTTTGTCTCCAGCTCAGCGGGCGCCGGCGTGAAATCCGTCGAGGTCTGTTTTGCCTCCGCGGCACCCATGTCGAAGATGCTCTTGTCCTGCTGAGCGTAAGCTGGAACCACCAGGGTGCTCACCATAAATCCGGCTATGGCAATGGCAGCCAATGATCTGGTTTTCATATCTGTTTCCTCCTCTTGTTTGGCGAGGCGAACGCCAACCCGCCCCGCCACCCAATGGACTCGGCCGGATCACCCGAGCGGTTCGGGGTCACCAATCTTCCAGCTCTTGTCATACCAGGGCTTGGTCGGGCCGTAGATGCGCCACAGCATGTTCCAACCCTTGCCGGGCACCGTCTGCAGCCAGTTGGCTTGCTGGCCGTCGGGCGCCTTGGGGCCGAAGTAGATGTCGTAGGAACCGTCCTTGTTCTGGACCAGGTCCTTGTTGTTGCTGTCCAGACCCGGAAACTGTTGGTCGGTTTGCAGCTCGGAGCGGGTCTGGTTGTCGTACAGCGTGAACGACCAGAACGATTTCATCGGCACCTTGGGCGGCACATGCACCTTGTAGGTCTTGCTGCCATCCAGGGGCGTGTTGGTGGAGTCCATGTACGCCACGGCGTATATCGAGCCCTTGCCATAGGGTGCCTGGGTCATGGCAGGCGTGATGCCGGTCGCGTAGAAATGGAAGAACGCACGGGCATCCAGATAGCGGGCGTTGTTCTTGTCCAGGAACAGATAGCTGCCGCCGATAAACGGTGTGGTCCAGACACCTTCTCCCGGGTAGTAATAGAACATGTCCTCCCGCGGGCGTGAGGCCAGCGCCCGGACCGTGACCGCAGCAACATCCGCCGCCTCGGCGAGAATTTTCTGCATCCGCGCATCGGGTTCGAAAGGCTGGCCCTTGCGGATGCCGATGGATGCCAGCTGGCCGAGAATTTCCGGATCCTGACCTTCGCCGGGCTCGCGCTGGATGACCTGGTTGACCTCCTCGTAGAAGCGGGCATCCATCGCGTGGATGGTGTTGAACGGCTTGCCCGATACGTTGATGAAGGTCATCTCCGGCGGGTTGTCTTTCTGCGCCAGCGGGTAGACGCGCAAGGTTTCCTTGGTCGCTTTGACGGCCGGGGCGGTACTCCCATCCACCTGGGCACCGCGCCAGATCACCCAGTTGCCGTAGGTCTGGGATTTCTCCACGTAATACCCGTCGGGAACATCGCCCTCGTAGCCCGGCGGCAGGAACAGAAACTTGCCGCCCTTGTTTTTGTCCGGCCCGACCTGGCCGAAATCGGCGACATAGTGAAACCAGGCGTCGTCCACCAGACCGATCACATCGGGCGGCGTCTCGATCACCATCGGTCCCTCCGTCAGATCGAGCCACAGCAGCATGTAGATCGAGGTGGTATTCGGCGTCAAAAACAGCGTAGTCGAGTCCATCAGGTCTTCGAACAGCAGCGCGGTGGTGTTGGCCGGGCCCCACTTGAGAATTCCTTCACGCATGCCATGCATAGATGCGATCTGGATGCTGTTCAGGTAGGCCTGCACGGCCCGTTGGAAATCCAGGTTGTCATAGACCTTCTGGGCGGTGGCCGCATCCGGCACCCCGTCGACCGAGGTCAACGTGCCGAGGCGGGTCTCCAGCGTGTCCGGCGTTGCGATCCCCGCAGGGACCTCGGTGGTCATCTTCATCTTTGGCGGTGCTCCCCAAGCCACTGTGCCCATGCTGGCGCCCACGACGGCGGCAACCGCGAGGGACCTTAAGTATTGCGTTTTCATGTGTGCTTCCTGTCTGCGTTTGTACTGGGGCCGGAGCGCATGGCCGATCCGCGCTCCTGAAGCTTGTCTTTGATCGTATCCGGCGGCACCGCCGCATCCATGCCATACAAGGTCGAGATCCAGATTCTCGTGAGTGCCGCACACACGGCGTTGGGATCGCCACGGGGCCGCCGGCCGAACTGCCCGATCAGCAGCGACGCATCGAGGCGGTTCAGCGCAATGGCGACCGGGCGTGCGGAAAATCGGGGAATCAGACCCAACGCCTGCTGCTGTTCGATTCTTTGGGCCACCGCATCGTCGAAGCCGGCCAGGAAATCGGCCCAGACCTGCTCGAGCCGCGCGTCGGAGGCGGCCGCGTCCGAGACGGCGCGCAGGATCGGGCCGCGGCGGTAGCAGACCGCGACCAATCCCGACAGCGATTCGGTAAGCAGCACAATCGGATCGCCCTCGCCTTCGAACCAGGGCTGGGCGACCCCCATGATGTCTGCCCGCATGTCGCTGAGCAGTGTCTCCATCAGTTCGTGGAGATCGGTGAAGTACTGGTAGAACGCAGGTCGACTCGAACCCGCGCGGGACATGACCTCCGAGACCGTGAGGTCACGGAACGGGTGGGTCCAGAGAAACGCCAGCGCGCCGTCCAGGATGGCCTGTTGCGTGCGTTCCGATTTTCGGGTCGCTACTGCCCGACCCCGTCTTGGTCGGCTTCGTCGCGAAAGGGAGACATTTTCTGACATCCAGTCAGTATAAACTGACTGGATGTCAGAAAATAGCAAAGCATGATGGAAGCGTGAATCCGTGCAGACGGGTTTACGACGCAATCGCGAGAGAGCATATGACTTCAAACGTTCGCCTGCAGAGCTGGGAAGATCACGACCCGGTCGATGCCAGCTACGACGCGATCATCTCCATCGGTGCGTTCGAGCACTTTGCCCGGCTGGGCCTGGGCAGCGAGCAAAAGATTGCAATATATCGGAGGTTCTTCGGCCGCTGCCACGGCTGGCTGAAATCGCGCCGGTGGATGTCATTGCAAACGGTGGCCTACGGCAATTCGCTGCAGAGAGACTTCGACGGCTTTATCGGCCAGCAGATCTTTCCGGAGACGGATACACCCCGGCTGTTCGAAATCGCCGCCGGTGCCGATCGACTGTTCGAAGTCGGTGGTCTCGACCTGCACCGCATCACCCTGCGCAAGATCGACAGCCCAAGATAGCGACGGTCACAGGTCGGACCGAGCCGGATCAGCGGCGCGCCGCGAACTCATTCCGTGCTCGTTTTTTTCAGCGCCGCCGCGATGCGATCTGGCGTCACCGCTATTCTCTGCTGAAAGGAAAGTTCCCCACTATTGTACAGCCGGCGACAGTAGAAGTGGCGTTTCTTACCGCTGGTGGTGCGCGGGATGGTCCGCGCCCGGTGCAGCAAGATACAGTCTATGAGCAGGGTTTCGCTGGGCAGATTGGCCAGTATCCGGTCGACTTGATCCTCGGCCAGCTCCTCGTGCTTCTCGACCAAGACCACGATATCGCTGCTTGGATCGTGGATGTCGGATTCGAACACGGCCACGTTGTCGTGGGAGACGCCCAACAGATCGGCCAGGCGTTGCTCCAGGACGCTGACCAGAAAATTCTCGCCGCTGCGGATGATGACGTTCTTGATGCGTTCGATAATGAACAGTTCGCCGTCGATGATCACGCCCAGGTCCCCGGTCGCGACGGTGCTGTCATGGAACCGATCCACCGGTTCCTTTCCATCCCCGACATAGCCCAGCGCAACCGAACCGCCCTTGATAACGATCTCTCCGGCGCAGCCGTCACCGGTCACGGGTAGACCCTCCTCGTCCACCAGAGTCACGGCCATCTCGGCAATGCTCTTACCGGCGGTGCATACGGCCACCGACTCGGTTGGTGCGCTGTCGTCCAGGTCATCGAACGCACGCTTCGCGATCACCTGCACGGGCTAATTGAAGCCGATGCTACCCGGGCCCAGATACGCAAACCTTGCCCGGGTTCGCGGTCGCGAGATGGTGGTGATGATGGTGGATTCCGCCAGGCCATACGCCGGTCTGACCTGATCGTGGCCAACGCCCGCGGCGGCAAACTTGCTGCAAAAATCGCGGATAGTGGATTCCCGGATCGGTTCGGCGCCGATAAAGAAATGCTTCACACAGCTGAGATCGAGTGCCCCCGCATCCTTGTCTGATATGAGCCTGCAACAGTAGTCGTACCCGAAGTTGGGGGCGGTGGTAATGGTGCATCGGGCGTCACTGATGCCCCGCAGCCACAGCAGCGGGCGCTTTATGAACTGAGTCGGCGTCATCAGGTGCAACGGGTAGCCGTGGCATAGACTGAACAACACCGCCCCCACCAAACCCATATCGTGGAACAGAGGCAACCAGCTGATCATCTTTTCGGTCTCATCCATGTCGACCGCTGCCTTGATCCCGTGGACATTGGACAGGACGTTGCCATGGGCTATGGCGACGGCCTTGTGATCCCCGGTGGAGGAACTCGTCGTCTGAAAAAAAGCGATGTCAGCGGGTTGCAGGTTCACGAGCACATCATGGGCGCCTCAAGGTGCGATTACCGGTGACATGACCAAGGCATTGCTCAGAAATATTGGCCTGCATGTCCTGCCGCGCATCGCCTGGATTTACCTCTGGGCCACTGCGCTCACTTCCAGGGTGAAAATCTATGGCGCCGAGCACCCGGATCGCCTACGTGCCGAGGGATCCGGTTTCATTTATGCGTTTTGGCATAACCGGCAGATTTTCTTGCCGATCATCCGGCGAGGCGAGCCCATTCACTGCTTAATTTCGTCCTCACGGGACGGGGAATACGTCGCCCGCATCGCTGAACTTTTCGGCAAGTTCGCCATTAGAGGGTCGAGCACCCGTGGCGGCTTTGAAGCGATGAAGCAGATGATGAAGGCGCTGAACGCCCATGAGATCGGGGCCGTGACACCGGACGGGCCGCGGGGCCCGCCGCTTATCGTGAAACCCGGCGTCATCCAGATGGCCGGTTCCGTGTCCTGCCCGATCGTCCCCATGGCGTTCGATGCCAGCCGCAAAAAGGAATTCGCGAGCTGGGATCGATTCTGCCTGCCCTACCCTTTTGGCAGAATCGCCATCGTGTTTGGCAGCCCGGTTATCATCAACCCATCGGAGCCGGTGGAACGCGGCTGTCAGCGCCTGCAAAAAGCACTCGACGCGGCCACCGCCGAAGCCAGTCGACGGGCCGCTGGCCAATAGCGCGGACACAGGGCACAGCCCGTCATTTCCGGTTCAGCGGACACTTACTCGCCAGCCTTGGCTTCCTCGGCCGCCCGGTCGCGCTTCCAGCGCCGGTTGCCCCACAACCAGCTCCCAGGTTCTGCGCGTATGGCGTGCTCCGCCAGCTGGACATAGCGATCGGTTATCTCGTGGCTGTTCTTTGCATAGGGCGGCTTGGCCAGTTCGTGGAACTCGATCTCGTAGAAGCCGGTTCTACGTCGGCGACACTGGGCGAAAATAACGGGGAATTTCGTCGCCTTTGCAATGATCTCAGTGCCCAGATAGAAAGCCGCCTCCTGGTTCATGAACTCGGTCCACAGGCCTCTTTCGCTGCGGGTGGGCGACTGGTCTGCGACCATCACGAAAACCCTGAATTCCCGCCGCCGTCTGAGAATATCCCGGGTGGACTCCTGTTTGGGCAGCGGACGCGAGCCAAACCGACTGCGAGTATCGTAGATCAGGGCGTCCACGGTCTTGTTGTGCTGTGGCTTGTAAACCGTGTCGATAGGAATGTCGAACGCCGCGGTGGCGCCGTGTAGCATCCACTCCCAGTTGCCCTGATGGATTGTGAGCACGATCACGGAGTCCCGGAAATCGTTGCTGTACCGGTGTAACAGTTCCGGATTGACGATCCGCGCCCGCTTCAGGAAGTCGGCCTTGCTCATCCTGCGGGCCTTGATGATTTCAAAAGCCACCTGGGAGAGCCGATAGTAGAACGTCTTCGCCAGCGAACGGATCTCCGCCTCGCTTTTCTCAGGAAAGGCGCGACTCAGATTATCCCGCACGACCGCCCGCCGAGACCGAACCAGGTGGTAGAAAAAAAGGTAAGTCAGCCATGCGCAGGCGTACAGAACGGGAAACGGCAGGGTGCTGATGAGACGGTAGAAAGTCACGGGCGTCAGTATCGCGGCAAGTTCAGTTGTTCGATGTGCATCCGTCCCCCACAGACGAGTCGATGCAACCCTTGGCTTCCGAACAGGTCCAGTACGAACAGCAACGGAAGTTCACCAACAGCATCGAGATCCAAGCAATCGCGCAGGCAGCGTAACCCGTCATCAGGCGCGGGGTGCGAATACCCCCTCGAACAGGCGCCGCAGCAGGTCCCCATGGGCGATGATGCGTTTCTCAGCACCCCACAAGAGAATCACCCCTTTTTTGGGCGAATCATTTTCCGCCAGATTCGCGGTGATCAGCGTTTGTTCCAGGGTAGCCAGCGCATCAGTCGTCACGATTGGCTCAACGCAGTAGTCGCGAGGATCGGCACTCACCGTCGAAAACGCCTCTCGCAAAAACCGGTCCGAGTCCAACAAAAGCTTTGGTGTTCCGCTGGGGTCAGTCAAGACGACCCACTTTTTGCCCGATGCCTGTATGCGCTGAGCAAAGTCATCCTCGGATGAGAGAGCGGGCGCCGGAATCTCCAAATGACCATCCACCAGCGGCAGGCTGACGACGCTGCGCGGGTCCAGAATCGCGCCCTCCTCGCCAACGCGGCGGCTGTCCAAGGCAAGGAAATTCACGGCTCCTCTCCCCTCGAACAGGCCGATATCGCCGCCGGCGTGCATACTCTTGCCGATGTACTGAGTCAGCATCTCCTCGCGCAGGTAGTGGACGCCTTCTGGACCCAGCCACCAATCGAGAAATTTGGCTGTCGGTTTGGCCACCGGGTACAGGAGCCATTGGTAAAACCTCAAGACCGGCGACAGCAGGGCGGCAACTCTCAACGCCTTCCGGGAGAAGTACGCCTGGGGGATAATCTCCGCAAAGACTGTTATGAACACGGTCGAAAACAGAAAGGCCGCGACGCCCCCGAGCACGGATCCCGAGAGCAGGGCCAGCAGTGTGTTGACGCCAACGTTACCCCAAAGAATCGTGGTCAACAGAAAGTTCGAGTCTTTCCTGAAACCGAGGACCTTGATCGCGTCCTGGTTGTCGTTCGAGGCATCGATCTCAAGTTGGAGTCTGCTGACGGAGAAGCACGCCAGATTGAGGCCGGATAACATTGCGGATTGACTGAGGCAGAGAAATATCCCTGCCCAAACGTATGCTGTATACATTCCCGCCTCGCGTTAACAGTGGATTCTCAGGCACCTTTGAGTTGTTCGCGCGGACCGCGTTTCGATCCACAAGGGCGCAGATTCAGGGCGCCTTGCTCCGGCCGCGTTAAGAATCCGGCGCGGCCATGCGAACAGTTCAGGGTTGGCTAGCGAAACCAGAGCAAGGGTTGCGCGAACTGGAACGCGAACTCCCCCAACAGGTTCGTCGGTTGGTCAGCGGGCAAATACTGCAGTCGCCACACCTCGGCATAAACCCAGTAGATCGGTATCTGGATCCCGGCATAGTAGGCCGCGAACACCCATCCCCGGCCACCGCAAACCGCGCCTTGGATGCCGGTCTTCAGGGGGCCAACATAGGTCGTCAGGATCCAGATGGCACTTCCCAGAAGCAAGAGGACGGGTTGCCCAGTGCCGCCGAGGACATCGGGCGGGACGAGGCTGCCGGTCTCCGCGGATCCTGGCCTTACGGCCTCTATCGCTGAATTGATTCGACGCAGGTACTCGTGCATGAACGCGGTGACAGTCTGCGACAGCGCGAGATAGGTCGTCATCGCCCCCAGGGTGAAGGGCTCTAGACGGCTCAGCCCCTCCTCATCCCACTCCTGTGAGGACAGCAGCCAAAAAAGCCCCAGGAGCGTCAGGCAGAATCCGGTGAACAAGGCCACGAAGCTCGACAGGTGCGCCAAAAACCCCTGGTCCCCGCCCTCCGCACGCCCGCCGAGAACCGATAGCATCACGGAGATGATCGTCAGATTGAACACCAGCACCGTCACACGCGTGCGCACGACGTTCAGCGCGATCTTGGTTCCCGCACCCCGCACTAACGCCATGGTTTCAGGCTCATCCTGTCCTCATCGAAGATCACCGAACGCGGAGCAAGTGCATTCTGGAATCGCCCCGCGCAGTGGATCCGAGACCCCGCGGTATCGCCGGACCAGGGCCTGTTAAGGCCCTAATTCCGTTTCTTATGTTTTTTTCCCTTTTTTGCCCGTCTTTGCTTTTTTGCGCTTTCCGGCGCCCGCCGCGCTGTCCAGTTCAGCCTCCGGCCCGTCCCCCTCCTGCTCCACGATGGCGTGATACTTTTTCTTGATCTCGTTGATGTCGACCGTTGGCTCCGGGAAATTCATACCCAATGACTCCAGGGTCTCGGCAACAATCCGGGAGATGGCGAGGTTACGGAACCACTTGTGGTTAGAGGGGATAACGAACCAGGGGGCGTGCTTGGTGCTGCACTTGCTTAGCGCATCCTGGAAGGCCTCGGTATAGGCGTCCCAGAACGGGCGTTCGGCGTAGTCTCCCTCGCTGATCTTCCAGTGACGGGCTGGGTCCTGGATACGTACTTTGAAGCGCTCGAGTTCTTCCTCGGCATCGATGTGAAGGTAGAACTTGAGAATATGGGTGCCGTTGTCGTACAGCAGCTTCTCGAAATTGTTGATGTGCTCATAGCGCCCGGCCCAGACCTTCTTCGGCACCATGTCGTGCACCCGTTGCACCAGTACGTCTTCATAATGGGAGCGGTTGAAGATGGCAACCTGTCCCCGGCCCGGCGTGTGCTGGTGATAGCGCCAGAGGAAGTCGTGCGCCGCTTCCTCCTTGGACGGCACCTTGAAGCCGGTGACTGCGCAGCCCTGCGGATTCATGGCACTGAGCACATGGTTGATAGTGCCGTCCTTGCCGGCCGCGTCCCGCCCTTGCAGGCATATCAGCAGCGAGCGCTTGCCCTCGGCGTACATCAGGTATTGCAGGTCGTGCATCTTCCGGCTGTAGGCCTCGATCTCCGGCAATGCGTGCTCGTGCGATTCATGCTTGTCGCGAAAATTCGCATCGACCTTGGCCAGATCGACCTTGCTGCCCGGTTTGACGACAAATCGATTGGTGTACTTCACGGGATTCTCTCTTGTTTCTGATAACGGGGTACACGGTCGATCCAATCGCTGCGCAGCCCCCCACCATACGGTGACAAGGTCGCACCCATGGGTCCCCGGACGGCCAGGCGGCCATCCGGGGAGCGGGTGAATGTCGCTACTCGGTCACGTTGCCGGCCGGGACCGCGGCATGCGCGGGGTGCCGCTGCTTGAGAAAACGGGCGTACCAATGGGGCCGTCCTGCATCCTTCCGCATACGGCTGTAGAGCGCCAACTTGACCCAGTCAAGGACGAACATCCAGGCCAGCAGGTAAATCCACACCAGTCCGATCACAGTCCAGGGCAGCGCGGTGACGAACCAGCCAAAACCGCACAGCAGGACGGCGCCGATCTGGGTCCCCACGATGGCCAGGAACATGGGCCTGGCCGGCCAGGGCGGGCTGAGAAAAGAGCCGCGCGAGCGCATCACGAACAGCAGCAGGTGGCCACCGGCGACGATCTGCAGGAAGACGGCGGTCTGGACCTGATCCTGGGTCAGCTTGATCCAGGCCTGCCATTCCGGGTTGCTCAGCCATTCCATGCCGATCAGCAACAACCCAAAGGTTTGCGCCACCGCCATCACACCCATGAAGCTGGAAATGAACAACAGTTGCCGCATATGCCAGCGCACCGGCTCCTTGGGCAACGGTGTGTTGTCATAGGCGATGGTCATGATGGGTATGTCATCGAGCAGGGCGATCAGGATAATCATCACCGGTGTCAGCGGCGAGAACCCGAAGAACAGGGTCGCCAGCACCACAACAAACATGATGTCCAAGGTCATCGCAACCCGGAACATGATGTAGTTGAGGATACGCTCGAAGATCCGGCGCGCCTCGTCGATGGCGTCGATGACCGTTGAAAGGCCGGGCGCGGTGAGGATCAGGGCCGCTGCAGCGCGGGCCGCATCGGTGGCGCCGCTCACCGCGATGCCACAGTCGGCCTGCTTGAGCGCCGGCGCATCGTTGACGCCGTCGCCGGTCATCGCAACCACATGGCCGCGGTGTTGCAGCGCCTTGACAATGCCGTACTTATGCTCGGGGAACACCCGGCCGAAGCCGTCCGCGGTCTCCACGCACTGCTCAACCCGGTCCGGCAGGTGGTCCATGTCCATGTCTTTGGTAAACAGATCCGCGGCCGCGATGATATGGGTCCCCATGCCCAGTTGTCCGGAGATCTGGCTGCCGATGGCCACATCGTCGCCGGTCGCCATCTTGACCTGCAGCCCATGCTCCTTGGCCTGCGCAATGGTCTCCTTGGAGTCGTCCCGAGGCGGATCCAGCATCGACAGGATGCCAAGAAAACTCCAGCTCTTGCCCTCGTCGGTCGACTCCGCGACGCCCAGAGCACGCATGCCGACGGCGGCCAGGTCGGCCACCGTCTTGTTGGCCTTGGCTTCAGTGTCATCATCGAGCTTGCACAACTCGACGATGACCTGCGGCGCGCCTTTGGTGGAACGCAGAGCCTTGCCCTGGGCGTCGGTCACCTGCCCCTCGGTGCGTTTGCCAACCGGGTCGAAGGGCACGAACTTGGTGACTGTGTAGCCATCCAGCACCTTGGGATCCGTCAGCCCCCCGCTGACCGCCTTGTCGATGGCGTCCTCGCTGCCCTTTTCAGAGGCCAGTGCGCCGGCGAGTATCAACTCCTCGTTGCTCTTGGCAGCGAACAGGATCGGATCCCCGAGACTCAGGATGTTCTTGGTGAGCGTCCCGGTCTTGTCTGAACACAGAACATCGACCCCGGCCAGCTCCTCGATGGCCTCGAGCCGGGAGACGATGGCCTTCTTCTTTGCCAGAGCCTGCGCACCCAGGGAGTTGGTGACCGTGATCACCGTCGGCATGGCCACCGGTATGGAAGCGATCAGCAGCACCAGCACCATGCGGGCGATATCCGCCAGCTCGGACCATTGCCAGGGATGTTTTACAACGATGTCCTGATAGAACTCGAAACCCACCAGGAGGACGCAGAGCACCACCGAGGTCGTGATGAGGAAGTCGCCGATCTGGGTCGTGGCCTGCTGGGAATGCGAGGCCCCGCCGCCGGCGCTTGCCACCAGACTGGCTGTGCGTCCAAAGAAGGTATTGTTGCCGGTGGCGATGACCACCGCACTCATCTCACCCTTCTTGGCGATGCTGCCGGAGTAGCCTTCGTCACCCACCTTTTTGCTCACCGGCAGGGACTCGCCGGTCAGTGCCGCCTGGTCGATGCTGATGTAGTCCCCGTCGATGAAGCGCACATCAGCGGGCACGACCTCGCCCAGCTTGATCCGCAGCACATCCCCGGGCACCACCTCGGCGGCATCGATGCCAGAGAATTCTCCATCCCGCAAAGCGGTGGCCTTGGGGGCCATTCCGGCTTTCAACGCAGCCAGGGCGTCGGATGCCTTGCGCTCCTGCCAGAACCCCGAGATGGCGTTGTAGAACAGCAGCACCAAGATGATGGTGAGATCCGCCCAATGACCCATCAGTAGCGACAACAAGGCGGCGGCTTCGATCATCCAGGCGATGGGGCCCCAGAAAAAGCGTAGAAACTTCTCCAGGTCGCTGACTTCCTTGGCGACCAGCTCATTGCGGCCGTACTGCTCGATCCGGGCCTTGGCCTCGGTCGAGGTCAGGCCCTTGGTGGTTGTCCCGAGTTGCTGATAGACCGTATCGAGACTTGCCTTCTCCAGGTCCTCAGCGGCCGAGGGACTCGGGGGCGTTGGCTCGTTAGCTTGGCTCATTGTCCAATCTCCGACTTCCACTGTTGCAATAGGGATTCAACCGCCAGGCAGGCGAGGGGTAGTGTTACATCGACATCCTGACGCGGTACACCCTCGTGCCGATCACGCCTAGTGCATCGTATACCACTGCATCGTATGACTATGCAGGATTCGACCTGGTCAGAGTGCCGTCGGGGTTTTCCGGACCGCGCCGCGGATGCGATCGAGCGCCACGATATCTTTGAACTTTGATGCCGTTTCGATCTCTCGACAGATCAGGGCTTTGGTAGGCGGACCGCGAACCACCAGGGACATCTACCCCGACTAGGAGTCTGTCGATTTAACGCTGTTCGGCTGCAAGGTGTTTAGACGGACGTCAACTTTCCACTATGCTGCGGGGTTCAATTGCCGCCAAAGCGGCCCCCATGCAACACGCACTGTTGAGGCCGACCAGGGAGCAGTGCCGTTAGAAGGTTCTGGAGTTCCCCGATGCGATCGAGCGCCACGGCATACTAGTGTCCCGTCCCATAAGTTCGTAGTGTTTCAGAGCGCCCCAGATCCGCCAATGCAAGACGCAGGTGCGAAGGCATAGCGAGCTCTGTTGAGCAGCTGCAACGCCGCAGTGGCGGATCTGGGGCGCTCCCGACGGGCAAGGCGATAAACGCCCATTCGCGGTGTTGGGCGCGCTTGAATGAGCGCAGGCTAGTCCTGCGCCCGCCCGCCTAGCGACTGGGCGCTTCTCGTCTTGCTGATATGCAACGAACTTGTGGGACGGGACACTAGCCGCTGATGCCGTTTCGTTCTCTCAGCAGATCAAGGCTATGTGACGGACCGCAAACCACCAGATACATCTAGCCCGTCTACTCCAATACCATTACCGCGGTCCGCGAGTGGTGAACGACCTTTTCGGTGTTGCCGCCCAGGAGAAAGTGACGACGCGGCCCACCTTTCCGCGTCATGATGATCAGATCGCACGGGATCTCGTCGGCGGTTTTCAGTATCTGCTCGTATACCGACCCAACTGCCACGACGGTCTGCTTGGTGATCCCTTCGGGTATGTGCTTCTCGACAAAGGCGTGAAGTTCTTTGGCCACCTGCGCCTGCGCCTTTTTCTCGAAGTCCACGGGAAAGAAAGCTCTCTACCGACGGATAATCGAAACTCGGCACGACGCTCATTACGTGCAATCTCGCCCCGCAGTTCTGCGCCAGATATATCGCGGTCTCAAGGGGCTTTTCCCAAGTCACCGGGTCACTGATACTGATGGGTATTAGAATGTCCCTGAACATGATTCCTCTCCGCTATGCCTCGGCGCCAAGGGGTTGGTTGGCGCCCCTGCGCCTGCGCTGCACCACAATAACCAGTCCCAGCAGCAACAAGGCGGGCAGATACATCAACTCCTTCGGTGGCTGCGATGCCGGCGCACGGACTTTCAGGATCTTCTGATCCCAATCCATGCCGGCCGCCTGTGCGGATGATCCGAACGTCACGTTGTCAACGATCAACTCGCCGTCCGTTTCCACCAACTCGAGGCCCGCCGCTTCCAAGCGTTCGGCACCGGTTGCTCCTTCGGGCAGGGTCAGCAACGCCACAAACTCCCGTGGCGAACCCACGTCATCCAAGCCGGCCACCCGCAATCGAAGTTGCTCGCCGGGCGGCAAGGTCTCCGCCACCTGGACCAGTTCAGTTGGCTCTGCGTCGTCATAGGGCGGCACCAACATATCCATCCAGAACCCGGGCCGGAACAGGGTGAATGCGACGAGCAATAGCGCCAAGGATTCGTAAATACGGCTCCTGGCGATGAAGAAACCCTGGGTTGCCGCCGAAAATATCAGTATCGCGACTGTGGCTATGACAAATATGAAGATGCCGTGGGCCCAATCCACATTGATCAGCAGAAGGTCCGTGTTGAAAATGAACAGGAACGGCAGAATTGCCGTCCGCAGGCTGTAGAAAAAGGCCACGAAACCGGTGCGAATCGGGTCGCCTCCGGATATGGCGGCCGCTGCGAAGGACGCCAGGCCGACCGGGGGCGTTACATCAGCCATGATCCCGAAATAGAAGACGAACATGTGCACCGCAATCAGCGGCACGATCAGACCGCTTTCCGTGCCAAGCGTCACGATGACCGGCGCCAATAGAGACGACACAACGATGTAGTTGGCCGTTGTCGGCAGGCCCATGCCGAGAATCAGACTCAACACGGCGGTCAGAATCAACATGAGCAGGATGTGTCCGAAGGAAAGCACCTCTACCAGGTCAGCGAGAACGGCACCAACACCGGTTTGAGACACAGAACCGACGATGACACCGGCGGTTGCCGTCGCAATGCCGATACCGATCATGTTTCGAGCGCCGTCAATCAAACCTTGTCGCAGGTCGACCAGGCCCCCCATGGCCTCCGTACCCAGCCCGCCCTGTCGTCGCATCAGCGCTTTGAGCGGGCGCTGGGTGACCAGAATGAAGATCAACAGCATGGCCGCCCAGAACGCCGAAAGTCCCGGCGACAGGCGTTCCACCATCAGGCACCAGACGAGCACCACCACGGGCAGAAGGAAATGCAAACCGGATTTCACCGTCGGCGCGGGTTCCGGCAGTTTCGTAACAGGCTGGTTGGGATCGTCCAGTTTCAGCTCAGGGAAACGCGAGCCAAAAGCGATCAACGCCACATATACCGCTGTCAGCAGCCCGGCAATTATCCAACTCGCCGCATCACCGAACGCGGGCTTCATCCAGCCGACGCCGTAGTACACCGCGAAGGCGAGGCCGGCAACCAGCAGAAACCCTGTCAAGATCCCGATTATGCGTTGCACCCAAGGCTTGGGTTCGACCGCCCGCGGCAGCCCCTGCATGTTCGCCTTCATCGCCTCCAGGTGCACGATGTAGACGAGGGCAATGTAGGAGATCAGAGCCGGCAGGAAAGCATGCTTGATTACCTCAAAATAGGAAATGCCGACATACTCCACCATCAGGAACGCCGCCGCACCCATCACCGGCGGCATGATCTGTCCGTTTACACTCGAGGCCACTTCAACGGCGCCTGCCTTCTCCGCTGAAAAGCCGACCCGCTTCATCAACGGTATGGTGAAGGTGCCCGTCGTTACCACGTTGGCGATACTGGAACCGGAGATCAACCCGGTCATCGCAGAGGAGACGACCGCTGCCTTCGCGGGCCCACCCCGCAAATGTCCCATCAACGAAAACGCCACCTTGATGAAGTAATTCCCGGCACCGGCCTTGTCGAGCATGGCGCCGAACAAAACGAACAGGAATACGAAACTGGTGGAGACGCCCAGGGCGATACCAAACACGCCCTCGGTTGAAATCCACTGGTGATTTGCCACAGAGGCAAGGCTTTCTCCCTTGTGCGCCAGCATCGCGGGCATATAGGGGCCGGCGAAGGTGTAAATGAGAAAGACCGCTGCAACGATCATCAGCGGTGGCCCCAGGGCACGGCGGGTGGCCTCCAACAGCAGCAGCATTCCGACACAGGAGACGGCGATATCGTAGCTCGTCGGCGCCGCCGGTCGTTGAGCCAGCTGCTCATAGAACAGAAAAATGTAAGCGGCACAGAATGCGCCGACCAGTGCCATCACCCAGTCTTGAACCGGTATGTAATTATGTGGAGAACTCTTGCGTGGCGGATAGGCCAGGAAGGCCAGAAATATCGCAAACGCCAGGTGAATCGATCGCGTCTCGGTATCGTTGAACACGCCGAACTCCAGAATGAACGGCAGTGGCGATGCGATCCAAAGCTGAAAAAGCGACCAAATACCGGCGGTGGTCAGTATGATCTTGCCGGAGATACCCGGCGGCGTGCGCGCACCGGTGTCGGACTGCGCCACCAGATCCTGCAGATCATGATCCTGTTGCTTCTCATCGCCCGCGGTATGGTCTTGCGAAACACCGTTGGTCATGGCGCTTGCTCCTGAATTTGATCTTATCGTTTGAACAGCCGATGCACTGACGGAAAAGCCCGGATTGCGACTCTATCGGGCTACTGGGTGATCCAGCCGCGCTCGATGTAGTAGCGCCGGGCGCCCTCGTGCAGGGGTGCGGTCAGACCCTCGTGGATCATCTTTGCCGGTTCCAGACGGGCAAAGGCCGGGTGCATTTCCCCCAATCTCTCGAGGTTTTCGAATACCGCCTTGACGATTTCGTAGACCGTGTCCGCATCGAGTGTGCTCGATGCCACCAGCGTAGCCTTGACGCCGAAGGTGGACACCGGATCCGGGTTGCCCGCGTACATGCCGCCAGGCACCTGCGCATAGGCATAAAACGGATTTTCGCTGACGAGCTGATCTATCTCCGGCCCCGCGACTTCGACGATTCTGGAACTGCATGCGGAAACGGCGTGGGCGACCGAGGGATTCGGATGACCCACGGTATAGATCATAGCCTGGATCCGATTTTGACAGAGCGCCATTGCCTGTTGCGATGCAGGCAGCTCGTTGGCCAGAGAGAACACACTCTTGTCCCAGTCCTTGGCGGCCATGAGCACCCCCATGGTGGCGCGTTGACCGGAGCCTGGATTGCCGAGGTTGACGCGTTTTCCGGGCAGATCATCGAATGCGTCGATGCCTGAGTCAGCACGCGCCACAACCGTGAACGGCTCATCGTGTATCGCGAACAGAGAGCGCAGATCGGCGTCGGGGCCGGCTGCGCTGAACGATCCTGTGCCTTCATAGGCGTGGTATTGGGCGTCCGACTGGGCGAGACCCAGTTCCAGCGTCCCGGCGCGAATCTGTTCCAGGTTGGTGATGGAACCGTTTGAGGTTTTGGGCGCACAGATGATGCCGTGATTGTCCGTCTCGGCATTGACGAGACGGCAGATGGCACGCCCTGCCTGATAGTAAATTCCCGCCGAACTGCCGGTGCCGATGGTGACTTCCGCAGCACCCCAGGCGGACAGTGCGCAGCCAAATGACAGAATCCCGGATAAGACCCAGCGTGCCATCTTCATGACCCGTCCCCTCCCTATTCTTGCGCACTATGTGTTTCTTGCTGTGTACACAGTTCCAAGCATGCGGGCCGCGTGTGACCGCGGCCCGCACTTGATGCTGGTTGTTACATCAGACCGTCTTCTTTGAAGTACTTGATCGCGCCTTCATGCAGAGGCGCAGAAAGACCGTCGGTGACCATTTTCTCCTTCTCCAGATTGGCGAAGGCCGGATGCAATTTCTTGAATCGGTCAAAATTGTCGAACACCGCCTTGACCACTGCGTAAATGGTGTCTTCGTCCGAGGCGGTGGAAGAAACGAAGGTGGCGACTACGCCGAAGGTGTCGACCTCCGCATCCGTGCCGGTGTACATGCCGCCAGGCACTTTGCCCATGGCGTAGTAGGGCTTCTCTTCCACCAGCGCACTGATCTCACCCCCGGTGACCGGGACGATCACCGCCTCGCAAGAGCTGGTGGCCTCCTGGATGGAACCACTCGGATGTCCGACCACGAACACCATGGCGTCGATCTTGTTGTCGCACAGTGCCTGCGCCTGTTCCGCAGACTTCAGCTCGGAGGCCAGTTTGAAAGCACTGTTGTCCCAGCCCTTGGCCTCCATGATCACATCCATGGTGGCGCGTTGACCGGAACCCGGGTTTCCAATATTGACCCGCTTGCCCTTCAGGTCGTCGAAGGAGTTGATCCCAGCATCCTTGCGCGCGACCACGGTAAACAACTCGGGGTGAACGCCGAATACGGCGCGCAGGTCATCCCACGTACCCTGGTCCGCAAAGGCACCCACGCCGTTAAGTGCATTGAATTGCTGATCGGACTGGGCCACGCCCATGTTCTGATCGCCCGACCGGATGGAATTGAGGTTGGCTACAGAGCCACCGGTGGAGGGCGCCGTACACTTGAGCCCTGTCGTGCTGCTGTCGCGATTGACCAGCTTGCAGATGGACTGACCGACGACGTAGTAAACGCCGGTCTGTCCGCCCGTGCCAATAGTGACAAAACTGTCAGCGGCGGACGCAGTGCCCGTCAAACCCGTCAGCAGCAGAACCGCCGCGCCCACGATTAGTCGATTACCCATTTCTCAACTCTCCTCACTTTGGTTGTTCATAGTCGAATATAGACCATCATTCGACCAGTTCGCCTAGACAGGACTCGATAATATCCAGCCCTTCATCAATGATCTTGTCGGAGGCCGTCAGCGGCACCAGCACCCGTATGGTGTTGCCGTAAATTCCGCAGGAAAGAAGGATCAGGCCGTGTTGCGCCGCTGCCGCAACCAACTGCTTGGCTAAATCCGGGTTCGGAAGTCGTGTCTCTCCATCCGTGAAGAGTTCCATCGCCACCATGGAACCGAGCCCGCGGACGTCACCAATGCAGCGCCAACGATCCGCCATAGTATTCAAACGCTTCAGCATGTAATCGCCAAGTTGAAGGCTGCGCTCGAGAAGTCCCTCCTCTTCGAACACGTCCAGAACCGCCAGCGCCGCGACACACCCAAGCGGGCTGCCGGCGTAGGTGCCACCCAGACCACCGGGCCCGACACTGTCCATCACATCGGCCCGACCCACCACCGCCGAGACCGGGATGCCACCGGCGATACTCTTGGCTACGGTAATCAGATCCGGACAAACGCCACTGTGCTCGATCGCGAAAAACTTTCCGGTTCTCCCTGCGCCGGCCTGGACCTCGTCGGCAATCAGAAGAATGCCGTGCTCATCACAAAGCGCTCGCAACTTCCGCAGGAAATCGAACGGGGCAACGTAAAACCCGCCCTCGCCCTGCACCGGTTCAATGATGATCGCCGCTACCCGTGAAGGCTCGACATCGCATTTGAAGATATTTTCCAGCGCCGCCAGCGACTGATCAGGACTGATTCCGTGTACATCCATCGGAAACGGTGCGTGATAAATTTCGGTGGGAAAGGGTCCGAAGCCCGCCTTGTAGGGCAATACCTTTCCAGTCAGCCCCAAGGTCATGATGGTGCGGCCGTGGTAGCCACCATTGAACGCAATCAGGGCCGATCGACCCGTGTGGGCGCGGGCGATCTTGACCGCATTCTCTACCGCCTCCGCGCCGGTGGTGAGGAGCAGGGTCTTGTTGGGAGCGGCGCTGGGCGCCAGCGCATTCAGTCGCTCGGCCAGCTCGACATAGGGTTCGTAGGGCAACACCTGAAAACAGGTGTGGGTGTAGCGCTGCATCTGCTCGTGTATGGCAGCAACCAGCCTGGGATGCCGGTGCCCCGTGTTCAGCACACCGATACCGCCCGCGAAGTCGATGTACCGCTTCCCTTCGACGTCCCATACCTCAGCATTCTCGGCACGCTGCGCATAAATATCGTGCATGTTCGCCACGCCGCGAGCGACGGCAACGGTGCGCCGGGCCAGAAGCTCTGAATTCGAACTCATGACTTGGCCGAAGCCCTTTTCATGCTGTAACGCCTGTTTGCTTGTCACTTGAGATGTTCTCTTTATCAGAAATGGATGCCGTCAGTTAAGGAAGGTCGGTGTCAGAGACAGCGCCTGTTCATTGACCATGATGCGTTCCAACCAGACGTTGATCGACGCGGTTCTGCACGGCCCTTGGACTCATCATTGGCGAAGTAAAAGCCGGTTACGACGAGAGATGGGGATGAGAGAGCGGCTGTGCGCCATTCGCTGATATTCCCCTGGTATCAGCGAAACCGGATTTAGAAAAAAGACTAGCAGCGCTTAATATTTTAAACAAGATGAATCTTCTATCCACACCGCACATCCTGAAGCATCGATTGAAAACCCAAAGGCATGGCACGCGTCATAGTGCCTCTCTCGTTGGCCATAACACCGCATTGCAACATCAACAAGTGCTAATACGCCATCGAAGTTCGTGCGCGAAACGGAGCCGGGCGTCGTGCCCTCACTTGACTCTAGCTTTTAATTTCTTAAACACTACACTCCATCCATGGGGCGTTTCGACCGCGCACGTCTTCACTGATCTGAAACGGAGAATGAGTTGGACCTTGGGTCTAGATTGAAGGCAGCAAGAAAGAATAAGGGGTTATCCCAGCGACAGCTGGCACGCCTTTCCGGGGTGAACAACGGGACCATCTCGCTGATCGAGCAGAACAAGATCAGCCCCACCGTAGCCATCCTGAAGCGGCTGCTGGACACGGTCTCCAAGTCATTGGGTGAGTTTTTTGACGATCCGGAATCGGCGCAGCCAGAACGCTTTTTCAGCGCTGCGGAACTTCCGGAATTTGAATCGGGCGACATCGTGTTTCGGCAGGTTGGCGCCAACATTCCCGGGCGCAAGCTGCAGATTCTTCGCGAACGCTACTTCCCCAACGGCGACACGGGCAAAACAATGCTGAGTCACGATGGGGAAGAAGGAGGGATTATCCTGCTCGGGGAGATCGAGATAACGGTGGGCGACGAGGTAGCCGTTCTCGGTGAAGGTGATGCCTACTATTTCAACAGCACAATTCCCCATCGTTTCCGCAATCTGGGCAATGTGGAGTGCGAAATCGTCAGCGCATGTACGCCACCGACATTCTGACAAGACTCCCTCATACCGTCCGAAATACCGGTGCAGCGCGTGCGCTCGACATCATGCGACTCCGGAGTATGCGCCCGCATAACCGCCTGTCGAAGTCACCCGCTTGTCTGTCCGTCACAGCGCCGACCGATGGCGCGCTGCCGTCGACGTCCACCGCGCCAAAGCATTCAATTTGAACAATCGACAAGAAACGGTCACAAGCGAGGAATAGCGCCATGTCCGACACAGCGATTGCAGCCACCAGCGACGTGGAGTACGCCGCCCTCGCCTTTTACCACAAGATCTCGTATCTGCGCTCTGACACTTGGACACGGCTGCATCGCCTGACCACTCGCTTGAGTGAACGGCAGGCGGTGAGTCGTGAAACCAGCGACCTGGCCAACGAGGCAAGGTCGGCGATGCACACGCTGGAACAAATCGAGGACTACACGGCATTCCCCTCAAAAGACGACTTTCGCCTGCTATGGCGCCTTCTCGACGAAAAGGAATACAACCTGCTCAACCGCGCCGTAAGCCGGATCTCGAGAGCACTCTCGAGCGACGTGTACCGCAATCGGCCAATCAATTTGTCCCGCGGCCAGATCGAGGGCGAAGAGAAAGAGCAGGAGCAAGAGGGACTGGAGCTTCATCTCGATACCACGATGAGCCAGACGCCGCCCTACTTTGAATTGATGGTGGTCGATGAACTTACGCCAAAGGAAGAGGCGGTCATTCGCAGTTCGTTCCGCAGTGTCCAGCGGCCGGAGGATCAGTTTACCTACGACGTGATCGTGGTACCGAGCTTTCAGGATGCAGTGGCAGCTGTATTGATCAATCCCAACATACAGGCCTGCATCCTCAGATCCGGGTTTCGCTATCACTCAAAGCGCGATCTGAAGCTGTTCGACCGTTACATTGCGAACATGGAGTCGATCGATCTCGAGACCATGACCTCCACCGACCTGAGCATGATTCTGGGCAACATCATCAACGGTTTGCGCCCGGAGCTCGATCTTTACCTCGTATCCAATATGGCGGTCGAGGCCTATGCAGCGCGTGACACCGGCGCCTTCCGTCGGATTTTTTATCGCGAGAACGACTATGTGGAACGCCATCTGAACATCGTACGTGGGGTCTCCAGGCGCTTCGAGACCCCATTTTTCTCGGCCCTGCGCAAATACAGCCGCCAACCCATGGGCGTGTTCCATGCGATGCCGATTTCGCGTGCCAAGTCTCTGATATGTTCCCACTGGATCCGGGACATGCTGGAATTCTATGGCCTGAACATATTCATGGCAGAGACGTCGGCAACCTCTGGCGGACTGGATTCCTTGCTGCAACCCTCCGGCCCGCTAAAGAAAGCTCAGCAGCTCGCGGCACGCGCATTCGGTGCGCGCACCACGTTCTTCGTCACCAACGGCACCTCGACCGCCAACAAGATCGTCGTACAGGCACTGGTCAATCCCGGCGATATCGCTCTGGTCGATCGCGACTGCCATAAGTCACATCACTACGGGATGGTATTGGCCGGCGCCGAAGTCGCTTATTTGGACGCCTACCCGCTACATGACTATTCCATGTATGGCGGCGTTCCTCTGCGAGAAATAAAACGCCTGCTTTTGAAGTTCAGGAAAGATGGCCGGCTCCACAAGGTGAAGATGCTGTTGCTCACGAACTGCACCTTCGACGGCATCGTCTACGATGTGCAACGTGTCATGGAGGAGTGCCTGGCCATCAAACCCGACCTTGTATTCCTTTGGGACGAGGCATGGTTTGCCTTTGCCGCCTTTAACCCCGTTTACCGCAGCCGGACTGCCATGTATTCGGCACAAAAGCTACGCGACCGATACCGCACCGACGAGTACCGCAAGGAGTACCAGGCGTTTCGCAAAGCGACCGAGCATCTCGATCCAAACGACCCGGAGGCGTGGGTCGGGATTCGCCTGTTGCCGGATCCCGACGTGACCAAGGTACGTGTCTATGCCACCCAGTCTACTCACAAGACGCTCACCGCGCTGCGACAGGGATCCATGATCCATATCCACGATCAGGATTTTCGTCAAAAGACAGAGGCCTCGTTCCACGAGGCGTACATGACCCACACGTCCACCTCGCCGAATTATCAGATTCTGGCCTCTCTCGATATCGGCCGCCGCCAAGTCGAGCTCGAAGGCTATGAGATGGTCAACAAGCAGGTGGAGCTTGCACTGACCTTGCGAGAACAGATTAAGAATCAGCCGCTGCTGAAGAAACACTTCAGCATCCTCACGACCAAGGAACTGGTCCCCGAGGCGTTCCGTCCATCGGGTATCGAGACCTACTACGACCCTAAACTCGGCTGGTGCCATATGGAGGATGCCTGGATCTATGAACGCGACGAATTCGTCATCGACCCGTCGCGAGTGACCCTGTTCCTGGGTCGCACCGGCATTGATGGTGATACATTCAAGAACGAGTACTTGATGGACAAGCACGGTATTCAAATAAACAAGACCTCCCGCAACACTGTGCTGTTCATGACCAACATCGGCACGTCGCGAAGCTCAATCGCCTATCTCATAGAAGCGCTTATGAGTATCGCCCGTGAACTCGACCGGCAGCGGGAGGAAAACAGCGCAGCGGAAAACCGGCTTCTAAACCGCCAGATCAAGTCGCTCACGCACGATCTGCCACCGCTGCCGGACTTCAGTGAGTTTCATCCGTCATTTCAGTGTTCTATTTCGGGCGACACTCCAGAGGGCGATATTCGCACGGCGTACTTTATGGGTCAGAACGACAGTCTCTGCGAACACTTGAGGATCGATAACGGGGAAATGCAGCGGCATATGAACGCAGGCCGAATCGTGGTTTCGACGACGTTTGTGATCCCCTACCCGCCCGGCTTCCCGGTACTGGTGCCTGGCCAAGTGATAAACAAGGACATTCTGGATTTCATGCTGGCGCTGGATGTAACGGAGATCCACGGCTATCGCCCTCTGCTCGGGCTCTCGGTGTTCACCGAGGAGGCCTTGCGGGAAGTCGAGAATGCTGAGTCGGTCAGCGAGATCACCGAGATCTTTGAGGTAGACCCGCAACAGGATGATCCGCCCGCAAAAGCAACGGCAAAAGCACCAGCAGCGAAACGCAAGGCCCCAGCTTCTACTGAAGCAAACAAAAAGGCCAAGGCCAAGGCCAAGCCAAAAGCACAGTGAACTTAGCCAGGTCTACAAGCTTGCGCGTGCAACGGCGCCAGTGTCATAGGCTTGTTGAGGAAGGTCTGATCAATTGATACGAATCGCGTTTCGGTCAGCAAAAGCAAAACCGCGATGGGGTGGGGCCTTTGCACGCCTGGTACGGCGTTGCACGTCGCTCTCTCGCAACGCACTTATTCGCCTCGGACTCACTTCGCCCGGTACGCCTTGCACGGGAGTGCGCAAGAACATCGGCGTGATCGCAACAAATTCCCAGACCTTCAATAAGCACACCGCCCGTCGCGGCCTCCACCAAAGACAGGAGCATGTTCTCATGAAAAGAAAACTGAATGGCATTTCCGATATACGGCGATTTTTCCATCGCAACGAGCGCCCGATCTTTTTTATCAGCGCCACCAACTTTAACCTGCTTGGACTCGATGAGTGGGTCAAAAATTTTCACTACGTCTCTTACGTCGACTGCTACGACGGCGCCCATCCGAACGTGTTTGTGCCCTCCGAGATCGCGCACCCCGAGTTCGAGAGCATCGAAGACATCAATAACTACCTGCTGGAGCACAAAGAGGTCATCGACTACATAAAGAGCTTCGGTGCTGATCCGGTCGCGGTGTTCCTGATGTTCAACGAGCGCACCGAGGAACTGTGCCGCGAACTGGGTATCGAGGTCTGGTTCCCGCCGGCGAGTCTGCGATCACGGTGTGACAACAAGATGGAAACGGTGCGCATCGGCAACAAGGCCGGCGTGCCCAGTGCGCCGAACGCCCTTTGTAAGGTTGACAGCTATGAGCACCTGGTGCAGATCTGCGACGAGCACGGGCTGAGCAACGATGTGGTCATCCAGACCGCCTTCGGAGATTCCGGCCACACAACATTCTTTATCTCAAGCGAGGACGACTGGAACAAGCACGCGGATGAGATCACCCCGGATCCCGAGGTGAAGATCATGAAACGGCTGAACTGCCGCGGATCAACCCTCGAGGCCTGCACCACCAGTCGGGGCACCATCGTGGGCCCGCTGCTCACCGAAGTGGTCGGCGCCAGGGAGCTGACACCCTACCGCGGTGGCTGGTGCGGGAACGAGATCTTCCCCGGCGCCTTCTCACAGGAAATTCGCGACAAAGCACGCGACTATACCTTTCAGTTCGGCGAGCAATTGCGTAAGGAGGGGTATCGGGGCTATTTCGACCTCGACTACCTGATCGATACAGACACCGGCGAGATCTACCTGGGCGAGTTGAATCCAAGGGTCACCGGCGCCAGTTCCATGACCAATCACGCGGCCTTTGCACACGCCGACGCACCCTTGTTCCTGTTCCATCTATTGGAGTTTTCGGGCATCGAATTCGAGTTTGACGTCGAGGATTTGAACGCCCGTTGGTCTGACCCGGAGTACATCGACAGCTGGTGTCAGTTGGTGATCAAACACACCCGGGACGAGATCGATATCGTGACGGACGCGCCCCCGACCGGGATTTGGAAAATGAACGACGACGGTTCGGTGGAGTACAGCCGATTCGACTACCATCGGCGCGCTGTAAGCAGCGAGAAAGAAGCGTTCTTCCTGCGCATCACCGGGGCTGATGACTATCGCTATGAAGGGGCCGATCTTGGGATCCTGATTTTGCGCGGCCGCTCGATGACCGGCGACTTCATCCTCAACGACAGGGCGCGCGCCTGGATCGACGGCATCGTGGCGCAGTACATCGGCAAGCCTTTGCCAACCCCCTCGGCGGCACCGGAGGCCGGGAACTTCAAGATCATGTAGCAGCAGTGGAGAGCCCAGGACATCCCCAAGCCGTCGAGCCAGTTGAAAGACTATGGAAAGAACCATCGCAGCGATCTCCGAGGCCGTTCCGGGTAACAAATGGCAGTCGCTGTTCCACTTTCATTGGCCGGCTTACCGGCGATGGTATTTGAGCGAGGGTGCCGCCGTGCGCCCCCTCTACTTGAGCGCACGAATAGCGTTGCGTCAGCACATGCCGGAGCTGCTACCGACCTACGATCATCTGGTCGAACTGGCTGGCGGCGGCGATATCGCGGCGCGCTTTCTGACGCTTTACCGCCCACCCGCGTACATGCGCGGATGTTCCCAGGCGGTCTGGACGGGGTCACCACAGATTCTGGTGCGCAATTACGACTACAGTCCGCGCCTGTTCGAAGGCACCGTCCTGCACACTGCGTGGAACGGACGCTGGGTGGTGGGCACCAGCGATTGTCTCTGGGGATTGGTGGATGGGCTGAACCAGGACGGACTGACCGTATCCCTGAGTTTTGGCGGCCGCCGCGAGGTGGGTGATGGCTTCGGCGTGCCACTGCTGCTCCGGTACATTCTTGAGTTCTGTACCACCACTCGGGAGGCGGTCGAATCGCTGTGCCGTATCCCCAGCCATATGTCTTACAACGTGACCGTTCTCGATCGCCAGGGTGACTATAAGACCGTGTTCATCGCCCCTGACCGGGAACCACAGGTTACCGGGCTGGCAATGACGACCAATCACCAACAGGGAGTCGAATGGGACCAGCACGCTCGGGCAAGTGCCACCCTGGAGCGCGAGCGAGCGCTTGGTCGCTATCTCACGAAATACGCCAACGATTCTTTCAGGCTGGTTCGGGCCTTTCTGCGCCCGCCACTCTATTCCACGGCTTACCGGCGCGGATTTGGGACGCTTTACACGGCGGTATACTGCCCACAGTCACTCAACATGGAGTATCTATGGCCACGCGACTCCTGGCATTTTCCTCTGGCCGGCTTCGTGGAAGGCGCACGTTCAGTGAAGTTTGCTCAGGTGCCCGGTTCTCTTGAGATTCTCCATTAGCGAAGGTCTGAACAACTGATGCTTTGAATCATTTCCCATATTCACCAAAGCCCGCGGCGTTCGCGGCGGGAACCTGCGTTACAGCCGGCTCGGCAGCTTCATCCGTCAGCCCGGCGCGAGAGCCGCGATGCGGCTTGATCAGCGGACCCAGGCTCTGCAGATAGACCTCGGACTCCGGCACCCGGTGGTAAATCGGAAAATCCACCGGCCGGTCGCGGAAACTCTTGAGCGGCTGACCCAGACCCCGGATACCGACCTCACGCTCGCGACGCACTCTATCCAGGTTGATCTCCACCGGGATCATCTCCTCGCCCCCACCCGCCTGATGGATGATGTAGCCAGCAGGCCCCACGACTATTGATGAGCCGACACCGCCTTCGCCAACTCCATTGATGTCAAAGAAGTAGCATTGATTGGTAACGGCCGTAGACCTCGCTATCGAGAGCTCCACATCGCGATCGATGGTATCGGTCATGGTCGGGTGAAGAATCACCTCAGCGCCCATGGAGACCAGTGTTCGCGAGGTTTCCGGGAACCACATGTCATAACAGATGGAGACCCCGAAACGGCCCACATCCGGCACATCGAACACCAGGAATTCGGTGCCGGGTTCCACGTGGTTCTCATAGGGCTGGAACGGAAACATCTTGCGATAGCGGCCCACGACAGCGCCGGTCGGATCAATGACCGATGCGGTGTTGTAAATCAGATCGCCCGTTGCCTCGAACATGGACCCCGGAAGCAGCCAGATACGGTGTCTTGCCGCCATCTCCCGGAATGTATCCTCCGATGGTCCAGGCATGGCCTGCGCGTGCCCAGGCAGTGGACCAAACGCGGCCAATTCACTGAACACGACCATCTGCACCCAGGGAAATCGCGCCATCAGGATATCCAAACGCCGCGACATCGCGGAAATGTTCTCCTGGGAAGCCGAGATGTACATCTGGATGCCGGCAATAGCAAAGGGGGTCATCTAAGAATCTCCCGAAGCGCAGTACGCTCGTTGAGGCGTTAATTGATGCGGCTCAGTCTATCTCAATTGACAACTCTATAGCTCGATTATCCGGTCTCTGGTGCGTCGCCAGTGGCCCATGCGGTCAATTGAGGAACGCACGCTTGGCGCATCCCACTGTGGCGATGATGTCGCCTGCCGATTTCGTCCACTCCCACGGTTTTGCCTCGGCCTCTGGTCGATCTGGCTGAACCGCAACTGACATATCCGGATCCGCAAAGTCAACTGGATCGACTTCATGCATGATGCCGACGAACGAACACTCAGGACATTCAGGCATGAAGAAACTGCACATCGCCATTTCGACCAACAGAATCGAAGAATCCATAAAAGACTACAGTGCCCGATTGGGCGTCGAGCCGTGTTCCCATATGCCAAACGAGTATGCGCTGTGGAGAACGGATTCACTCAATTTCTCGATCCGCCAAGATTCAAGCTGTGCACCGGGGGAACTCCGGCATCTGGGTTGGGAGGATGATTCAGCACCTGCGTTCAGTGAGGAGAAGGACGTCAATGGCATCACCTGGGAGCGGTTCAGCGCGCAACAGCAGGCTGATGAGATAAATCACCTGTGGCCAGCAGCGGCGTATCAGCCGAAAAAGTAGGCTTCGGCAGCGATTGGGAACAGGCACAACACGCGATGCCAACTCTGCGTGAGTGCACACAACATACGCTACGCCGGCGTTGGCCACGCTACGGGCCGGTGGGGCGAATGCCCCTGCTTGGCTGCACCGCTTATGCACAATCGTACCGCCCAAAACACAAGGGTACTGCCGCTAGGAGCCTGTCCGACTTGAGCGTTCGTAGCGAGGGACGTCGGGGCCGAGTGCGATTTTTCCCGCGATTGAGGCGAATAGTGGGCCCTATTTAACGAGATCGCGGGGGAAATCGCGCTGGTATCCGTCGTTCCGCAGTAGGGCGGCCTAAGTCGGACAGGCTCCAGTCTCCCCGTATCCCTGGACCTGCTATGGTTGGCCGCTGGAAAACCGACAACAGCTGGTGAGACCATGAGAATTATTGTCATCGCTCGGCGCAACACGGAACGTCCAGCCGAGGATTTCGCCAAGCACTCGGCGGCCGAAGTCAAAACCGCCTTCGGGTTCGTCGCCGACGGCATCCTGCGTGAGATTTATTCAATGGCCGACGGCAGTGGCGCGATTCTGATCTGCGAGGCGGACAGTGCGGAAGCGGCCCAGGCAGAGCTGTCCAAGCTCCCGTTTTGTCAAAACGGGCTGCTGAATCTGGAGATCATACCGGTCGTGGGCTACCGCGGCTTCCGTATGGCAGTGGACGGCGAGCTGAACCGGTAGCGCGAGAAGAACGGATCGACTGATTCGGTCGATGCCGAAGGCCAGAGTCTCTTTCGTTCGCATTGTCTAGGGAAGGCAACGGTGTCCCCGGTGGGGGCGATGATGCCGCTGTGACCGAGCAGTGCACAGCCTTCGGCAATAGTACAGCGACGATCGGCGACACAGTGCTGCAGCGCCAGCAGCCGCTTGAAAAGGGGGGGGAGCCCGAGCTGGGCAACCCCGATTTCAGGAACGCTCACGGCAGGCATCCTCCAGTACCCAATGCGCGACAAAATTGGCCATACCCTATTTTCTCATCCTGATTGACGCATCACCTCGCACCAACGCTGAATCAGGCTACAGATAGAGGCCGATCCGTAATTGGACTTAGTTGACTTAGTTTACTGACGCCGTTATGTTCCCGGCATGAAAACCATCAACATTCACGAAGCCAAAACACATCTTTCTCAGATCATCGAGCGTGTTGCCAGCGGGGAATCGGTGATCATCGGCAAGGCGGGAAAGCCGATGGCGGTATTGAGCCCCTATGCAGCGACGCAGCCCCCCCGCAGGGCCGGAAGCATGAAAGGCAAGATCCACATCGCGGATGACTTCGATGCGGATGACGACCTGATTGCCGACCTGTTCGAGGGCCAAGCCGGGCAGGAGTAGAGAATGGAGATTCTGCTCGACACCCATATGCTGCTCTGGTGGCTCGCCGATGATTCGCGACTGTCGAAGAAGGCCCGAGCACTCATGGCCGATCCCACCAACGCACCCACTGTCAGTGCGGCCACCGCCTGGGAAATCGCCATCAAGCAAGCCCTGGGCAAAATGACTATGGAAGGAAACCTCGAACAGGCCGTCCGTGAACAAGGCTTCGCCATGCTCCCGGTCACCTTCCCCCACTCGGCAGAAACTCTGACGCTGCCCGCGATTCATCGCGATCCTTTTGGCCGTATGCTGGTGGCCCAATCCCGTGTCGAGAACCTGCCACTGCTCACTGTAGACCCGCATATCCTTCGATACCCTGCAAACGTGATCGAAGGTTAGACAAGGGCGCCGGGGACGTGTGTGCAGCAGCTTCGCCGGAAAGATTGACCCGCGAACATTGGCGCAGAGATCCTCCAGGCAAGCGGCCTCCCAGTGGCGACACATGCCAGCAATAAGCTGAAATGAGCAAAAAAAAGCGATTCGACCGCGCCGCGTTCCATGCAAAAGTGGCAGCGCTGGATGCAGACACCTTGCGCAAAATGCTATGGAATCTCTACTGGCGCGGCCCAACTGCCCTGCGCGAGCGCATCGAAGACGCGCTGGATCCCGCGGAGGCAAAAAGCAAGCAGCAAGCCCAAAATGACATCGACGGTGAGGCCTTGAGTGATGAGGTGCGATTCGTCACGCTGGCCCGTTCGGGCGCCTACATCGGCGGGACGCGCGAAGTGTCGCGGCAAGAGCGCACCAAGTGGCGGGTGACCTGCAAGAGGCTCGTGGACGACGCGACGGCATTGTTGAAAGGTAACGATTTCGAATACGGCGCCGCTGCCATCGAGGAACTCATCGATCTACTCTGCGAGACGCGGAACTACAATTATTTTCGATCGGAGGACCCTGTGGCGGCGGCGCGGGTCGTGGTGTCGGAGACCGCTCAGACGCTGTGGGTTGCGCGCCTGCAACGACAAGGTTTCGCCACCTTCGCACGCAACACTGCTCCGCAGTTGATCTGCTGGGAATCCCGTTTCGGGTGGACACGCGGGGACAGCCCGGTGGCGGAGAAGGAGACCAGTCTCGCGTCAGTGCCGGCAGGCATGCTTCACGGGCAGGACGCCTGGGAAGCCTTCTGTGATCGCTATATTGAAGCCCTGGACGCAATCGCCCCTAAGCCACAGACCAATGGCCCGTCGTGCGCCAAAGGCCGCACCCGGGTGTGGGACAGCGACGAAAGGCGCTACCGCCACGCACTGGAAAGGCGTGCAGAAACCCTTGCCGAATGGCACGCACTGCTGCTCGAGCGGTTGGATCTGCGTGAATCCGGCCAACGCCTCGACTGCATCGCATCCCATTCGGCGCTGACCAGCCCCGAAGCGGATTTCATGAAAGCACGCATCAGCCGACTTCGCGACGATAACGAAGGTGCACGCAGGTTGATCCAGGCTTGCCTCGAGCGACTGCCGGGACACCGGGAGTTCATCGCCTTTGCCCAGGAGGTCGGCGCTTCGCTGCCGCGCCGAGCGGCTGAAATCGTGCGCGAGCAAAGACTCCGCTGAACCGCTCTCGAATTCGCCCTGATCGAGGATTCCCGGTTCTTCTTCAATCAGCTACCGCCCGCATAGCGGGCGGTTTGGTGAAGGCCCCCAGAGGGGGCCCGTAATCCGATGAAAGGGTCTGAAGACCCTACAGATCCAGATCCTCCTGACGCTTCTGCTCCGCCTCTCGGTTGCGGATGTACGCTCTGATCGTCTGCTCGTCCAGACCCACCGTGCTCACGCAGTACCCTCGAGCCCAAAAGTGGTAGCCCGTGTACTGGCGGGGTCGCCCCAGATGTTCTCGGTGGATCCGAATCGCCGACTTCCCCTTCAGAAATCCCACCGTATTCGCAACGCTGTACTTCGGTGGAATGCTCAGACACAGGTGGATGTGATCGGACATCGCATGCCCTTCCACTAATTCCACCTCGTGTTGGCGACACAACTCTCTGAGGATCTTCCCGACCCGGCGCCGCAATGTGCCGTAGAGCGATCGGCGGCGATACTTCGGGACGAAAACAATGTGATATCTGCAGTACCATCGTACGTGAGTTTGGCTCTGCCACTCTCTCATGGTGACCTCCTTCCTTTTGAATCTCGCGGTTCATTGGAAGGGGGTCATCTACTACACCCTGTCGCACGACGGAACGGCAGAGCCTTGATTTGTCACACCGCCACAGGCGGTGGCTTACTTCATCGAGCTACCGCGGCAACCAGGACGCGGTCCCGATCGACCCGATCGAACTCAAGCTGGACAGCGGCACCTATGAGACGCAGGGCCGTAAGGGCCTGTTCGGCGCACTGCGCGATTCCAGCCCGGACTATTGGGGCCGCCGCGTTATAGAAAGACACGCAAAAGCCGCCTCCTTAAGCGAACTTCATTACCTGCTCCACTCCCCGGACGACCGCGCCGGAGCGCTCGGGTTCGGACTGAACGCGGAGCCCCCCGCCCCGCTGCACGCATACAACCGCACGATGAATCTTGAAAAACTGCAAAAAGTTGCGGACGCGATTATCGCTGATGAAGAGGTTCCACAAGACGATCCCGACGCGCATCAGGCACATGAACTGCTCGGCGGCACCTCCATGGGTGGCGCCCGCCCCAAGGCTGTTGTTGAAGATGATGACGGTCTTTGGATCGCAAAATTCAATCGCAACGACGATAACTGGAACTACGCCAAAATCGAGCGCGCCATGCTCATGCTCGCCACCGAGTTCGGCAGCCTTGCACAACAGGCACTGATCCAGCGTTTACTCGATGAAAGCGACTGGTGGCCGCGGCGTGTATTCGACGAAGTGCTCCGTCAAAGTGTCCCCGGCACCCAGGAGGCACCACAAAGAATGTTTGCCTGCGATGATGCCGGCCAACTCGTAGCATGAACCTCTGCGAACTCAATCTGGATCTTTTGCACCCCGCACCCCCGCTAGATACGCAAACTCCAGCGGGAAGGGAAACACCACGGTCGAGCTGGGACTGCTGCCCACCTCGTTGAGTGTCTGCAGATAACGCAGCTGCATACTCGCGGGACTCCTCATCAGCACGTCTGCGGCTGCGCTCAGTTTTTCGGATGCCTGCAGCTCGCCCTCCGCATGGATCACCTTGGCGCGTCGCTCGCGCTCGGCTTCGGCCTGTTTTGCAATGGCACGAATCATCGACTCATCGAGGTCGACGTGCTTGATCTCGACGTTCGACACCTTGATCCCCCAGGCATCGGTCTGCTTGTCGAGGATCTCCTGGATATCCTTATTGAGCTGCTCCCTGCTGGTAAGCATCTCATCCAGCTCGTGTGCACCCAGCACCGAGCGCAGGGTCGTCTGCGCAAGCTCGCTGGTCGCGGCATGAAAATCCTCGACCTGGATGATCGCTCGCTCCGGATCCACCACGCGAAAATACACCACGGCATTCACCTTGACCGAGACGTTATCGCGCGAGATCACATCCTGTGTCGGTACATCCATCACCACGGTGCGAAGGTCGACCCTGACCATCTGCTGGATGATCGGGATGATGATGATCAGTCCCGGCCCTTTGACCCGCTGAAAGCGACCCAGAAAGAAGACCACACCGCGCTGGTACTCACGCAGGATCTTCAGCGAAGATACCAGCAGCATGAAAATGAACAGCAGCACCACCAACAGCACCATGGTTGCAGAACTAATCATCATCAGCCTCCGTTACTCTTAGCGTTAACCCGTCCATGGCCACGACGCGCACGCGTTGCCCTTTGCGTACAGGGCGATCACTCTGCGCCTCCCAGCTCTCACTGTGTACCCGTATCCGACCACGGGCTTCGAAATCCTCAAGCGACTCACCAACAGCCCCAACCATCTCTTCCGCGCCACTGACCACCGGCCGATGCCTGGACCTGACGGCATATCCGATAACCCCTATGAACAAGGCGGCACTGAGAACGGCAAAGGTGGCGACGACCGGCAGCGCCACTGCGACCTGCCCCGCATCGTCGCGAAACAGCATGATCGAACCCGCGGCAAACGCGATCGCGCCACCGATACCCAGCACACCGAAGCTCGGGACAAAGGCCTCGAGCGTCATGAAGCCAATACCGAGTATCAGCAGGGCCAGACCGGCGAAGTTCACCGGCAGAGCCTGAAAGGCATACAGCGCCAGGACCAGTGCTATGGCACCGCTCACACCCGGGACCATGGCCCCGGGGTTGGCCAATTCGTAGATAAGCCCGTAGATACCGATCAACAGGAGCACATAGGCTACGTTCGGATCGGTCACGACGTGCAGCAGCTGGGTACGCCAGCTCGGTTCCAACACGTCGGCGGTTAAACCGGTTGTGCTCAGCTGTTTCTCTTCACCCAGTACCTGCACAGCACGACCGTCCAGCTGCGTCAGGAGATCGGGCACGTCGGTCGCGATCAGATCGATGACCTCCTGCTCGAGCGCTTCCACCGCGGCCAGATTTTCGGCGGACCTTACAGCGCGCTCGGCCCAGTCGGCGTTACGCCCGCGTAACTTCGCCAATCCGCGCATGTAGGCCGCTGCATCGTTGATAATTTTGCGTTCCATGGTGCTGCCGGGTGACAACGTTGAGCCGCCCTTATCAGAAGCCTGCTCTTCCGAGGGTTTGTCAACGGCAGGTTCACCTGCTGTATCGGCGGGTCTGGTATCGTCTTCGTCACCTGGCAGAGACGGCAGACCACCAATCTGCACCGGGGTGGCTGAACCCAAGGTGGTAGCCGGCGCCATGGCGGCGACGTGACACGCCTGGAGGATATAGGTACCCGCGCTGGCCGCGCGCGCCCCGCTCGGCGCCACATATCCGACCACGGGAATCGGCGAAGCGAGAATCTCTTTGACGATATCGCGCATGGCCGCGTCCAGTCCGCCGGGGGTATCCAGACGCAGCACGATCAAGGGTGAACCCTGCTCCCGCGCACGCGCGAAACCGGTTTGCACATAGTCCGACGTGGCGGGCCCGATGGACCCACTGACGTCCAGCACCAAGGCCTGGCTACCGGCCGCCATGGCGGCCATCCCCAGCCATGCGAACAGCAAGAGTGAAGCCTGGTAAAGAGTTCGGAGCCTCACCGTCTCTTTCCTCTCGCCTGAAGGTTTCAGAATCTGCGTTTGTAGTATAAGTCGAAGAACCACCCTTCCCGCTGAATTTCGTTGAATATTCCAGGGCAACTGGGCAGCCCTCCACCCGCCGATCAACACGATTTCGGTCTGAATCCGGTCGCCACAGCCGGAGGATCGATGCATGCCGGCGCGATTTTCCCGCCATCGTACCGAGCGCGACTGTGCCGCTTCTGCCAGGCTCGCAGCTGATCGTAGGGGTAGTGGGCCTTTTTCGGTGTCAGTCGAACAAGCCCGCCTGCGGCGGCGCCCCGGCAGGGCGGCAATCGAGAGGCTTCTGCCGAGCTGCTCTGCTTGTCGATATGGGTAAGGATCCAGACTGTCGCGCCACAGTCGTTCAACAATCTGGGTGCGATACGCAGTCAGTAGGTATCGCGCATGGCCGAACAAATAGCAGAAATTTACCTCTGCCTCCAACTATCCCGGTTTGACCAGTTGCTGGGTGATTTTGGCCGGCGGCAACAGGGGGCAATAGAAACGTGATGCCAGGCGGAGGCCGCCGCCCCGGAAGTGCCCAGCCCGGGCCGATCTGCGCCCCAGGCAACAATACAATCTTTGAACCTTTACTGCACGGAGACTGACCCCAATCTCACGAAACGCACGTACATCCCGTGGCCGCGCCAGAAAGCTTCGATCTCAGGAAAAGATGTCATTCCGTGGGCCACTCCAGGCCAACCCACGCCAATGGCAATTGAACCCCACCAATCGGTGTTGCAGTAGTCTTTTGGCTCCCCGATCCAGTGGATACGCCCAAAGTATGGGTTGCATGAGCGCAGGCCAGTCCTGCGCACGCTCGCACAGGAGCCTCTGATCTATTCTGGACGAAGCAGATTGGAGGGTGAAATGCGCAGATTCAAGGCGCAGATTACAGGTAATAGTTGTTCTATTGCCAAGATCTGCAACGATGAAGCTGTGCATTTCAGTCCCAAGATACACGTTCACGAATAGATCAGATGGTATGGACTCCCTAAGGGCTGCACGCTTATCGCCTTGCCTCGCACTCGACCGAGACTTTTTCAACAAGCTGCTGGGAAGCGTGCAGTTTGGGCAGACTCGCCCGGCGATCAGGCCAGATCGGACTCGCCAAAACTCTCGGTCTGATAGCGGTAAATCTCGATCTGCCTCGACCAGTGATGGGCCGGGAGTCCTGCCTTTCGTTTGAGGTGCGCCAGAAATTCGACCGGATCGGGCAGACTTTCCCAAACCGAAGGCAAGAAGGTCCCGCGGTTGGGTCCATCTTGCAGGATGAGTCCGTCCTCGCTGGCACGAATCTGAGCAATCAAATCCGCCTCGTCCCTGAAATGCATCGCTTCGGGCACCGTCAGCAAGGACAGGTGAACCTCGACCTCCGGCCACTCATCGGCATTCAGGAGCGGGAAACGCGGGTCGCGAAAGGCGGCGGCAAAGGCGTTGTCCGCCACATCCACCACTATCGGCTGCACCGCTTCGAGATGGCCGATACAGCCGCGTAACTGGCCAAGCTTCTGTAGGGTCACGAAGCTGGCCCGCACTGCCGCGAGGTCACGATGGTACTCCGAAGGGACAACCATCAGCGGCCGGCCATAATCGAGTCCATGCTCGATCGACCGACGTGCGACACTGATCAGGCTGGCGCGCTGGGCCGGCTCGAGGGGCCGCGATCGCTCAGTGGAATTCGTAGGCGCCATAACCCACGACCTTTGACCGGTCGCCTGCGGTATCGCCGGAATTGCGCAGATCCAGTGTGCGCGCCTTCCAGCCGTGTTGCCGCGCCATCTGCAACAGACCGCGTATGGGATAGGCGCCGCAGGCGTCATAGGGCCCGATCTCGTCGGCCTGCAAATTCTCGATCAACCCGCTGGTCGCGACATCACGTTGCTGGCAAGTGCGATAATCGAGGTAATGGCTCAGGTCGGAACTGACCACGATCAGAGTGTCCTCATCCCACAACGCCTCGAGAACGCGGCTGACATCTCCCCTATCGGCCTCGCCCACGATCAGCGGCACCAGTTTGAAATCGTCCAGCACCGCCTGCAGAAAGGGCAGTTGCACTTCAAGGGCATGTTCCTGGGCGAACGCCTCGTCCAGTTGCAACACACCAGGCAGACCGGTTAGCTGCGCCACCGCCGTACGGTCGACCGGTACTTCGCCCAGCGGAGTCTGAAACAGCCCGGCACTGCTCGTCGCGATGCCGCTGAAGGGCACGCGATGCGAAGGCGCCAACACCACCACGCGCTGGATCTGGTCGACCCATTTGCCCAGCGTCGAATAGGCGCTGCCGGCGATCGGTCCCGAGTACTGGTAACCGGCGTGGGGGGCGATCAGGGCGCGTGGCCGGGACGCCACGGCAGGATCGGGCTTATGCAGATAGCGGTGCAGCGCGTCGCGCAATGCGCTTGCGCTTGCGGGGTAGAAAAGACCGGCCACCGCCGGGGTTTTGATGTGCATCATGGTCCTCCGCATGCAGCGGGTATATATGTGGTAAATGGGGTTCCGCAGAGCGAAAATCAAGTTGGTTGGCTCGATCCGCGGTCAGCTGCCCACTTAGCGGGGCAGGCCACGGAGAATTCAAGCGCGGGCCCCAAAGGAGATAGCCGGTGATCAGCGATACAGTACCTGGCCGCTATTGGCACATGCTCGATGACGGTCGTATCCAGTGCGATCTATGCCCGCGTTTCTGTCACCTCAGGGAGGGTCAGCGGGGCCTGTGTTTCGTGCGCGCACGCCAAGGCGGGCAGATAGTTTCGACCACCTATGGCCGCTCCAGTGGTTTCTGCGTCGATCCGATTGAGAAAAAGCCGCTCAATCATTTTCTGCCGGGCACACCGGTGTTTTCGTTCGGCACTGCTGGCTGTAACTTGGCCTGCAAGTTCTGTCAGAACTGGGATATCAGCAAATCGCGTGAGATCGACACCCTGGCCGCCAGTGCGTCGCCGGATAACATCGCAGCCACCGCCGAGCGTCTGGGCTGTCGCAGTGTCGCCTACACGTATAACGACCCGGTGATTTTTCTCGAATACGCGATCGACACCGCGATCGCCTGCCACGAGCGCGGCCTGCGTTCGGTGGCGGTCACGGCCGGTTACATCTGCGAGGAACCGCGAGGCGAGTTCTTTGCTCACATGGATGCGGCCAATGTTGATCTGAAGGCCTTCACCGATGATTTCTACCATAAGCTCACCGGCAGCCATCTGCAGCCGGTGCTGGATACCCTGGAGTATATTCACAACGAGACCGATTGCTGGCTCGAGGTCACTACGCTGCTGATCCCAGGACATAATGACGGGGATGGCGAACTGCATCGACTCAGCAATTGGTGCCTGGAAAAACTGGGACCGGATGTGCCCCTACACTTCTCTGCCTTCCATCCGGACTACAAGATGACGGACATCCCGCAGACTCCGTTGGCCACATTGAAACGTGCGCGCAGAATCGCCCTGGATACCGGCCTGCACTACGTGTATGTCGGCAATGTGCATGACCCGCAGGGTGATAGCACCTACTGCCCTGGATGCGGCAAACGCGTGATCGAACGTGACTGGTACGAACTCGGGGAATGGCAGCTGACGGCTGCCGGTCACTGCGCACACTGCGGTCATCGAATTGCCGGCGTGTTTGAAGACCGTCCGGGCGATTGGGGTGCGCGATGCTTGCCGGTATCGATGCACGAACCAGTGGCGCACCCTGCGGCAGGCGCTAACTGAAATCCCTGCCGGAGTGGCGAGGATAACCCGAAGCAGGATCGAACGGCTCTGATTATGCCGGCCGGGTTTTCGCGCTCTGTTCGATCCGTGGCCGCGAACGGGTCTTGCTCCAATGCTCTGAGCGTGCGCCTTATCCGCCAGCTTGATGTCCATCACGGTCCATGTGCGGCCCGAACCAAATACCGACATCTTTGCTCCCGCCTGGCGATTAGCCAATAACGGCAGCCCAGCGGCCGCAGGTCATTGCTTCGTTTCCGGTCGACGGTGCGCCGGACTTGCCCTCGGGATGCACCGAGTCACTCGGCCTCGTCGACGACAGTGCGGCGCCTCAGCTTGTCTTCGCCGTTCCCGGAGTCTACGATGTGCAACACACCGTATTGCACTTAGAGTGTCGAATGGCCGGGATCACGACGAGCATCCGCCTTTCTCCAGAGCTCCGCGAGCGACTCGAGCGGACCGCGAGTCGCCTCCACCGTGGCAAGAGCTGGGTCATCGCGCGCGCAATCGAACAGTACCTCACCCGCCAGGAGACCGGAGAACTCCGCGACGAGGCTCGCCGCCAGTCCCAGCTTGCGAGCACGGCGGCTTGGCCGGATGAACCCCATTGGGAAGGCGACGTTGACGAGCGCGGGTGGAAGGCATGAATCGCGGTGACGTCGTGGTCGCCGCGGCGCCGCGGGATTACGGCAAGCCCCGCCCCGCTCTCGTGGTCCAATCGGATCTCTTCAACGAGACGCACTCCAGCATCGTCATCTGTCCGATCACATCGCATCTCATCGACGCGCCGTTGTTCCGCCTTACTCTTCGACCGACGGCTGGGAATGGGTTGGCGACCGAGTCCCAGGTGATGGTCGACAAGATCATGGCAGTTCGCCGAGAGCGGATTGACCGCACGGTTGGCCGGCTGTCGTCAGCGGAGCTGACCGGGGTGGATGAAGCGCTGCAGCTGTGGCTCGGCCTCGCTGAGTAACGGTCGAGTGGGGGCCGGATATCCGCCGGAGTATCTGATAGTTGGCAGAGAGCGAGGGATTCGAACTTTCTGTGTTTTCTGTGTTTGGAAAAACTTAGTGCGACACCATGTCCAGATCGTGTCTACCGCTGCGGTCGAAGCCGGGGGCGCATGAGGAGCAGGTTTCTGGACCTTTGATCGGTTTTGTCCGCGAATCAAGCACTCGACCGGTGCCCAGTCCCTCGCCGCAGATTTCCGCGCTTCGCACTTGTCGCTGCTCAGAAGGACACCTATTATGTACATCTTGTTGTACATCCAGGAAGCCGGCAATGAGTGATCGACACTCTATTTCGGAAGCCCGCAGCAACCTCCCCAAGCTGTTGCGCGAGGCGGAAGGCGGCAAGGCGGTGGAACTAACCCGCCGGGGGGAGCCGGTAGCCGTCCTGGTAGGGTGTCGCCAGTACGAGCGACTCATTGGGCGCCACCGCAGCTTTTTCGACGCATTTGAGGAGTTCAAAAACGACGTCGATCTAGCCGAGCTCGCGATTGACCCAGACGAGTTGCTCGCGGGCACGCGCGACGATACTCGCGGGCGTGATGCTCCTCTGTGACGACACGATTCTTACTTGACACAAATAGGGACTGCACGTGAGAAGCTGGGCGTAAATCGGCCGGTTACCTGCGCCTCATGAAAAAGGACTGCGAACAGAATCGGCGTCTAGGGAAGGTCACCGACTTCAAAAACCTGCGCCTGCACGCGCCGCGCATCCACCACCCCCCCGGCCGGCAGGCAAGCGCCTGCTGCAGCGGGTTGACGACTACGCGGCAACTATCGTATCCAGTTAGAGCGGTTTCGAGGACGGGGAGCCAACCGGCGCGCTAACGGGTAAGCTGGTGCGCCGCGGCCGCCTCTGACGACGTCAGCGCCGAACGGCGCGAGGCCGCGAGCCCACCCGGCAGGACCCCGGACCGCAGCACCGACGCAGGAACAGATCCGTGACACCACACCGCCCACCCACCCAGCGAGGGCTCTACGACCCGCGCAACGAGCACGACTCCTGCGGCATCGGGTTCGTCGCCGACATCCGCAACCGGGCCAGCCACCGGATCGTCCGCCAGGGACTCGAGATCCTCGACAACCTCGACCACCGCGGGGCCGTCGGCGCCGACCCGCTCGCGGGCGACGGTGCCGGGATCCTCGTCCAGCTCCCCGACACCTTCCTGCGCGCGGAGTGCGCCGCGCTGGGCATCGACCTGCCGGCGCCGGGCGCCTACGCCTGCGGCGTGGTCTTCCTCCCCCGCGACGCGGCGAGGCGAACGCGCTGCGAGTCCGCGATCGCGGAGCACGTGGCCAGCGAGGGGCAGGTCCTGCTCGGCTGGCGCGACGTGCCCCTCGACAGCAGCCAGCTCGGCGAGAGCGTCGCTCCCAACGAGCCGACGATCCGGCAGATCTTTATCGCCCGCGGCGACGCCTGCGCGGATCAGGACGCGTTCGAACGCAAGCTCTACGTCATCCGCAAGCGGGCCCATCACCAGGTGTGGAACACCGAGAGCGGCGAGGTGGGCCGGCAGCGCTTCTACTTCGTGTCGCTGTCCTCGCGCACCCTCTGCTTCAAGGCGATGGTGCTGGCACCGCGCCTGCGGCACTACTACCTCGACCTCAAGGACGAGCGGCTCGCCAGCGCGCTCGCGCTGGTGCACCAGCGCTTCTCCACCAACACCTTCCCCTCCTGGGAGCTCGCCCAGCCGTTCCGCTTTCTCTGCCACAACGGTGAGATCAACACCGTGCGGGGTAACATCAACTGGATGATGGCGCGACGCGAGAACATGGTGTCGGAGGTCCTCGGCGAAGACCTCGACAAGCTCTGGCCTCTCATCGGCGACGGTCAGTCCGACTCGGCCACCTTCGACAACGCACTCGAGCTGCTGGTCGCCGGCGGGTATCCCCTCGCCCACGCGATGATGCTCATGATCCCAGAGGCCTGGGACAACAACCCGCTGATGAACAAGCGCCGGCGCGCGTTCTACGAGTATCACGCGGCGCTGATGGAGCCCTGGGACGGACCGGCGGCGGTGGCCTTCACCAACGGTCGCCAGATCGGCGCGACGCTGGACCGCAACGGGCTGCGCCCGGCCCGCTACCTGATCACCGACGACGACGTCGTGGTCATGGCCTCCGAGGCCGGGGTGCTCGACATTCCGCCGGAGCGCATCGTCAGCAAGTGGCGCCTGCAGCCCGGGAAGATGTTCCTCATCGACCTGGAGCAAGGCGCGATCATCGACGACGAGACGCTCAAGCGCGGGCTGGCCGAGGCCAAGCCCTACCGCCGGTGGCTCAACGAGACGCAGATCAAGCTCGAGGACCTCCCGCCGGAGGTCGCGGCGATGGCGCCCTCTCCCGCGGTGCTCCTCGACCGTCAGCAGGCGTTCGGCTACACGCAGGAAGATCTCAAGTTCTTCCTCGGCCCGATCGCCGCCGGTGGCCAGGACCCGGTCGGCTCGATGGGCCGCGACTTCCCCATCGCGGTGCTCTCGGACCGGGCCAAGCTGCTCTACGACTACTTCACGCAGTGCTTCGCCCAGGTCACCAACCCGCCGATCGATCCGATTCGCGAGCAGCTGGTCATGTCGCTGAGGTCGCTGGTCGGCCCTCGCCCGAACCTCCTGGACCTCGACACCGGTGGTTCGCACCGGCGACTCGAGGTGCGCCAGCCGATCCTCAGCAACGTGGATCTCGAGAAGATCCGGCACATCCACGAGCGGGTCGACAACGCGTTCCGCACCTACACCCTGAACATCTGCTTCGTCGCCGACCTCGGCGCCAGCGGCATGCGCGGCGCACTCGAGCGCGTGTGCAGCGAGGCGAGGGATAAGGTCCAGGAAGGCTTCAACATCATCGTCGTCTCCGACCGAGCAATCGACGCCGACCACGTCGCGATACCCGCGCTGCTCGCCACCTCCGCGGTCCACCATCACCTCATCCGCACCGGGCTGCGCACGGAGGTGGGACTCGTGGTCGAGACCGGCGAGGCCCGCCAGGTGCACGACTTCTGTCTCCTCGCGGGCTACGGGGCGGAGGCGATCAACCCCTACCTCGCCTTCGAGACGATTTCCGCGCTGCGCGCGAGCGAGCTGCCGCAGCTGACCGAGACCCAGGCGCACCAGCACTTCGTCGACGCGATGGGCAAGGGCATCCTCAAGGTCATGTCGAAGATGGGGATCTCGACCTTCCAGTCCTACTGCGGCGCGCAGATCTTCGACGTGGTTGGCCTGCGCGCCGACTTCGTCGACGAGTACTTCTCCGGCACCCCGTCGCTGGTCGAGGGCGTCGGACTCGATGAGATCGCGGAGGAGACGGTCCGCCGCCACCGCCTCGCCTACGGAAGCTCGACCATCCACCTCGACGCCCTCGACGTCGGCGGCGAGCTCGCCCAGCGCCAGCGCGGCGAGGCGCACATGTGGACTTCGAAGACCATCTCGAGCCTCCAGCACGCAGTGCGCCGGGACGACTTCGAGACCTATCTCGAGTACGCACGGCACATCGACGAGCGCAGCGAGCGGCTGATGAACCTGCGCGCCCTGCTCGATATCAGGTACCTCGAGACGCCGATTCCGCTCGACGAGGTCGAGCCGGCGAGCGAGATCGTCAAGCGGTTCGCCACCGGCGCGATGTCGTTCGGATCGATCTCCTACGAGGCCCACACCACCCTCGCCATCGCGATGAACCGGCTCGGCGGACGATCCAACAGCGGCGAGGGCGGCGAGGAGACGGAACGCTTCACGGCGTTGCCGAACGGCGACTCGATGCGCTCGGCGATCAAGCAGGTCGCCTCCGGCCGCTTCGGGGTGACCGCGGAGTACCTGGTCAACGCAAGCGACATCCAGATCAAGATGGCGCAGGGCGCGAAGCCCGGCGAGGGCGGGCAGCTGCCAGGCCACAAGGTCGACAAGACGATCGCCCGGGTGCGCCACTCGACGCCCGGCGTCGGCCTCATCTCGCCGCCGCCGCACCACGACATCTACTCCATCGAGGATCTCGCCCAGCTGATCCACGACCTCAAAAACGTGAACCCCGAGGCCCGCGTCAGCGTCAAGCTCGTCTCCGAGACCGGGGTCGGGACCATCGCGGCGGGCGTCGCCAAGGCGCACGCCGACCACGTGCTAATCTCCGGCGCCGACGGCGGCACCGGGGCGAGCCCGATCACCTCGGTGCTGCACGCGGGCGGACCGTGGGAGCTCGGACTCGCCGAGACCCACCGCACCCTGGTGCGCAACCGGCTGCGCGGACGCATCGCGGTGCAGACCGACGGCGGGCTGCGCACCGGCCGCGACGCGGTGATCGCCGCGCTGCTCGGCGCCGACGAGTTCGGTTTCGCCACCGCGGCGCTGGTCTCCGAGGGGTGCGTGATGATGCGCAAGTGCCACCTCAACACCTGTCCCACCGGCATCGCGACCCAGGATCCGGAACTGCGCAAGCGCTTCATCGGCAAGCCGGAGCACGTGGTCCGGTTCATGGAGTTCGTGGCCGAGGACATGCGGCGACACATGGCCCGGATGGGATTCCGCAGCGTGGACGAGATGATCGGGCGGATAGACGCGCTCGAGCCACGCCGCGCCGTGGAGCACTACAAGGCGCGCGGCCTCGATCTCTCGCCGCTACTCGAGCCGATCGCGACCGGCCCCGGGGTCGCGACCCACTGCTGCGAGGCCCAGGATCACGGCCTCGAACGCGCGCTCGACCACGCGCTGATCGAGCGCGCCCGCCCCGCGATCGAGGGCGGCGACCCGGTGCGCATCGAGATGCCGGTGCGCAACGTCAACCGAACCGTCGGCGCGATGCTCTCCGGCGAGATTGCGAGGCGCCACGGGCACGCCGGTCTTCCCGAGGACTCCGTCGTGGTCGCGCTACGGGGCACCGCGGGCCAGAGCTTTGGCGCCTTTCTCGCCCACGGCGTGACCCTGGAGCTGGAAGGCGACGCCAACGACTACGCCGGGAAGGGGCTGAGCGGCGGCCGGGTGGTGGTGCGCCCGCCGGCGGACAGCCGCTTCCGTGCGGAGGAGAACCTCATCGTCGGCAACACCGTGCTCTACGGCGCGATCGCCGGCGAGTGCTACTTCCGCGGCGTGGCCGGCGAGCGCTTCGCGGTCCGCAACTCCGGCGCCATCGCGGTCGTCGAAGGCGTCGGCGACCACGGCTGCGAGTACATGACCGGCGGCGTGGTCGTCGTCCTCGGCGCCACCGGGCGCAACTTCGCGGCTGGGATGAGCGGCGGCATCGCCTACGCGCTTGACGAGGAGCACCTCTTCGAGCGCCGCTGCAACACCGCGATGGTCAGCCTCGAACGCATTCCCGACGAGGAGGACATCCCCGAGGGGATCGGCGACCGGCAGCTGTTTCGAGAGATGCTTCGCTTCGACGAGTGGCGCCTGCGCAAGCTGATCGAGCGCCACCACCACTACACCGCCAGCGCGCGCGCGCGGGAGATCCTGGAGAACTGGGAGGACTACCTGCCGAAGTTCTTCAAGGTCATGCCCACCGACTACCGGCGTGCGCTGGAGCAACGACGGTCGGCGGACGCCCCGAGCATGGCGCGCACCGGCGACAGCCCCAGGGAGGGTTGAACGACGATGGGTAAATCGACCGGCTTCGTGGAGATCCGGCGTCAGAACCGGACCTACCGCCCGGTGACGGACCGCATCCGTCACTTCGACGAGTTCGTGATCCCGCTCGAGGACGGGGAGCTGCGCAAGCAGGGCGCGCGCTGCATGGACTGCGGCATCCCCTTCTGTCAGGAAGGCTGCCCGATCCACAACAACATCCCCGACTGGAACGACCTCGCCTATCAAGGGCGCTGGCGCGAGGCGCTCCACGCCCTGCACTCGACCAACAACTTCCCCGAGTTCACCGGCCGGGTCTGCCCCGCGCCCTGCGAGGCGAGCTGCACCCTCAACCTCGCCGGCGAGCCGGTGACGATCAAGACCATCGAGTGCGCGATCGTCGACAAGGGCTGGGCGGAGGGGTGGATCGAGCCGCAGATACCGGCGCACCGCACCGGCAAGCGGGTGGCGGTGGTCGGTTCCGGCCCCGCCGGGCTCGCCTGCGCGCAGCAGCTCGCGCGGGCCGGTCACGACGTGGTCGTCGCCGAGAAGAATCCGAGCATCGGCGGGCTGCTGCGCTTCGGGATCCCGAACTTCAAACTCGACAAGCACCACATCGACCTGCGGATGTCGCAGATGCAGGCGGAGGGCGTCCGTTTCGTACCAGGGGTGAACGTCGGCGTCGATCTCACGGTCGATCAGCTGATGGAGAGGTACGACGCGGTGGTCCTCGCCGGCGGCGCCGAGCACCCCCGCGATTTGCCGGTGCCCGGGCGCGACCTCGCCGGCGTGCACTTCGCCATGGACTTCCTGGTCCAGCAGAACCGGCGTATGGCCGGCGAGAACATCCCCGACGAGGCGAGGATCAGCGCCTTCGACCGGCGGGTCGTGGTCATCGGCGGCGGCGACACTGGCGCCGACTGCGTCGGCACGTCGATCCGGCAGGGCGCGCGCTGGGTGAACCAGATCGAGATCATGCCGCGGCCCCCGGAGACCGAAGACCGCAGCCTCACCTGGCCGAACTGGCCGGGCACCATCGTGAACCAGACGTCCCACGAGGAGGGTTGCCAACGCGACTGGGCGGTCAAGAGCACCGCGTTCCACGGACGCCACGGCGCGGTCGAACGCATCGACATGATCCAGGTCGAGATGGGAACCGGCGGCGACGGCGCTATGGTCCTGCGCGACGTGCCGGGCAGCGAGACGAGCGCCCGCGCCGACCTGGTCCTCCTGGCGATGGGCTTTCTCCACCCGGTGCACGAAGGTCTCGTCGCCGAGCTCGGCGTCAGGCTCGACCCCCGCGGCAACGTCCAGGCCGACACCGAGAGCTATCGGACCAGCATCGACGGGGTCTTCGCGGCCGGCGACATGCGCCGGGGCCAGTCCCTCGTGGTGTGGGCGATAGCCGAGGGAAGAGCCTGCGCCCGCGCGATCGATCTCCACCTCACCGGCCGCTCGGACCTCCCGAGCTGAGCCCGGTCCCCCCTGTGTCAGGGTAGTTGTCGCCTCTAGTTGATCCGAGAGTCAGGGGGCGAAGGGCAAAAAGGGTGCAGTATTCAGACTTGATTCGATGAGAGATCCTGGGCGAGGCGTTGAGTGTTGAGATGAGGCACTCGAGTTTGGTCGAGGAGCATGGCGTCGGGCGTTCGAAGATTGGAAAAATGGCTGAGGGATGATCGGCACAGAGGAATGCGGCGGTTGGCTTCAAAAGACCAGCGGCCACAGTCATGGAATCGTGAGCAGCCATCAACAATCTCCAGCCTGACGCGATACGTCCCGGGGCAAGCATGGCGAATATCGTGTCTATTTCGAAAGAAAAAAGCGCGGCCAGACAGCAAAACGACGAGGTTCACAGATTGACTTTGCGGCTATTTTCATGCCTAGACAGAGGCCGTGTCTAGGCTTCTATTTGATCTGCCGATTATTATTTTTATTGATTAATTGGCGGAGAGGGAGGGATTCGAACATTCTGTTTTTTCAATGATTTCAATATCTTACGAAGGCGCCGTGTCCAGATCGCGTCTAGCGACTCCTGGTTGGTAACTACACGAGGTGCCATGGCAGAACCCGTAACCAACCGCGCGATTTAGTCTTCCTTCCTATAACGATTATTTCTGCAGAAGCTCATGAGCCGAGTTAATATAAGTCAAACTGAGTCATAATGAGTCAAGGTGTTACATGCCAACGCTGACCGCACACGTTACGGATGAATTGATCAAGGAGCTCGACTCTGTCTCTCAGCGCCTTGACCGCTCTCGCGCCTGGGTCGTCAAAGAAGCGGTGAGGGAGTACCTGGAAAGACGCGCCCGGGTCCAGAAGCGCTGGGACGAAACGCTTGAAGCTATCGAGGCCGCGGATCGAGGAGAAGTGGTGTCGGCTGATGAAGTGCTGGCTTGGGTCGACACCTGGGGAAAACCTGGCGAAAGACTCAAGGACCCTGATTGAAGCTCGTCTTCACACGGCTCGCCCACAAGGACCTAGTACGTCTCCGCCTGCTCATCGCCGAACATGAGCCCATGGCCGCCGCACGCGCAGCCAACCGTATCAAAACGGTTGCTGAGCTGCTCACGGATCAACCCTTGCTCGGACGGCCGGTAAGTAGTCCGAGTGGAGAGACGCGCCATGACATCCGGGATTTTCCACTGACCTTTGGTTCCGGCGGCTACGTCCTTCGGTACCAAGTGTTGCGAAACCAGGTACGTATACTACGTCTTTGGCATACGCGTGAAGAACGAAAATAGAACATTGGCGCTGATGTCGGTGCTTTTTATCGTCACTTCGTAGGCAGTGCCGGATCAGCGGAGAACGTCCACCATGTCGGCCGGTCGATCGATTGCGGGAAGGATTTCATGGGTCGTCCGCGGACTAATACCGCACAACGAGAGCGGTCCGCGTTCCACAACTTCGGTGATCGTGACAGGTAGCTCTCCCAGATGTTCATCCCGAGCTCTCTACTACGCAGCCATCCCGACGTATTGATGATGGGAGCCCGCCAAAGCGCTTACGCTCAGACACCCTACCCTGTTGGCGCAGCTGAACTGGTCGCCTATCAGGGCCGGCTGCGGATCCGTTGCGCTGAACTCGACACCACGATACGGGGTTTCTTGGTCTCGCTCCTCAACCACGAGCTCTCGGCCGATGGGGGCGCGATTCGCAACGGCGCCAAACATAAAGAGAAAGGCGGATGACCCGAAAGCGACGCCCCAAGGGCGACCCCATAGAGCACGAAATCGAGCTGGTGCTCAATCCAGGAGCTTTCATTTCGTATGACGCCTGCTTCTCGTTCGTGAGTGATCTCGACGAGGTCGCCACCAAGATCGCCAAGCTGCTCAGCAGCGACCCCGCACGCGCTGTCACCTTGTACGAGACTTTCCTCGCCGCCTGCTACATGAAGATCGAGGAGCTCGACGATTCGAGCGGCAGCTTCGGCCAGTTCGTAGACGATCTTTACTGTGGCTGGATCGAGGCGCGCCAGGCAGTTGGAGCCGATCCCGACGAGACCGCCTCGCACTTGCTGAACTGGATGGATCAGGATGATTACGGCTTCTGCCACCGCCTCGAGATGGACGCGGTGAGAGTCTTCGACAAGGCCAACCTCGCCGCCTTCGCGAAGCGGGTCCGTGCGCGGTTCGACGCCGCGGCAAACAAGACAGCGAAGACGGATGACAAGCTCCGGGACCATCCCGACTACCTCCGCCGCCGCTGGGGCGAGGTCCTGCGCACGCTCTATGCGGCCCAGAAGGACGTCGCCGCCTACGTAGCGCTCGCCGAGGAAACCGGCCTCACGGCAAAGGACTGCCATGCCATCGCCACGCTGCTCGTCTCCAAGCGCAAACCCGAGGAGCCCTCTCTTGGGTGGAACGCGGCTTCGAGGTCGACAAGCAGTCACCGCAGGGCTCGATGGCCAGCGACGATCTCGCCAAGCTCAAGCGCGACCTCTGACCAAGCTCGGCCGGGTGACGAAGCACTCGATGCTGCCTGGTCGACTATCGCAAGCACCCGAGCCCTACTCCTACGACGACCTCATGAAGTACGTGCCCAAAGCCCAACGCAAGCAGTGGCACGAGAAAGCCATCGAGGCGGCGATGGGCGCGACCTCCACTCGGTCATGGATCTGCTCCTCAAGACCAGGAGCTGGACCGGCTCGCCGAGCTCGTGCGTCGGACCAGGGACGTTGACCTGGAAGATCTGAGCCATTACACCACCGAACCGGCCGCCAAGAAGCTCGAGAAGCCCCATCCCGATCTGGCGGCCCGGCTCTGGCGGGCCCAGGGGCTGCGCATCGTCAACGCCAAGAAGAGCAAGTACTACGACGCCGCGCTCTCCAACTTCGAACGCGCCAAGCGCTGTTTCGAGCGTGCCGGCCTCGAAAGCGAATGGAGCAAGACCGTGCGCCAGGTTCGCGCTGATCACTATCGCAAAAGCAGCTTCATGCCGGGGTTCGAAGGTCTGGTGGAGGGAGTGGGACCGAGCGACGAGCCTTCGTTCCTCGATCGCGCCAAGGCGCGCTGGCGCACGAAAGAGCGGAGTGCCCAATGAAGAAAAGAGGCGGCGGCATGACCGCGGAGGATCTGGACAGATTGATCGAAGAGATCATCACCGACGCCTACGGGGATGACGAGCAGCTCTGGGCTTTCTACTCCGCGCTCGAGGGCGGCATCGAGCTGCCCTGCGACGCGTTCGTCATCGGTGAGCCGGTCTCCGTGGTCGAGTTTGACTACGACGGAAACCAGCGGCGCGGGCTCGTGGCCCGATGCAGACGGGGAGACGGCTCGGAGCACAGGGTCTCTGCGTTCGATGTCGTGCTCGCGGAGCAATCGAACGGCGGTCCTCTCATCGCGGCTTACCGCAAATGGTCGGGACTCGATCCGTGGCCGGAGCAAGCCGGCCCTCCCCGTCTCAGAGAGCGCCGGCACAAGGTTGCTGCCACGGATCTCGATCTGAGCGGCCCGGTCGAGCTGGTCGTCCTGTCCGTGAAGGAGAAGGCCGCCCGGTGCCGGCTCGTGGGGAGCGACCGAGTTATCACGCTGCGCGCGAGCCGGCTGTGGGACATCGTTCCGGGGGAGATCGCCGTAGTGAAGCCGCGCAAACAGTGGACCTACGCAGGGCACCCCTATCTCTCCGGTGAGGTCGACTCGTCGCGCCTCGACGTGGACGCCTTGGGTCTCGTTCCATTGAAGCTCGAGGACCGCGGACTCTGGACACCCCAGGAGCACTACTGGGGAGAGGCCGACGAGCCGATCGAGGAATGGGCCAAGCCCATCATCGCCCGTGGTCCGAGGCAGTCGTTCGAGATGGAGCAGGTCGTGCCGGGCCGAGACCCGGTCGAATTCGACTCCGACCCGATCTGCGAGTCCAATGACCTGAAGGACGCCGGCCATCCCGAAGCCGCCGGGCAGATCCTGATGGAGCTGTGCCAGGCCGATCTGCGCTGCCTCGATGCCCACGCTCACCTGGGCAACCTCGTCTTCGATAGCTGGGCCGAGCAAGCGATACGCCACTACGAGGTCGGCGTGCGCATCGGCGAGTTCTCGCTCGGGCCGGACTTCGACAGTCTCTTGCCTTGGGGGCACATCGACAACCGGCCATTCTTGCGCTGCATGCACGGGTTCGGATTGTGCCTGTGGCGCCTCAAGCGTTTCGAGGAAGCAGAACGCGTCTTCGAACGGATGCTCTGGCTCAACCCATCGGACAATCAGGGCGTGCGCATGCTAATCGACGATGTGCGCGCAAAGACAGCCTGGGAAGACCGCGAAGCAGAGTGAGTCAGACAATGGGCGTGAACAAACGAAACCAGAACGACCGTCGGCTGGAGCAACCGACGACGGCGATGGAGAAAATATGAGACGACATTACTCCCACGGGAGCATCCCCACCCTCGAAGTCGCGCTCACCGAGCACATGAACGCCGATGACCTCAAGAGGCTGGCGAGCCATACTAACCAGAAGATTCCGACGAGGAAGGCCGACATCGCCGCCGTGATCAAGCGGCACCTCGAAGGCGAGAGGCTGAAAGCAGTCTGGCAGGGCCTCGATGAGCTGCAACGCGCGGCAGTGGCCGAGGTGGTTCATTCGAGCTCGACCCGTTTCCTCGCCGACCGTTTTGCCGCCAAGTACGGGCGCAGCCCCGATTGGGGCACCGCCGACAAGTATGGCTATCGCCGAAACCCATCTCCCCTGGCGTTCTTCTTCTACGGCGGGGTGATGCCCGACGACCTCAAGGCACGGCTCAAGGCCTTCGTGCCAAAACCCGCGGCGGCCAAGGTCAAGACCTTGCCTGAGCTTCCCGCTGCCTACGACCTGCCTTGGTCCAGGTGGGACTCGAAGACGAGGACCAAGGAAACAGGTACAGAGGAAGTTCCGCTGGCGGTTCACCAGACCGAATTGACTGCTCAGCGAGAGCTGCTCGCGGTGCTGCGCCTCATCGATTCGGGCAAGGTCTCTGTCAGCGACAAGACGCGACGCCCCTCTGCCGTGACCATCAAGGCCATCACCAATATCTTGGAGGGCGGCGACTACTACCCGGTCCTCCCGGTCAAGAGCAAGTGGCACGATGAGAACGCAGGTCCGATCCGTGCTTTTGCCTGGCCGCTCATCGTGCAAGCCGGGGGCCTTGCGCAGCTCTCGGGCTCGAAGTTGCAGCTCACCAAGGCCGGACGAAATGCGCTATCCCAGCCCGCCAGTGAGACATTACGCAGGCTCTGGTCCAAGTGGATCGACACGACCATTATCGACGAGCTGTCGCGGATCGAATGCATCAAGGGACAGACCGGCAAGGGCAAACGCGGCCTCACTGCCCTGTCGTCCCGACGAGACGCCATCGCCGACACCCTGGCCGAGTGTCCTGCGGGCTCCTGGATCTCCACCAACGAGCTCCACCGTTTCGTGTGCGCCTCTGGCAACGACTTCTCGGTCGCTCGCAATGCATGGGACCTCTACATCTGCGAAAAACAGTACGGATCGCTGGGGTACGAAGGTGGTGAGCAAATCCTTGATGAGCGCTACCTCCTCGCATTCTTGCTCGAATATGCGGCGACCCTCGGAGTGATCGATGTAGCGCTCATCCCGCCGGCTGGCGCGCGGTACAACTATGGTGGCCTCTGGGGCACGGACGAGCTCGTCTACTTCAGCCGCTACGATGGGCTTGATGTACTTTCGCATCACCGCACTTGGCGCCTACTGCCTGGGCACCGAGACCGAATACCAAATCGCCCCCGTGGAAACGAAGCCGGTGCTCAGCGTGCTCCCCAACCTCGAGATCACCGCCATCGGCGCCGAGCTGGACCAAGGCGACCGCATCGCCCTCGACACCTACGCAACTCAAGTCTCGGATCTCGTCTGGCGTTTGGACCAAGCCAAGCTGCTCGGCGCGGTCGAGGAGGGCCGCCCCATCGAGGAGGTCCGAGAGTTCCTAACCGCGCGCAGCAACGTCGCGATTCCAGATACAGTCACGCGCCTTCTCGATGATGTGGCGGAGCGCAGCACCAAGGTCCAAGACCAGGGCCTGGCAAGGCTTGTCGAGTGCGCCGATCCCGCGTTGGCGGCGCTCATCGCCAACGACTCGCGGACACGCAAGCATTGCATGCTGGCGGGTGAGCGGCATCTCGTCGTGCCGGCATCGTCGGAGGCCGCATTCAAGCGCACGCTGCGCGAGGTCGGCTATCTTGTGGCCATGGCCGAGGTCAAAACCGCCAAGCCTAGTCGCAAGGCGTCGGCCAAGAAGTCGGCATCGCAATCGGTTGAAGCCTGACCCTATGAGTGTCTGTCCCGACAACGCTCTGGTGGTGCAGAGCGACTGCAGCGTGTTGTTGGAACTTCACTCGCCGCGTGCAGAAAAGGCCCGGGAGGCGATCGCGCCGTTCGCCGAACTGGTGAAAAGCCCAGAGCATGTTCACACCTACCGGTTGACGCCGCTTTCCATCTGGAATGCCAGAGCGGCGGGGCTGGCAGCCGATGAGATGGTAGCCGCCCTCCATGAGCACTCTCGATACCCGGTACCCGAGAACGTGGACCAAACCGTCATCGACCTGGCGTGGCGCTTTGGACGCGTCGTCATCACACGCGAAGATGGGATGCTGCGATGCACCTGTGGGGACGAGGTCATTGCAGAGCTCCTGAGCCGCGATCGGAAAACCGGGAAGTACCTAACAGACCGCGTCAACAAGACGAGCTTCCGGGTCACTCCGGGATGCCGGGGTGTGCTCAAGCAAGCATTAGTGTCCGCAGGGTACCCGGCCGAAGACCTAGCTGGATACGTGAGGGGCGACGCTCTGGCCATGTCGCTTCGGGACCGTGCGGCATCGGGTACCCCCTTCCACGTCCGCGACTATCAAATGCAGGCAGCCGAGTCGTTCTACGCCTCCGGCTCAGCGCGCGGTGGCAGCGGTGTGATCGTGCTTCCTTGTGGCGCGGGCAAGACCATCGTCGGTCTCGCGGCCATGGAGATGGTCGGCCAGACCACCCTGGTGCTCACGACGAGCCTGACCTCTGTCAAGCAATGGCGCCGTGAGCTCTGCGACAAGACAAGGCTACAGCCCGACGAGATCGCGGAGTACACCGGAGAGCGGAAGAGCACCGGTCCCGTGACGCTCACCACCTATCAGATCCTGACGTGGCGCTCGGATCGCGAGAGCGAGTTTCCACACCTTGAGCTGTTTCGGGCGCGTTCCTGGGGTCTCATAATCTACGACGAGGTCCATCTGCTGCCCGCTCCTGTGTTTCGCGCCACCGCCGACCTGCAGGGCCGTCGGAGATTGGGGCTCACCGCCACACTGGTCCGAGAAGACAACCGCGAAGGGGACGTGTTCGCGCTCATCGGGCCGAAGCGGTTCGACGTACCTTGGCGAGATCTCGAGCGCCAAAACTGGATCGCCGCCGCCTCCTGTGTGGAGGAGCGCATTCCCATGAGCCAGGAACGGCGCATGGAGTATGCCCTCGCAAACAGGAGGGCCCAATTTCGTATCGCCGCCGAGAACCCGGCCAAGATGGACCGTTTGCGCCAACTGCTCGAACAACACGAAGAGGGTCGCGTGCTCGTCATCGGGGAGTACATCGCGCAGGTCGAGGCCATCGCCAAAGAGATCGGCGCGCCCCTGATCACCGGAAAGACCCCGCAGGCCGAGCGCGAACAGACCTATGACCGCTTTCGCCGTGGCGAGCTTGGCTGCATCGTGCTCTCCAAGGTAGGGAACTTCGCCATCGACCTGCCCGACGCGGACGTGCTCATTCAGGTATCGGGGATGTTCGGTTCGAGGCAAGAGGAGGCTCAGCGACTCGGGCGCATCCTGCGGCCCAAGGCAGACGGTCGTGCGGTCCACTTTTTTACGCTGGTCTCGCGCGACACCCGCGAAGAGGATTTCGCCCATCACCGCAAGCTTTTTCTCACCGAGCAGGGGTATTCCTACCAGGTCGTAGTTGCCGACGAGCCGTGACCACCGGATATTGCGAGCGATACGGAGGCATTCGTTTGTTGTCGCTCATCATCAAGAACAAGTGCAGCGACAGCCACCGCCGAGGAGCCGTCATCAACGACCTCCGGCGTCACGTGAAGACTTGCCAGGGCAAGCGTGGCGAAAATCGTGTCTAACTCGGAAGAAAAAGCGCGACCAGACCGCAAAACGCCTCGGCTAAGGCATTTACTTTGCGGCTTTACTTATGGGTCGACAGATACCGTGCCGAGGGTTTTACTTGATAATCAAATTACTGTTTTTATTAAATAAATGGCGGAGAGAGAGGGATTCGAACCCTCGGGCTTTTCATATATTTCGTTAAGTTAAACAGTCAGGCTGTCATAGTGCTGCCAGATTTCGCGGCAACACGATCCGGGGCAGCACCGGATTACGAACAGATTCCTGGGTGACCTATCGATTGCACGCTCTATCGAGCTACATGCGAGTCAGTTGGGTCAACTCGTTGACAAGGAGAGCCACAGCGACAGAGTGTCACCAAGGCGGACACCGCTAAGCCATATTCGGACATGGACCACGATCGCGTTCGACGAAGAGATGTAGTGATTTACGCGGAAGCAGTTCCATGACATGGTCGAACTGCCGACACGGGGATTTTCAGTCCTGACTATGCCATCGAGTGACTATATTTTTCAACGACTTACCGTGGCGCCCGTTGCCTATTATTGCACCACGATGCATAACAGTGCATGACTGATCCACGCAAAACTCCCGCAGGCATCTTTTGCCAAGAATGTTGCGACGAATCCTTCGGCCCACTGATGAAGCAAGAGGACAATCTCGCTTCTTCTCTCCCTGATGTCTAAACGATTCGAACCGTGCCGAGCGCAGCTGGCATCCAAAACAACAATTCGCTATGCACACGTCGAATTCGAGACGGACACCGCGACAATCAAGCCTCGACCATGTTCGTCGATCAGCGCTCGAGGAGCTTGCGGGCTGTTGCCATCGGGAGCATCAAACGTCGGTGTTGGCTTTCCGACGGCAACACAATGAAGCCGTGATGCTCATAGAACGTCTGCGCCGCGGAATCTTTCGCTTCGACCAGCATCGCATAGACCGCCATGTCGACGTGTAGCGAACGCTGCAAGGCGTCTAGCAAGAGCGCACCGCCCAGTCCCTTGCCATTGTGGTCCTTACTGATAGCGAGGCGTCCGAGGAGCGCAGCGGGGACATGGGGATAGCTCGGGAGGCGTTTGGCCTGATCTTCGGGGATCTCGGCGAGCGTCATACTGGTCGCGGACAGCGTGTAGTAACCCGCGATCGCTTCCGAGCGGTTATCAACGGCCACGAAGCAAGCGGTGAGATGACGACGAACGTCCTGCTTGACTTGGCGATGGAGGTAGCGATCGAGGAGTTCGCTGCCGGAGTGGAAATTCTGGCGATCGTGGTGGTTGGTGAGAAGCTCTATGCGGTAGGGCTGTTCACTCACTGTGGTTCAATCAGGGCTTCGTTGCGCTCTACAGCTCGTCGAAGGGCCGCCGCCGGCTCGGGTGGATTGAGAAGGCTGTCAACGAAGACCGCTTGAGCGGCCCGCGACAAACGGACAGTCTCCATGTCAGCAATGGTCTCGAGGGCAGCGTCTCGTGCGGCGCTGATCACGAAATCGCTCAAACTCCGCCCCTGAAGCTCGGCGGCACGCTTGAGCAACGTCTGGGTCTCCGGGTTGACGCGGGCTTCAATACGGGCGGTTCGGTTCGTGGTTTCTGAATTCATAGCCAAATTACTCCATTCGCGCCTAAATGTACGGAAATTTGCCGTACATATCAAGGGAAAACGGAACGTTGTCGCCTGTGTGTCCCGAAAATTCGAACACATTGATTTGGGGAGATCTTCCGGCCGCTCCGCAGCGACCACCTATGGGTCACGAGAAAGCGTGCCAGCTGATTCGATTAAAATTTCCCGAGCCATTAGGCACGCTCATGCCCATGGCGCGCATCCTCTTCTTTCTGTTTTCCTTCGTCACCTCCACGATTCGGTCGCGGTTGTCACTACGCGCAGCTCGAAAATGCTGCCCTGCGCCACCAGCTCTCCACGTATCGATTGAAGGGGCGAAGACCGCGCATCGCGCCCCCTGATCGGCTGCTTTAGTCGGTTCTCGCGAAGTCGTGGGGGCACCCTGATCTTCGTTCAACCGCGGACGGTCACACTTTGACGGCAGAAGAGATTCCGAGACTACTGGCGAACGCTGAGCCAAAGCGGTCGTCCGGCTCGACCGAAGATAGCCCCGGAGTTACGGCAACTGATCAGATGAATGTGGCAGGCGAATCCTGCCTGGGGCTCGCCACGGATTGTCGCTGAGCTGCACAAGCTCGGGATCGATGTCGCAGAAAGCTCAAACCTATTTGAAAGGCGAAGAGATCTTTCAGAATCCGCGTACACGGGAACGATGGACGGGGGATCTTGCCATCCGCAAACGGATGTGGACTCGAATCCTGAAAAGGGCCAAGGTCCGCTACCGCTACCCGTACCAAATGCGACACACCTACGCGTCGATGATGCTGATGGCGGGCGAGTCCCCTCAATGGATAGCTTCACAGGTGGGGCACACCGACTGGACTTTCACTGCCAGAACCTACAGCCGGTTCATCCCCGACGACGCGCCAGATGCAGGGGAGAAAGCAGTTCAGCGATGGGGAAATGCTGGCAAAAAGCTGTCACTGCGGACGTCAAATGACGCAAAATGACGCCAAAAAAGTGCCAGCATCGAGATCTATTTACAGTCTTTCTATCAGTTAAGAGATTTCAATTGGCGGAGAGGGAGGGATTCGAAACTTCTATTTTTTCAATACCTTGCAAAGGCATCGTGTCCAGATCGTGTCTTTCAGCTACCAGTAAATTGCGCCAGCGCGCGAACCCGACGGCCTCGGCGTATGTCATCTCTCGCCGTGACAACTGGGCCCTTCCCAAATCGGCCAACGTCTTGTTGCGCAATGCGCAACACGCTACACTTTGGCAATGATCCAGTCGTTCCTGCACAAGGGTTTGAAACGGTTTTACGAAACCGGCTCGAAATCGGGAATTCAAGCCAAACATGCAAAACGCTTGAGAATGCAATTAACTGCGCTCGATACCGCGGTAACGATCGACGATATGGATATCCCTGGCTTCAAGCTGCATGTACTGAAAGGGAAAGACAAGGGCCGCTGGTCAATCTGGGTGAACGGAAACTGGCGCATCACGTTCGAATTCCGTGACGGTCATGCCCATGTATTGGATTACGAGGACTACCACTGATGCCTATGCACAACCCACCGCACCCCGGCGAATTCATCCGCGAGGTCTACCTGGAACCCAATGACATCACAGGTAGACAGCTTGCCGCGAAGCTCGGTGTCTCCCCTTCTACACTGAACCGGGTGCTCCAGGGCACGAGCGGCATCAGCCCGGAAATGGCTTTGCGCCTCTCCAAGGCATTGGGGCGCTCACCTGAGAGCTGGCTGTCCATGCAGGACAACCATGACCTTTGGCAGGCGCGTCAGACGGTCGATCTCGATGGAGTCGAGCGCGTTGATTTCCGTGCCGCATAATCACTCGCGGTCAAGACTAAAGCTTAGGGGCGCTCGCACGCGGTAACCGGACATACCCTGACCAATCAGCTCGGCCACCGGAATGGGTTGCATCGCCGGGCCTGCTAATTGGCGCTTTCACCCATGACCTGCCGTTCGCCAAGCACCCAGCGACGGGCAGCTACATGCGCATAAGAGACATTCGCGAATCGAGTCGGGTCGGTGTTAGATCGGTTCACCCGCCGATGACCGCGACCGTCAGCAGACGACCAACAACGGAAGTCGCCAGATCTCGGACCCACGCTCGGGTCCAGCAAATTGCAGCTAGTCGCAGGGTGTCTAGGCGAATGTCAGCTCCGAACGATTTCCAATCGAGGCCGGGTGTCTGGAGTCAATACTATGCGCAATCTGGCATTCGTCGTTAGACGTCTGCCTTTTGCCACGGTTTAGGCGCGCATAATGCGTGCCCTGGGCAGATGGTCTGTCTTGCATTTTGCGCCCGAAATCTAAAGGGGCACTACATGAGTCATCATGAACAACATAGGTCACATCGCGTAGGCTGGTTACGTGCTGCAGTTTTAGGGGCGAATGACGGGATCGTTTCTACTGCAAGTTTGATTATTGGTGTTGCGGCTGCCAGTTCCAGCCACGAGGGTGTTCTTCTCGCCGGAGTTGCCGGGTTAGTTGCGGGCGCGATGTCTATGGCTGCTGGTGAGTACGTATCTGTCAGCTCCCAGTCAGATACCGAAAATGCAGATCTAGCACTTGAAAAGAAATCATTAGAACAAAATTTCGATTTTGAAAAGGATGAGCTGGCGAAAATATACGAAGGCCGCGGGCTTGATCCTATCATGGCACAACAAGTTGCCGAAAAACTGATGGCTCACGATGCACTTGGCGCACACGCTCGAGATGAAATAGGTATCTCGGAGACCGTTAGTGCGCAGCCTATTCAGGCCGCATTCTCATCGGCGGGTACATTTACTGTTGGTGCCGCACTTCCGCTAATAGTCGCCTGCGTTGTACCTGAAACTCGAATAATAGTGGTAGTTGCTCTTTCGTCTCTTGTCTTCCTTGCTTTTCTTGGCGGCCTTGCTGCACGCGCTGGTGGTGCAGCTATTTCAGTTGGTGCGTTCCGAGTGACTTTTTGGGGCGCGCTTGCGATGGCGCTAACTGCGGGAGTGGGCCGAATATTCGGTATCGTTGCTTGATTACGCCCTCATCAATGGTGCCTTCCTCTCCTCGAACACATAGAAAGCGGTTGCCGTGGGATGTCTGTCGCAGAGCCTCGGCGTTGAACCGAGCACTGCAGCGCAATCTATGTAGATCTCTTTGGCCATTGGGGCAATCCCTGCCTGGACGCTCGATGAACGCCTGATGTTTTCGCACTGGGTGTATGCGGCCTGTTTCCGCCGTTTGCCTGCATTTAACCTCGCCATCGGTCTAACCTGCAGGTCGCGACGAGAGCTGAAAGACGTATACCCCTGTCGTTGATATCCTTCCGGCACAACATTGACGGCCACTATGTGTCGCCATCCGGTCTGCATGCTACCCAGGAGGACCAGCAATGGCTTTTTTTAACAAGCGTTATCACCCGCCGGGCACCGCGCCCGGCACGCTGCATGAACCCCCCACTCCAGTCATGGCTTCGGTCCCCCCCGGTGTGCGGCTAGTGCGCTACGACCGCACCGCAGTCAACGTCAGCACCGCCGATGACGCTATCCCGCCAGACCCCGGGCCCTCAGATTCGAAGGCGAAAATCTGGATGCATGTACAGGGCCACCCATCGCAGCAGCTATTGACGCAACTTGGCGAAATCTATGGCCTGCACCCTTTGGCGTTGGAGGACATCCACAACACGGGACAACGGCCTAAGGTGGAGGAATTCGACGGCCAGGTCTGCGCGACCCTTGTGCTGCCACGCTTCGAAGATGGACGTGTCGAAAACTGTCAGGTTAACTTTTTCCTTTCCGCTGACTCTGTGCTGAGCTTCTGCGAGGGCGCTGTAGACCCCTTTGAGCCAGTGCTTAGGCGCCTGCAGGAGGCCTCCGGCAGATTTCGCAGTCGCGGCACTGACTACCTACTGTATGCGCTGCTGGACACCGTCATCGATCAGGGATTCCCGGTGCTGGAGGCGTTTGGCTCCGAACTGGAGGAGCTCGAAGAAAAGATACTGAGCCGATCGGCGCGCGAGACGCTCCCACATATCCATGCGGTGAAACGTGAACTGATCCTGCTGCGCCGCATGTTGTGGCCGCAGCGCGAGGTAATCAACGCCCTCGTACGGGAGGATCAAGAGCTGATTGTCGACGACACCAGGGTCTTTCTGCGTGACTGCTACGATCACACGATCCAGGTCATGGACCTGCTCGAGACCTACCGTGACATGAGCACAAGCATGCTCGACATCTACCTGTCGAGCGTCAGCAACAGGATGAACGAGATCATGCGCGTGCTCACCGTAATCACCACCACCTTTATTCCTCTGAGCTTTGTGGCCGGGGTGTATGGAATGAACTTTGGCAGCAACAGCACAAGTCCCTGGGCAATGCCTGAGCTGAACTGGTATTACGGTTACCCGCTGGCGTGGCTCCTTATGGCGGTGATTGCTGTGGGTATGCTGGTCTATTTCTGGCGCAAGCGATGGTTGTAAAAACAGCCATTGGCGGTCGATCTCAGCAGCGACGACATGGAACTGGCCGCGCTGCGCGGTTGACCCACGGTTTGACAGTGCAGCCGGAAAATAGGGCCGTCGATATCCGACCCGTCGCGCTCCCTAGCGCGCTTGCGGTTTAGAGTCTATTGGCCAGACATCTACGAAGAGGAGTCAAACTGCGTCGACGAGCCAATTTCTGCGCTGTGCCGGCCCTAACTCGATCCGACATGCATTTGGCCGCGCCTCGCCAAGTTCTCCGGTATGAGGCGTGGTCTTAGCTTCATGCTGCCGGTAAGAAGAAAAACAGGTAGCCTTTACCTGACAAAACAACAGCTCGTGACCGAAACTTATGTCCCTAGAAGAACTGATATCAACTTATGGGTATGCAGCAATAGTGGTTGGTACTTTCCTGCCTGGAAGGTGAGACGATTCTCGTCCTTGGGGGATTTTCAGCACACCGGGGTTATCTCGAGCTTCCTTGGGTAATCGTTTGAGCCTTTCTGGGAACCTTGATGGGCGATCAACTGTACTTTTATATTGGTCGTTTCAGGGGTAAAGGTCTGCTCGAAAAGCGACCGGTCTGGAGATCGAAATCAGAAAAAGTTTTTCTGCTCATGGAAAAGTACGACATGTGGCTTATTCTGGGATTTCGTTTTCTCTACGGCATTCGCACTGTGACACCGTTTCTAATTAGCACAGGAAGCATCTCGTCATCTCGCTTCCTGATCTTGAACATGCTTGGTGCTTCTGTATGGGCGGTGGTTGTTGGGACAATGGGCTACCTGTTCGGGCATGCGCTTGAAGTAATGATCGGTAATATCAAACACTACGAACCTGGATCCGTGACTTCGCCTGGAAAGCGTAGCCGAATTGGCCCGCGGCGCTCGGAAGTGCCACGGCAAGACCTCGCATCGTGGTGAGTCGCGTTCCAAGAAATTCGCATGATGATATTACGCGGCCGGCGGGCACACTTTACCCTGGCCTTCGCGACCACCCGCGTTTTTGAAAGGCTACGACTCAGGGGAATTCGGCGTGCAGTTTCCGGAAGGCCTCGAAGCCGGGGCAGTGGTGGCTGAAGCGCAGGGTCAGCTGGCGGGCGCTGCGCACCACGCGGGCGGCGAGATAGATGAGCTCCTGCATCACCGTGCGCAAGCCGCCGACGTTTGGCCGGGTGGCGGATCGGGGCATGTTCGCCCATCAGCCCGCGCAACCCCATCCAGCGCAGAATGTTGTAGGCCAGTGCCCCGAAGGTCATCACCAAATCGTTGGTGTCGAACTTCCCCGAGGGCAGGCGCTCCAGATCCAGATCGGTCTTGAACTCACTGTGGAACTGCTCGCACAGCGCGTGGCCGCGGTAGAGCTTGAGGATGGTCGAGTTGTCGTAGTCGGATTCGGGCAACGAGGTGCGTCCAGCCTTCGAGTTCGATCTCCGGGGTAAGCAGCAGCTGGCCCTTTCGGTCGATGGTGCGCTCGATGAGCCGCACCACCAGACGCCAGCGGTGTTGTTCACCGTCGTGCTCGTCGCTGCGATCGACGCTGAACAGCGCCTGGCGCTTACCCTCGCGCACTTGCTCCCAGGCCCCGCGCGCCGTGGCCTCGGCCAGCCATGTCTCAGGGTCCTCGCGGCGCGGATTCCACTTGATCAGATAATCGACACCGGTGGCCGCCGCCAGTTGTCGGCGATTCACCGCCGCATCATGGGCGCCGTCGAGACGCACCAGCACCGGTGCCGAGGTCAGTTGCCGCACGCGGGGCAGGACGCGCTCCAGCTCCCAGCGCCGGTTGTCCTGGTGCTGCTCGCCGCCAAGATCCGGCGCGATGAAGTCGAAGCGGTCGATATCAAGCCGCTCCTCGCTAGCGATGCCGCTGGCGCGCATGCCAAGGGTGTCGGAGAACGCGTGCTCCCAGCCGAGCGCCGCATGCCAGGTGGTGATGGTCGCCTGGTTGCCGTCGTCGAAGCTCGGCGTGAAGATGTAGACGCCGTAGTCGGTTTGCGTCCAGCGCAGGTCGGCGCTGAAATCGCCGTAGGCCGCGGACAGGTCCAGGCTCAGGTCCTGCTTGGGCACGTCTCCATCGAGGCTGCGGTGCATGCGCGGGTCCAGCGTCGCGAGTTGGTCCGGACCCAGCATGTCCGCGTAGGCGCCGTCGAGGCCGTCGGTGCGATAGGCGCCGGCGTTGAGCACGACGAAGCCGCTGTCGGTCTCGGTGCCGAGACGAGCGAACAGCCGCCCGCTGTCGCGGCTGCCGTAGCTCGCCGAGACCCGAGGGCCGTTGCGGCCGACCTCATTGGTAACGACATTGATCACGCCGAGGAAGGCGTTGTTGCCGTAGATCACCGACATCGGCCCGCGGATCACCTCGATGCGGTCGATGGACTCCACCGGGATGTTGACCTGCGCGATCTCCGTGATGGTCAGCACCTTCTGCCGGGTCTGGTGCTGCGGCACGCCGTTTACCAGCAGCTGGACGCCACCGCCGACGGTGCCGCGGGCGCCGGTCAGGCGCTCGTCGATGGTGTCGAGGATGAAGAGCCCCGGCAGGTTGCGCAGCAACTCCTCGAAGGTGACCCAGCCGTAGCGCTGGATCTCCGCGCGGTTGAGGATGGTCACGCTGGCCGGGATGTCACGGATCTGCTCGTCGCGCTTGCCGGCGGCGCGGACCTCCACCGCCAGCAGGTCCTCCAGGGGCAGGTCGAGCAGGCCCGCATCGGCCCGAGCCTGCACCGCAGGCAGCAGAGCACCGCAGGCCAGGATGGCGAAAGGGAGCAGGGAGTGGCGTCGTCGTCGTGGGGCAAGCATTCCGTGAGTCTGCCAAGGGAGATGCCTCTAGCGTCGTCATTGCGGTGCTGATTGTACTGTTGCCTGGCGGGATGCCATCGGTGCGGTTCCTCCGTCCCGTAGGTTGCGGAATCCCGTAGGGTGCGGTGAGCGGGAGCGAACCGCACCGCGCCCATACCAACGCCAGCGGTGCGGTTCCTACGTCACCGCACCCTACAGACCAGCCAACACCGTGGGGACGTTACGCCATCGGGCGCGGTACCCCGTAGCCGCGCCCCCATCTGCGCCCTGGAAGCTCTGGC
>CAWAOU010000028.1:0-9426 GCA_963783675.1 uncultured Gammaproteobacteria bacterium
ACTGTTATGACGATGATCAGGATCGCGACAGCAATGTGCTCGAGGTTCTGTTAGGGCGTTTGCGCCGCAAGCTGGATCCCGACGCACGCCTGAAACCCATCGAGACCCTGCGCGGACGCGGGTATCGACTCACGTACGGTCGCGGACCCGCCGGGTGAGTCCCAGATCCATCCACAGCCGCGTGCTGATCGCGGCCATGCTCGTGCTGCTTTCGTTTCTGGGCTTGACCGGCTTGGCCCTGGACCGGGCCTTCGCCGAAAGCGTCAAACGCAGCGTCCAGGCCGCGCTGGAGGCCCAGGTCTATCTGCTGCTGGGTGAAGCGGAGCCTGGTCCAGAGGGTGACCTGACTCTGCCCAGCCGGCTTCCGGAGGCGCGTCTGGCAACGCCCGGCTCGGGACTCTATGCACAGATTCTGGGAGACCAGGGTCCAGTTTGGCGCTCCGAGTCCATGACCGGCCGCTCGATCCAGTTCGATTCCGTGCCGGCATTGGGAGTAATGACGCTCCAATCCCCTGTGTCGCAACCGGCCGAAGTCCTTTTCGGGCTCAGCTACGGCGTAATCTGGGAGGACGAGGCAGGCCGGGAGCAGAAATTTCGTTTCGAGGTGGCGACCGACCGCGCCGGCTACGAAGGGCCGCTGCGGGCGTATCGCCGCACCCTTTGGGGCTGGCTGTTCGCGGCCGCCCTGGCGCTGCTGATTGCCCAGGCACTGGTACTGCGCTGGGGGCTGTCGCCTCTGCGTCGTGTGGCGCGGGAAGTGGTCGCCGTGGAAAACGGCTCGCAGGCAAGCATTGCCGGGTCCTATCCCTCGGAAATTGCCAGCTTGACCGCAAGACTCAATGCGCTGGTGGCACAACGGGAACAACGCATTCAGCGTTATCACGCCGGGCTGGCCGATCTCGCCCATTCCCTCAAGACGCCCTTGGCCGTCCTGCGCGCCGGGGTCGAATCGGGCGCATCACCTGCGTCCCTCGCCGAAACCGTGGCGGATCAGGTTACACGCATGGATCGAACGGTCGACTATCAATTGCAGCGCGCCACGGCCGCCGGTACCGGTGTGCTGGCCGCGCCGGTTCCTGTTCGCCCCATCGCTGAGCGGCTCGCTTCGAGTCTGATCAAGGTGCATGGCGGCCGACAACCCTGCATCACCCTTGAACTGGCCGCCGATCTTCGCTTGCCTGTGAACGAGGATGACGTGTTCGAGATTCTCGGCAATCTGATGGACAACGCCTGCAAGTGGTGTCGTTCCCGCGTTGTGGTCCGGGGCGTCGCCGCCGATGCCGACAATTGGGCCAGTCTGCAGGTGGAAGACGACGGTCCGGGATTCGACCCGGACCGACTTGAGACGGTCATGGCACGAGGTGGCCGGGACGATGCTTCGGTGCCGGGTCACGGTATCGGGCTCGCGGTGGTGAGGGACTTGGTGGATGAAGTTTACGGCGGCACGCTGGAGATCGATCGCGGCCACCTGGGCGGCGCACGGGTCACGGTGAGCGTCCCGCCGGGTATGCTCTGAAACCGGAAAGCCCTCAACGACTCATTGGATTGCGGAATGGCGCAGCGGCCACCGGTCCCGGCCGCGAACCTCGCGGCGATCCCGTACCTGGACCCGCCTGGGTTGTTGACCTACCTTCTATCATGCGCCTTTCGCACCGTGAGTGCGCCAACCATGACGCCTTCGACCACCGCGGCTGGGCGCCGTCCGCATTCCACCGCTAGCACTTTTCGGGGTACTCCAGCGATGAAACAATTTACAAAACTTGCCGCTTCGGCCGCCGTTCTCGCGATGTGTCTTTCGCCGGCGCTTGCCCAGGACACCAGCATGAGCTTTTTTATCACCAGCGAGGGTCCGGGTGATGGCGCCAATCTGGCCGGGCTCGAAGGCGCCGATAGCCACTGTCAGCAGCTTGCCGAGGCCGCCGGTGCCGGCGCAAAGACCTGGCGGGCGTATCTGAGCACCAGTTCGGAAAATGCCCGGGATCGCATCGGTTCCGGCCCCTGGTACAACGCCAAAGGCGAACTGATCGCACAGGACATTGATGCCCTTCACAGCGACGCGAACAACATCGACAAGGAAACCGGGTTGACCGAGTCGGGTGCGACGGTGAACGGTCGTGGCGATGATCCCAACATGCACGACATACTGACCGGTTCCACGCCCGAGGGCACGGTCGTAGCGGACATGACCTGCGATGACTGGACCAACAACGGAGAGGGCGCCGCATTTGTGGGTCATCACGATCGCATCGGATTGCGCGATGATGCACCGTCCAAATCGTGGAATTCCTCACATCCCTCCCGCGGATGCAGCGCTGCCGATTTACCGAAGTCCGGGGGCAATGGTTTCTTCTATTGCTTCGCTGCCAACTGACCATAGGACGGGCCTTGGCCCAAACCTGGCCTGGCGGCAGAAAGCTTGGCCTTGAATCCGCTGACGGCGGCCACACGGCCCTTCGTTCCACCGGGGCAGAGTGATCGACTATCTCAGGCGCGGCTCCCTCCGCATTGTCCTTAGCGACAGCCTGTTGTTGGATGTCCAGGGCGGCACATGGTCTTTGGACCCTTCAGCTCGACGTCAAACGAGGCAGGTGGCTCGTGCAAGGAAAAGCGGGCTTGGAAATCCAAGCCCGCCTTCCTGCCATTTGGCTCCTCATCGTGGACGCATATCAACCTATTTGCATCGCGCCTTCTCCGCAAGTCAGGGCCGTTTTCGAGGCCATTCGGGAGCTTGGGGGGACCTCCTAGTGTCCCGTCCCACAAGTTCGTTGCATATCAGCAAGGCGAGAAGCGCCCAGGCGCTAGGCGGGCGGGCGCAGGACTAGCCTGCGCTCATTCAAGCGCGCCCAACACCGCGGATGGGCGCTTATCGCCTTGCCCGTCGGGAGCGCCGCAGATACGCCACTGCGGCGTTGCAGCTGCTTGACAGAGCTGGGCTATGCCTTCGCACCTGCGCCTTGCATCGGCGTATCTGGGGCGCTCTGAAACGCTACGAACTTATGGGACGGGACACTAGGCCCAGAGAGGATTTGCCGTACGGCTCGACGGGCGATGCGGTGAGGATCCGCATCTCGTCGACAATCGGCCAACCTGTCAGGCTGCCGAACAACGGGATTTCGCAAGGACGCGAGCATGTTGCCGTTACCGGCTGGCAGGGAAGCTTACGCCACCAGTTCTACCGCCCAGACTCCCAGGGGACGCTCGCCCGCCGGTCTCCGGATCAGAAGTTTGTCAGGAAAAACGGGATCAGCAGCGCGTTTGCCAGGTCGATGAAGAAGGCGCACACCAGCGGCACGATGATGAATGCCAGATGAGAGGCCCCGTAGCGCTGGGATACCGCGGCCATATTGGCCATGGCGGTGGGGGTTGAACCCAGGGAGATGCCGCCGAAGCCCGAACAGATCACGGCGGCGTCGTAATTGCGTCCCATGGCCGGGAAGACCACGAAGATATTTACCGCTATAGCGACTGCGAACTGGACCGTCAGGATGGTGAAGATGGGGCCCGCCAGATCGATCAGGGTCCAAATCTGCATGCTCATGAGCGACATGGACAGAAATGTGCCCAGCGAAATATCCGCGATCAGCGCCATGGCGGGTGTACGCGTTGGCCACTCCGTGCCGCTGAGACGCGGGAAACCCTTCGGTACCAGGTTGGTGATCAGTATGCCCGCGAACAGGCAGGTGACGAACAGGGGCAACTGCAGCCCGGCCTCTTCCAGCGCCTCGTTGAGAAACATGCCGACGATGGCAGCGATATGGATGGCGAGGATCGCATTGAGAAAGTCCAGGTGGCCGATTCCCTCGTTGCGTTGTTTCTCTGAAACGCCCACATCCGGTGATTCGATCTTCTTTGGTTCGAGTTTGTGGCGGCTGATCAGGAACTTGGCGATGGGACCGCCCATCAGGCTCGCCAGGATCAGGCCGAAGGTGGCGCAGGCGATGCCAATCTCCATCGCATTGCCGATACCGAAATCCTCCGCGATCCGTGGCGCCCAGGCGATTGCAGTGCCGTGGCCGCCGATCAACGATACGCTGCCACCCAGCAGGCCAACCTGGCTGGGCAGATCGAACAGCGAAGCCACCGAGATGCCGGTCAGGTTTTGCACGACCATGTAGCCGATGGTGATCAGGAGCAGGATCACGAGAGGTTTGCCGCCAGCCAGCAGGTCCTTGAGACTGGCGTTGATCCCGATCGTGGTGAAGAAATAGACGAGCAGGGCGTCCCTGGCATCGAGATCGAACTCCACCGCAACGCCCGAAAAGGCATACACGAGTCCGAACAGGATCGAGAACAGCAGCCCACCGGTCACCGGCTCCGGAATGCTGAATTCTCTGAGAAAGCCAACCGCGTCGTTGATCCGCTTACCGACGAAGAGCACGATGATGCCGAATGTGACGGCCAGGAATGAGCCGACGTGCAACACGCCGTCGGTGATATCAAGGATCTGCATCTTTACTTGCCTGAATTCGAGGGTAACGCCAGAAGAGGCCGCATAGTACCGGGAATCACGGCCGAGCGAACACCCCCGCCCCGGAACCCTCCCGGATATTCCGCTGCAGCGGGGTCGCGGTTTCAGTCGCCCAGCACTTCTTTGATCGACAAGGCGATCGCTGCGAGCCTTTTGGGATCGGTGCTCGGGCGGTCTTCGCGGTCCGTGATCGAAAAGGTGTCCCGGGCCTCTGCACCTGCGGTTGCGATACCTGCATTGTGCAGCCCTAATTCGTTGGCCGCGAAGGCTTGGTCGACCTTATGCGCGCATGATCGAAGGTGGGGAGATCCCGCGCGAAATCTTTGTATTCCCGATGCCGGAGGTGGAGGAGATCTTCGGCGACGCAGCCAACCATCCCGTTCCCATTTGACGCAAACTCGCCGAGCCGGGCCCAAATTGGCGCGACGCAGGTTGCCAATAGTCCAAGTGGTTCGCTGACTGGGTGTTCATCCTTGGCAGGAATACGTAGACGGCAATCAAGCAGACGGGCAGGTCTGGTTGCGGGAGCACCTGCTCATCGATAGTATGATCGACATACGAATATCTCATCGATAGGAAAACCGCTATGGATACAGTCACCGTTTCCCCGAAATACCAGATCGTCATTCCAAAGTCGGTGCGCAGTGCCTTGCGCTTGAGTCCCGGCCAGAAGGTGCAGGTGGTCTCCTACGACAATCGTATCGAGCTCATTCCCGTGCGCCCGGCGCGGAGCATGCGGGGTTTCCTGGAAGGTATTGATACGGAGGTGCCTCGCGAGGACGACCGGGCATGAATGTTGTCGATTCGTCGGGCTGGCTGGAGTATCTGGCGGCAGGGCCGAATGCCGACTTCTTCGCGGGCGCCGTTGAGGCGACCGCGGAACTGCTGGTTCCGACGATCAGTCTTTACGAGGTATTCAAGCGCGTATTGCAGCAGCGTGACGAGGGCGACGCCCTGCAAGCGGTTACGCTGATGCAGCAAGGCCGGGTTGTGGATCTGACCTCACCATTGTCATTGAGTGCCGCTCACCTTAGCGTCCAGCATCGCCTGCCGATGGTGGACAGCATCATGCTTGCAACGGCTCGAATTCATGACGCCACGTTGTGGACCCAGGACGCAGACTTTGACGGTTTGTCGTGCGTGCGGTTCAAGGCCAAGGTTTGAAGTCCAGATGTGGACATCAAACCAATGGAGGGCAAGTGATGAAACTTGTAACCAAATCCATCTACGTGCGGTTACTGCGCAACGGGCAGCTCACGTTTGAGCATCAGGAAGAGTGGAGATAGGAGTCGGATTTCATACCGGTCGTGAAGCTCATCACGCCAGACGCCGGGTGTACGTGGCCTCTTACCGATTCGGCATGAAGGCACGCCTCATGACGGCATCAACATCATCATGCTCTGGCAAGCGACGTCCGCCAGTTGTTGCAGCGCGTCGATCTGGATGACCTTTCGGCAGGCACGTGAGCTTGGTGCCAGCGGACGCAAAGGCGAGCACGGCGAATTTGTTGCCTAGGCCAACACGATCACGCGCACCGAGCAGGGCAAGAACGGAGATGAGCAAGAAGTCGATATCCTCTTAATAAAGGGTTACAGCGTCTTCAATGTCGATCAGATCGACGGGCTCCCGGCTCACTACTATCAGCTGGCCGAGCCGGTTCTTGATCCGGTAGCGCGGATCGATCACGCAGAAAACTCCTTCGCTTCGGTTGGTGCCGAAATCCGCCACGGCGGTAATCAAGCCTACTATGCAGCGGGAGCCGACTACGTGCAGATACCGCCCTTTGAAACCTTCCGTGACGCGCAAAGCTATTACGCGGTACACGCACATGAGTGCACGCATCGAACGCATCACGCCCCGCGCCTTGATCGACGTTTTGGCCGCGAGAGGTGGGGCGATGCAGGTTATGCTCTGCGGCATCGACAACGAGGTCCGCCCGACCTGTGTCGACCTTGTGCCCGGGCAGCGCGGATTATCGCCTGCACCATGATCGAAGGCGCGGAAATCCTGAGCGAAAAACTTTTTTTCTCGAAGCCGGCAATGGTCTTTGGACCTGTATTGGGCACCTGACGGAGCGAATTTGGCAGTCTCGGGTATGACCACCCACACCGGCTTGGGCCGTGCCGCCTCCATTGGCTTCCCCATCAAGGCGACTGTTGCGAAGTAGAGTTACCGACGGCTTCGGCCGACCTGATGGGCGAATCGAATATTCTGGATCTGCTCTTCTCCCTTGCTAGTGCTGCGAACTTCGGTGGCGGCAAGGCGGATAAAATAGCCAGACAGACGCGAAAGATGAATATCCTGGTCCGCCAACTCGTCCGGGTCCGGTGGCGCATCGGGCAATTCGATGGGCGCTCCCCGATAGTGTAAGTACAGGTCCAGATAGGTCCGATCAAATCGTGCCTCAAGCCGAACGCTGCGATCCTCGTGGTTGGCAAGCGCTACATCAAGCGCCTCGCTGACGGTGGGAATTGCTTGGCGCACCATCTCAGGACGCAAGCCCAGTTCTTGCCGCAACGCTCCAGGAAATCGGCGATCTGTTCGATGTCGAGTTTTTCCAAATCGATTTCCATGGACGCGCGACCTGCGATGCCATATTGGAATGCCAGATTCAGCCTGATGGCAACCACTGTGGCGAGAGCTGGCGGAGAGTGAGTAAACGCATGCAAGGCGACAGGCAACTTAACGTAGATCTCTGGCAGGAAGTCGACACTCAGCCCGGCGATGATCGAGGTCCTAACGATAAGAATCGCACGCGGAGTTATCTCGTGCGACATGACAAGCTGCAAGCCGGACCCAATAACGAAGCAGGCAACCTAGACCAGCACCGCACCCTTGACAGGCGATGGCATGGTGACAAACACAGTCTTTAGCAGAGGCGAGAAGGCAAGCAGCGCAAAAAGCCCGCCAGCAATGAAACCCAGCCGACGGGACGTAATCCCGGAAGCCAGCGACAGATCAACATTGCTGGACGAAGTGGACGGAGCCAGGCCCTGGCACTGCGCATCGGCCGCTACCTCGAAAGACAGGGACTGCAGGAGCGGGACGCTGAGAACAGCTATCTGGCCGGTGACAATCTCGCGGCCGGGCCGATGCAACAGCTACTGCGTTCGTCGATCACCTACCGCATTGCCGTTGGGCCGCAACAAGATCGCAAAGTTGTCACGCTGCAGAGGCTGCCGGCGAGCGATGAGCCGCTCGATAACGGGGTGGGCGGGGTGTTCGGGTCTTCCTGCACGCGGGCGTGGCGGCGAGAGCGGATGACCGCAAGACGTCAGAAACACTGCCCACTGTTGCACCGTATCGAGATAGATAGCGAAAAAGTGGGTTTATCCGACTTACACTCGAAGGAGCAAACGATGGCGCTCAACATGATGGAACAATGCGAATGTCCAGTCTTCGACACCATCGAAGCGCAGGATGCATTCATGGCCAAGCTGGCCCGGGTGACGGCTGGACGTCAGCGCGATGGTAGCGATGTGGTGGCGCCCTGACAGGCAAATGGGAATTGCTGCTCACGTTCACCGTAGTGGCCTTCATCAGATTCGGCCTGTCGGGCGCGTCCGTATCTTGTATCCTTGGCATTAGAAACACCTGGGAGGTCTCATGAATAGACTCAACGGAATCGGGCTGACCATCTGTGCTGTGCTGGTGTTACTGGGTGGGACACTTTCGACCGGGCTGAGGGCGCAGGACAAGACTGCAGCCGAGCCGATCGGATTCGTAGAGATCGATGGCATCGGTCGCTACGACATTTACCCGGTTGCCGAGGGAATGACGAGGACCGAAGCGGCCGGCCTCATCTACGAGGGCAAGACCCCCACCGCGTTCTGGCACAAATACGGTGACACGCCCGGGGGGAAGATCTATATCTTCGCCCTGCCCGTTACTGGCGACGTGACCGAATCGTCGATTCTGGTGGAGTTCTACCTGAGCGAGGATCGCACGGCGCTTGATACGATCCACAGTCGTGGGATCCACTTGAATCCGCCCATCTCTGGCGACTATCCGTGGAGTCAGCAATACGGCACGGATGTGGCCGTCGAAGAGTTAGCGATGGATGGCGATGGGCCGATGACCCTGAAGCTGCGATTCGAGGGCACAGCGACTCGAACCTACTCGTCCGGCTCACCGCCCAAAAGCGAAGTGCCGATGAAGGGCGTGTTGGAGGTCGAGGGCCTGCCATTCAGGCCATAATGGGATCACCATGTCCGAGGCGCCGGGGCCCTGGCTCCTTGAGGGCGCCGACGTGGCGACGGGGTAGCTCAGCATGATCACGCCCATCCTTGGCTACCCGGTAATCGCCCTGATGGGGTTCAAGGCTCTCCGCGCGGCCCGAGAGCGGCGAGCGGCGCGCGAGGGCTTCATCACCTTTGGCGGCGAAGACGCCTACCCCGTTTCTGGGGCTGGTTGTATCACCGCCACAAGAGGCTGATCGGCGCTTACGTCTCCCACGTCCTCATCGGCTTCTGGGGCCTCGAGATAATGGGGATAGGTCTGAGCAACGTGCACTGAGCCGTGAGATTCTCCTGGCCCACTTGCATGCCGAGCCTGGACGCGCCGCTGGCATCCGCCGATGGCTTGAGGGCTGGCCCAGCGCTCAGGCGGGTTCTGTCAAGTTACTCACCGATCTCCGAGAATGTGGCGATGAGCAGCCCACCGAAAAACCCGAAGCCTTCCCGGTGGTCAGATTTTCGATCAGCGCGAGACAGTCGCGCATGTTATTTTCGCGAATGACGTCTGAACTCGCCAGCCGATCGTACCGATTGTTGGCGTACTCGGCGAGCTAAGCATCGCCAAGTACCTCGATGAATTCGACAGTCTCCTCCTCCTGATGATGGCAGGTGAACTCCAAGTCCGGGTGCACTGAGCTTGCCCGCCCTCTTCGGCTTCAGGGAGCATGCGCGGCATGTAGCCTTGGATGAGTAAGGAAAAGCTTTGTATGAAAAACCCAATTC
>CAWAOU010000029.1:0-10972 GCA_963783675.1 uncultured Gammaproteobacteria bacterium
CCGCGTGGCCCATTTGGCCGGGCAGGGGAGTAGAGCCGTGTTTCGCATCAGCCGATACTTGCAGGCGTTGGAATCCGACACGGTTGGCCGGGCCGGCGCACGCCCATCTGCGCCGGTGGTGATCTGGAACCTGGTTCGCCGCTGCAACCTGAGCTGCCGTCATTGCTACTCCGCATCGGCTGATCGGGATTTTCCCGGCGAATTGACCACCGAAGAAATTGCCGGGGTGATGACGGACCTGCGCGATTACGGTGTTTCGGTTCTGATCCTGTCCGGCGGTGAGCCGCTGCTGCGGCCCGACATTTTCGAGATCACCGCCTTGGCTAAGTCAATGGGCTTTTATGTGGGTCTGTCCAGCAACGGTACCCTGATCGACGAGCGCAACATCGACGCCATCGCCCGGGCCGGCTACGACTACGTAGGCATCAGTCTGGACGGGCTGGAGCAACGCCACGATCAGTTCCGACAGTTGCAGGGGGCCTTCCGGGCCTCGTTGCGAGGGGTGCGTTTGTGCCGGCGCCACGACATCAAGGTGGGTCTGCGTTTCACGCTGACCGAGGACAACTTTGAGGACCTGCCGGGACTGTTGCGGTTGATGGACGATGAGGATGTGGACAAGTTCTATCTGTCGCATCTGAATTACGGTGGGCGCGGACGTGTGAATCACGGTCTCGACGCCTTCCATGAAACCACCCGCCAGGCCCTGGACCTGCTGTTCGATCAGTGCTGGGCCGAGATTCAAAACGGCGTTCGACGGGAATACGTCACCGGCAACAACGACGCAGACGGGGTGTATCTCATCCATTGGGCGAGGCGTCATCTGCCCGACCTGGTGCCGCGGCTGCGCGCGCTGCTCAGCGGCTGGGGCGGGAATGCGTCCGGCGTCGGCATATCCAACATCGATAATCTGGGTAATGTGCACCCCGACACGTTCTGGTGGCACCACACCCTCGGCAACGTCCGTACACGCCCATTCAGCGCCATCTGGAATGACCTGTCGGACCCGGTTCTGGCCGAACTGAGGCGCCGCCCCCGACCGCTTAAGGGACGTTGCGGAGGCTGCGGCTTTGTGGACGTGTGCGGCGGCAATACACGGGTGCGGGCATACCAGATGACCGGTGATATCTGGGCCGAGGACCCGGGCTGCTATCTGCGCGACGAGGAGATCGAATTGCGGGATGTGCCGGAGGTGCATGTTCCGCTGGTGGATCGACGTCCGCAGCGGCGTTATGGGAATGCCTGGTCGGCGTTGCGCAGTCCGACCGGAGGGAGCGAGTGATGGATTATCTGCCAGTTTTCCTGGACATGCAGGGCCATCGCGCTCTGATGGTGGGGGGCGGCGCCACCGCCACCCGCAAGACCGACCTGTTGTGTCGGGCCGGTGCCCGGGTGCGGCTGGTTGCGCCAAACATCACCGATGCGCTGAGGGCACGGGCCGAGACCGATACCCTGGAGCTGCTGGAACGGGTGTTCCAGGATGACGACCTGCGTGGCGTGTCTCTTGTGATCGCCGCCACCAACGACCGGGCCTGAATCGCCATGTATCGGAACTTGCCCGGCTACAGCGGGTACCGGTCAACGTGGTGGACGATCCGGAGCTGTGTAGTTTCATCATGCCAGCAATACTCGATCGCTCTCCATTGATGATCGCCATTTCCAGTGGCGGTGCTGCGCCGGTGCTGGCGCGCCTGGTTCGGGAAAAACTGGAGGCTGCACTCCCAGAGGGGTACCGCCGTCTCGCGCGCATGGCCGCGGCCATGCGGACTGACGTCAAGTCCCGGTTCAAGGACCTGACCGCACGGCGCCGTTTCTGGGAAGAGGTGTTCAGTGGTCCTCTCGCGGAGCGTGATCATGAACGCCAGCGAAGAACAGGGTAAATCAATGGTCTACGATGCGCTGAATACCGGGGATATGACGGTGTCGTCTCTGGGTGAGGTGTACCTGGTTGGCGCCGGGCCGGGGGATCCAGAACTGCTGACGTTCCGGGCGTTGCGGCTGATGCAGCAAGCTGACGTGGTGGTGTACGACCGGCTGGTGGCGCCAGCGGTGATGGATAAGGTGCGCCGGGATGCGGATCGGATCTATGTGGGCAAGGCGGCCAACCGTCATACCCTGCCCCAGGAAGACATCAATCGCATCCTGGTGGAACAAGCCTCTCAGGGACGCCGGGTGGTGCGACTCAAGGGGGGAGACCCGTTTGTGTTTGGCCGCGGTGGTGAGGAGATCGAGACCCTGAAGGCGGCCGGGATTCCGTTTCAAGTGGTGCCGGGCATTACTGCGGCTCTGGGCTGCGCGGCCTACTCAGGTATTCCCCTGACCCATCGAGACTGCGCCCATGGCTGTTTGTTCGTGACCGGCCACATGAAGGACGGCGCCTTGAGCCTGCCTTGGCCCAGTATGGTCCAACCCAATCAAACCGTGGTGGTGTACATGGGCCTGGGTGCTTTGCCGCTGCTCGCCGATGGCCTGATCCGCCATGGCTTGTCCGAGGATTGGCCGGTGGCGCTGATCCAGGACGGGACCAGTGAGCAGCAGCGGGTGGTGACCGGGACGCTGAGCACCATTGCCGCGCAGGCTAAGGCGGCTGAGCTGAAATCACCCACGCTGGTCATCATCGGCGAGGTGGTGCGTCTGCGTCAGCAGTTGTCCTGGTATCGCAATACGGAGGAGGCGCCGGTGGCGCGTGTGGCGGGCACGGCGTGATGGGGCGTGGGCTTGTATCGGCGGGGTGTGCTGTCCTGGTGGTTTTGCTGAGCGGGCTTTCAATCCCGCCAGAGACCCGGGCTGACAGCCAGTCGGGCGCGGCGGTGTATCAAGCCCACTGCGCCACCTGTCACGGGGCGGATCGTCTGGGCGCCATGGGTCCGGCGCTGTTGCCGGAGAACCTCAGTCGTGTCCGCCGCGCTCAGGCTGGGACCAGTATCGCTGAGGGTTTACCCGCCACCCAGATGCCCGCTTTTGGCGAACAGCTCAGCGCCGATCAGATCGAGGCGGTGGTGGACTTCATCTACACGCCGCTGGCGCGGACCCCTGACTGGGGAATGGAGCAGATCCGGGCCAGTCACCTGACCCACGTGGATACTGCGACGCTCAGCGATCGGCCTGTGTTCGAGGCCGATCCTCTCAATCTGTTTCTGGTGGTGGAACTGGGGGATCATCACGCCACGGTGCTGGATGGCGATCGTTTCGAGCCCCTGCACCGATTCAAGACCCGCTATGCGCTGCACGGCGGACCCAAGTACTCCCCCGAGGGGCGCTTTGTGTTTCTGGCGTCGCGGGACGGCTGGATCAGCCGCTTCGATCTCTACAATTTCAAAACCACCCACGAGATCCGGGCCGGTATCAATACCCGCAATCTTGCGGTGTCGGCCGACGGACGCACGGTGCTGGTGGGCAATTATCTGCCGCATACCCTGGTGGTTTTGCGGGCCGACGATCTGGCGCCGATGCAGCTCATTCCAGTCACCGATGGTCAGGGCGTCAGTTCCCGAATCAGTGCCGTATATGCCGCCCCTCCGCGGGGGAGTTTTATCGCCGCGCTCAAGGATCTGCCGGAGGTTTGGGAGATTCCCTACGGACCCGTCCCGTCCGAGCCAGACTCTGTCACATCACCTTCGCCCGGCGGTCCTTCCCAGGCGGTAGATCTGACGGTGCGCCGGATCGTCCTGGACGACTATCTGGACGATTTCTTTTTCGACCCGGAATACCGTCACTTGATCGGCGCAGCTCGCGACGGTGCCGGCCAGGTGGTGGACCTGGACCAGGGACGGGTGGTGGCAGAGCTGGAACTCACCGGACTGCCCCATCTGGGATCCGGCATAACCTGGGAGTGGGAAGGCCGACAGGTACTGGTGACGCCAAACCTGAAACAGGGCAGCCTCACCGTGATCGACATGGAAAGCTGGCAGGTCATCAAGCGCATCGAAACCCTGGGGCCGGGGTTTTTTATGCGCAGCCATGCCGCATCGCGCTACGCCTGGAGCGATGTGTTCTTCGGGCCCAATCGGGACGCGATGCATGTGATCGACAAATCCACCCTGGAGATCGTCAAGACGTTGCGGCCCGAGCCGGGGAAGACCGCAGCCCATGTAGAGTTCACCCGGGACGGGCGCTATCTGCTGCTCAGTATCTGGGATCCGGACGGGGCCGTCATCGTCTACGACGCTGACACCCTCGAGGAAATTAAGCGTCTGCCCATGAACAAGCCCTCCGGGAAGTACAACGTCTGGAACAAGACCCGATACGAGTCCGGCACCAGCCACTGAGCCGGCCCTGGTCCGGATTCCGCTTCCCCAGTCCTACCCGCAGTCGCCCGGATTCGTCTCATACCACTCAGCCGACTTGACGCGCATCAAGGAGCCCCGGTCGTTACGCGCACTAGCATGACCCCGACTTCAACCGGGAGGATGCCCCATGAGCGGCGCGTTCACGAAATCCACCGCACGCAACATCTACTTCGGTGGCAGCGTGTTTTTCTTTCTGCTGTTTGTGGCGCTGACCTTCGACACCACGCGGACCATGCCGGAACGGGACCACCGGGAAAATCTCTCTGACAAGGTGGTGCTGGGCAAGACGGTATGGGAGGAGAACAACTGCGTGGGGTGTCACACCATACTGGGCGAGGGCGCCTACTTTGCGCCGGAACTGGGTAACGTCTACACCCGCTTTGGCAACAGTACAGAGGCCATCAAAGCCTTTATCGCCAGCCGCCCCGCCGAGGGTATCAGCGGCCGGCGGAGCATGCCCCAGTTCAATCTTCCCGAGGAGGAACTGGATGCGGTGGCGGAGTTCCTCAAGTGGACTTCCGAAATGGACACGGCCAACTGGCCGCCCAACATCCAGGGTTGAGGAGATCCGATCATGAAATATCAATCCCAGGCTGTCGCCAAACCGTACTTCTATGCCGCCATAGGCTTGTTCGTGGTCCAGGTGCTGTTCGGGCTGATCATGGGGCTGCAGTATGTAATCGGGGATTTCCTGTTTCCGGAAATTCCGTTCAATGTCGCCCGCATGGTTCACACCAATCTGCTCATCGTCTGGTTGCTGTTCGGGTTCATGGGCGCCAGCTATTTTCTTGTGCCGGAAGAGTCTGAGACCGAGTTGTTCAGTCCGCTGCTCGGCTATGTGCTGTTCTGGGTGTTTCTGGTGGCCGGCGCTCTCACCATCATCGGCTATCTGGCCGTGCCCTATGCGACCTTGGCGGAGCTGACCCGGAACGAGCTGCTGCCCACCATGGGCCGTGAATTCCTGGAACAGCCCACCATCACCAAGATCGGTATCGTGATCGTTGCCTTGGGCTTCTTGTTCAATATCAGCATGACGGTCCTGAAGGGGCGCAAGACAGCCATCAGCGTGGTGCTGGTCACCGGGCTGCTCGGTCTCGCTGTTTTCTTTCTGTTTTCCTTCTACAACCCCAGCAACCTGGCGCTGGACAAGTACTACTGGTGGTGGGTGGTGCACCTCTGGGTTGAAGGCGTGTGGGAACTGATTCTTGGCGCCATCCTCGCCTTTGTGTTGATCAAGGTCACCGGGGTCGATCGCGAAGTGATCGAGAAGTGGTTGTACGTGATCATCGCCATGGCCCTGATCACCGGCATCATCGGCACCGGCCATCACTACTACTGGATCGGCACCCCGACCTACTGGCAATGGTGGGGCTCTATATTCTCCGCCCTGGAGCCGCTACCGTTCTTCGCCATGACCGTGTTCGCGTTCAACATGATCAACCGACGGCGCCGCGACCATCCAAACAAGGTTGCTGTCCTGTGGGCTCAGGGCACCGCGGTCATGTCGTTTCTCGGAGCCGGTGTGTGGGGCTTTCTTCACACCTTGGCGCCGGTTAACTACTACACCCATGGCACCCAGATCACCGCGGCTCACGGGCACATGGCGTTTTATGGCGCCTATGCCATGATTGTGATGACCATCATTTCCTACGCCATGCCCATACTCCGGGGCCGCGAAGCCGCCTCCAACCGCAACCAGGTGGTGGAAATGTGGGGTTTCTGGCTGATGACAGTTTCCATGGTGTTCATCACCCTGTTCCTGACCGCGGGCGGCGTGCTCCAGGTCTGGATGCAGCGCTACGGCGGGTCGGAACCGTTTATGGTGGTGCAGGAAAAGATCGCGCTGTTCTACTGGATGCGGGAATTGGCCGGCGTGATCTTCCTGATCGGTCTGATCTGCTATGTTGCGGCGTACTTTCTGCCGGAACGGGACCTGGATGTTGACGTCGTCGCCGAAGCCGGCTGAACGCCAGCCCCGACCCGCTGCAGTTCCGCGGCGGGTCAGAGCCACTCCAAGGATCGCCGCCGCGGAGCGGATCCGCCCCAAGGTCTGAATGCGCGAGGTTTACCAATGGATATGCCGGTCTCGGACACACCGGGCGGCGTGGGCGCGACGCCTTTCTATCTGCCCCAGGGTGGCGAAATCGAGCTGTTCGAACGGGCCCATCGCAACGCTTTGCCGATCATGATCAAAGGCCCGACCGGGTGCGGCAAGACCCGGTTTGTCACCCACATGGCCGCGCGGCTGGGTCGTCCCTTGTACACGGTCTCCTGTCATGACGATTTAACCGCAGCGGACCTGGTGGGTCGACATCTGATTGGCGACGGTGAGACCTACTGGAGCGACGGGCCACTGGCCCGGGCCGTACGCGAGGGTGCCATCTGTTACCTGGACGAAGTGGTCGAAGCGCGCAAGGACACCACCGTGGTCCTCCACCCCCTGACAGACGACCGCCGCATGCTGCCCATCGAGCGCACCGGTGAGTTGTTGCTGGCGCCACCCGAGTTCATGCTGGTGGTGTCCTATAATCCGGGTTATCAAAACCTGCTCAAGGGAATGAAACCCAGCACCCGGCAGCGTTTTGTCGGTTTGACCCTGGGATTCCCCACGGCACAGGTCGAAACCGAGGTTTTGATGCGTGAAACCGGGGTCGATAAGCCCTTGGCCGAGCGGCTGGTGGCCCTGGCCGCCGGTCTCAGGTCTTTGCAGGACCACGATCTGGAGGAAGGCGCGTCGACCCGGTTGCTGGTTTATGCGGCTACCCTGATGCTAGACGGACACCCGCCGCGGGACGCCTGCCGCGCCGCTCTGGTGGAACCCCTCAGCGACGATCCGGAGACCGGGCAGGCGCTGATGGATCTGGTTGATGCCCACATCCAGTCCTGAGGCCGATCCCCCGGGCATGGCGCTGGCGATCCTGGCCGAGGCCCTGTATCTGGCCAATCTTCTACTGCTGCCCGGATTGGCGTTCGGCGCCCTGTTGTGGCTGTTCTGGACGCGCCGCCCACAGGCCCCGGATCTGGCGGTAAACCATCTGAACCAGACCGTTGCAGCCAGTCTCTGGGCGGGTGCGCTGTTGATTGCTGCCAATCTGTTGATCATTGCCCTGGGTGGTTATCAATCCGCCAACACCTGGACCGTGGTCATTGTTTATTTCACGACCTGTCATGCCAGCCTGGTTCTGCTGGGGATGGTGGGGCTGTCCAAGGCCATGTCTGGCCAGCGCTGGCGTTTTCCCATCGTGGGATGGCGCGGGGCGGGGCCATGAGCGTCGGCAAGTGGTCGCCGGATGACGCATCGCAAAGGATTGTCAGCGGCACCGGTGTCTCGTATTTGGACGGCATCAAACGTCAGCGTCTGCGCCTGCTGTCCCGCACGGCGTTTTTTGCCCTTTTTGTGTTAGCACCGGTGCTGGATGTCTTTCGCTACGATCTGACTCTGGGCCACGCCATCCTGTTCGGCCATGACTGGAAACTGGGCCTGGCGCCGTTCGAATCCGGCGTCTTGGATGGCGGCGAAGCATCCCTGAGGGTTTTGCTTCTGGGATTCCTGCCGATTCTGCTCGGCGCCGGCCTGTTTCTCTGGCTGGCCTGGCGCTACGGGCGTCTGTATTGCGGGTGGTTGTGTCCGCATTTCTCGGTGGTTGAGACCATAAACGGCCTCATGAGGCGCGCCAGCGGCAAACCCAGCGTCTGGGAGCCACGGCCACTGCCGTCGCGACACCCGGACGGGCGGCCGCTGCCCGCAGACCGACTCTACTGGTGGCCGACGGTTCTGGTGATCGGGGCCATGTCGCTGCTCTGGTCTGTCAGCCTGCTCACCTACCTGCTGCCACCCGCCGAGATATGGGGCAATCTTTTGCACGGTGCTTTGACCCGTAATCAGGCGATTTTTATCTCGGTCGCTACGTTGGCCTTCACCGTCGAGTTCACCCTGGCACGGCATCTGTTTTGTCGCTACGGATGTGCGGTGGGGATCTTCCAAAGCCTGGCCTGGATGGCCAACCGGCGGGCGTTGGTGGTGAAGTTCGACAGCGCAAAGGCCGCCGAATGCGGATCCTGTTTCGCCGCCTGCGACCATGCCTGTCCCATGCGCCTGCGCCCCCGGGGCCTCAAGCGGCATATGTTCACCTGCACCCAGTGCACACAGTGTTTGTCGGCCTGCGAGGCGGCTCAGGGCAGCCGCGGCCGTATGCCGTTGCTGACCTGGGTGCAGGGCGATGAAGCGGCGCAGATCTCCAGTTTCGCGGCCCCCCGGGCTACGGCTATTCACAGTGCCGAAGCGAAACCAACAGAGTCCAGCGTCTGATGGAAGAGCGAGTCGGACAACTGTGGGATCGGCTGATAACCCGCGCCGCGCGCCGGGATTTTCCCGAGGCGGCGGTGGCTCTGAGTGATGTGGCCGCGGGCCTGGCGATTTTCTACCGAGGCCTCGGTGGAGATATCGGCCATCGTCTGGAGCCGGCCTGCCCGACCCTGGATGACGGGCGCCGTGGCTGGCTGGAGCGTCTGGCGGCCAGCGGCCGGCGGGTCGAATTGGGCTATCCCGATGACCAGGCATTGCGTCTTCCCGGCACCATCGCCTGGTTTTCGCAGCGTTGCTTGAACCGCGATCTGTACTATTGGCTGGCGGCGCTATTCGCCCAACCCGGCGATCCCGGCCAGGATTGGCTCGTCGATGCCCAGGGTCGGAGCCAGGCGGTCCTTGAGCGATTGCCCGGCGTGAGGGACCGATATCGTCGTCTGTCGCTTGCCCATATCGCACTGCGGCCGGATCCCGACAGCTTGCACGGGGACGAGGCGTTCAACGAACGCGCTGTGCGGGCCGCCCTGACCCGGCCCGGCAGCGTGTTGTCCCTGCGCTCGACCCGGCGCCCGCCCGCCACGGTGCCGCTATGGCCGCATCCATTGCCCCCGGTAGCGACACCGGACAGCGCCACCGGCATGCCCGAGACGCCTGCGGCCGACAGCCGCCCCGGGGATCCTGCAGGGCAGACGCGCCGTCGCGCCGCCGAGCGGGTCGAGATGCCGGACGGCAAGGGTGGTCTGATCACGGTGCGGATGGAGAACATCTTCAGCTGGTCCGAGTATTTGAAGGTGGATCGCAGCTGCGAGGAAGACGAAGACACTGAGGACGCGCGTCGGACCGCCGATGACATGCAGGTCATGAGCGTGGCGCGCGACGCCCGATCGGCGCGCAGTCGGGTCCGGTTCGACCTGGACCTGCCCTCGGCAGAGCATGACGACCACGTCCTGGAGGGTGAGATTCTGCTGCCCGAATGGGACTGTCGCCGTCGGCGGATGCGAGCGGATCACTGCCGCCTGCAACGCCTGCTGGCGGCGGAGGCCGGTCCCTGCCCCTTACCACCCCATCTCAACCGGATGCGCGGCGTTTACGGGCACAGTTGGAACTCCTGGCTCCGGCCCGGCATTTCAAGCGAGGTGAAACCGATGGGCAAGAGGTGGATCTGGAGGCCTACCTCAGGTTTGCCGGTGACCGATTGGTGGGCGGTGCCCGGGGCGATGCCGGTCTTTACCGGAGCCTGCGCACAGGGCAACGGGATCTGGCCTGCCTGTTGCTGGCCGACCTGTCCCTGTCGACCGATACCTGGGTCAACAACGACGCCCGGGTGATCGATGTGATCCGGGACAGCCTGTTCCTGTTTGCCGAGAGTCTGGCGGGTACCGGAGATCGCTTCGCCCTGTATGGGTTCTCCTCCAAGAAGCGCGAACATGTCCGTTTTCACCATCTCAAGGGATTTACCGAACCCTACGGGGCTGCGGTGCGGGGCCGAATCCAGATGATCAAGCCCGGTTACTACACGCGCATGGGGGCGGCGATCCGCCATGCGTGCAGCGTGTTGTCGGCCACCGGCGCGGGCTCTCAACTTCTGGTACTGCTGAGTGACGGCAAACCCAACGATCTGGATCAGTACGAGGGTCGCTACGGCATCGAAGACACCCGTGCTGCGATCATCGAGGCGCGCCGGGAGGGCATTCGGCCGTTCTGCGTCACCATAGACGAGAAGGCCTCCGACTATCTGCCGCATCTGTTCGGTGCCGGCGGATTTACCGTGATCCGACGCCCGGCCGAACTGCCCGGACGTCTGCCCGGCGTGTACGCGCAATTGACCCGATGAACGCTCCGGATCACAGCACTCGGGCAGTGACCGTACGGCACGTGGCATGGACCACGCCCTTTACCTGGTTGAAACAGGGGTGGCGCGTGTTTCTGGCGGCGCCCTGGTTGAGTCTGATGCTGGCCGCCGGGCCGTGTGCCATCGGCGTGGCCGGCACCCTGTTATTGGTGCAGTCCGGGCTCAGCCCCATGATCTACGCCTGGGCAGGGGGCTTCATGCTGGTGGGGCCCGCTTTGTTGTGCGGATACTTCCAGGTGGCGGAGCGAATCGCTGAAGGTCAGACGCCGGGTGTATCCGATTACATTCAGGGTCTGGTGCGGGCGCCGCTGGGGGTCTGGGCGTTCGCCCTCAGCGGCGGATTTCTGCTGTTCGTCTGGTTCACCGATGCAGCGGTGATCTATACCCTCAGTTTCGGCGCCCGGGGAACCGTGGCTGCCGGCCTGGAGCCGGCCATGCCCCGGTTTCTGTTGTACGCAACCCTGACCGGTGCCGTTCTGGCCTTGATCGTGTTCGCAATCACCGCCTTTGCCGTGCCTCTGCTCTATC
>CAWAOU010000030.1:0-41172 GCA_963783675.1 uncultured Gammaproteobacteria bacterium
CGGGCCATCATCGGGTTTAACGTGGCCGGGGTTTTCATGGTGGCGGAAGGCTGGCTCAACCATCGGGCCACACCCAGCACCCGGGGCACTTTGCTGTCCATGTACATGATGACCTCCTATCTGTGTCTGGGTGGCGGTCAGCTGCTGATGAATGTCGGTGAGCTGGGTGGCAACGAGTTGTTCATGCTGGCCTCGATGCTGTTCGGCCTGGCGGTGGTGCCGGTGGCGATTACGCGGGCGACCCATCCGCCACCGGTGGAACGCCCGGCGTTCGATATCCGGACCGTGTACCGGACCTCACCCACGTCCATGGTGGCCTGCGCCTGTTCCGGTCTCTCGGTGGGCGCACTCTGGGGTCTGGCGCCCATATTCGCCCGTAACCTGGGCCTGAGTGTGGCTGACATCGCCGAGTTCATGAGCGTCATCATTCTGAGCGCGCTGCTGTTTCAGTTTCCCGTTGGGCGGCTGTCCGACCGGTTCGATCGCCGCAAAATGATGCTGGCGGTGAGTCTGGTGGCGTTGCTGGCCAGCGTTGCCATGGTGGTGCAGATGACGTTCTTTGCAGCGGACTCGCCCTGGAATCTGGCCACGACCACTACGTGGCTGCGTCACTCCTGGTGGATTGTGGGCGTTGCGGCCCTGTATGGCGGCGTGTCATCGACCCTCTATCCCCTGGGCGTCGCCTACGCCAACGACTATGCTGAACCCAGCGATGCGGTGGCGGTATCCGCCGGACTGGTGCTGTCGTTTGGGGTCGGCGCCGCAGTCGGTCCGATTCCGGCCGGTGCCTTGATGCAGCTGCTGGGACCCGAGGGATTGTTCGTCCATACCGGCCTGGTGGCGCTCAATCTGTGCGCCTTCATCGCGTATCGCATGACCCGTCGGAGCTGGGCCTCTGTGGCGGAAAAGGATGCCTTCATCGCCCTGCCGGAAGCCACCTCAACCCCCATGCCACTGGAAGCGGATCCACGCCTGCCTATCGACCAGAAAGCATCGCGTTTACCCCGCTGGATGTGGATACTCAACCCACGCCGGCCTGGGCGCTAGTGTAGTGTCTCCCACACACTTGATGGTTGTGGTTAGGCAGCGTGGTTCTGACAAGGCGCGGTGGGAGGAATAGCCGGCGCTATTGCGACGATCCGCAACGCCGTCAGGGACCGCGAGGGCCAGCGCAGGTGTTAAGTGTGTGGGAGACACTAGGCACCTTCGGCTTCAAACGAAACTGCTTTGATAGTGATGCGCTCGGGTCAGGCAACGGCTGACCCGGAGTTCCACCGGGGTCCCGTTCAGGGTGCGGGCAAGCCGGGTGATCTCCAGCAGCGGCGCCCCTGGCTCGATGCCCAGCAGCTTTGCATCCCTGGCTGAAGCCGCCACCGCCCGAAGTTGTTCCTCTGCCCGGTGTATGGTGATGCCGTAGCGCTCTTCGTACAGCTCATACAGGGTGTTGGGCAGTGGCTCGGATCCGGACTTGCCCAGTTCGGGAAACGATGCGGCGGGGAGCACGATGGACTCCACGATCGTAGGTTGGTCATTCAGGTCGCGGGTGCGCTCGATCCGAATGACCCGGGCACCTGCCTGCAGACCCAGGGCTTGGGCTTCCGATTTTTTGGCTCGCAGGCGTCGGACGGACAGCGCCCGGCTGTCGGGCAACACACGCTGACCGTCGTCACCGACCATGGGGAAAAAGTGGAACAATGCCCGACGGGTGTCGTGTATGGCGACGAAGGTGCCCTTGCCCTGATGGCGAACCAGCACGTTGTTGCTCACCAGGTCGTCCACTGCTTTGCGCACCGTGCCCTGGCTGACCCCGAGTTCCTGCGCCAGCTTGATCTCGCTGGGGATGAGATGACCCGGCGGCCATGCGCCGTTGCTGATGCGCTGGGTGAGTAGTTTCCGCACCTGCATATAGAGCGGGCCTTCGCCTGGTGTGGTCAGGGTGTTCTGCGTGTCCATACCCCGCTCGCCTGTTGCCGCGTCACACACAGACTAGCCGATTGCGATCTCATATATAAGAGTTAACTCATATTATTGACAAAGTGTCCAATTGCAATCAGGCTCTGCTTCGGCGTGCGGCCGCTGACCGCTGGCTATGGAACAAGGGGATAGGCAGGTGATTCACTTTGTGGTGCATGATGAAGGGGACTCGGTGGGTGTCGTGGTGGTTGAGGGCGTGAAGTCCGGCGATGAGCTCACCGGCTGGATCATGGATCAGGACAAGGAGATCAGCTTCAAGGCGGCGAGCGATATTCCCATCGGACACAAGCTGGCCATCAAGCCGGTCAAGGCCGGTGACACAGTGATCAAGTACGGCGTCGACATCGGCCGTGTGGTCAGCGACATCGGCTTGGGCGAGCACGCCCATGTGCACAACATCAAGACCAAGCGCTGGTAACGGTCCGGCCAACTGCCTGGCAGCGTATTGACAAGCCTCACGCGGCACGACATGGCTTCGAAAACGCCCTCTAAGTACTCATTTACCGGGTGTAAACTGCGCTTTCCCCGTCGTTTTCGCCTTGCCTCGTACTTGACCGAGACGTTTTCAAGACGCTGCTGGAACACCCATTCGGAGACACACCCATGTCCATGGATCTCAACAACGCCACCTTCCGCGGCTATCGTCGCGAAAACGGCCGGGTCGGCGTCCGCAATCACGTCATCATTCTTCCTGTGGACGATTTGTCCAATGCGGCCTGTGAGGCGGTGGCCGCGAGCATCAAGGGCGCGATGGCGATTCCTCACCCTTATGGTCGGCTGCAATTCGGGGCCGACCTGGAACTGCATTTCCGCACCCTGATCGGCACCGGGGCCAACCCCAATGTCGCCGCCGTGGTGGTGATCGGCATCGAGGAGGGTTGGACCAGCAAAGTGGTGGAGGGTATTGCCGCCACCGGGAAGCCGGTTACCGGCTTTGGCATCGAGATGCACGGTGATCACGACACCATCATGCGTGCCTCCAAAGTGGCCAAGGAATACGTTCAGTGGGCCACCGAGTTGCAGCGCGAGGAAGCACCCTTGAGCGATCTGTGGGTGTCCACAAAGTGCGGTGAGTCCGACACCACCTCGGGATGCGGATCCAACCCCACTGTGGGCAACGCCTTCGATAAACTCTATCCCCACGGCACCACTCTCGTGTTTGGTGAGACCTCCGAGATCACTGGCGGTGAGCACCTGGTGGCCGCGCGTTGCCGCACGGACGAGGTGCGCGAGCGGTTCATGTTCATGTTCAATCGGTACCAGGACCTGATCGAGCGGTTCAAGACCGATGATCTGTCCGATTCCCAACCCACCAAGGGCAACATCGCCGGCGGCCTGACCACCATCGAAGAAAAGGCCCTGGGAAACATTCAGAAAATTGGCCGCGACTGCATGGTCGATGGCGTTCTGGACAAGGCCGAGATGCCCACCGGATCGGGACTGTGGTTTATGGATTCGTCCTCAGCCGCGGCCGAGATGGTGACCCTGTGCGCCGCCTCGGGTTTCGTGGTGCACTTTTTCCCCACCGGCCAGGGCAATATCATCGGCAATCCGATTCTCCCGGTGATAAAGCTGTGCGCCAATCCCCGCACTGTGCGGACCATGCCCGAGCATGTGGATGTGGACGTGTCAGGGTTGCTGCGCCGGGAGATGAGTCCGGACCAGGCCGGCGACGCCCTGCTTGAAATGATGTTCCGCACCGCCAACGGCCGCCACACGTCGGCAGAGGCTCTGGGCCATCGCGAGTTTGTATTGACCCGGCTCTATGAAAGCGCCTAAGTAAAGGCGGGGAACGTCCCGGCCGGTGGTCGGGTCCGAAACATGAGCCGATCGGCCTGTTCACTGGCGGATCGGCGACTGCCTGCACCAAAACGAGGAGAGTGGAAATGAACCTGAGAAAACTGGGCCTTGCCGCCCTTTGCCTTGCCCTGCCGTTGTCCGCCACGGTGGCCGAGGACAGTTACCCGTCCAAGCCGGTCAATTACATCATTCCGTTTGGCCCTGGCGGTGAGTCCGACATCACCGCCCGGCACCAGCAGCCTTACTTCAAGGAGACTGTTCGGTGAGGACCTGGTGATCTCCTACAAGCCTGGCGGCGGCGGCGCCGTGGGCTGGTCGCAGCTCAACGGCATGAAAGGCGACGGCTACACCATCATGGGCATCAACCTGCCGCATATCATCATCAAGCCCCAGCAGAAAGACGTGGGTTTTACGACCGAGGACATCGCCGGTGTGTACATGTTTCACTACACGCCGGATGCGCTGGTGGTAACAGAGGACAGCCCGTTCAAGACCTTCAGGACATCGTGGACTACGCCAAGAAGAACCCGGGCAAGCTGACGACTGTCCGGGCTCGGGTAAAGGCACGGCAAACCACCTGGCGCAGATCCGTTTCGACAAGATGGCCGGCGATCAAGACCACCTACGTCGCCTTTAAGGGCACCGGCAAGGCGGTGACCGCACTGCTGGGTGACCAGGTGCTGGCGGAATGGGGCTACACTTCGGTGGGCGCCGACCCACGAGGGGAAGGTGCGTCTGCTCGCGGTGGCGATGGAGAAGCGGCACCCGAAGTTTCCCGACGTGCCCACGTTCAAGGAACTCGGTTTTGATCTGGTTGGCGGTGCCTACCGTGGCATCGCCGTGCCCAAGTCCACCCCTGAAGCCAGATCCAGCGTTCAGCTCTCCGAGATGATCGCGCAAGATCAATGCCGATCCCGATTTCCGGGAGCGTATGGAGAACGACGGCATGGCACTGCTCGACATCGACCGTCGCGGATTACCAGGCCTTCATCGACAAGCAGGCCAAGGCCTACATCGCGGCCGCCCGCGAAGCCGGGCGTCGATCGAAGTAGTCCGCGCGCTCTTCACACGGGACATCGGGCCGTCACGCCATGCCAGGCTTCGAATATCTGCTGGAGGCGCTGACACCCGCTCAACATCATGCTCGCCCTGGGCGGTGTGATTGCCGGGACGGTCATCGGTTCGCTGCCCGGACTCACCGCCACCATGGCGGTGGCGGTTCTGGTGCCCGTCACCTTCTCGATGCCGCCGGCATCGGCGCTGATCACTCATGGGGGCCATCTACACGGGTGCGATATACGGCGGCGCCTACGCCGCCATCCTGCTCAACACGCCCGGTACGCCATCGGCGATCGCCACCACCTTCGACGGGTTTCCCATGGCCAAGCGGGGCGACGGGGACCTCGCGGTCACGCTGGCCTGTCTGGCATCGGTGTCGGGTGGCCTGGTGGGGGCGGCGTTTCTGCTGGTCCTGGCGCCGCCCCTGGCAACGGTGGCTCTCGCCTTCGGCCCGGTGGAGTACTTCTGGCTCGCCGTGTTTGGTCTGACCCTGATCTCGGCGCTCTCCGAGGGCAATCTGCTAAAGGGGTTGATCGGGGCGCTGCTTCGGCCTTTTGCTGTCGAGCGTCGGGGTGGCCGAGATCAGCGCGCGATGTGCGCTTTACCTTTGGGTCGCAGGTGCTGCTGGGCGGCATCGAGACGGTGTCGGCCCTGATCGGGCTGTACTGCATTCCCGTGCTGATCGATCTGGTGGCGACGCCGGACCGGCATCTCAAGGTGACCCATGCACCCCGCGGGTTTCGGTTGGCCGAGGCGCTGGCCATTTCCTGGCGGCACAAGTGGAATCTTCTGCGCAGTTCGGTGATTGGCACTCTGGTTGGTATTCTGCCCGGGGCTGGTGGTTCGATAGCGGGTCTGGTGGCCTACTCCGAGGCGCGCCGCGTGTCGCCTCGCCGCGAACACTTCGGCCAGGGTGAACCGGAGGGGGTGCAGGCCACCGAGTCCGCCAACAACGCCACCGTGGGGGGCGGCTTTATTCCCACCCTGGTGTTGGGCATACCCGGGACGCCACCGGATGCGGTGATTCTGGGCGCCTTGCTGATCCAAGGGGTGCGCACCGGCCCCAATCTGTTCACCGAGGAAGGCTCGATCGTCTATACCTTCATCTACGGTTTGTTTCTGGCCACCATACTGATGTTGCCAGCGGGTCTGGTGATCGGCCGCTACGCCTACAAAACCATCGTCACCGTGCCCAAGGCGATGCTGGTGCCGACAGTGGCCTTTATGACCTTGATCGGCACCTACTCGATCCGCAACAGTGTTTCCGATGTGATCATCATGATCACCCTGGGCGTGGTGGGCTGGATCCTGAATCGGGTCGGATTCAGTCCTTCACCCATCGTCCTGGGTCTGATACTGGGGCGCATCGCCGAACAGGGTTTTGTCCAGGCCTGGACCATCGGTGCCGCCACCGAGAACCTGACCGGAATGTTCTTTGGTCGGCCCATCAGCCTGGGCATCATCGCGTTCATCGCGCTGTCGCTGTTCTATCCCCTGGTGCGTGCTCGCTGGGTCGGACGCAGAAGGAAAATCGATGCGGACTGAAGCCGTGCCGGGCGCCGGTGGCCGTGACTTAGGGGGCATGGTCGCCTGCGCCGTGTTCATACTGCTGGCGGTGCTCGCCCTGTGGGATACCACCAGCATGACCGATTCCGATTCCTATGTGTTTCCCCGCACTGTGGCATTGGCCATGATCGTGTTCTGCCTGGCCTACATGGGCTGGCAGTTGCTATGGCCGAAACCGCCGGAGGCCGGCACGGCACCACCGGGCTCCACACCCCGGCGGGTGGGTCTGGTGCTGGCCATGTTGGGCGCCGCCGCGTTGATGCCGTGGCTGGGGTTTGTGATCTGCGGCGTGGTGGCCTTCGGATCCATCATGGCGCTGGCCATGTACGAGGCCTGGACGCCAAGACGGCTGCTGGTTTATGCCCTGGTGGGTGTTGCCGTGGTGGTCGGGTTCTATTTTTTGTTTGCAAAGTTGCTGCTGGTGCCTTTGCCGTTGGGCACCCTGTTCGAGTGAAGCCGCTTACGGCCTGCCGGTTCGGGGGAACATCTTGGCTGATATCGTGATTTCGGAGTTTATGGACCAGGCCAGCGTCGATGCCCTGAGCGCCGATTTCCAGGTGCTGTACGATCCAAACCTGGTGGACGATCCGGACGGAATGGCGTCCGCCGTGTCCGACGCACGCGGACTGATCGTGCGCAATCGCACCCAGGTCACAGACGGCTTGCTGGCCCGGGCCGGTATGCTGCGGGTGGTGGGGCGCCTGGGTGTTGGGCTGGACAACATCGATCTGGAGGCCTGCCGTGAACGGCGCATTGCGGTGTGCCCGGCCCGGGGTGCGAACGACACCGCGGTGGCCGAATACGTGATTACCACCGCCATGGTTTTGCTCAGGGGCGCCTATGCATTCAGTGGCCAGGTCATGGCTGGCGCCTGGCCGCGTCAGGCCGCCATCGGACGGGAGATTGCCGGGCAGCACTTCGGCCTGGTCGGCTATGGCGCCATCGCCCGGGAAACCGCGCGCCGCGCCCAGGCCCTTGGAGCATCGGTGCTGGCCTATGACCCCCATCTTCCAGCCGATGACCCGGTCTGGTCACCGGTCACCCGGGCCTCGGATCTGGAGACGCTGCTGGGCGCGGTGGATGTGGTCAGCCTGCATGTGCCCCTGACCCCGGAGACGACCGGCCTGATTGACGCCGAAGCCATCGCCCGAATGAAACACGATGCGATTCTGATCAGCACGGCCCGAGGCGGAGTGGTGGACGAGGACGCGCTGATTTCGGCGCTTGAATCCGGCGCACTGGCGGGGGCGGCACTGGATGTGTTCGTCGAGGAACCCCTGGGCGCCGCTGCCGGTGCGCGGTTTGCCACCTGTCCCAACCTCGTACTGACCCCTCATATCGCCGGTGTCACGGTGGAGTCGAACGTTCGGGTGAGTGCGGTTACCGCGGACAGCGTCCGCGCGGTCCTGGAGTCGGGTACATGAGCGAGGTGCGGATCTCACTGGAGGCGGCGCGGGACCTGGCCACCCGTATTCTGGTCCGGCATCGGACGGCCGAAGACAATGCGCGTTCGGTGGCGCGCGCCCTGGTGGCGGCCGAGGCCGACGGCCAGAAGGGTCATGGTCTGTCCCGGCTGCCGGCCTATGCGGCCCAGGCCGCCTCCGGCAAAGTGGACGGATTCGCGTTGCCTGTTGTAATCGCCCGCGCCTCGGCTGGGCTGCGCATCGACGCCGGCGCCGGTTTCGCGTTTCCTGCCCTGGATCTGGCGCGTACGGAGCTGACCGCTGTGGCCGCCGGGAGTGGGATCGCTGCCGCCGGCATCCTGCATTCCCATCACTTCGGTCAGGCCGGATATCACGTGGAACGCTTGGCGGAGGCGGGCCTGATAGGGCTTGTGTTTGGCAACAGCCCAAAGGCCATCGCGCCCTGGGGCGGCAGCCAGGGCCTGTTTGGAACCAACCCCATTGCCTTCGCAGCACCCCGACGGGGCGCGCCCGCGTTGGTTATCGACCTGAGTCTGAGCAAGGTCGCACGGGGCAAGGTCATGGTGGCGGCGGATCGAGGTGAGTCTATCCCGGAGGGTTGGGCCTTGGATGTCCACGGCCAGCCCACCACCGATCCCAAGGCCGCGCTGGAGGGCACCATGGTGCCCATGGGTGATGCCAAGGGCGCCGCGCTCGTGATGATGGTGGAGATCCTGGCGGCGGCTCTGACCGGCGCCAACTTTGGCTTCGAAGCCAGCTCGTTTTTTACCGCCGAGGGCCAACCCCCCGGTGTCGGGCAGTTTGTCATTGCCCTGGATCCCGCGGTGTTCTCGGGCGGTGCCTTCGATGAACGTCTGGAAAGTCTCATCGAGGCCATGCTGGCGCAGTCGGATGTGCGTTTGCCCGGCAGTCGCCGGCTTCATTCCCGGGCCCGTGCCGAGGCTGACGGGATCGCCATACCCGAGGCCCTCAACCACACCCTGTCCGGACTGACCTAAGCGTTTCAGATTCCCCAGCCGGGTTCGTGTCATTGACGGGCCGGCTTGCTAAGCTTGTTCCTGGACTCGGGGACGACAGCAGAACGATGTCACAAGTGTTTGCATACGACGGTGAGACCCGGGTGGATCAGGCCCGGGCGGACGGCGTTTTGCGGTTCACACTGCGCGGCCCGTGGACGATTGCCCAAGGCATCGTATCGGGTGAGTCCATCATGGGCGACGCGGTTGCATCGGACCGACCGCAGCGGATTTACGTGGACGGGGACGCTGTATCCGAATGGGACAGCGCCCTGGTGGTCTTTCTTACAGATCTGAGCGAACGCTGCCGAACCCTCGATCTGCCCTTGGATTTGTCCGGGCTCCCCGACGGAGTGCAGCGCCTGGTCGCTCTGGCGCTGGCGGTACCTGAGCGCAGCGACGCCGCCCACGAAGACAAAGTCCCCGGTTTCGTGGAATCCATCGGACTTCAGGTGCTGTCTATATACCGGGGTTCCGGCGCCATGCTGGCGTTCGTCGGCGAGGTCTTGATTGCCCTGGCGCGGACGGTGACGGGCCGGACGCGTTTTCGGACGTCCGAAATTCTCACCGTATTTCAGCAGGTCGGCCCCGACGCGTTGATGATCGTGACCCTGATCTCGTTCCTGGTGGGTACCATTCTCGGCTTTGTCGGCCTGGTCCAACTCGAGGCCTTCGGGGCCGACATCTATGTCGCCAACCTGGTGGCCATCGCCATGATCCGGGAAATGGGCGGCATGATGACCGGCATCATCATGGCGGGGCGCACCGGAGCGGCCTTTGCCGCCCAGCTCGGCACCATGCAGGTCAACGAAGAGATCGCCGCCTTTCGCACGGTGGGCATATCCCCGGTCGAGTTCCTGGTCCTGCCGCGGATCCTGGCGTTGATTGTTGCCGTGCCCCTGCTCACCATCTACGCCAACGTCGTGGGTATGGTAGGCGGGTCGGTGGTGTCGGGCGCCTTGTCGGAGGTTACGCTGCCTCAGTACTTTGCACAGACATCCGATGCCGCGACCCTGACCGACTGGGCCGGTGGGCTGTTCAAGGCCACGGTTTATGGGATTATCATCGCCATTGCCGGATGCATGCGTGGGATGCAGAGCAGCAAGAGCGCAGCCTCCGTCGGCGACGCCGCCACCTCGGCGGTGGTGCTGTCCATTACACTCATCATCCTGGCCGAGGCCGTCCTGACCGTGGTCTACCAGGTGCTGGGGATTTGATTAGGTCCGTGGCCGATACCGGAGAGCACACGGGTCCTGAAGCGGAATCCGCCCCAATCCGGGTTGAGCATGTGACGATGGCCTATGGGGACTTCGTGGTTCAACGCGACCTTAACTTCACCGTCAACCGGGGCGATGTGTTCATCATCATGGGCGGCAGCGGTTGTGGTAAGAGCACGGTGATGCGTGCGCTGACCGGGATGCAACGGCCGTCCGTGGGCACGGTGTGGTTCGAGGATGCCCGACTGTGGGATCTGGATGAATCGGCGCGTCAACGTGTACTGCGGCGATCCGGCGTGGTGTTTCAAAGCGGCGGTCTGTGGAGTTCCATGACCCTGGCCGAGAACATCGAATTGCCCCTGCGCGAATACACGGACCTTAACCCGCGGGAAATGCGGGAGCTGGCCCGATTGAAACTGGCTTGGGTGGGTCTGGCGGGTTTCGAGGCATTTTATCCCTCGGAAATCTCCGGCGGAATGCAGCGGCGGGCCGGGGTGGCCCGCGCCTTGGCCCTGGACCCGGAAGTGTTGTTCTTCGACGAGCCCTCGGCCGGCCTCGACCCCATCAGTTCAAGGCGACTGGACGAACTCATCCTGGAACTCAGGGACAGCCTGGGTGCGACGATCGTGGTTGTGACCCACGAATTGGCCAGCATCTTTACCATCGGCAACAACTCCGTGTTTCTCGATCCGGTGAGTCGAACCCAATTGGCAACAGGGGATCCCAAATGGTTGCGCGACCACAGCGACGATCCACAGGTTCGGGCATTCCTGACCCGGGGCGACTCACCATGAGCGGCGCCCTTGCTTGGCCACGCTCCCGAGGTATCGGCGCATGATCAAAGCCAATCCCAAGGCCGTTGGCGGTTTTGTTCTGGGCGCGATCGCCCTGGCGATTGTTGCGGTGATCGTTTTTGGGAGCGGTAAGCTGTTTTCCGAGCGGGAGACTTTTGTAGTGTTTTTCAGTGGTTCGCTTCAGGGCCTCAGGGTGGGGGCACCGGTGCAGTTGCGGGGTGTCCAGATCGGAACCGTAACCGACATCTCGGTGCAGGTCCGCAATGACGAAGAAGAGTTCGTTTTGCCGGTTCTGATCGAAATCGACATATCCCAGATCAAGGACGTCAATGGCAGGCCGCTGTCCGAGAACGCCGATCGGGTTGAAGTCGGCCTGGACCGGTTGATCGAGCTGGGCTTGCGCGCCCAGTTGGTTTCACAGAGTTTCGTGACCGGTCAGCAGACCGTGCAGCTCGATCTGCTGCCCGACAGTGAGATCCACCTGGAAGACGCCGATCTGAAGTATCCGCAGATTCCCACCACGCCATCCACCATCAGCAGACTGAAGAGTTCCGCGGACACGCTGATGGAACGGACCGGGGCCACCATGGATGAGCTGAAAAAGGTGCTTTCCCAAAAGAATCGCGAGAACCTTTCGCGGATACTCGAAAACGGCGCTTTGGCGAGCGGTGAAATCGGGGGTGTCGCGACCAAGCTCGAGGGTGTTGTCGATGATCTCCAGGGGCTGGTGGCGACGGTCAAAGACGCTGCGCCACAGTTTGGCGTGCTGCTGGACGAGGGTCGGGAGACGCTGATCAGCTACCAGGCCGTGGCGACACGCGCCGAGCGCTTGTTGGCGGAGAATGAGGAGGGCATCACTCAGGCCATCGTGGAGTTGCGCACACTCGAGGGCAAGCTGGCCAGAACTGCAGATACGGCAACCCGCTTGCTCTCCGAAAATCGGCAAGGCATCCGCGATTTCACCGACACCGGGCTCTATGAGTTCACAAATCTCGCGGTGGACAGCCAGGCGGCGGTGGAGCAGTTCCGCCGGGTGTTGGAGGAGATGGAGCGCGATCCGGCGCGTTTTTTCTTTGGTCAACCCGGACGAGTCGAGGTGAAGTGATGAATGTTGGGATGCGGGTGGGTACGGGCCGCGATCGTCGGGGTTTTCTCCGCTGCACCCTGGCTGGCTTTGCAGTTCTTTTGACCGGGTGCAAAGTGCCAGGGACCGAAAAACCACCCCAGCGGGTCCGGCTTTCCGCTGCCACGGAGTTCGCTCCCAACATGCCGTCAGTGGGTTGGGTTTTGCGGGTACAGGAACCCCAGACCACGCTAAGCCTCGACACGGCGCGGGTCGCCTATGTGGCCCTGGGCGGGAATATACAGTATCTGGCCACCGCCGAGTGGGCCAGCCGTGGACCCGAAATGGTGATGGAACTGCTGGTCGAATCGTTCCAGAATTCGAACCGTATCCTCACCGTCGGCGATCGCCGGTCCCGCATCCGCCCGGATTTCGAACTGGAGAGCCGCCTGACGCATTTCCAGGTTGACGCCAAGGGTGGCGATGCGGGTCTGGTCAGAGTCGGTTTGGATGTCTCGCTGATGCAGCGCCCACGGCGTAATACCGTGGGCTCGTTCCGGTTCGAATCGGAGACGCTGATTGAGCCCATGTCTCTGGCCAACATCCGTGCAGGCTTCAACGAGTCCCTGGAAGAGGTCATGAGCCTGGTGGTGGAGTGGACGCTGCAGACCGGCGCCAACGCCTGAGCACCGGTTTCGGAATAGTGTGTGCCGTGGATCATGGTATGAGGCTAATCTCATGCCAGAATCAAAAAACAATGAACTGCTTCAGTTTCGATGACGGAGAATCCATTTAGGTTGGGTGCTTGGGACTTTGTCTGTGAAAGCGGGCCGCGGATACGCCGCTGCCTGAGACACTGGCAGCGCATGGCCATGCTGCCCACCGCGAAACGCCGGGTAGTGAACCTGACCGGGGGTGTGACATGAGCCAGCGCTGGAACAGCAATGGATCGCGGATCGTTTGTCCTGTTCCGCTTCGGTTGCTGTTTGTCCTGGTCGCCCTTCTGGTCGGTTGCGCGACGCCTCAGACGAATCACAGGATTCAGGAAGGCGACGTGGCGGCCCGGGCACAGTCCAAAACCTACAAGGGGCTGACGGTCTCGACCAGCGTGCTCTCCGCCGAGGAAAGTGCCGAGATCTACGGTGTTCCGCTGGCCGAAAAGAGTATCCAACCCGTCTGGATCCAGGTGGATAATAATGAGGCGCAGGCCTTCTGGTTGCTGCCCCAGGGAATGGACGCGGGTTTTTTCCCTGCCTCAGAAGCGGCTGAGGCGTTTGCGGCCGGGCCGACCGGCAATGACCTGGCGGATCTGCAAGCGCAGTTTGAGGAATTGGCCTTTCGCAATCCGGTGCCGCCCGGGGGCAGGGTCTCGGGCCATGTGCTCACAAACCTGGATGAAGGCGTGAAGCTGGTCCAGGTAGATCTGATTTCGAGCAAACAAAGCCGCGCGTTCTCATTCCTTTCGGCTGTGCCCGGTTTCCAAGGCGACTATCACGTGCGCGAAGCATTCAGCGGTGGTATGTACCCGGAGTCGGAGCTTGTGGACTATGACGATCTCCGCTCACTGCGTCCGGCGCTTGAGGCGCTTCCCTGTTGCACCACAAACGCGGACGGGTCCCGCGAGGGCGATCCCCTGAACCTGGTGATCATCGGTGGTTTGAGCGATGCCTTCCCGGCCCTGGTGCGTCGTGGCTGGCGCCCGACCGAGGCGACGCGCACCGAGTCGGTAATGAAGATGATCAAATCCGGCCTGTCTGGAGAGCGCTATCGCTATGCGCCGGTGAGCCCCCTTTACGTCTACGGTCGACCCCAGGAGTTGGCGCTGCAAAAGGCCCGGGACAATATCCATCAGCGCAATCACCTGCGGCTTTGGCTTGCCCCTCTGCGATACCAGGGGAAGGAGGTCTGGGTGGGACAGATAAGCCGGGATATCGGCAGTCGGTTCACAATTCACTCACCCTATCTGACCACCCACAAGATCGATCCCAACGTGGATGAGGCGCGCGATGCCCTGATCGAGGATATGGTCTACTCCCAGAATCTGGCAGAAGTCGGGTTGGTGGCGGGGGTGGGCGCCGCGCCCAAGGACGTGCCGCGTCAAAATCTCACAACGGACCCCTACTACACCAACGGTTTTCGAGCCGTGTTGATATTCGATGCAAAGCCGACCTCAATGACAGATATCGGCTTTTTGCAATGGGAGTCTCCGGGCGGGGGTATTTTGGTGGACCAGGACCGTGGGGCGGTGCAGTGAGTTGCCCTGCGCGGGTTTATACGTGCCGCACTCGGTGCCAAAACCGGTGGGCTCTTGTCCTGGTTCTGATGCTGGCCATCTCGGGCTGCGCGACCTGGCAATCACCCGCCGATCCCAGCGTGGAGAACATCCGGGCACGAGCCATCTCGGAGACCTCCGGGGACGTTGACGTGAGGGCGGCGATCCTCAGCGCCGAGGATACCCGGCGCATCTTTGGCGCCGACCTGAATGCAACCGGGGTGCAGGTCGTCTGGGTGGAGGTCGACAATCGCTCGTCGGTGCCGCTGCGTTTTTTGCACACCGGCACGGACCCCAACTACTACTCTCCGCTGGAGGTGGCCTGGTCATTACATGTGACCTTCGGTGGCGCCACCAACGACCGCATCGACGACTACTTCGACGCCAAGGCGTTTCCCAATCCCATTCCCTCAAAGCAGCTGCGCCGCGGCTTTATCTTTACCAACCCGGAGCCCGTTGTGAAGTTGTTCAACGTGGATCTTGTGGGCAATCGCATCATGGTGCCGTTCACCTTGATTTTGCCCGTGCCCGATTCGCCGTCGGGCGAGGAAGCCGCTGCCCTGAGTGAGCGGGTGGCCGCGGTTCAAGGACCGGATTATCAGACCGAGCAGGCTTTGCGGGCGGCGTTGGAAGACGCGCCTTGCTGCACCCGTGCGGGTGCCGACAAGGCGATCAGCGGCCCCATCAATGTTGTCATGGTGGGTACGCTGGGCGACCTGGGTTCGGCCATGGTCAGACGCAGTTACAGACGCGACCAGCACTCGGACGATCTTGTCCAGCGGGTCTATGGCCGCCCGCCGGATATCGTGATGCGGAAATACGCCCAGGGCAGTGATTTGTCCAACTGGGTGCGCGCCTGGGTGGCGCCCTTTCGTTATCGGGGGCGGCCCGTGTTCCTGTGCCAGGTCGGGCGGCCAGTGGGTGGACGCTTCGCCAATGCCAACGGTGGCCCGCTCGTACTGCAGAGCGGTGTGGACGAGGCCCGAAATCATTTTGTGGGCGATATGCTGTACTCGGGCGGGCTGGAACAGCTGGGATTCGTCGAGGGAGGCAGCGGCGATGGCGATGCAACGGTAGCGGTGCCGAAACCCTATCAAACAGATGGGCTGAGGGCGGTATTTGTCATGGCTACTCGACCGCTCTCCCTGTCGGAAACGGAGTTCTTGGACTGGGTGCCCTACATCCGGCAGCGTGAGACCGAGGCGTCTGCACTGGCCACTGAATGACCGAACTTCCCGCATGGCCCACTGGGCCTGCCCAACTATTGCCAGGATAGACCGCCACGGATAGCCCAGTAGGTCTGGGGTGGTTCGTTCAAATCTGCCAGTGCACGTTGCGCCTGCGCGTCCCAATCGATGTCGAGGGCTTTGAGGTTCGATTCCAGTTGATCGACGCGGCTGGCGCCGCTCAGCACCACGTCCACCCAGGGCTGGGAAAGTATCGCTGCAAGCGCCAGGGCATCCACCGTGCATTCAAGCCGTGCCGCCTCCCGCTGCAGCCGACCCAGAGTATCGGCAAAATCGGGTTCTCGATTGCGGTGCGTCAGCCGCCCGTTTGCCAGACCCTCTTTGATGACTACGCCCATCCCGGCGGAGTGGGCCTCGGCCAGGGCGGGGCCGGCGGATGTTTCCAGCAGATTCCAGGTGGCCTGTACCGTATCGAACAGCCGCACACCGTCCACATTGATAGAGCGGGCCCGAGTGACGACCTCGCCCTGCCGTGGGCCGCTCACGCTGAGGCCAACGGCGGTGCCGCCGGCTTTGATTCGCGCCAGCTCGGTGAGCACGGCGGTGTCGTTGAGGACACCGCTTTCCGGCGTGGCGCTGTGGATCTGATATAGATCCAGATGATCTCCCAGTTCGGTCTGGCTTTCGCGCCATTGCTTTTTCAGTTGCGCCAGAGTGTGGTCCTTGATCTCGTGCACCTTGGCGTCCGCGCGCCAATCGGCGGTGTAGGTGTAGCCCCACTTGGACGCTACGGTGAGCTGTTCTGAGCCGGGCTTCAGGGTGTTGAGCCAATTGGCCAGGAATCGCTCACCGAACCCGTATGAGCGAGCCGTGTCGTAGTATCGGACGCCCAGGTCATAGGCACGTTGCATGACCATGCCGGCGGCGTGGTTCATGACCTCGACACCGGTTGCGCCCATCAGATCTTCGCCGTGGCCAAGATTGATGTAGCCCGGGCGGCCCAGAGCCGCCAGTCCCAGGCCCATGCGGCTGGTTTCGATTCCGGAGTCGCCCAGGGGGCGATAGGTCTGTTTGATCATGGATTCCACCGGTGTGCGGGGTTGGGCTATGGTACTGCGCAAATTGGGCGGTGGTGGGCCGCCCCGAGGCTGGCCTATGCTGAGTGTCGGTCAGAGCGAATGTATACGTATGGATTATTTGATAATAGAGGGGTTTTCATGCCTAGGGTTCTTGCGTCTCGGGGTGTTGCCGGTGGGTTGCGGCGCGGCGTCTTCTGGTTGGTGGGGCTGGGCGTCTCGGTGTCTGTGATGGCACAGGATAGCGCGATCACGGGAACGGCGACCTATCGCGAACGCATCGCCATGCCGCCGAACGCGGTGTTCGAGGCTACGCTGGAGGACGTATCCCTGGCGGACGCCCCAGCCGAGATCATGGGCCGTGTGCAGATCGATTCCCCGGGCAATCCGCCAATTCAGTTCGAGATTCCCTACGATGCGGCTCGAATAGAGTCCAATAGAAGCTATTCGGTTCGCGGCCGGGTGACGGTGGATGACCGCCTGATGTTCATCACCGATCAAATGTACCCGGTCCTCACCCGGGGTGCCGACACCGATGTGTCGCTGGTCATGCGCAAAACCCAGGGCGCGGAGTTGGCGCCCGGGGCCGGGCCGCTGGGTGCGTTGCCCGCCAGCTTCAGCGGTGACCTGCCTTGCGCCGACTGCCCGGGCATACGCTACCAGCTGGATCTGTTCCCGGATCGGGTTTTTTTCATGCGCATGCATTATCAGGAGAGGGACGGCGATTTTGACGACATCGGACGCTGGGCCCCATCATCGGACGGCTCGCGGCTGATCCTGCAGGGAGGGCGGGAAGCCCCGAGCCTGTTCCGCATTGAGAACGTTGATGCCCTGGTGAAGCTGGATCAGTCCGGCATGGACATCGAGTCTGAGGCAAACCATACGCTGATCCGGACGCCGGAGTTCGACCCTATTGAACCCCAGCTCATGATGGCCGGGATGTATCAATACATGGCCGACGCGGCCCTGTTCGTCGAATGTCTGACCGGTCGGAGATTGCCGGTCGCCCAGGAAGGCGACAGCATGGCCCTGGAAACAGCCTATTTGTCCGCCGGACAGGAGCCGGGTAAACCGCTGATGGTTAACCTCGAAGGTCGGATAGCGCCCCGTTCCAAGATGGACGGCGAGGGCGTTGAACCGACCCTGGTGGTGTCGCGTTTTATCGCGGTTCAAACCGGGCAGTCCTGCCCCGCGCTGTTTGAGCCGGCCGCCCTGCAGGGGACCGAGTGGCGCATGGTTTTGCTGGGTGATGAGGCGGTGATGGTGACCGATGAGAAGCGCCGGCCCAGTCTGATATTCCATCCCGAACCCCAACGCATCAGCGGCAGCGGCGGCTGCAACCGCTTCACCGGCGGCTATGAGATCAACGCCTCGGCGCTGACTCTGTCCGAGGTGGCCGGCACTCTGATGGCCTGCCCGGATGGAATGGACCTGGAACAGGCCGTTTACGAAGCGTTCGGCAAGGTGCGGAGCTGGCGCGTAACCGGCCGCCAGCTCGAGCTGTTCGACGGCGATGGCCATGTGCTGGCCCGCTTTCAGGCGGCACAATCGGGTTGATGGCGAAACGTGTAACAGCAGATTCCGATGCAATGACAGAAGTTGAAAAGATCGTACGCACCTTTCACGATTCCTGGGACCTGAGAGATCCAGATCGGGGTGCGTCAGTCATCTGAAGACTGTCATTTCGAGGATGTGGCGCGGGGCGAGCTTCTGAGTGGCCCCGACGGGTACAAGCTGGACTACGAGCGATGGCGGGCGGCCTTCCCGGACGGAGAAGTCAAAGTCACGAACGTGATCGTACAAGACGATTGGGCTGTGGTGGAGTTTATCAATCGCGGCACCCACACCGGTGCGCTTCATTCCAGTCTGGGAGAATTTCCACCCAGCGGGCGTTACATGGAAGTTCGGTATTGCAGCGTCATGCGGGTGAAGGATGGCAAGGTCGTCGAAGGACGGGACTACTACGATTCTGCGTCTATTGCGCGTCAGCTTGGTTTGGTCGATTGAGTATTCGGCGTCGAATTATCGCGCAATCTCCCGTAAATCACAGATCAAAGGCCCTCATGGGGTTTGGAGGCTCGAAGTTTGCCTCTTTGAGATTGGGGTCGGACCAAGGCAAGCCATTGAATTATCGATTTTTTAGTCGTCTCAATACCCTATTTTCAGCTTTAGGAGGGCTATTTTCAGGCCTGAAAAGTCGTTTAAGGCGCCGGTAACTCCCGCGGACTTTGCATCCCTGCGTCCACCTTGGTTTGGAACGGCTGATGCCGCCGGCCGCTTGCGAATTTGAGCAGAAAATCCCGCTGATGGCGGCGGCGGGTCATATGGCGGACGTGGCAAGGTGATGAATGATGGTTTGCACACGGCATCGGCTACGTTCCTTGAGATCAGTGTTTTCAGATCGAAAAAGGGACTTCCAAGCCTCTACAGGGAACCAGTTTGGCCTGATATGTTTTCTTTATCAATGGCTTGGGCTGGTCCGACCCCAATACGGCGCCGCCCCAATACGGCGCCAGACTGTGTCGAAACGGCTAAGGGATGTCGGCGGCGATTGATCTCAGAGTGGGGGGTGGTCGCCCCGCGCCAGGTGCTAAAGGCATAATGTTCACGCAGAGGCAGGGTCGGTTTTTCACGATATAGCTATAGCTCGCTGTACCGCACTTCGTTCGGCAATTGCCTCTGCCCAGCGCAATACATGCTTATATGACGAGGCGCTCAAAAACTCAGCCGCATTGTACATTTCCCCCATAGCGAGTCGCCCATACCACGGCCAAATTGCAATATCAGCGATGGAGTAGCCGCTGGGACAAATATGTTCGTTTTCGGCCAAATGCCGATCGAGCACGTCCAGTTGCCGCTTAGCCTCCATGGCATAACGATTTATCGGGTACTCCATCGGATAAGGCGCATAATTGTAGAAGTGACCGAATCCACCGCCGAGGAATGATGCGCTGCTCTCCTGCCAGAATAACCAGGAGAGACATTCCGTCCGCTCGGCTGCTTTTTCCGGTAAGAGTGCACCGAACTTCTCGGCCAAATAATGCAGGATAGCGCAGGACTCAAATATTGCCTGGGCAGGCGATTGGGTGGTATCCAGTAGTACCGGGATTTTCGAGTTCGGATTGAGTTTGACGAAGTCGGAACCGAATTGTTCGCCCTCGCCAATGTCGATGATATGCAGGTCGTACGCTGCAGCCGACTTCCCCAGTGCCAGCAGCTCCTCCAGCATCACCGTAATCTTGATGCCATTGGGCGTACCCAGCGAGTAGAGTTGCAACGGTTTATCGCCTATTGCCAGCTTCTTATCATGGGTTGGCCCCGCAATCGGGCGGTTAATTCCGGCCCATTCACCGCCGTTTTCCTTATCCCATGTCCAGACTGCAGGCGGGGTGTAATTGCACTCGTTCATTTCACTGTCCTCAAATTCGTTGCAGATTGAGGCTTGTGGGCCTCTTGGCCTCGATTCTGCGATGTGTCCGCACCCAACCGGCCGTGGTGCGCGGATGACCTCGGGCAAACGGGGCAAGGACCAAAGAAGCCAATGCGTCATTGGCGACTGAAGGCGCTGCGCCGGCCGAACGTTGGGCTGCGATGATCCGGGTGCAGCGTTTTGAGCGCGTTTTCAACCTCGACACGGCGAACTGTAAGCCCTGCGGCGGTGAGATTGTGAGATTGGGGCGGAAGATTAGCAGACGGAGATTGGGGTCGGACCAAGACAAGCCATTGAATTACCGATTTTTTAGTTGTCTCAATACCCTATTTTCAGCTTTAGGACGGCTATTTTCAGGCCTGAAAAGTCGTTTAAGGCGCCGGTAACTCCCGCGGACTTTGCATCCCCGCGTCCACCTTGGTTTGGAACGGCTGATGCCGCCGGCCGCTTGCGAATTTGAGCAGAAAATCCCGCTGATGGCGGCGGCGGGTCATATGGCGGACGTGGCAAGGTGATGAATGATGGTTTGCACACGGCATCGGCTACGTTCGTTGAGATCAGTGTTTTCAGATCGAAAAAGGGACTTCTAAGCCTCTATCGGGAACCAGTTTGGCCTGATATGTTCTCCTTATCAACGGCTTGGGCTGGTCCGACCCCGATACGGGAGTGGTCCCTTATCAACGGCTTGGGCTGGTCCGACCCCGATATGGGAGTGGTCCGATACGGGAGTGTTAAGCATCGAATTACGGCCAGAAGCCGAAATCGCGCAATCTCGCGCAGTTCACAGATCCAAAGGCCTTCATCGTCTCTGGAGGCGCGAAGGCATATGATGTCATGCTCAGGTTTCCTTGACTGAAGCTGCGATGAACTTGTTGCGTATACCCATCGGACCAGCCTGCGCCCAGTGAGAGGATCAGGTCCGGAGCGCCGTGGGCGAAAAACAGACTTGCCTGTCTTGTGGGGTCAGATCCAAACGGAAGTGCGGATCAGCATCAGCCTCGGTGAAGCCGTCATCGCGGTCGGTGGAAAAGGGCGTTTTGCGCTTGGCTTTCCCGGATTGATTCTGATTTCTGGATATCTGGAGGGGAATGACTCAACCTACGAAGCCACCCTGCAGGGCAGCGGAATCTTTCAGCGCTTTTGGCGGGAGGACACCTACCGGTCTCGTGCATTTTTCGAGCGGGCCATGGCATTGGATCCAGCCTATGCCCGTCCGGTCGGCATGTTGGCGTGGACCTGCATATTCGAATATAACAACGGCTGGAGTGTAACGCTGGATAAAACTCTCACCCGAGCGCTGGAACTGGCCAATCAAGCGGTCTCGCTCGATGCATCACTGGCCGTGGCGTACTTCGTGCGGGGGCTGGTTTATCGGGAGCGAAAGGCTTATCTGGCGGCCCTTGCCGAAGCGCAGGCTGCCCTGGACCTGGATCCGAACTACGCCAACGCGCACATTCTTCTCGCCACCATCCTGTATTACTCCGGCCATGCCGAAGAGGGCCTCAGACTGGCGCGGCGAGCGTCCCGACTGAACCCACAGCACCCGTCCAACTACCCCTTCCACGAAGGCCAGGCGCTGTTTGTTCTGAAGCGCTATCCGGAAGCGATCGATGCCTTCAGAGACGGTCTGCGGCAGAACCCCACATCTGAACGTCTGCGGATGTGGCTGGCCGCTGCCTACGCCCGGGCGGGCCTAGAGGGCGAGGCTGATTGGGAGGTGCCCCAGGTTCTGGCCGACGACCCGGATTTCTCGTTGCAGCGGGTTGCGGGGATTTTCCCCTTTCAGGACCCGGCCGAACTCCAGCATTTCCTGGCGGCGCTGGAAGCGGCGGGGTTCGAGTGAGCGACGTGGACAGAATTCGCCGCGGAAATCCGAGTCCGGGCCATGCCAGTCGCGGCGGGCGTTCTGGACGCCGATCCTGCGTGCCCGGTTTGACCCTGATGGCCCTGCTGATTCTATCGCTTGGGATCTCCGCCTCCGAGACGGATTTCGATCGGCGCCGCGCGAATCTGGTGTCGGAGTTGCGTTCGGAGTTAGCGCAGCTCGCGCCCCGGCTCGAGCAGGGGCGCGTCAACGAAGCGGTGCTGGACGCCATCGGCCGCGTACGGCGGCATGAGTTCGTGCCCGAAGATCAGCGACGGTATGCTTATGACAACCGCCCGTTGTCCATCGGTTACGGTCAGACCATTTCCCAACCACTGATCGTCGCCCTGATGACCGATCTGCTCCAGGTGGAGTCCGGTTTCCGGGTGTTCGAACTGGGAACCGGTTCTGGCTATCAGGCGGCCGTGCTGGCCGAACTGGGTGCCCAGGTCTACAGCATGGAAATCGTAGAACCCCTGGCGGAGGCGGCCCGGGCGCGCCTGGACCGTCTGGGGTATTCGCAGGTTCGGGTGCGCGGCGGCGACGGTTATCTGGGCTGGCCGGAGCAGGCGCCCTTCGATGTGATCATCGTTACCGCGGCCGGTGATCACATTCCGCCACCCCTGATTCGCCAATTGCGCCCCGGTGGGCGCATGATATTACCGGTGGGTGGCCGCTACGTGACCCAGCAGCTGGTTCTGGTCAGCAAGGAACCGGGCGGTTCGATCATAACCCGGGAGATTCTCCCGGTGCGATTCGTGCCCATTACCGGAGCCCACTAGCAAAAGCGTCGGGACCCCCGCTCATTTGCAATGACGAATGCCGTGCTTTCGCGGTCGAGCGTTGTGATTGACGAATAGATCGGAGGCACTCCGGGTAAGACTGGCGAGTGTCTTGTAGGGTCTCGGTTGATTTAGCGGCCCGACCGGTCGACGCGATTTGAGGGATTGCCCAAGGTCGGGCTGCCTTTGGGGAGCAGTCTTCAGCATGCCTGACGGACCCGCGCTGCCTTCCAGGCCACCCTGGGTGGCCATTGGGCTGCTTTCAGGCGTAGGGCTGGGCTACGAGATCCTCCTGACGCGCCTGCTGTCGCTGGTTCACTGGCATCACCTCGTGCCTGTGGTCATCAGCCTTGCCCTGCTGGGCTATGGGGCCAGCGGCACTCTGCTTTCCCTGTTCAGACCGGTCATGCTCAGGCGTTTCGGTCTGGTGTTCACCAGCGCTGCGACGCTTTTTGCCCTGACCGCCCCACTGGCCTTTGTTGCGGTCCGCAGCGTTCCTTTCAATCCGGAGGCCATCCCCTGGGCACCGGGACAGTTGGCTTGGTTGCTTGCCATTTTTCTGCTCCTGGCGGTGCCGTTCTTCTGCCTGGCGACCAGTATCGGCTTGGCCCTGACCGCTTACGCTGCCCGGGCACACAGTGTGTACGCAGTGGATCTGCTCGGTGCGGGTGCCGGCGCGGTATCGGCCACGCTGGCCTTGTACTGGGCACATCCGGATCAGATCCTGTTCGCTGTCGGCCTACTGGGTCTGGTGGGCACATTGATTGGCCTGCTGGAGATCGGATGTCTCAATCCGGCCCGCCTGCTGCCCTTGGTAGCCAGCGTGTTTCTACTCTGGGGCGCGCACGCTGCCGGTCTGCTGCATAGCCCACCGGCTGAATACAAGGATCTGCACCGGGCTTTACTGTCGCCCGGCAGCCAGATCGAAGCACAACTTGTCGGCCCAATGGGTGTGATTACGGCTGTGCGCAGTGATCGTGTACCAATGCGCTACGCGCCGGGGCTAAGCCTGCGGGCGGGCAGCGGGCCGCCCGAGCAGAGGGGACTGTTCATCGACGGCGATTCGGCCGGGGCCATAACCCGATTCGACGGCATCCATCCACCACAATACCTGGCCGATCTCAGTTCAATGCTCCCGTACCAGCTACTGCCGCGGGCCCGGGTACTGGTTTTGGAGCCCGGTGGCGGCACCGCTGTACTCCAGGCCCTTGCCGGGGGTGCGGTCACGGTGGATGTGGTGGAGCCCAATGCCACTCTGAGCGGGCTGATCCGGGGGCCGTACGGGGCGTTCTCCGGGGCCCTGTATGATCTGCCTGCCGTGCGTTTGCAGTTGGAGGACGCGCGGCGGTTTCTGGACCTGAGCGATGCGTCTTTCGATCTGGTGGTTGTGGACCTGGTCGATACCCAGGACGCCAGCGCCACCGGGCTGGCGGCGCAGCGGGTCAGCTACCTCTACACCCGTGAGGCGTTCCGATCCATGCTGGACCGCCTCGAGCCTGGGGGCTTGCTCAGTATCACGCGCTGGTTGCAGTTGCCTCCGCGGGACATTCTGCGGCTTGTGGCGACCGCAATTATGGCACTCGAGGACAGGGGCGTGCGGGACCCGGGGAGACATCTGGCCGTAATCCGAGGCTGGAATACCACGGTCATGCTCGCCAGCCCCAGCCCCTTGAGCGACCAGACGGTTCAGCGCATTCGGAGCTTTGCCCAATCCCGGTCTTTCGATCTGGTCTATCACCCGGGCCTGAGTCCTGAGGACGTGAACCGGTTCAATCGATTGGAGACGCCGCTGCTCCATGAAGGGGTGGCTGCCCTGTTGAGTGGGGCGCGCGACGATTTTATCGAGGCCTACCCGTTTTCCATCGCCCCGGTCACCGACGACCGCCCGTTTTTCTTTCGTTACTCCCGCTGGCGCAACCTGGGAGAGTTGCTGTCGCTGCCGGGCGGTATCGGATACGGGCAGATCGACTGGGGTTACTGGGTGCTGGTGGCGGCGGCGCTGCAGGCATTGGTATTGGGTTTGGTGATGATTCTCTGGCCCCTGCGATGCCTGCCTTCAGGCCCGGCTGTGCCGCAAAATCGGATTGTTGTTCGTTGGCTGAGCTATTTCGCGCTGATCGGGATGGGCTATCTCTTTGTCGAGGTGGCTTATCTACAGCACATGCAGCGTTTTCTGGGTCACCCGGTTCATGCGGTGGCGGCGGTGCTGGGCGGGTTTCTGTCGTTCTCCGGATTGGGCAGCGCGGTCGCGGCTCGCTTGCCGGGATCAAGACGGGCGCTGGTGGGTGCCCTCGGGTCGGTCGCGGGGCTTGCGGTCGTTACCCTCATGATGCTGCCGCCGCTGATGGGGTGGGTGAGCGGCTTGAGTATGCCGTTGCGGTTTGGGTTTGCCGTCGTCGTGATCGCACCGGTGGCGTTCGCGATGGGCATGCCGTTCCCACTGGCACTGCGGATGCTGGCCGCCCGGGCGCCGCCTTTGCTGCCGTTGGCATGGGGAGTGAACGGTTGCGCCTCGGTGGTCAGTGCGGTGACGGCGGCGTTGCTTGCCATGGCGGTGGGATTCAGAGGCGTGGTCCTGTGTGCGGCATGTCTGTATCTGCTGGCGGGGGCAATGCTCGTGTCGCGGTCTCCGGCGTCGCCAAACGGGTCGTCGGCTGGGTGAAAGCCAATATGAACCTACGGGCGCCCGGCTCCGACGATTCAGGTCAAGGCGCAGTCTGCCGAGTCAGCTTGGAGTCGGCTGCTCGGTAGCCGATTCGCCGGTGGGTTCCGATAAGGAAATCACCGATTCCATGCTGTCCAGTACAGCGTCCGACAGGTGGCATTTTATTTGATGACCGTTGGCCAGTTCCCGCATCGCCGGTACCTCACGCTCACACCGGTCTCCCGGCACCTCGTGCTTGCGGGGGCAGCGGGTTTGGAATGGGCATCCCGACGGGGGATTCATGGCCGAGGGAATGTCTCCCTCCAGAACGATGTGTTTTTTCCGGGCCTTGGTATCGGCGATCGGGATGGCCGCCAGCAAAGCTTCGGTATAGGGATGGTAGGGTGGGGCGAACACCTGATCGGTGGTGCCGTACTCCACCACATGACCCAGATACATCACCAGTACCCGATCCGAAAGATAGCGCACCACCGACAGGTCGTGGCTGATGAACAGCATGGTGGTGCGGGATGAACGCTGAATGTCCATCAACAACTCGGTGACGGCGGCCTGCACCGACACATCCAGTGCCGAGACCGGCTCGTCCGCCACCACCACCCTGGGTCGTCCCGCGAAGGCCCGGGCGATGCCGATGCGTTGCTTTTGTCCGCCGGACAACTGCCTGGGTTTTCGGGTCTCGAACTCTCTTGGCAGCTTCACCAGATCCAGCAGCTCCAGCATGATCTTGCGGCGCGCCTCCAACGAATCGCCGATCTCGAACTGCTCCAGCACCCGGATGATCTGGGCGCCGACGCTGTGGCTGGGATTCAAGGTATCGAAGGGATTCTGAAACACCATCTGCACCGAGCTGACGGTGCGGGTGTCCCGGTCTTGAATTTCCACCGACCCGATTTCGGTGGTGCCCAGTTTCACGTCCCCATCGGTGGCGGTTTCCAGGCCCAGGAGGATCTTGGCCAGGGTGGATTTGCCGCAGCCCGATTCGCCAACGATCGCCAGGGTCTCGGCCTCCCGTGCCTCCAGGGTGATGGACTCGTTGGCTTTGACCGTACGCTTCTCACCGCCACCAAACACGCTGTTGCTGGCCACCGTGTAGTACTTTTTCAGGTCGTCGACGCTGAGCACCACTTCGCCCGGTTTGACCGGTTCATGGACCGCGAGCCCGCTGGGGGGTGCCGTCCAGTCGATCTCGGAGGACCGGGCGCAACGGGTATCGTGGCCGGTTTCTCCTGCCACGGGTTGCATGTACAGGTCTCCGAGATCGCAGATTGCAGCCTGGAAATGATCACAGCGGGGGCCGAAGTTGCATCCCCTTGGCCGCTCGTGGGGCAGGGGAAGCTGGCCGCGAATGGTCATCAACGGATGGACGTTCTTGTCCGCACCGGGCCGAGGGATCGACCGGAACAGGCCCTGGGTATAGGGGTGCCGCATGCGGTCGAACACTTCTTTGACCGTGCCGGCCTCCACCGCTTCACCCGAGTACATGACCGTGATCCGGTTGCAGGTCTCCAGGATCAAGCCGAGGTTGTGGGAGATGAACAACATCGAGGTGCCGAATTTCTCGCCCAACTCCCGCACCAGTTGCACAATGCCGGCCTCCACCGTCACGTCCAGGGCGGTGGTGGGTTCGTCCAGGAGCAGCAATGCTGGTTTGGACAGCAGCGCCATGGCAATGATGATGCGTTGTTGTTGGCCGCCGGAGAGCTGATGCGGATAGGCGGCGGCGATGCGTTCCGGGTCTGGCAGCTTCACCGCGGCCAGTAGCTCCAATGCCCGTGCTTCGGCCTCACCTTTGGAAACGCCGTCGTGGATCATGGGTACTTCCATGAGCTGACGATTGACCCGCATGGCCGGATTGAGGCTGGCCATGGGTTCCTGATAGACCATGGACACTTCGGAGCCGCGAATATGGCGCAGCTCGGCGTCCGACATGTTCACCAGGTCCCGACCCTTGAAGCGGATCGAGCCGCTGACGATGCGGCCGTTGTTCCCCAGATCGCGCATGATACCCAGGGCGACGGTGGACTTGCCGCAGCCGGATTCACCCACCAGTCCCATGGCCTCGCCCGGCATGACGGTGCAGGAGAAATCCATCACCGCCGGGATCTCACCGGCGCGGGTGAAGAACGAGATGGACAGGTTCTCGATTTCAAGGATCGGTTCGCTCACGATCGCCCCCTCAGTCTTTGAGGGACTGCTCGCGCAGTCCGTCGGCCAGGAGATTCAGGCCCAGCACCAGCGAGGCGAGGGCGATGGTTTGCGGCAGAACGATGGTGGGCACCAGACGAATAAAACCGCGGGTCTGGTTGATCATCGAACCCCAGTCCGGGGATTCCGGTGATAGCCCCAGACCGAAGAAACCCAGGGTTCCCAGCAGGATGGTGGTATAGCCGATGCGCAGGCAGCCGTCCACGATCAACGGCCCCCGTGCGTTGGGCAGCACCTCCCACAGCATGATGTACCAGGGGCCTTCGCCCCGGGTCTGGGCGGCCGCCACATAGTCCCGTGTTTTGATATCCATGGTCAGGCCGCGAACGATGCGGAATACCGCGGGAGAACTGGCGAAAACGACGGCGGCGAAAATATTGAGTTCGTTGGGATCCAGTCCGACGATGCCCAGCGGGTCCCGGTTGAACACCAGACCCAGGTACAGCCAGCCGCCGATCACGGCGGTGAACCCCATCAGGGTCCAGAACAAAACGGGTCTGGACCCGTATCCCGTTTTGAACAGGGTCGCGAACATGATGATCGGGAACATGAAAAACACGGCGGCCATGGTGGTGGGGATGGGCGTCTCCCGCACCCCGGGCGTGACCAGCAGATAGAACAGGAGGATGACCGGAAACGCCAACACCAGATTGGCCAGAAAGGTGAGCACGGTGTCGATGCGCCCGCCGAAATAGCCCGCCGGCAGGCCCAGTGTGATGCCCACCATAAACGCCACCAGGGTGGCGGCCGGGGCGATGGTCAGCACGAATCGGGATCCGTACACCATGCGGCTGAACAGGTCCCGGCCCAGATTGTCCCCTCCAAAGAAAAACGGGATTCCGCTGCCGGATTCGATCACCCCCGGCGGTTTGCGCTTGAGCAGACCGAACTGCTCGATCGGGTCGAATGGCGCGATGGTGTCCGCGAACATCGCGGTCAGGATCCAGAACAGCACAAGCGCCAGTCCGGCGATGCCCACGCCGCTGTCGTAGAGATGGCCGTACAGACCGAGCCGGTGCTTGAACGCGTAGCTGAGGCCCATGATGATGGCCAGTCCCAGCCATACCGGCCAGAATTGGATGGTAACGCCGGACCAGATCGCGAAGGCTCCAATGGTTTCCATGGTCATGCCCTCACTGCACGCGGATGCGTGGATTCAGGAACGCATAGCCAATGTCCGACAGCAGCTGTGTGACGATGACCACCGCCACCGAGACCAGCGAGCAGGCCAGCACCATATCGATGTCGTTGTTGTCCGCCGCCTCCACCAGTAGCCATCCGAATCCTTTGTAGTTGAACAGTTTTTCCACGATAACCACGCCGGTGAGCAGCCAGGGGAACTGCAGCATGATGACGGTAAAGGGCGCGATCAGCGCATTGCGCAGCGCATGTTTGGTCACGATGGCGCCGAAGCTCATGCCCTTGAGTCGCGCCGTGCGGATGTACTGCGAAGTCATGACCTCGGCCATGGACGCACGGGTCATGCGGGCGATGTATCCCATACCGTAGATGGACATGGTCATGACCGGCAGGGCGAAATTCTCGAATGTGACATCCCCGGCCTTGGCCACGCCCTTGAACCAGCCCAGCCAGGCGGCGAACACCACGGTAAACAGAATACCGCTCACGTACTCGGGTGTGGCGGTGGTGGCTATGGAAAAAACCGACAATGAGCGGTCGGTCTTGGAGCCCTCCCGCATGCCTGCCAGCACCCCGATGATGAGCGCTCCCGGCACCATGGTCGCCATCACCCAGAAAGCGAGAATGCCGGTGTAAACCAGACGTTCCGGCATCACCTCGTTGACCGGTTTGCGAAAGCGGGTGGAGTAGCCGAAATCGCCCTTGAGCGAGTTGCCCAACCACTCCCCGTAGCGCACCAGCAGCGGGCGTTTGTAGCCCTCCTTTTCCAACCAGCTGTCGACCGCTTCCTGGGTCATCCGGTTGTTGTTCTGTTCCAGCGCCAGTTTCTTGAGGTTGGGCTCCAGATTGACCAGGGCGAAAACGATCAAGGTCAAGGTCAACATGGTGAGCAGCATCACGCCGAGTCGGCGCAGGATGAACATCAGCACGGTCGATTACCCCTCGGCACGATTGTGGTGAGTTTGACGACGGGCAGCGGAGCCACGCGCTGCCCGTCGTCGCCGCGGGGATCAGCTCAGGTAGGTTTTTTCGAAGTGCTGCTCGAATCCAGGGTGCATCCGGTAACCCTCCACGTTCGAGCTCATGTGGCAGTACAGGGAGCGCCAGTAGGGTTGAATGATGACCCCGGAGTCCCGCAGGATCGTCTCCAGATCGACCATGATTTCCCGGCGTTTTTCGGCGTCGGGGATCGCCATGGCCTGTTCCAGTTTGGCATCGAACTCGGGGTTGTTGTATGCCGTTTCGTTCCAGGCTTCGCCGCTGCGGTAGGCCAGGGACAGTACTTGAACCCCCAGGGGACGCATATTCCAGTTCGTGGTGGAGAAGGGGTATTTGGTCCAGTTGTTCCAGAACGAGGAGCCGGGAATAATGGTGCGCTTGATGTTGAAGCCGGCATCCCGTAGTTGAGCGGCAATGGCATCTGTGGTGTTGCGGCGATAGTCATCGTCGATGGAGATGAGTTCAAACTCGGTATCTATCTGACCCGCTTCGGTCATCAGCGCCTTGGCGCCTTCCAGATCCCGCTCCTTGGCGGGCAACTTGGCGTATTCCGGGTGCATGGGCCCGACATGGTGGTTTTCCGCTACGCTGCCCAGGTCGCCGTAGCCGATCTGCAGCACAGTGGCATTGTCTACCGCCATCTGCATCGCGTTGCGCACCCTTTGGTCGTCATAGGGCGGGTTGTCGATGTTCATCCGCGCCACCACCGTAGCGGCGGTCATCACCTCGGATTTCTTGAGATCCAGGCCGTCCATGATTTCCACGAAATCCGCCACGGTCTGGTAATTCAGGTGGACCTCTTCGGCATCGTAGGCGGCCACTTCCGCGGATGGGTCGGTGCCGAAATCGGTCCATTCGACACCGTCCAGAAACACCTCGCCGCCCCACCAGCCGGATTCGCGACGTTTGACCGCGGCGCTGATCCCCACATCCAGGCTCTCCAGCTCGAACGGTCCGGTACCGATGGGGTTGGCGGACAAATCCGCGCCGTTCTTTTCGAAGTCACGGTGCACGATCAGGGCGGGATAATCGGACATGCCCGGAATGATGCTGATGTCGGGTTTGGGAAATGTCAGCTTCACCGTGTAGTCATCGACCTTGACGATCCCGCCGTCGACCGCCCGGTTGGTTTTTTCGTCCACCAGGGATCCCATTCGTGCGGCCATGGAGTTGCCCTCCACGTCCTTCTCGCACCAGCGGTTGATGTTGAACACCACATCGTCGGCATTGAAGTCGTCGCCGTTGTTCCATTTCACCCCTTTGCGAACGTGCAGCGTGTACTCGGTGGCGTCATCGCTGATTTCCCAGCTCTCCAGGAGCATTGGCTCGAAGGTGAACTCGTTGGTGTACTTCACCAGAGGTTCGCAGAACTGGCGTGCCACGTTGCCCATTTCGCTCCAGTCAAATGCTCTGGGGTCGACCACGCGGCGTACGCTCATGGACACCTTCAGCACCCCGCCCTTTTTACCCTGGGCATGGGCCACGGTGGGGGCGGTCAGGCCGATCAGGCCGTAAGCGGTGGCGGTGGTGGCGCAGAAGGCCGTGGACACGGCGAGAAATTCGCGACGGCTCCACTTGCCGGCGCGAGCCTCTTCGGCCCAGGTCTTGACTGCCGGGTGCAGGGGCTTGCCGTTTATGGTTTTGGGATCTTTCATTGTGATCGTATCCTCTCGGGTGGGTGTCGCGCCTTGTGGTCAACAGACAGGCGAGGGTTTGCAGCATGAGCGTGCTACAAACGCCCGACGCCCCTGCCAGATCCGGCGCGTGGTTCAATGCTTAGACTCTCATATCAGCATAGACGCTCTCTTTCCCCAGGCGCAAACCGCTGTCCCGGAATCGTCGTATGACTTATCCGTTCATTTTCGAGGCCGAGGCGTTTTCTTCTGTTCGCCCGAGCTCGTCAAGGTGACCGTATTCGTGACTTGCCCGCAGCGCACCATAGGCGGTCCCAACTGTGGCGTGGCGCAGCCGATTGCCCTATGTTTGTCTCATCATCCATATTGGAGGGCAAACCCATGTCCGCAAGCGGTTTGAGCGCATTGAATCCCGCCTCATCGGATGAATACGCCCAACGGGTCGATCTTGCCTGCGCCTTTCGTTGGGCGGTGCGGCTCAATCTGCACGAGGCCGTGGCGAATCACTTCTCTCTCACCGTGAACCCGAGCGGGACGCGTTTTCTGATCAACCCCAATCAACGTTACTTTGGCCGCATCAAGGCCAGCGATCTATTGCTGGTGGATGCAGACGATCCGGACACCATGTCGCAGCCGGGTGCGCCCGATCCCACCGCCTGGGGTTTGCACGGTGCACTGCATCGCAATTGTCCCCATGCGCGCTGCGCGCTGCACGTGCACTCCATACACGCCACCGTATTGGCCAGTCTGGCCGACAGTACGCTGCCGCCGGTGGATCAGAACTGCGCCATGTTCTTTCGCCGTCACGTCGTGGACGAAGGCTATTCTGGCCTGGCCTTCGAATCCGAAGGGGAACGCTGCTCCAGATTGTTCAGCGATCCCAAGGTCAAGGTGATGGTCATGGGCAACCACGGTGTCCTGGTGATTGGAGACAGCGTGGCGGATGCGTTCAACCGTCTATTCTACTTTGAGCGCGCTGCTGAGACCTATGTCAAGGCGCTTTGGACCGGGCAGCCCCTGCGGGTTTTGTCCGATGAAATCGCCGAGCGGACCGCGCGGGAAATCGAAGACTATCCCAGCCAGGCCGATCATTACTTTTCTGAGCTTAAGGCGATTCTGGATGAGGAGGAGCCGGAGTACCGTGATTGAGCATGTGGCCGAACCGTAAAACAATAGACGTCTTGCACTGGGTTGTTTATCCGCCCGCCGGCGGCTTGAGGAGAGTTGAATGAACAGGCTTTTGGCGTGCGCGCTGTCTGCGATACCCATGCTCAGCGCCCAGATTGCATCGGCCGCCGGATTCTATTTGAGTGAGGTGGGTACGCCCGCCAGTCTCGGCACCGGCGGCGTGGCCAACCCCACCAACACCTGGGGGCCGGATGCCGCCTGGACCAATCCGGCGGGTATGACGGGGCTGAAGAATGCCGCCATGGTTGGCGGTGTGCAGCTTGCGCTGCCAAAAATCGAGTTCGACCCGGACATTGCTGAGGCCGGCGGCAAGGACGGAGGTCAGGCCGGGGACATTGCCGCGATTCCCAGTTTTTTTTATGCCACACCCCTGTCAAACGGTTTTAGCTTCGGATTCTCCGTCACCGCCCCTTTGGGTGGGGGCCTGAGTTACGGCGATGACTTCGTCGGTCGTTATCAAGTCCAGGATGTATCGCTGCAGGGTGTTGGGTTTACCCCCTCCCTCGCATATCGAGTCAATGACCGTTTGTCCATTGGCGGCGGTGTGACCGTCATCTACACCACTCTGGAGCAAGAAATCGCCCTGCGTCAGCCGGGCTTGCCTGATGGCAAGGTTAAGTTCAAAGACATGAACGACGTGGGCTACCAGGCGTTACTGGGGTTGACGTATAAGTTGACGGACCGGGCGTTACTGGGCTTGGTCTATCGTAGTGAGGCCGATGTCAATCTGACCGGAAATCTCAAGTTCAACAATACGCCCCTGAGCGCGCTCGGAACCCGTTCCCTGGGGATCGACTGGACCAATCCTCAGTGGGCCGAGGCCGGGCTGCGCTATGCGCTGAACGATGCTACCAGGCTGTTCCTGAACGCGGGTTGGCAGCAATGGTCGCAGTTCAGCGAAAACTCACTGAAATTCGAGAACGGGGGGGTGGTGACAGCGGACCGCAACTGGGATGACACCTGGCATGCCGGAGTGGCGGCCGCCCATCAGCGGGGCAACGGTACCTGGTCACTCGGATTGTCCTACGACAGCTCGCCGGTCAAGGACCGGAACCGCACTTTTGACTTCCCCGTCGACGAAACCTGGAAGCTGTCCGCTTCCTATAGTGTTGAGCGCAAAGACGGATTGTTTTTCTCGCTGGGCTCGTCTCTGTTGATGGTGGGGGACGCAGCTATCGATCAGACCGCCCAGGGGGTTCGGGTAACCGGCGACTACAAATCGAACCTGCTTTGGCTGGTCGGAGGGAGCCTGCGCTACAGTTTTTAGGGAGTCTCTGATTTGTTCTGGACGAAGCTGACTGGAGGGTGAAAGGCGCGGATTGCGGGTTGATGTCTGTGGAATTAGATTTTCCGGTGCACAACCGCCTGATTCAGAAATCGCAGCATACTCCCTCACCGGGCGTGCCCATGCATAGGCATCACTGGGAGTTGGGTTCGCCCCCGGTGGCGATCGACGGATTTCAGTACAGCCAGTCGGTCAGGCTGACGCCCACCCCGATCGTGGTGTTTTGCTTGTTGTAGTCGATCAGGGTTTCACCGTAACCGTTGAATACCTGGACATAGCCACGAAAGTGGTCGTAATGCGGAATCGGGAAAGACCAGGATACCTGCGTCGTGCCCTTGCTGAAGCCGGATTCCAGGTAATTGCGGATTTGGGCTGTGATGTTGTGGCCCTTGATGGCATAGGACCAGCCGATCTCGCCGAAGCCCATGTAATCGTTGATATCCGGATTGTCGTCGTCGCTGTCGTCCTCCGGTATCCGGTACCACGGCTTTACCCAAACAAGCTGGTCTTCCTTCTCGAAAAGAAACTGCGCGTACACGCGGTTCCAACTGCGGGACAGATCTCCGCCGCGACCGTTGGATTGGTGTACAAATCCGGCCTGATTGGCGACGTTGCGCCAACCCAGAATCTTGTAATCATTGAGAAAACTGATCCAGGCCTCCGGTTCGTGGTTGGTGTCGCGGAATGGCGCCGAATCGTCGTTGTAGACCTGCCAGAAGGATCGATTGGTGTAAGCCGCCATGATGTCCGCCCGGCCGTCGAACAGTCCCACCGCCAGTGGAAACTTCAAGCTGACCTGAAACTTGGCCTCGGTGTGATCGATGCTTACTTTTTCGTCGAACTGCTGCTCAAAGGGTTCGGGATAGACGTTCTTGCTGTAGGCGGCGAACAGGAGATAGTTCGGTTTATGGGGGGTGATGCCGAAGGGATTCTCGCGAATCGCCAGCTCAGATCCGTACCGGCGTTCCAGTGCAGTGGGTGCCGCCACCACCGGCTGTTCGCCCTCTGGAACGCTCCCCGGTCGCACCGTGGTATCGCGTTCGGCAAACGCTTCCTGTCCTAACAGCCCCGCCTCTTTGGCCAGACTGTCGGCGCATTGCTGACGCAAAGTGCTGATGGTGGTGTGGCCCGGGGCCAATGCCAACTGCTGCATCAGGCAGGTCTGCATTTGAGAATCGGTTTGGGCGAAGGCTGTGCTTGTGCCCAGCGGCGTGCTCACCAGAACGGCCAAAATCGGCAGCAGCCACGGCCTATGCCGCCAACGTTTTAACATCACGCCAATTCCATGGGACGGATCAGGTATTGGGGGGCTGTTCATATCGGGTTGCTCGTCATTGTGTGATCGTAAGATTTGGCTAAGCCAGCCGGGCCCTGCATCGGAGCTCGAGACCGCGGCGGATCATAAACCATCACGGCGGACATGCGTTAACAGAACGCTGTCTCTTTCTACATCAGGTCCAGCGCATGGCGCTTGAGGTCATCCAGGCTGACATGTTCCAGAGCGGCGGTGTGGGTAGCGGCCAGACGCACCGGGGGCGCCACGCCCGCCTCCAGCGCTTCGCGCCAACGATCGGCGCACAAACACCAACAGTCGCCTGATTTCAGGCCCGGAAAGCCGTACTCGGGCACCGGTGTCATCAGGTCATTGCCCCGGTCGCGGCTGAACGTGAGAAACGCCAGCGACACCGAGGCGCAGACCACATGGCGGCCCGGGTCATCCGGCCCGGTCCGGCACTGCCCGTCCCGATAAAAGCCCGTCGCAGGGGATTCACAGCAGGATTGAAGAGGCTCCCCGAGTACGTTCAGGTCGGCCATGGTGATGGATTCCTCCAGGTGGCAATCATGTACCGGAATGCTTCTTGATATCAGCCCGGCAGCTGGCGAGGACGCATCACATTCAGCAGCTGCCCGCTGCCCCTTACCAGCGGCGCGTCCGGAGAATCGAATCGGATATGGGCCACCGTGCCGGTGGGCACCGCTTTGTCCCCCTTGTCCGCCGGTACCATGGCGTCGGTCAATTCCCGAATCAGCAGTTCCGTGCCCGGATTGTGCCCCACCATCAGGACGGTTCGTGCGGCCGTATCGGTTTCGCCGAGCACCGTCAGGAGGTCACCCGGCGGCGCTTCGTAGATGCGGGGCTCCCACACAATCCTGTCGGGTTCAAGGCCCCATTCGGCACACACCCGCAACACCGTTTGCCGGGTCCGTTCCGCGGGCGAGCATAGAATGATATCCGGGCGGGGCAGTGCGCTCCGCATCCAGCGCGCCATGTCGCTGGCATTGCGAAGACCGCGCTCGTTCAGGGGGCGGTCGAAGTCGGTGCGTGCGCCTGAGTGCCAGTCCGATTTGGCATGTCGCATCAGTAACAGATCCTGCATCTGGCAATGCTCGGTTTGATAGATCCGGTTCAGAGTGGGCGCAAGCGCACGCCGAGTCAGTGCTTATGATAGACCAGCTCGGCCTGGTCCGTGGTGATGGTGGTGCCCTTGTCCCCGCGCACAATGGCTGCCAGATCGGCCAATGCCCCGATCGCCGCCGCCTTGCCCGTAGCCTCCGAGAAGGCACAGGCCGCCTCGACCTTGGGGCCCATGGAGCCGGCCGGAAAATCAAATGCGCGCATCTGCGCGGGCGAGGCGCGCTGGATGCCTTTTTGCCCCGGTTTGCCCCAGTCCACATAGACCGCGTCGGTATCGGTCAGCATCACGAACAGGTCCGATTCCAGTTCCCGGGCCAGGAGCTCGGTGGCCAGGTCCTTGTCGATCACTGCCTCGATCCCCAGCAGCGTCCGTTCCTGGTCGGGCGCATACATGGTGGGGATGCCACCGCCGCCGGTTGCGATTACCACCGTGCCTTTCTCAAGCAGCCATTTCATGGGCCGGATCTCGAAGATGCGTTTGGGCAGAGGGGAGGGGACGACCCGGCGCCAGTACTCGCCGTCCTGCTTGAACTGCCAGCCCTTGCTTTCGCGCAGGCTGTCCGCCTCCTCGATCTTGTACACCGGACCGATGAACTTAGTGGGGTTGCCGAAGGCCGGATCGTCGGGGTCCACCTCAACCATGGTCAGCAGGGTGGCGAACGGAACCTCCACCGGCAGGAGATTGCCCAGCTCCTGCTCGATCAGGTACCCGATCATGCCTTCTGTCTGGGCGCCGAGAACGTCCAGGGGATAGGTTTCTACATCCCGGTAGGCTGCGCCCTGGAGCGCCAGCAGGCCGACCTGGGGCCCGTTGCCGTGGGATATGACCAACTCGTTCCCGCGTGCGATGGGCGCCAGCGCCTCCGCAGCTGTTCTGACGTTTGCGCGCTGGTTCTCGGCGGTCATGGGCTGACCGCGCCGCAACAGGGCATTGCCACCCAATGCAACGACCACTCTCATATCCTCATCTCCCTTCGCAGCACCGGATGAGTCGTCCCGGTGCTGCCGATTTGCGGTGTTCGGGATCCCCTACAGGCCCATGGTGGCGACCAGAATCGCCTTGATGCTGTGCATGCGATTCTCGGCCTGCTCGAACTGGAGGGCGGCCGGCGATTCGAACACCTCGTCGGAGACCTCCATTTCCTCAATGCCGAATTTCTCGAACATGTCCTGGCCGACCTTGGTCCCACGATCGTGGAATGCCGGCAGGCAGTGCATGAATTTTGTCTGTGGATTGCCGGTCGCCTGCATCAGCGCCGTGTTCACCTGATAAGGGGAAAGCATCTTGATGCGCTGCTCCCAGACCTCCGCCGGCTCGCCCATGGAGACCCAGACGTCGGTGTGGATAAAGTCACAGTTGCGGACCCCTTCCTCGGCATCGTCGGTGACCGTGAGGCGGGCGCCATAGGTGCTTTCCAGTTCCCGGGCCTTAGCAACCATGTTTTCGTCCGGCCACAATTCCTTGGGCGCCACCAGGCGCACGTCCATACCCATCAGACAGCCCGCGATCATCAATGAGTGGCCCATGTTGTTGCGGGCATCGCCGACGAAGGCGTACGAGATATTCGCCAAGGGTTTGTCGCTGTGCTCGCGCATGGTCATGATGTCGGCGGCCATTTGTGTGGGGTGGTATTCGTCGGTGAGACCGTTGAACACCGGCACGCCGGAATACGCCGCCAGTTGCTCCACAGCCTCCTGGGAAAATCCACGGTACTCGATGGCGTCGTACATCCGGCCCAGCACCCGCGCCGTGTCCTTCATGGACTCCTTGTGCCCGATCTGGGATGCCGGTGGGGTCCAGGTAGGTGATATTGGCGCCCTGGTCATAGGCAGCGACCTCGAAGGCACAGCGCGTGCGTGTCGATGTCTTTTCGAAGATCAAACAAATGTTCTTGCCCTTGAGATGCTGCTGCTCTGTGCCGGCGTACTTGGCGCGTTTCAGATCACGGCCCAGGTCCAGCAGGAAGCGCATCTCCCGTTGGGTGAAATCGAGCAGCTTGAGGTAGCTGCGGCCGCGCAGGTTGAATGGCATGTTCGCGTTCCTCCGGTGCTGAAATGGGTGCGTTTTAGTGATTACGAGGCGACGAACCCAGTCGGGTGAAGAATGTGTTTTGAGCGATCAGTAGACTGGATCGCGTTGCAGCGGGCAGGTCATACAGTGCCCCCCGCCACGGCCACGGCCCAGCTCCGCGCCGCTGATGGTGATGACCTCCACGCCCGCTTTGCGCATCAGCGTGTTGGTGTGGGTGTTACGGGCGTAGCCGACCACGACGCCCGGCTCCAGGGCCACCACGTTGTTGCCGTCGTCCCACTGTTCGCGCTCGGCCTGGTAGGCGTTGCCGCCGGTTCCGATCACCAGCAGATCGGAAAGGCCCAGCGCGTCCTTGATCACCTCGAGCATGTGGCCCTTTTCGGTGCGCACGTCGAAGCCGCCCTCGTCGTCCGTGGGATAGGCTGAGTAGCACCGGATCTCGTCCACCACCTCATGGAATACGGTGCACTTGTCCACATCCAGAAATGAAAACACCGTATCCAAGTGCATCGCCGCGCGGCTTTTGGGCATCTGGCAGGCGATAACGCGGGTTGCGCGCCTGATGCTTGAACAGCTGTTGGGCAACCTGAACCACCGCCTGCGAAGTGGTGCGCTCGCCCATGCCGATCAGCACAATACCCTTGCCGATCGGCATGACGTCGCCGCCTTCGATGGAGGCCATTCCGAAATCCTCGTCCGAGTCCCCCCACCAGAAATGGAAATCCTCGTCCTTGAACATGGGGTGGAACTTGTACACCGCACGCTGCAGCAGGGTCTCGGGCTTGCGGGCCGGCCAGAACATCGGGTTGCAGGTGACGCCGTTGTAGATCCAGCACGACGGATCCCGCTGGAACAGGCTGTTGGGTATCGGCGGCACCAGAAACTCGGTGGCCCCAAAGGCCTCCCCCAGGGTGGTGCGCATCTCGCCTTCCGGAAGATCGGAAATGGCGACACCGCCGAGCAGATGACGCGCCAGCTTGCGGTTGTCCATCTCATCCAGCCAGGGGCGCATGAACTCGGCGGTGCGCAGCCCAACGTAGTTGGGGGTCACCCGCCGGTCCAGGATGAAACCCCGTGCCTCGCCGTTCTGAAGGGTCTCGGTCAGCAAATCCTGGAGGTCGAACACCTCAATATCGCGGGCGTGCATTTTGAGCACGAAATCCTGATGGTCCACGCGGGCCTGATGGACCCACATGACATCATCGAACAGCAGATCTTCACAGTTGCGCGGTGTCAGCCGCTCGTGCGCCAGATTGGGCCGACACACCATGACCTTGCGCAGCTTGCCCACTTCAGAGTAAACGCCAAAATTCGACACGAATGTCTCCTCCTTATCTATGCGGCGCCGGACGGTTTGGCCGCTGAACCGTGCCGCCGGATGGCCCCGACAAACACAGGAACCTCTGCGCTCGATCACAGCTGTCCTGCCAGACGTCCCTGCCCCGATCTGCGCGCATCGTTCAGGTCAACAGCGCACCGATGCTGAGCACCGCAGCGATCATGAGCGCCAGAACCAGCAACAGCGGCCAGACGAAGGCCAGCCACTTGTTGTAGGGCACGCGTCCCAGGGCCAGGCCACCCATCACCACGGCAAAGGTCGGGTTGAACAGATTCACCCAGCCGCTGGCGCTCTGGTAGGCCGTCACCACCAGATCGCGCGACACGCCCGAGAAGTCGGCCAGCGGTGCCATGATGGGCATGGTCAGCACGGCGAGTCCGCTGGAGGACGGTACAAAGAACGAGAGCATGATTTCGAGCCCGAACATGGTGTTGATGAATCCCACTTCGGACAGCCCGCTGACCGCGCCCTCGGCCATGAACAGAATGGTATCGGTGATCTTGCCGTTGTCCATGATCACCACAATGCCGCGGGCCAGGCCGATCACCAGGGCAACGCCCAGCAGATCCCGGGCGCCGTCCACGAATGCGGTGGTGAAGGCTTCCTCGCCCATCCACTCTATAACGCCTACCAGTATGGAGGCGGCGAGAAACAAAGCCGACATCTCGGCCATCCACCAACCCTGGGAGGACACCCCCCAGATCATCACGACGAACGTCAGCGCGAACACGGTCAGGATGATTTGCGTTTGGTGGTGAACTCAATCACATCCTGCTGATCCCGCCCTTTCAGAAAATGCGCCTCGTTTTCGGCCTTGAGATCGGCCACCATCGAGCGCGACGGGTCGGCCTTGACCCGGCTGGCGTAGCGCATGACAAAGGCAACGCAGATCAGCCAGCCCAGCAACAAAATGATCACCCGCATGACGATGCCTTCGGCGAAGGTGACCCCTGCGGCGTCGGATGCGATTACGGTGGCAAACGGGTTGACGGTGGACCCCAGGGTGCCGATCCCCGCGCCCAGCATGATGACCGCCACGCCCACCAGGGCGTCATAACCGGCAGCGATCATCACCGGAATGATCAAGCCGTAGAAGGCCAGGGATTCTTCCGCCATGCCGTAACTGGTGCCGCCGGCGGCGAACAGCCCCATCATGATGGGGATCATCCATTTCTCGCGGCCCCGGAGCTTGGTCATGGCCCGACCGATGCCCGCATCGATTGCACCGGTGCGGGTCACAACCATCAGAAAGCCGCCGATGACCAACACGAACAGAGCAACATCGATGGCCGCCGCCTTGTAACTGCCCGGATCGTAGAAACCGGCGATTGGGGCGATGAACACATCTACGATGCCCTGGGGATTGGGTTCCACTTCCTTGTAGGTTCCCGCTACCGGGACATCCCGGTCCAGGGCCTCGCTGAAGGTCCGGTCGTACTCGCCGGCCGGAATGATCCAGGTGGCGGCGGCCACGACACAGATCAGCAAAAACAGGATGGTGTAGGCGGAGGGAAACTTCATGGTCATCAGGTCTGTCTCCTTCAAACCCAGATTGCACTTACGGGACCTCTGATCTATCCGTGAACGAGCATCCTGGGACTGAAATACACAGCTTCATCGTTGCAGATCTTGGCAATAGAACAACTATTACCCGCGATCTGCGCCGGTTCCGCCCCTGAATCTGCGCATTTCAGCCTCCAATCTGCTTCGCCCAGAATAAATTAGGGGCCCCTTAGCAGTTTACT
>CAWAOU010000031.1:0-19648 GCA_963783675.1 uncultured Gammaproteobacteria bacterium
GCGGAGACCCTCAGTCGGTCTACCGCCGATCGTGATCGACCGATCAAAAAGCGGCCCGCTCAGGTCGCCGGTTCTTCTGTGCCCACAGCATTCGTTTCCGTCTCCATGGCGGGCATGGGAACGGATTGTGACAGCGTGGATATCTCTTCCAAGGTCCGCGCGTACTCGGGTGCATCCGGCCTGGCGTAGTTGAAGTTCTTGAACAGCCCGGTCAGACGGGTGAAGTAATCCCGCGCCGCCTCCTTGTCGTCGAATACGTAATCCCGCTCGACCAGTTCGGTGACCAGATTGAAAGTCAGTTTCTGGCGTTCCAGCGACGCCGACGAATCCACCGCGTCGAAGGCATCCTGCTGCAGATAGACCATGTCCAGGAACAGCGATTTCTGATAGGTGACAAAGTCGTCCATGGTGACGCCTTCTTCGCCGGTGACCTGCATCATCTGCAGTACGGCGTCCCCCGGCCCAGCAAATCGATCATACGACCTACTTTGGCAACCCAGCCCGCTTCCACGTTGCGCTCGTACCAGTCCCCGATCTGATCCAGATAGCGGGACCAGGACAACAACGGATCCACCGCCGGGTAGAAACGCTTGTATGCCCGCTCCGCACTGAGGCCGAGAAAGGTCTTGACCGTCGAAAGCGTCGACTGGGTGACCGGTTCCTCGAAGTTGCCACCGGCCGGCGACACGGTGCCGATCATGGTCAGACTGCCGGTGCTGCCGTCGTTGGTGCGAATCACGCCGGCCCGTTCGTAAACCCCCTTGATCGATGAGTCCAGATAGGCCGGGAAAGCCTCCTCGCCGGGGATCTCCTCCAACCGGCCCGAAGTCTCGCGCATGGCCTGGGCCCAGCGCGATGTGGAATCGGCGATCAACAGCACGTTGTAGCCCATCTGCCGGTAGTACTCGCCCAGCGTGATGCCGGTGTAGATCGAAGCCTCCCGGGCGGCCACCGGCATGGATGAGGTGTTGCAGATGATGATGGTACGGTCCATCAGCGAGCCGCCGGATTTGGGGTCGCTCAGCTGCGGAAATTCAGTGATGGTTTCCACCACTTCGCCGGCCCGCTCGCCACAGGCCACCACCAGCACGATGTCCACGTCGGAAAAGCGCGAGATCAAATGCTGCAACACCGTTTTGCCGGCGCCGAACGGTCCGGGGATGCAGCCGGTACCGCCCCGGGCGATTGGGAAAAACGTGTCGATCAGACGCTGGGTGGTGATCATCGGCTCGGTCGGGTAGAGGCGTTCCGAGCGGCGCTTGCGCAGCAGTACCGCAGGCAGGGGGCGCCGCACCGGCCAGTACTGAACCAGGGTCAGCTCGCGTTCTTCGTCTCGTGGGTTCTTGATCCGCGCCACCGGGGTGTCGATGGTGAAGCTGCCTTCCTGAATCCAGGTGACCGTGACCTCATCCACCTCGCTGAACGGCACCATGATTTTGTGCGGGAAACGCCCTTCCTGAACCGTACCCAGGACGTCACCGCCCCGCAGGCGCGCGCCGACCTTCACCGAGGGCACGAAACGCCATTTCTTGTTCATGTCCAGCGCCGGCGCGTCTGCTCCGCGGGGCAGGAAATTGCCGTAGCGATTGGCAATTTCCGCCAGCGGATTCTGCAGTCCGTCGAACACCTGTCCCAGCAATCCTGGCCCCAGGGCCACGGACAGCATCTGCCCGGATTGCTCCACCGGATCGCCGATGCCGACACCCGCGGTGCTCTCGAACACCTGGGCGTCCGCCGTACGCCCGCGCACCCGCAGCACCTCGGCCTGCAGTCGTTCCAAGCGGCCCCCACTGCGCTCCGGCGTCTGTGGGCAGACATACACCACCTCGTTCTTCACCAGGTTGGCGGTTGTGCCGTTTGTCGTCACCGATTCAATGGTGACGATGTCGTCCTGTACCGTGACGACCCGGGCCGTCGCAGAAGCTTTTTTGTCGCCCATAGTTATGCCATGTCCTCAGTGGAACAGCTGTTTGGTCTGGGTTTGGAGTGCGTCGGTGATCAGCGTGTCGAACCGCAGGGCTGCCGCCTCGGCATCGTATCCGGTCCACCGTGCGATCAGACTCCAGCGCAGCGAGTAGATCGCCACCGCCGCGAAGTCGAAGTAGTGGCCCAGGGTGTGCCGGTCAAGATCGGCCCAGGCCGTTCCCAGAAGCAGTCGCTCCAAGCCCAGCGCGTCGCCTTGCAGCAGCAGCCTGTTTGCTTCCTGTCCCCAGCGAAACACCCGCTCGAGCCGAAACACCGGATCGCTCCAATTGCGCCGGATGTGATTGACCCAGCGCCCGTAGCCCCAGACCTCCCGTTCGCCCGGGGCCGCAGCACCGGCATGCCGGCGCCGCATGGCGGTGACCAGGGTGCGCATTTCCAGGCGCTCTCGGACGATGTCCTGAAGAAACGGCCGGTCCAACTGTCTCTCCAGCACGCGGGCGCGCTTCATGATCTCGGGGTCGGAATGGTCTTGCGGTTGCCGCGGCCATTCAAGAATATCGGCCGCTACCTGCAACTGGAGCGCGTCTTCCGGCGTCAGCATGAGCTGCAGCCGCTGGCGCAGACGGATTCGGGACAATGGGGTTTGCTTCGCCGCGAACAGGGTCGGGTGATAGGGCAGGCTGGTCATCAGCGTGGCGTATTGGTTTGCGCCGCTCATCACTGCGTGCTCACTTGACGATGCCTTCCAGCAGGGCGCGAAACCTCGGGGAAAGGTGTTGCAACAGCAGGTTGGCCACCGCTTCGTCGGTCAGATCGAGGGTGAGTTCGGAACCCTCCAAGCGCACCCGGATGCCGGTTTGTTCATCCTCTGAGACGCCGAAGGTGACCCCCTCGCGCATCAAATCAGTTGCGGTCGCCAGGACGAAATGGGCCAGAGTGCCTTCCTGCATTTCTTCCGGTTTGCGGCGCAGGTCGTTAAGGCCCACCACGTCCCGGGGGAGGATGACTGTCGCGGGTTCCGTCTCTCCGATGGCCTCCCGCGATCGCCCGGCGACTTCCAGAATCATTTGCTGCAGCATGTCCTCGCTTTTCAGCTGATCCGAAACCAGACGCCTTATTTCGCGGGCAAAGCGCTGGGTGAGGTCGGTCTTAACCGCCAACAATGCGTCCCGCACGGCGATTTGCAGCGCCTCCTGGCCCGCGGTCCGGGTCCGGTCGGCTTCGGCCTGGGCCTGCTCGCGCATCCGCGTGGTTTCTTCCTGGGCCTGCTCGACCACCCAGCGTGCCCGGGCCTCCGCATCCGCCACGGTTTTTTCCGCGTTCTGCCGGCCGGCCTCGATGCCCTGTTCCCGGAGCCGGTCGATCAAGGCCTGTACGCCCGAGGCGACCAGCCCTTCGTCGCCGTGATCCTGTTTCGCACTCATGCTCGCTGCCCTTTGTTTAGGTTTAATGTCAGCCGCTTGGAATATCGCCGGCGACCACCAGAGCGAAAATGAAGGCAAAAACGGAAAAGCCCTCGACGATGGCCGCCGGCGCCAGGGACAGCCCGAATATTTCGGGTTTCGCGGTGGTGGCATGAATGGCGGATGCGACCGCGCGGCCCTGGAATGATCCGCTGATCATCAGGGCGATGCCGGCCAACAGACCGATGCCAAATATGCCGGGGGCCACGGTCACTGTCATCTCACGGTTGAGGGCAAACATCACCACAATGCCGTAAATCACCTGCGATGACGGCATGGCCGCCACGCCGATGTATTTCCCGTAGCCACCATCGGTCTCCAGGCAGGCCCCGATTGCCGCCTGGCCGGCCACTGCGCAGCCCATGCTGCTGCCGACGGCACCCAATGCCATGGGTGCGAACACCCCCACCCAGCCCAGGGCAATAATGAACTCATTCATCAACGCGTCTCCTTTCTCGCAAACGGTTTGAACGGATAGCCCTCATCGGAGACGCTCCAGTTCAGAAACTCCAGCACGTTCAGGCGCAGTCCGTGGACCACCCCGCTCATGATCGACAGGCCCAGGTTCAGCACATGGCCCAGCACCAGTATCAGCAGGGCCAGCAACACCCCCAGACCCGGTACCGCTTCGCGTACCTGACCGGCCAGCTCGTTGAAGGTCAGAGCCAGCGAGGCGCTGGCCAGACCGAGGGCGAACAGGCGCATGTAGCTCAGCACATCGCCGAATAGCTTGGTCACATCGGTGAGTGCCATCAGTCCCTTACCAAGCCGCTTGAGCAGACCGTCGCCACCCCCGGTCGGTTGCGGATCGCCGAACCAGACCACTGCGACCAGGCCGCCCACGATCAGTGCCGTACCCAGAGATTCCATGGCGGCCGGTGGGCCAATGCCGGTGGCGCCAAACCATAGGGCCACGCCACCCACCACCGCCGCGCACCAGCCCAGCGGTTTTCCCCGTGCCGACGGATAGGGGGCATGGTAGGCCATCATGGCGTTGGCCAGGACGATGTGCATGGCGCCGATCAGGATGGAAATTCGCATCATCGTGTCGTAGTCGTTGATGTCCAGTATTTTGAACGCACCGAGCAGGCTGCCCTCCGCCGGCGACACCCCGAAGTAACTGCCCACCATCATGCCGTAGACGATGGTCGCGCCCACCAGGTAGCTCATGAGCACCCGCATGCGCAGACCGGTTTCGGATTCGCCCATCCGCTTCCAGAAAAAGGCCAGAACACAACCCAGAGTGAGCCCGTAGCCGGCGTCGGAAAGAATCATGGCGAAGAAGGTCGTGAACGAGAAAAAGATGATGGTTGATGGGTCCCAGGTCCGGTACGCCGGGGTTTCGTAAAATCCCAACAGGTCCTGGCCACCGCTCAGTTTGGGGGGGTTTTTCAACAGGGTCGGTGGCCTATCTTTCGGCGTCGGTTCGGCCAATGTAAGGGCAATGGAGCGTGTGTTCGCGTAGTCCTCTAAGGCCGGGGCCGCGGCGGCCGGTACCCAGCCCTGCAGCAGACACAGCCCGTCTTGGGTTTCCAGGGTCTGCTCCGAGGCATGGCGCATGACGGCCTGATCCTCGGCTCGGTCCATGTTTCGCTGCAGCAAGGTTCGCCGGTGGGTGAGGGATTCGCGCTGCGCGGCCAGCCCCTCCAGTTCCACCTCCAGCATCTCCTGACGCCGGGCCAGTGTGCTGCGTGACTCGGCGCCGGTGTGGGTTCTCGGCACCGGCATGGCGTCATGGGGGGGTTCCTCCTCGGAGATCACCACCACATAGCCGAAACGGTGGTCGCGATGCACCAACTCCCAGGCGAAGCGGTCGCGTGGGATGTTGTCCAGTTCGCGCAATGGCACCACATAAAACCACAGCAGCTGTCCGTCCAGCCCGCCTTCCTCCGGCAACTCAAAATCGCCCCAGGGCACCAGAGCGCGCGCATGCTCGAGTACGGTGTCGAGATCATCGCCGGTGTCACGAACCGCCTGCTTGTTGGCCAGCACCTTCGCCACGAAGTCCGCTACGTCGAACTCGGGTTCGATCAGGATCTGGCGCCGCTGCCGGGGCGTCTCCTGCAGCCATCTCAAGGCCTGTCGGGCGTCCTCGGCATGCTCCGGCGCCGCTTCCTCCGGCGCCGGGCCGGTTGGGCGCAGTGACTCCAGATGCATGCAGCCCAACGCCTGCAAATCCCGCAACAGCGCTGGCTTGTCAGCCTGGGTCGCGATCAGGGTGGCGCGCTTCAGCGGCATGATGCTCATGCCGTTTCCTCCGCTCGGGCCCGTTTCGATTTCGCGATCTTGGACGTCACCACCGCCGAGCGTTCCACGTCGGAAAGATAGATCCGGATCCGTTTGATGTTTTTTCGCGCCCTGGGAATAAGGACCTTGTCGAACAGATTGACCCGCTGGGTGACGACCCGCACGGCCGCTTCGAGCTGCTCGACCCTTTGCATTTCCACCTGCGCCCGAATGCGCAGTTCCAGAATCGAGCGCATCGCTTCAACCACCGCATCCACCCAGTGGGGTTTGCTCATCAGCGCGTAATCTGCAACGGATACTTCCAGCCGGTCGAGAATCGGCAATCGGGTGCCAACGATGTTTTCCTCGCCCAGATGGATCTCACTGATGCTCACCAGATTGACGAGTTCGATTTCCTGATTGGCCAGCATCGGCAAACGTTCGCCTATTTCGCGGGTCCGGCGCTCCGCCTCGCGCTGGGTTTCTTCCCGGCGGCGGCGCGCCTTGGCCCGTTCCGCCATGAGCTGCCGTCGTTTGAGGTCGAGCGAGGGCAAGAAGCGCTCGAACGCCTTGAGTTGACGCTGCTCGCGGCCCAATGAGGACTTGCTCAGAGACAGTCGCGCCATCTCAGGCGACCTGTTCGCTGTCGTCGGTTGCCTTATCGGTGTGCTGATGCGGGAAGTATTTGTCGATCAGAGCCTGTTTCATCAACAACTCGCCGGGTTCGAAACACTCCGCCAGGGTTTCCCAGCACAGGTCCAGCGCCTTCTCCAGAGGCATCGCCACGTCGATGTCCATAAAGCGACTGCGGAACAGATTGCCGAAACGAATCAGCTTTTGATCGAACGGCGACAGCTCGAACGCCATGGCGCGTTTTTGATCGGCGTCCCGGGCGCCGGAGTAAAAACGAATCATGGTGTTCATGATCTGTCCGTGGTCTTCGCGGGTGACCTTGCCGATCACGTGCTGTTTGAGACGTGACAGGGATCCAAACGGGTCCAGCACTCCATCGTGCAAATAGAACTGGCCCTCGGTGATGTAGCCGGTATTGTCCGGCACCGGGTGGGTCACATCGTCGCCGGGCATGGTGGTGACCGTGAGAATCGTTACCGAACCGCCGCTGGCGTAGTCACAGGCTTTTTCATAGCGCCGCGCCAGCTGCGAATACAGGTCACCCATATAACCCCGATTGGAGGGGACGTGCTCCATGGCGATGCCCACCTCTTTCATGGCGTCGGCATAGGCCGTCATGTCGGTGAGCAGCACCAGAACCCGTTTGCCTTCGTCCACCGCAAAGCGTTCCGCCACCGCCAGGGCCATATCCGGCACCAGCAGTCGTTCCACAATGGGGTCGGAAGCCTGGTTGACGAACATGACGGTTCGGGCGAAAACGCCGGCGTCCTCGAACGCCGCCTGGAAGTAATGGAAGTCGTCGAAAATGAGACCCAGCCCGCCGAACACCACCACGTCGGCGTCGGCCTGGATGCCGATCCGGGCCAGGAACGGATTGAACGGTTCACCCGCCACCGAGAAGATCGGGATCTTCTGGCTTTCCACCAGGCAATTGAATACGTCGATCATGGGCACATCGGTGCGAATCATCTTGGACGCCAGATTCCGGCGCATCGGGTTCACCGATGGACCGCCGATGACCACCTTCGGGTCCTGGCTCAGATCCGGTCCCCCGTCCATGGGTTCACCCGAGCCCCGAAACACCCGGCCCAGCACGTTGTCCGAGTAAGTCGCCATCATCGGGTGTCCCAGAAAGCGCACCGTCGCCCCGGTGGACATGCCCTTGGTGCCGCTGAACACCTGCAGGGAAACCTTGGTCCGATCGACGCTGATGATTTGGGCCATCGAGCGGTCGCCGTCCACGTTCTCCACAACTGCGAGGTCGCCGAAGCGGGCCGTGGGCTGCCCCCCTTCCGACACCGCCTCGGGCACGTCAACCCGAACGATGTCGCCGACGATTTCGATGACTTTGGAGTATCGAACCAGGGTTTGTGACATGGGCATCTAATCCGGTTAATCGACGACGATCGTTGTGCGTGGTGGCGGAGAGGCCAGCTCGGGAAATCCGGCAGCGCCCCGTTAGCTTGGCCCAGCAGCCAAGGCTTCGTCCAGTCCCAGCCAAGATTTCGGACAAACGACTTACAATAATCCGGGCTAACCCGGATTACGCGCCGGATCGAGCCGCGGCCGAACGAACGGTTTGATATTGCGCGAGGATGCACTCAAGGAGCCATCTGATTTGGCCAACCTCTACCTGCGAATTGGGATTCCGACTGCGGGGCTGATGATCCGGCTCAAGATGCCAGGCGGCAACGGAGCGCGGCGCCGGGCGATTCTTGACGCGACATGACATTAGGTGTAGTTTTCGCCGCCTCAAGTGCGAGGGCCCCCGGATCGACAGCGTTCATCCGGCCCCGCCAGGACCTGACCGATAAGGCCCTACGACAGGGCCTTTTTCGTGGGCGGAGGTGCGGCGGGCGGCTATTCTGCCGGGAGTAAAAGTGGGCCGTCAGGGCCCATTTTTCGTTATTCGGTGTTGATGTGGCGCGAAACGATCTGAAAGTGCATGCGCTTCTGGCTCCGGTTTTGGAGGGCATGGGCTACGAATTGGTCGGGGTGGAGTATCACCCCAACGGGCGCCATTCAGTGCTGCGTGTATACATCGACGCGGAAGCAGGCATCAACGTTGACGACTGTGCGCGGGTGAGCCATCAGATAAGTGGCGTGCTGGACGTGGAAGACCCCATACCGGGCCAGTATGCGTTGGAAGTGTCTTCGCCTGGTTTGGATCGGCCGTTGTTCGAAGCGGCACACTACGAGCGCTTCGTGGGCCACAAGGCGAAAGTGAGGCTGGTGGCGCCGTTGCCGGAACGGGCGGGGCGCAAGTTCACTGGCGAAATCAAGCGGCTGGACGGCGATGCCGTGGTGTTGGAAACCGAAGGTACCGAATATCGGGTGCCGTTGGACCAGATCGAAAGCGCCCGCCTGGTGGCGGAGCTTTAGGGGCTAGGGGCCGGTCAAGGTAGTGCAAGCCCTGGGGGCATGATGCGATGAGCAAAGAAATTCTGATGGTGGTCGACGCGGTCTCAAACGAGAAAGGCGTGGCCCAGGACGTGATTTACGAGGCCATCGAGGCCGCCTTGGCTTCGGCAGCCAAAAAGCGCTACCGCACCGAAACCGACATGCGGGTGGCGATCGACCGCGATACCGGCGAGTACTCCACCTTTCGCCGATGGCAGGTGGTGGAGGACGATGCCGAGGAGTTCGACCCCGCGGTTCACATGCTTGCCGGCACGGCCCGACAGGCTGTGCCAGACATCGATGTTGGCGGGTATGTGGAGGAACCGGCTGAGAATGCCGAGTTTGGCCGGATAGCGGCCCAGACCGCCAAGCAGGTCATCGTGCAGAAAGTGCGCGAAGCGGAGCGCTTGCAGGTGGTGGAGGCGTTTGAGTCGCGCAAGGGCGAAATGATCAACGGAGTGGTGAAGCGCGCCGAGCGCGGCAGTATCGTGCTGGACCTGGGGGGCAACGCCGAAGCGCTGATTCCCCGGGAGCACATGATCATGCGCGAGTCGGTCCGGGCCGGTGACCGCATCCGTGGATACATCTACGACGTGCGCTCCGAGCCACGCGGTCCCCAGGTGTTTGTCAGCCGGGTCATGCCCGAGCTGTTGATCGAGTTGTTCACCCTGGAGGTTCCGGAAGTGGGCCAGGGCTTGATCGAGATCATGGGCGCCGCCCGGGACCCGGGCGTGCGGGCGAAGATTGCGGTCAAGAGCAACGATCCAAGAATCGACCCGGTCGGGGCCTGTGTTGGCATGCGCGGCTCGCGGGTGCAAAGCGTGTCCAACGAGCTGGCCGGCGAGCGGGTGGACATTGTTCTTTGGGACGACAATGCGGCTCAGTTCGTAATCAACGCCATGGCGCCGGCCGAAGTCTTGTCCATTGTGGTGGACGAGGACAGCCACAGCATGGATATGGCGGTGGACGACGAGAAACTGGCCATGGCCATCGGCCGTGGCGGTCAGAACATTCGACTGGCCGGCGAGCTCACCGGCTGGGAGCTCAATGTGATGACCGAGGACCAGGCGCTCGAGAAGACCGAACAGGAAATCGAGGGCACCTGCAAGACGCTGATGGAATTGCTCGGCGTCGATGAGGAACTGGCCGAGGTGTTGGTCGAGGAGGGGTTCTCCACGCTTGAGGAGGTCGCCTACGTGCCGACCCAGGAGATGCTCGACATCGAAGGATTCGATGAGGAGATCATCGAAGAGCTTCGCAGCCGGGCGCGGGATGCGCTGCTCACCCAGGCCATTGCCGAGGAAGAGCAGATCGACTCGGCCGAGCCGGCGGAGGACCTGCTCACCATGGAGGGTATGGACGAGGATCTCGCCTTCCGGCTCGCGGCCAAGGGCGTGAGCACCATGGAGGATCTCGCCGAGCTTGCGGCAGATGATCTAGTGGATATGGCCGGCGTCGATCGCGAGCGCGCCGGGGAGTTGATTCTGACTGCCCGTGCACCGTGGTTTGCCGAAGCAGACGATCAGCAGTGATTAAGCCCAGGGGTTACGTCTAATGTCGGAAGTGACGGTCGAACAATTCGCGCTTACCGTGGGTATTCCCGTGGACCGGCTGTTGACCCAGCTGCAGGACGCGGGTCTGGTGGCCACAGCGCCCGGTGACAAGATCACCGAGGACGAAAAGCTGCAGCTGCTTGCCCATTTACGCAAGAGCCATGGTCGCAAGGAAACTCTGGGAGTGTCAGAACCTCAGCGCATCACCCTGCGCCGCAAGAGCCATTCTGAACTGAAACTGGCCGGGGCCCAGGGGCGGGTCAAGACGGTCAACGTGGAGGTGCGTCGAAAGCGTACCTACGTCAAACGCAGCGTGATTGCCGAGCAGGAGACCAAGCAGCGCGATGCGGTGCGTGCTGACTTCGAGGCGGCTCAGGAAGCAGCCCATCGAGTGGCAGAGGAAGAGGCCGCCGTGCAGGCTCGCCTCGAGGCTGAGCGCCAGGCCCGGGAGCAGGAAGCAGCCGCTGCTGCCGCTGCCCTGGAGGCGGTTGCCGCCCCCGAAGAGGTGCCGGCCGATTTGGAGCCGAGTGCACCGGTGGATATGGTCGCCGACGCCGAGGATGCGCAGGAACGTCTCGAGGAGGCCCGTCGGAAGACCGAGGAAGAGGCCGAGCGCCGTCGCGAGGAGGAGGCTGCAAAACGCGAGTTGGAAGCCGAAGCCAAGCGCGCCGAATTGCAGCGTAAGGAAGAGGAGCGTCGCGCCCGGACCAAAGCCAGCCGCGCCAAACGTGGCGGGCGCAAGGCGGCCAGGACGGCACCTGTGCCATCCCGTCATCAGTTCACCAAACCCACTGCACCGGTCATTCGAGACGTGATTCTGCCGGAGACGGTGAGCGTGGGGGACCTGGCTCAGAAGATGTCGGTCAAGGCCACCGAGGTGATCAAGGCTTTGATGAAGATGGGCACCATGGTGACCATCAATCAGGTGATCGACCAGGAGACCGCCGCGGTCGTGGTCGAGGAAATGGGACACACCTACCAACTGGCCAAGGACAGCGCCGTCGAGGACGAGGTGGCGGTCAACGCTGAGACAGTGGGTGAAGAGGTCGCTCGCGCGGCCGTGGTCACCATCATGGGTCATGTCGACCACGGCAAGACCTCGCTGCTCGATTACATCAGACGCACCAAAGTGGCGGCGGGTGAGGCGGGTGGCATCACCCAGCACATCGGCGCCTACCACGTCGAGACCGACAAGGGCATGGTCACTTTCCTGGATACACCGGGACACGCGGCCTTTACCGCCATGCGCGCTCGTGGCGCCAAAGCCACCGATATCGTGGTGCTGGTGGTGGCGGCGGACGACGGTGTGATGCCCCAGACCGAGGAGGCGGTGCAGCATGCAAAGGCAGCCGGCGTGCCGCTGATCATCGCAGTCAACAAGATCGATAAAGAAGACGCTGATCCTGACCGGGTGAAAAACGAACTGGCGCAGCGGGATGTCATCCCTGAGGCCTGGGGTGGCGACACCATGTTCCAGCACGTGTCGGCCAAGACTGGTGAAGGCATCGACGCTTTGCTGGATTCCATTCTGCTTCAGGCAGACCTGCTGGAGCTGAAGACGGTTGGCGATGGCCCCGCCAAGGGTGTGGTGTTGGAGTCGAGACTGGACAAGGGCCGGGGCCCGGTGGCCACGGTTCTGGTTCAGCGCGGCTTGTTACGCAAGGGCGACATTCTGCTGGCAGGTTCGCACTTCGGCCGTGTTCGCGCCATGCTGGATGAAACCGGCCGCGACGTGGATGAGGCCGGGCCGTCGATCCCGGTAGAGGTGTTGGGTCTGTCCGGAACCGCCCAGGCCGGTGACGAGGCCGTGGTCGTAGTTGACGAGCGCAAGGCGCGCGAAGTCGCTTTGGTTCGCCAGGGCAAGTCTCGCGAGCTCAAACTTGCCCGCCAACAGAAAGCCAAGCTTGACAGTCTGTTCGACCAGATGTCCGAGGGCGAGGTCAACAGCCTCAACGTGGTGCTAAAGGCCGACGTACAGGGCTCTGTCGAGGCCCTTGGCGATGCGTTGCAGAAGCTTTCCACCGACGAGGTCAAGGTCACCATCGTCGCCTCAGGCGTGGGTGGGATTACCGAATCTGACGCCAACCTGGCGGTGGCCTCGGAAGCCGTGGTCATCGGCTTCAATGTCCGAGCCGACGCCTCGGCGCGCAAGCTGATCAACGAAGAAGGTCTGGATCTGCGCTATTACAGTGTGATCTACGAGGCCATCGACGAGGTCAAGCACGCCCTCCAGGGCCTGCTGGCGCCCGAGTTCAAAGAACAGATCGTCGGTCTGGCCGAAGTACGCGACGTGTTTCGTGCGCCCAAGATCGGGGCCGTCGCCGGCTGCATGGTGGTGGAGGGCGTGGTCAAGCGGAACAACCCCATCCGGGTGCTGCGGGACAACGTGGTCATCTACGAGGGCGAACTGGAATCACTGCGACGCTTCAAGGACGACGTCAACGAAGTGCGCAACGGTCTGGAGTGCGGCATCGGGGTGAAGAACTACAACGACGTGAAGGCCGGTGACCAGATCGAAGTGTACGAGCGGATTCAGGTCCAGCGGACTCTCTAGGGACGATGCCCAAGGAATTCTCCAGAACCGAACGGGTGGCGGAGCAGATTCGCCGGGAACTGGCGGGGCTGCTGCTGGACGGTTTCGACGACCGGCGCATGTCGTTGGTTTCGATTACCGCCGTGGATGTGTCCCGTGATCTGAGCTACGCCAAGGTCCACGTGACCTACATCGGCGGCGATGAAGAACAGCGCCGTGCGATAGTGGAGACTCTGAACGAAGCGGCCGGGTTCCTGCGCCACGAGCTGGGCCGAGGCATGCGCATCCGTGCGGTGCCCCGGCTGCGCTTTTTATACGATCACTCCATCGAGCACGGGGCCCAGCTCTCGGCCCTGATCGAAGACGCGGTCGCCACCGATGAGTCACGTCATCACGACGAGGATGGCGAAGACGGTCGATAGGCGCTAGACTGCGCGGGCTTTCGAGGCTGCCTCTGCCACCCTGGGCGGAGCAACAGGCCTTCAACACAACACACAGGGGCGATATGAGTCATCGACATCGACGGGGTCGAGCCGTACACGGTGTAGTCCTTCTGGACAAGCCGCTGGGACTGACCTCAAATCAGGCACTGCAGTCCGTCAAACGCTTGTATGACGCGCAAAAGGCTGGCCACACGGGCAGTCTGGATCCGCTCGCCTCGGGCATGCTGCCGCTCTGTTTTGGCGAGGCCACTAAGCTGTCCGCCTTTTTGCTCGATGCCGACAAACGCTATCGCTTCACCTGCCGTCTCGGCGCCATCACGACCACGGCGGATGCCGAAGGCGATGTGCTGCAGCGGCGACCGGTGCCGGAATTGAGTCAGGATCGGATCGAAGCGGTACTCCAGCGCTTTCGCGGCGAAATTGAACAGGTGCCACCCATGTACTCGGCGCTGCATCATCAGGGGAAGCGTCTGTACGAGTTGGCCCGCAAGGGCGTCGAGGTGGAGCGCGCCCCGCGCACCGTGAACATCCGCTCCCTCCAGATGGTTGAGTTGGACGGCGATGAGTTGCACCTCGAGGTGGCCTGCTCAAAGGGAACTTATGTTCGCAGCCTGGCTGAGGACATCGGCGAAGCCCTGGGCTGCGGCGCCCATGTCAGTGCGCTGCGCCGTACTCAGGTTGAGCCCTATGACGAGGTCCAGATGGTGACCTTGCCGGAATTGGAGGCGCTGGCGGCGGCGGGTCAGGCGGCTCTGGACAGCGCTCTGCTGCCGCTGGATACGGCGCTGCTGGAATGGCCCGAGATCCATGTTAACAGTGAGATGGCGCACTACCTGCGCCACGGGCAGCCGGTTTTGGTGCCGCGCTCGCCCACGGACGGCCTGGTGAGGCTGTACCAGGGAGACACGTCGTTTTTCGGCATCGGCGAGATCATCGACGATGGTCGCGTCGCGCCGAGACGTTTGATGCAGGTCTGAGGACCGGTTTGAAGAGTTGACCGGCGGGGGGCCTCTGTCCGGTACACATGAACACAGTTTGGATGAACCAAGTTTTTAGGAGCACGTCATATGGCCCTGAGCACCGACGACAAGTCGAAGATCGTAGAGCAGTACAGTCGAGGCAGCAGCGACACCGGATCCCCGGAAGTCCAGGTTGCCCTGCTGACCCATCGGATCAACGATTTGCAAAACCATTTCGGCCAGCACAAGCAGGACCACCATTCCCGTCAGGGTCTGTTGAGGATGGTGAACAAGCGCCGCAAGCTGCTGGACTACCTCAAGGGCAAAGATCATGAGCGCTACAAAGTGCTGATCGGCAGCTTGGGCCTGCGCCGCTAAAATTTGGGCGGGCACGGCCTGCTCACCAACAATCAGGATTGATACGTGAGTCATGTAAAAAAGACATTCCGTTACGGCAATCACAACGTAACGATGGAAACCGGTGAAGTTGCTCGCCAGGCGGGTGGGGCGGTCATCGTCAGCATGGACGACACCGTGGTGCTGGTCACCGCAGTCGGCCGGAAGAATGCCCGGCCTGGTCAGGACTTCTTTCCCCTGACAGTGAACTTCCAGCAGCGGGTCTACGCGGCGGGTAAGATTCCGGGTGGTTTCTTCCGCCGGGAAGGCCGCCCAAGCGAGAAGGAGACCCTCACCTCGCGGCTGATCGATCGCCCGATCCGACCCCTGTTTCCCAAGGGCTTTCGGAACGAGGTTCAGGTGATCGCCACCGTGATGTCGGTGAATCCCGAAGTGGACTCCGACATTCCCGCCCTGCTGGGCGCCTCGGCGGCACTGAGCCTGTCCGGTATGCCTTTCGCCGGGCCTATCGCCGGCGTGCGCGTGGGCTATCACAATGGCGAGTACCTGCTCAATCCCACCGCTACGGAGCTGCAGGAGTCGCAGCTCGACCTGGTGGTGGCCGGCACCGAATCCGCTGTCTTGATGGTGGAATCCGAAGCCCACGAACTGCCGGAAGAGGTCATGCTCGAGGCCGTGATGTTCGGTCACGAACAGATGCAGGTGGCAATCAAGGCGATCAAGGAACTGGCCGACGAGGTCGGCGTCGAGTCTTGGGATCTGGAAATCCAAGAGAAGGATGCATCCTTGGCGGAGGCCGTTGCCGCGGCCGGTCGCGACAGGATCACCGAAGCCTACGGCATCGTCGCCAAGCAGGAGCGCACAATGCGTCTGCAGGCGGTTCGGGCCGAGCTGGTGACGGAACTGTCCGCCGCCGAGGGCGAAGCCGGTTGGTCCGGTGCCGAAGTGCAGGCGGCTGCCGAGGCTTTGGAGAAAGCGATCGTCCGCGGTCGCATACTCGATGGTCAGCCGCGTATCGATGGCCGTGACACCTCGACCGTCCGTCCTATCACCATTCGGGTCGGAGTATTGCCGCGCACCCATGGCTCGGCGCTGTTCACCCGGGGCGAGACCCAGGCCATCGTGGTCACCACCTTGGGCACCGCGCGGGACTCGCAAATCATCGACGCGATCGAAGGGGATTACCGGGATAGCTTCATGTTCCACTATAACTTCCCGCCCTATTGTGTTGGTGAAACGGGTTTTGTTGGATCACCGAAGCGTCGGGAAATCGGCCACGGCCGGCTCGCCAAGCGAGGCATTCAAGCCGTCATGCCCAGCCCCGAAGATTTTCCCTACACCCTGCGCGTGGTGTCGGAAATCACCGAATCCAATGGATCCAGCTCCATGGCCAGCGTTTGCGGGTCGAGCCTGGCCTTGATGGATGCCGGTGTGCCGATCAAGACGCCGGTGGCCGGTATCGCCATGGGTCTGATCAAGGAGGTGGACCGCTTCGAGGTTCTGAGCGACATCATGGGTGACGAGGATCACCTGGGTGACATGGACTTCAAGGTGGCCGGCAGCGCCGAGGGCGTCACCGCCCTGCAGATGGACATCAAGATCGAAGGCATTACCCGGGAGATCATGTCTAAGGCCCTGAGCCAGGCCCGGGAAGGACGTCTGCACATCCTGGGCGAGATGAACAAGGTGATCGAAGGGGCCCGCGACGACATCTCCAGCTTCGCGCCCCGGATCACCACCATCCGGATTCATCCCGACAAGATTCGGGATGTCATCGGAAAGGGTGGTGTCACCATCCGCGCCATTACCGAAGAGACCGGTGCCAGCATCGACATCGAAGACGATGGCACCATCAAGATTGCCGCGGTGGACAAGGCGGCTGGTGAGGCCGCGCTCAAGCGCATCGAGCAGATTACGGCCGACGTCGCCGTCGGCACGATTTACGAGGGCAAAGTCGTCCGCATCATGGACTTCGGCGCCTTCGTCAATCTGCTGCCCGGCAAGGACGGCATGGTCCACATTTCTCAGCTGGCCGAGAATCGGGTTGAGAAAGTCACCGACGTGGTGAACGTGGGCGATACGGTCAAGGTGAAGGTGCTGGAAATCGACCGCCAGGGGCGCGTCCGCCTCACCATGCGCGAGGTCGGCTAGCAAGCCGGCGACGGGCTACGACGGGGCCGGGAAGCGCCGTCGTCTGCCTTGAAAACCGAAGGGGGTTGCCCTACTATCGGGCGCCCTCGTCGGATGCTGTCGAGGGATCGGAGAGGTGGCCGAGTGGCTTAAGGCGCACGCCTGGAAAGTGTGTATACGCTAACACCGTATCGAGGGTTCGAATCCCTCCCTCTCCGCCAATAAATTCATAAAACCAAATAGTTATTTGATGTTTTCGAACGTTGCGAAAACCCTCGGTACAGTCCGGGCTCAAGGCTTGTCTTACGCATTTCCGGCACAATCGATGACCGACCGTGCGATGTTGTTCCTGCGCACTGGGGTAGCCACGATCCTGGACGAGATACTGTAGAGGGGTACGGTCCCTCCAGTGGGTCCGCGACGCTCAGGAACAAGCAACCGAATTATCGAGAAGCCTACGCTGCGGGTGAGACTTCGAACCGTCCCCTGTGGACGCCGTCCGCGACGGCACTGTTCCGTTGCCCTCGCCGCGATCCGATTCGCCAGCGCGAGCTTCCTAAGCCCTACGCTGCATGGCGGGTGGTGTGCAAGTGATCACGTCACGAGCCGTCGCGGTAGCTGGCTGACGGCTTACCCGCCGGACTGGGCGATTGTCGAAATGGCGATAAACATCGGCAAGGGATCTCCGTGGAGCGCGCCCGTGCGAACACCCTCGAGCGGCATGAAGCCGTAACGCTCATAGAAGGGGATTGCGTCCGGTTTCGCATCGGCCACGATGCCAACGCAACCGAGCCGGTCACGTTGGTCGAGGGCCAGTCGAAGAACGTGGCGCAGCAGCGCACGGCCCACTCCGCTTCCTTGTACGCGAGCATGGACACCGAGCCTGGCAAGCCGCAGTGCCGGCAGCGGATAGCCGGGAAGACGGCGTCGCAATCGAGCAGACGGAAGATTGCTACGCTCCAGGCTCGACGCGGCCACAGTTGCGAAGCCAAGAACTCGGCCGTCAGATGCCGCAACATACGTGACTGCTAGGTGCAGTTTGAACTGGTTCTGTCCGGCGTAGTGCTGGAAGAAGCGATCGAGATCGGGCTGCCCGCAGGAGAAGGTACTTCGGTCGTCGTCCGTTCGCAGGGGGCGGATCTCAATCGCTGCGGGCACGCATCAGCTCCCGAAGGTCTTCTGTCGGAGCCGGGGGCTCGGCGAGCATCGCGACCACGCGATCGAAGCCCTCCTCCTCCAGGACAATCCGGGCCGGCACGAGCGCTTCGTCGGGCAATTCGCGGCGCGCTTCCATGAAGAACAGCAAGGCCTGTTCGACCACGAAATTCTTCTTCAGGCCGTGGCTCTCGGTGAATCGGTCCAGTCTCTCTTTGGTTGTCGCGGAGATGGTCGCTGAGATCTGTGACGGGTCCGTACTCATGGTTACCTCCAAGCAGCCATGGAAAAACATGTTAAAGCTTGCAAAAGATAGCGATAGGCTTGGAGGAGTGCAAGCAACATGAGAACGACTGACTTCGCTGGCTAGCTGAAGTCCGTGTGCCTGATGAACGAGGTTGCCGCTGACTGATAGACATGATTTGGACGCGATGGCTTTGTAAGCCATTGAAATACAGACAAAAACCGAGGGTTCGAATCCCTCCCTCTCCGCCATTAAATGCATAAACACAAGAACTTGCTAGATCGTAAGAACCCTCGGTACGGTCTTCCCATCCAGTGAGAAAACCGAAAAGAACAGCCGGTTAGTTTTCCGAGGTCCTTGACGGGCGCAGCTCTTCGCGAACAGTCGGACACGATTCTCGACATCACTTTGCGGATTGCGTTGGTAATGAATGCGAAACCGTCGAACTCGGTCTGCGAAGCAGGGCGAGCTACGCCGCCCGCGACGGTGAACCTCTCGTGTATCCGGCTCAATATCAGTTCCGCGAAAATCAGAAATGAAACTTGGGCGGGGTGCTCGCCGATGTTTTTCATTCGTCATCTGGCTCCACGAAGTGTCGGGCCCCGTTTTTGGTATCTGGCGAGGAGACGCAAGTTCATACCACCTCGACATTGATACCCATGCCGGGAGCCCGTGCAATCCGCTCGTCTCGGGTAACCAGGGTTGCCTCCAATTGACGGGCCAGCGCGACGTAGCAGGCGTCGTACGCTGTTAGATTCTTCCTTAGCTGCCAGACGTCTTGCCACAGCGCGGCGTGTCGAAACCGCCGAATGGGTAACGCTCGAAAGTCGTCGAGCACACGTGCTCGACGACTGGCCGGAATCGCATTCGTTGCTTCAAGTTTTCTCAAGGTGTGCAGCACTTCGATATCCAGGAGCTCGGGCGCGACAAGCTGGCCGCCGCCTTCGAACAGTGCCGCCTCGATCGGCTCTGCGGCGAACCGCCCCAGCAGGTCCACGACTACGGAGGCGTCAGTTACCAAGACTCGCCTCATGCGGCGTCACGGTCCTTGCGAATAGTCTTAGCGGATGAACGCTTCATGACGAACGGTTCCGCTTCCCGCAGCCGCTCAAGCAACTCCTCCTCGCTTGGCAAGGCTGCGAGGGCTTCGAGCTCTTCCAGGATCCAATCGCTCAGACTCTTGCCCGCGAGCGCCGCCTTGGCCTTGAGTGCACGATGGATCGAATCGGGCACATTTCGCACCTGGATCATTTTAGTCATGTTGATAACCTGTTTGCATGTAGAGCACATGTAGAATACGTAGTTTGGCGTGCGCCGTAAACAAAGAGGGAGTTGCGATCTATCCAGCCGGTAGGGATTGAGTGCCACGTTTCCGGCATCACGAAACTTCCGACCGTGTGTTTTTCCCGGTTAACAGGGGCCTTGGGAAGGGATGGATCACGCGGTGCCCGTATGATCTTGAGCAGAAGGCTACAAACCCGGCGCTCGATCGGCTCGCTGGGGCCCCGGGATGGCTGTCAGGGCTGATTGATAGACACGATCTGGACACGGTAGCCCGAGAACTCGTTGAAAAACCAAGAAATACTGAAGGTTCGAATCCCTCTCTCTCCGCCAATTTACTAAATA
>CAWAOU010000032.1:0-12942 GCA_963783675.1 uncultured Gammaproteobacteria bacterium
TAGCTACTTTAGGGTGGAATCGATCTGCTACGCTGAGTTTGCCGCCGTCGGATCGGGGCAAAATCGTTCCACATTGTAGAGGCTGCTGATGATCATCGTATCGGGAAGTTTTCAGTTCGCACCGGAGCATCTTGAACGGGTGCGGGACGAGATGTCCCGCGTCGAGGGCGCTACCCGCGCCGAGGCGGGCTGCCGGACCTACGCATTCTATGTCGATCGGGACGATCCATGCCGCTTCCGGGTCTACGAAGAGTGGGACTCCTGGCAGGCTCTGGATGCCCACGGCGGGTCAGCGCATATCGCCGCCTACCGGGCGGTTTTGGCCGAGATCGGTTTACTCCAGCGTGAGGTGAAGGCGTTTGAGGTCGGGGAATCCCGGGAACTCTGACCCACGGTTCGAAACTCCTGGGTCCGCACCGCGCCGTCCCGAGGTCATCCCACCGGTCCGGATATCCGCTTCCCACTGCGCCGGATTGATGGGTCCTGCCTGTTACAGATGAGCAAGGGCTGCTACCTTTTATCAAGGCATCGCTCGGTTCGTCACTGTGTACGGCAGCGAAAGCGGCTTTTCCGAACTCGACCGAAGAGTGGGCACTGGGGGAAGTATCTCCAAATATATTTCGCATCCATTCATCTAAGGGGAGTGACCATGGATCGCCATACCCATACAGGGCGGACGCTTTGGCTCGTCCGGAGGAAAAATCGATGACCGATCAACCCGTCACCGACTACGAAGTTGGTCAGGACAACATTCATCCCTTCGGGCTCGATATTCACAACCCGGTTTTCGTTGTTTCCGCGCTTTTCATTACGGCTTTCGTACTGCTCACCCTCGCGTTTCAAGCCGAAGCCACGGCCTTTTTTGGCTGGTTGAGGCCGTTTCTCACCTCGACTTTCGACTGGTTCTTTCTTCTGTCCGCGAACATCTTCGTTCTGTTCTGCCTGATGTTGGTCGTTACGCCGTTGGGCAACGTTCGACTGGGCGGCCAGGACGCCAAACCGGACTACTCATACATGGGCTGGTTCGCCATGTTGTTCGCTGCCGGCATGGGCATCGGTCTGATGTTTTTCGGCGTGTCGGAGCCCATGTCCCACTTCGCCTCGTCCATGGGCGGGACCAGCATCGAAAATGGCTTACGGACCGATTGGGCGCCCCTGGGCGCCGCCGCCGGAAGTGTGGATGAAGCGCGTAATCTGGGTATGGCGGCCACGATATTCCATTGGGCTTTGCACCCCTGGTCGATCTATGCGGTGGTCGCTTTGGCCCTGGCGTTCTTTGCTTTTAACCGCAATCTGCCCTTGACGCTGCGCTCGGCCTTCTATCCCATTTTCGGCGAATCGGTCTGGGGCTGGACCGGGCACATCATTGACACCCTGGCGGTGTTCGCGACCCTGTTCGGTCTGGCGACGTCACTGGGTTTTGGCACCGAGCAGGCCCTGGCCGGGCTCAACTACCTGTTTGGCACACCCACCGGAAACGGCGCCCGGGTCGCGCTGATTTCGGTGATCACCGCTGCCGCATTGATATCGGTGTTGCGGGGTCTGGATGGGGGCGTGAAGGTGTTGTCGGAAATCAACATCGGGTTGGCCGCCCTTTTGTTGCTGTTCGTCATATTTGTCGGCCCCACTGCAGCCATCTTCGACAGCATCGTGTCCGGTGGCGTCGCCTATGTGAAGGAACTGTTGCCGCTGTCCAACCCGTTCGGGCGGGAAGACGCCAACTTTTCCCAGGGCTGGACGGCGTTCTATTGGGCCTGGTGGATTTCCTGGTCGCCCTTTCGTCGGGATGTTCATCGCCCGGGTTTCCCGCGGACGCACGGTGCGGGAATTTGTGATTTGCGTGATCTTTGTCCCACCCTGGTGTGCGTGCTTTGGATGGGCGCTTTCGGCGGTACCGCGATTGCGCAGGTCATGGCCAACCCGGACGCCGCAGTCAGTGCCGCACCGCTGGAGCTGAAGCTGTTTGAAATGCTCAAACCGCTTCCGCTGGCATGGTTGACATCCCTGCTGGGTATTGTTCTGGTCATCGTGTTCTTCGTGACCTCTTCCGATTCCGGCTCTCTGGTCATCGACACCATCACCGCTGGCGGCAAAACCGACGCGCCAGTATCTCAGCGCGTGTTCTGGTGCACCTTCGAAGGTCTGGTGGCGGCGGCATTGTTGCTGGTCGGGGGTTCCCAGGCGCTGACCGGCTTGCAGGCGATGGCGGTGTCCACGGGATTTCCGTTCACCATCGTGCTGCTGCTGCTGTGTGTCAGTCTGTTTATCGGCCTCAATCAGGCGCGAAAGGAGATATCGGGCGGTTAGACGGCGGCCTGGATCGCGATCTCACAGCCCCGGCGCGGCCTCGGCGGGGCTGCTTCAAGGATGCCGTGGGCGGAGCCGTTATTCGCTGACATTTCGGGCCCTATCGGACGATAAACACGGAGATCTTCGCGTGGGAGGCGAGATAACCCGCGTTGGACGAGAAGATGTATTCGGCAAAACCGGGCACATGGGACGCCATGACGATGAGATCGGCGCCCATGTCGTTCGCCTCGCGACCCAGTCTTTCGTCCAGATCGATGGCCGGGTCCGGACTGGTTATGGCGTGGGCGCCGAAGGTCACGCCGTGCTTGGCGGTTTCGAGCCGCGGCATACTGCGTCCAGCTTGGCTGCAAACTCCTTGGGATTGTGGGCCACCTCGGTGGGGTTGGTGACGGTCACGGCGACCAGTTGCAGCGACGCGTTGTACAGCTTGGCCAGATCTGCAGCCGTGGTCACCGCCTTGTCCAGTTTTTCCGTGTGACGCATGTCCACCGGAACCATGATTTTCTGATACATATCGGCGCTCCCTTTGAATCGTGTCTGGGGCATCGCGTAAGCCGGGCCCTGGCACATGGCGAACGCCAAGCATACTGCCCGCCATTCCCTTGCGCATTGATGCGCATCAGGTATGGCGGACGCCCCCGGGTGTCGGTTTGGGTACGGCGTCGGTTCAAGTGAGACCTGACCGGTCCTAACGGTATCGTACGCCTGCTGCAGCAGGCCTCCCCTCACGCTTTCCGGCTGCCAGGTCCGCGCGAAGGGAGGCTGCGGTCTATACTCCGGGCAGAACCTTTTGTTGCGGCTTCCAACCGGACCCGGATCCACCGTCTTGAACATCCAGGGGGTAATGAAGGTGAAGCAGGGCAAAGACGATCGGGCATCACGCCGACGCTTTCTGCGCAGCGCAGCGGTTGCGGCCCTCGCGGTCGGTGCGGGACCCGCGGTCATCGTTCCGGGCCGGGCACAGCAAAAAACCTTAAAAATTCTGAAGTGGAAGTTCTTTGTGCCGGAGTTCGAGACCTGGTTCACGGACACCTTTGTCAAGGAGTGGGGTGAGCGAAACGCAACCGAGGTCATTGTCGACAGCGTCGGGCTCGGGGACCTTTCCGGCATGGCCGCGGCGGAAGCGCGGGCAAAAAACGGCCATGATCTGCTGTTACTGCTCAGGGGGGTGCCGGAACTGGAGTCCAGCGTAATCGACCACCGCGAGATACACGAAGAATGCGTGCATCGCTTTGGCGCCCAGCTGGATTTGGCATACAAGAACAATTTCAATCCTGCCACGGGGGGATACCACGGTCTTTGCGCCGGATACGTCCCCGCGCTGCTGAATTATCGGCAGGACCTGTGGGGAGAGATTGGCGTCGTACCCGATACCTGGGATGCGGTTTTGCGTGGGGGTCGTCAGCTCAAACTCTTGTACGACAGACCGGTGGGGATCAGTCTGGCGCCTGAACACAATAGCGAGCATACACTGCGCGCCATCATGTACTCATTCGGGTCATATGTGCAGGACGAAGCTGGGAATCCAAGCCTGAATTCCGAACAGACCCTGGAAACCCTGAAGTTCGTCAAGAGTCTGTACCAGGACGCCATGCCCAGGGACGTGGTCAACTGGAACGCGGTGTCGAACAACCGCTACATGCTGTCGGACGAGGGCTGTCTCACCATCGACACACTGTCCATAGTCCGTGCTGCCGAAAGTAAGACTTTACCGGTAGGTGACCGGCTGGGACTCCGCGCGCTACCCGAGGGCCCTGGGGGGCGCCCCGGGCTTGGACCCGCGTTCGGGGTCGATAACTTTGTCATCTGGAAATTCGCCGACAACGTGGAGGGCGCCCGTCGATTCCTGGTGGATTATGTCCAGCAGTCGAGAATGGCTTTCCTGACCAGCGGCTTCCAGCATATGCCCTGTTTTCCGGACACGGTTCCCGATCTGGTTAAGCTCGTGGATCAGGATCAGAGCGGCGCCGTACCAGATCAATACAGTCTGTTAGCCGGCGTGAATGACTGGGTTACCAACATGGGCTATCCCGGGTTTGCCACCGCCGCAGTTGGTGACGTCCTCGGTTCCCATGTCATACCGAACATGTTTTCCCAGGCGGCGACGGGAAAGCTGACGCCCGAGGAAGCCCTGGCGCAGGCCGACCTGCAGGTCCAGGACCTGTTTCAAAAAAGGACAGCAATGAGCGGGGCTCGAATTCTCGCGCGCGCCGGCTAGGACCAGGGCCTGTTAAAACTATGCGGATTCGCACCAAACTGCTGCTGACCATGATGGTGCCCCTGGCGCTGCTGATTACGCAGATCACCGCGGTCAATGCCTTTATCCGTGAGCTGCAATCCGCCGTTTCATTCGTTTCCTCGGCCCACAGTCTGATCGAAGCGGATCTCGCTGCGGCGGATCTGGTGCATGTCCTGCGGACCGACGTCAAGAAACTGCCGTCGCACTACGTGATGAACGACGACAGCACTGGCGGGGCCGATCCCATGGCGGCCACCTGGGAAGAACTGACGGCGCAAATCGCCCTGATCAGTTCGTCAGAAGCCAGCAGCGCGGTTGGTGCTGAGGTGCTTGAACCGGTGACCCGGCGATTTGCCGAGGCGACGCTTGAGTACCAGCAAACGCTGAGTGTCGCCGGTGGAGGCGCGGCGGATCTGGAGAGTCTGCTGGAGCGCGCCATCGCCATCGACCGAGCCCTGAGCAATCTCGACGACGCCTTGAAGACCATGGCGGTGGACCTGCGCGGGAAGCTTCAGGTGGCGGTGGACGAGGAGCGCAAGATCCACAATCGTCCCATCCAGGCGGCGGCCATTATCGGCGTCCTCGCCGTCATACTGCTGATCGGTTTTACCTGGGTCATCGCGGCCTACGTCATCCGACCGGTTCGCGATCTGATGGACGGCGCCTCCCGGCTGGCCCAGGGGGAACTGGATCAACGGGTTCCGGTGCGCACCAAGGACGAGGTCGGGGTGCTGGCACGGACCTTCAATGACATGGCCGGGCAGCTTCAGCAGTCGTTCGACACCCTTGCGCGGCAGAACGAGGAACTCCAACGCCTGGACAAGCTCAAGGACGAATTTCTGGCCAATACTTCCCATGAGCTTCGTACACCGCTCAACGGCATCATCGGACTGGCCGAGTCCATCGCCGACGGCGCAACCGGCCCGCTGAGCGACGTGACCCGGAAGAATCTGTCCATGATCGTATCCAGCGGGCGCCGGCTGGCCAGTCTGGTGAATGACATCCTGGATTTTTCCAAGCTCAAGAATCAGGCCTTCGAGCTGCGAACGCAGCCGCTGGATGTGCACGCGCTGAGCGAGGTGGTCATCAGCCTGTCCAGCGGACTGATCGGCAACAAGCCATTGCGGCTGATAAACAGCACAGCCCCGGATCTCCCTTTGGTGGACGGCGACGAGAATCGTGTGCAGCAGATCCTTCTGAATCTGGTTGGCAACGCGATCAAGTTTACCGAAGCCGGTGTGATCGATGTTTCGGCGCAGGCCAAAGGCGACAGTCTGGCCATTACCGTGGCCGACACCGGTATCGGGATATCGCCCGATCAGACCGAGCACATCTTCGACTCATTCCAGCAGGCGGATGGCGCTGTTTCGCGCCGCTACGGCGGAACCGGCCTCGGCCTTGCGGTCAGTAGGCAACTGGTGGAACTGCACGGCGGCCGTCTTACGGTAGAATCCGAGCAGGGGGCGGGGTCACGGTTTACCTTTACTCTGCCGCTCTCCAATCCCGATGCGGTGGCGCCCCGGAATCAACCGGTCGCTCACATCCGGTCAGATGAGCAGCCCGCGCCGTCGTATCCGGTGGAGGGGGTGGAGCCGCCAGAGCCGATCGCCGTGGCTCGCCCTGCCACCGACCTTGCGGATGGGGCGCGACACAGTGTCCTGGTGGTGGACGACGAGCCGATCAATCTACAGGTACTGGTCAATCATTTGGCGGCCCAGGACTATGCCGTGACCCTGGCCCAGAGCGGTGTCGAAGCCTTGCGGCTTATCGAACAAGGTCAGTTTGATCTCGTCGTACTGGACGTCATGATGCCGCGGATGTCCGGATACGAGGTATGCCGTACTTTGCGGCTGCAGTATCCGGCGCACGAATTACCCGTCTTGATGTTGACGGCAAAAAACCAGGTCCCCGATCTGGTGGCCGGTTTCGAAGCTGGCGCCAACGACTACCTGACCAAACCGTTCTCCAAGGAAGAGCTTTTGACGCGTCTTGGAAACCACCTGCAGTTGCTCAAGACCACCCAGTCCTTTGGTCGTTTCGTGCCCAGGGAATACCTGAAGTTTCTGGGCCGGGACAACATGGTGGATATTCGACTGGGGGATCACATCAGCAAGGAAATGACCGTCATGTTCTCCGACCTGAGGGGGTTTACCACCCTCTCGGAATCCATGTCGCCGCAGGAGAATTTTGACTTTATAAACAACTATCTGGAACGGACCAGCCCGGTGGTGCGGGATCACAACGGGTTTATCGTCAAGTACCTGGGTGATGGGATGATGGCCGTTTTTCCCGAGTGCTGTGACGATGCCTTGGACGCTGGGATCGAGAAAATCGAGCGCATACGGGCCTACAACGAGGAGCGCAAGGTGCGGGGGGACGAACCGATCGAGCTGGGCATCGGTGTCAACGCCGGGCATATGATGGTGGGTATCATCGGTGAATCCAGCCGGATGCAGGGGGATGCGCTTTCCGACAACGTGAATCTCAGTTCCAGGGTCGAGGGCTTGACCAAGTTCTACAGTGTTTCCCTGATCATCACCGAGGCGGCCTACCGGGGATTGGCGCATCCCGAGCGCTACAACATTCGTTTCCTGGATCGAGTTCAGGTCAAGGGCCGCAGCGAAGCGCTGGATTTATATGAAGTATTCGATGGAGACGACGCCGCGCAGCGTGAACTCAAACAAGCCACCCAGAGCGAGTACGCTGCGGCGCTCGAGCTTTACTACAAGCGTGATTTCAGCGGGGCGCAGGCCAAGCTGTTCGGGGTGCTGCAGCAGAACCCACGGGACAAGGTGGCCTGGCATCATCTGGTTCAGGCGACCGGTGCGCTCGAATCCGGCGCCGCCGAAACCTGGACCGGGGTCACCGCCATGCAGCACAAATAGTCGCCGGGTGTTGTTGCTGCGCGGTGCAGGGTCCCCTGTCCCGGTTCACTCGTTGCCTGGTACACCGTAGCTGGGGGCCGCGGCTGGATTCAGCGCGCGGATAATATAGTCGTCGAGTTGAGGCCGGTAGCGTTCCCACAGGGCGGATAAAGCTTCGATCGGGCAGTCCTCGCGCCAATCCACCCGCAGATCCGCCACCGGCCAGGAAACCTCCCGCACCAGCTTGAGACCGGCGGAATGTACCGGCCCGGCTTCTCCGCCGGCAGCCAGTGCGGCGCGCATCGTGGCGATCAGTCGATCACCCAGATGTCCGGACGCGGTCAGAAAAGCGTCCACCATGGCCTGAGGCACACCGGGGTCACCCAGCATGTTTCCGCCACAGGCCACGTTCTCGGCAAGCGCCCCGGACCAGACGCCGAGCGCATTCGGACCGGAATGGATGGCGCTGCGACCCTCTGTGTCCACCGCCAGAACCTGGCGGTAGTCCATATGCGTGCCGGTGGCTTTTATGATGCGGACGGCTTCTGGTGCGCTCGCGCCCAGTTTCATCAGGTCCAGGCCGCGCGTTCCCAGTGTGGGGTCTGTGACATTCTGGCTGGCTACCGCACCCACCCCCGCCCGGGCATAGGCACAGCGCGCCGCCACCGCAGGGGAGGAGGAGGAGACTGCAACGCCAAACATGCCCGTTTTCGCGCAGCGGGCGACCACCGAAAAGGTCATGTTGCTTTCAGCCCGCATGTGAACGGGTGATCGACCAAAGACGCGCCGCTTGGGAATGCCGGTCTCCTGGACTCGGCGAACCATTGACTGTGGCAAAGCGCAACGCAAAACCGACGACACCGTGCCGCGGTTCTCCAGTGCAGCCACTTGGCCGTAGCTTCGTTGCGTTCAGCCGTGTTCTTCAGGCGCATGCCGGAAACCCTCCGTGACGGTCGCTACCGCGGTCAACCAATCTCAGCATACAGCCCCGCCACGCGGGTGTGGCGGGCTTTCTACGCAGGTTTCGGGAAGCAAGGCGTGATGACCAAACTCGCCTGCATCGATCCGCCTGCGTGCAGCATGTGGGCTTAAACCAGGCGATCAGAAGACGGCCAGCGGTGCCCCCGGGGAACCGGTCGCGCCCTTTGTCGGCATCGGTGAGAAGATATAGGCGAACTCGGACACGCCGGCGTCGATCAGCCGCTCGGTCGCAATGTTCTCGTGAATAAAAATGCCGTTCTTGGGGATCAGTTCCTGGTGCACCGGAAACGCCAGATCCGGGTCGGGATTGGGCACCACCTCCACCGGCCAGGTGTCCGCACCCACTACTGCCACACCTTTGTCGATCAGCCAGGCAGCGGCTTCGAGACCGATACCCGGGCATCCCGAGTTGAAGGTCGCGTTGTCGTTGATCCAGTGTTTACCCCAACCGGTGTGGAACAAGACGACGTCGCCCCCCGACGGTGGCGCGACACCCTGTTTTTTCAGTGCCGTCTCGATGTCAGCAACCGAAATCTCTTCCCCCTTTTCCAGGTTCCGACCGCGAACGGCCGCGATGTCGAGAACCACCCCGCGGGTGAAAAAAGGTTTGATCTGCTCGATGCCGAGCTTCTGTACGCCGTAGCTGCCCATCACCTCGCCGGCCGGCGTGCCGTTGTAGAAAAGGTTTTCGTCTCCACCAACGCCGATATGTGCCAGACCATCGAACTGGGTGCCGACCTGTCCAATCTCGGTGGCCAGAAAATCATCCATCCAGATCACATTGTTCTTAGCCATCGGGCCGCCGGCGAGGCCCCCGGTGCCGCGTACCGCAAATACACGCGCCCCGAACAGCGGCATATCCGATTCGTAGGTGCGGCCGATCGATATCACCGTCCCAGTTTTCATCAGCCCGATCGCTTCCTGAGCCTTGGCCTGTGTCATCAGGTTGGAGGCGCCCGCCTGATCGTCGGGCCCGAATTTTGAACTGGTCCACGCCATGTGTCCGTCGGCCAGGGCAACGGAAGCGTAGAGTACAGCCGCCGTCGCAGTCGCCAGTCCTTTCGTGCAACGCATAGGTTCCGTTCTCCTCAATTGATTGCGTCTTTGGGTCGCTGATGGAACGTGTCGTCGAGTTCAGCGCGAACCGTAAGGGTTTGCAGCCCGGCATCATTCGGAAATCCCACCCGACGTCACTCATACCCGTCGTGGGGCGTCGACCCAGCCACGTCCTCCGAGCCGTCACCGCGGTGACGGCCCGCCTGCTCTACTTATAGCAACCGCCGATGCGCCGCTCCAGTACGAAGCGGTTACCGATATGCCGCTTCGGTTTGGGTTTCGGTACGCGGTATTGTGAACGCCTCGACGACACGGCTGATCGACCACCCACCTGTGGATCGGGAAAAGGCGACCAGGGGGGCCGTCGTCCGAAGGACCGTGGCGATCGACTGAGGAATCAACTATACCTGTCTGGCCTTCGGACGTTGGCGGTCCCATCGCTCGCCCATTGAAATGCAGACGGGAGCAGTGACCGATTTCACCCTTCGGTGCGTAGGGTCGGTGACCGCTCTGACGGTCAAACCAGATTCGGGAGTGAGCCGATGACACAGGCGAATTCAGCGACGGGCTTCGACGTTGTCGAGAACCAGTGGATCACCCTGCCGGACGGCTGCCGTTTGGCGGCCCGCATGTGGTTGCCGCGCAGCGCCGCCGAACATCCGGTGGCGGCGGTGCTCGAGTATCTGCCATACCGCAAACGCGACGGTACGGCCTTCAGGGACGACATCAATCACCCCTATTTCGCCAGCCATGGGTATGCCTGTGTGCGGGTGGACATGCGTGGCAATGGTGAATCCGAAGGCCGCATGGAGGACGAGTACACGCCCCAGGAATTGGCGGACGGCTGCGATGTGATCGCCTGGATCGCGGCACAATCCTGGTGCAGCGGTGCCGTGGGCATGATGGGGATTTCCTGGGGCGGCTTCAATGGACTGCAGATCGCCGCCCTGAGACCCCCGGCGCTGAAGGCGGTGGTGACCGTGTGTTCGACCGATGACCGCTATGCCGACGACATCCACTACATGGGGGGTGTCTGCTCAACGACAACATGACCTGGTCGCAGCAGATGCTGGGATACTCATCGCGCCCGCCGGATCCGGCGTTGGTGGGTGAGAGGTGGCGTGACCTCTGGCTCGAGCGGCTGCGGCGGATGCCGCTGCTGGCCGTGGACTGGCTCCGTCATCCGCGACGCGATGCCTTCTGGCGGCACGGATCGGTGTGTGAGGACTACGGTCAGATCCAAGCGGCGGTTCTGGCGGTGGGCGGTTGGGCGGACGCTTACTCCAATGCCGTTCCGAGACTTCTCAAGGGACTGTCCGCGCCACGCAAGGGCATCATCGGACCCTGGGAGCACAAGTATCCGCAGTTGGCGCGGGTCGGACCCAGCATCGACTTTCTCGGCGAGGCGCTGCGCTGGTGGGACCACTGGCTGAAGGGTGAATCCCGCGATGTGTTGGAAGATCCAGACCTCACCGCATTCCTGCTGGAATTCAAAACCCCGTCGGCCAAGCTGGGACCGCGCTCCGGTCGCTGGGTGGGGTTCCCGCACTGGCCGGCCAGTGAAATCCAGCACACTACGCTCTACATGGGCGACGCCGGATTGACATCAACGCCCGGTGCGGCCGCGCCGAAGGCGGTGTCAACACCGCAGCACCTGGGCGAGGCCTGCGGATATTTCTGTGCCGGTATGCGCATCGATGACGAGCTGCCCGGTGACCAGCGTGAGGATGACGCCCTCTCCCTGTGCTTCGACAGCACGCCGCTGGATCAGGATATGGTCCTGCTGGGGGCGCCAAGACTGAAGTTGTGCTTCGCCAGCGATAAGCCGGCTGCGCTGCTTGCCATTCGGCTTTGTGCTGTTGCGCCCGACGGCAGCTCCGAACGGATCACCTGGCGCCCCGTCAACCTGACACATGGGCAGTCCCATGCGGAGCCCAGCCCCTTGATTTCGGGGCGGCGCGTCGACCTGGACATCATGCTCAACGACATCGGCTACACGGTCCCGGCAGGCCACCGCTTGCGGTTGGCGGTGTCCACCACCTACTGGCCGATGCTGTGGCCCAGCCCCGAAGTGGCAACGGTGACCCTCTATCCGGAAAGTGCTTTGCTGTCGTTGCCGCAGTTGCTGGACGGTGGCAACAGCTTGGAAATCGCACCCCCTGAGGCGCCCCCGTACCCGACACCGGATCGGGTGACCCTGCGGCCACCCTCGAACTGGCAGCGGGCGGGCACGCGACCGGAAGACGGCGCACGTGTGCTTGAAACCTTTGACGATTACGGCGAGACGCGGGATCCCGGGCATGGTCTGGAAACGGGCAGCGAAGTTAACCAACGCTTCACCATCCGCCCGGACGATCCGCTTTCCGCCGAGGCCTGGGCCGGCTGGACCCATACCCTGGGGCGTGGTCCGTGGCGCGTGCACACGAAAACCTGGACCCGGATGACCAGCAATGCGCACAGCTTCCGGATCGAGGCCAGGCTGGAGGCGTGACGAGGGCGATCAACTGGTCTACGAACGGGACTGGGACGAGTCCGTTTCCCGTGACTGCAACTGAGTCGGGAATGATGCGGCCCTGTCCCCGACCCATTTCGGGCGGTGTGAGATGTTAGAACACACGGTCACTCCGGGTGCCTTGCGGCCAACGGCCAAGCGCATAGGCGTGGCCGGGTTTCAGCACGAGACCAACACCTTTGCGCCGGGTTTCGCCACTTTCGAGGAATTCGAAAAACACGACGGTTGGCCCGGTTTGACACTGGACACGGCCGTGGCCGATATCGTTGCCGGAATGAATCTGCCCGTATCCGGTTTCATGGATCACATGCAGGCCCAGGGGCACGTACTGCTGCCGATACTCTGGTGCTCGGCGGAACCCTCCGGCTATGTGACCGAAGATGCTTTCGAACGGATTGCCGGCCTGATCTGCCAGGGCCTGGTGGAGCATGCCCCGCTCGATGCGGTTTACCTCGACCTGCACGGCGCCATGGTTACCCAGCACTTCCAGGATGCCGAGGGTGAGTTGCTGCGGCGCATTCGGGCGGTGGTGAACCCGATCTGCCGGTGGTCGCCAGTCTCGACCTGCATGCAAACGTGTCACCGGCCATGGTGGAGCATTCCTCCGCCCTGCTCATTTATCGGACCTATCCGCATCTCGATATGGCCAAAACCGCGCCCGATCCGCTCGTTTGCTGGATACGCTGCTTGCCGGCCGCCGGTTGCACAAAGCCTATCGTCAGTCGCCGTATCTGGTGCCGCTGAGTGCCCAGTGCACGGATCTGGAGCCCTGCCGCGCACTGTACCGCGGGCTCACGGAACTGGCGCAGAATGGGGATTTGAGCGTGGATCTTGCCATGGGCTTTCCACCGGCTGATATTCACGACGCCGGCCCAGCGCTGGTGGTCTATGGCGAGCAGGCGGAGTCCGTGGAGCGCGCGGGCGGACACGCTGCTGGCGGCTTTCATGGCGGCGGAATCCAAGTTCGAGAATACGCTGTT
>CAWAOU010000033.1:0-16526 GCA_963783675.1 uncultured Gammaproteobacteria bacterium
ATTGGTAAGACGTGCCCGGCCGCTGCAGGCGTTTGAAGCCGCCCGCTTCAAAGCGTTGCCACGATCGGGCCAGCACAATGGCCCGAAGGCCGTCAACGGTCAGTTGCAGCACCGTAGTTTGACGTCTGGGTCGGGGTGTCTCCGCTTGAGCAAGCGGCAGGCAAAACTAGCGTCACCGGAGGCCCAGGGGTATCAGCTTCACAGGTATCGGCACGGGTTACATCTGCTGTGTTTTTTGTTTTGAACAGGAATGCCTCGACGGCCGCCTTTCGATTCCGGGCGCAGATTCCTCGATGCCGTCGTAGGGGACGCCGGAAGGCCGGCGGCTTCGTCGGGTACTTTTCCTTCCTTTCTTGTGGCGCTGATCACGCGCACGAACTCGGCCCACCCCAGGCCCCCACTTCGGTCGGCCACCGGCCATTCCTCGCGGGTATCCCGGAACAGATCGAAGAACTTGGCCCCGATGGGATTCTCCCCTGCCGCCTGGTACATTGAGCTTGTATTGCTCTTTCACCACTGGCTTCCATGAGTTGCCGGAATAGATGAAGACGTATCCCGGCGGCCGTGGGTCTCGCCTTCGAGCATCAAGCGCCGTCTGATCCACCCCGTCTATCACTCGATCGGTCGGGATATGGTCGGTCGCCCCACCCGAGTCGAGCAAGGGTGGTGAACAGATCAGCCACGTGAACGATATCGCCAACGATGGCATCTTCCTCGATCATTCCCGGCCACGACGAAGGCATCGACCCGAACGCCACCTTCGGTCGATCGCCCTTGCCTCCACGAAAGACCATCGGGGTGTAACCGCTGCCGGGCGAGTACTTGGTGAAATGGCCGTTGTCGCCCATCACACGACGATCGTGTTGTCGGCGATGCCGAGCGTGTCCATCTCCGCTCATGATATCACCGATCCAGGCGTCGAGAGTTTCATCTTCTCCACATAGGTGCCGCCGTTCGGTGTGGTGTACTCCTCCGTCGTGGTCCGCGGTCCGGTCAGCGGGATAGAGCGGCCAGTACTGAAGAAAGAAGGGCTCGTCCTTCGCGGCGAGACTCCCGCAGGTGCTCCATCGTCTGCTCCTGGTAGCGCACGTTCATCTCGTGATACTTGGCCTCGTTCCACCGTTCACCGGCCTCCATGTGCACTTCCCGGACCGTTCTCGCCGCGCTTGCCTTCCACCCCGGTCACCATGGCGCGGCCTCGGGACGAACCAGTTGTCCAGGGTGAATCTATCATCGTAGTTGTTCTTGCCGATGCCGATAGGTGACTTCCTCATCGGCCGCGTCGTCATGGAAGATGGTCAACTGGCCCTGCTGGTGGATGGGGAAGGCGGCGAAGTCGAAACCCTGGTGGTTGGGCCAGGATTCCATGATGTCGCCCATGTGCCATTTGCCGATGTGCACGGTGTTGTAGCCCGAATCCGACAGCACCTCGGCCAGGGTGACTTCCTTGCCGGCCAGACCGAAGCCGGAGATGTCCACCGCCGTATCTCCCATTCCGTTGCGGTGCGGCTGACGGCCGGTCATGAAGGCGACCCGGGTCGGGGTGCAGGAAGGTTCGGTGTACATCCGCGCGAAGCGCATCCCTCACGGAAAACTGGTTGATGTTGGGGGTCTTGTACCCCGAATGGCGTTCAGCTCGGGAATCCCCAGGTCGCCGAAGCCGATGTCGTCGATCAGGATGTAGACGATGTTCGGCGGTTTGCCGCCGTTCCGGTCGCGGAAGGCCGCCAGTTTCGCGTCCACCGCCTTGTCGTCGGCCGCCCAACGCTCGGCGTTCTGGGCTGCCAGGATGTAGTACTCCGCATCGTGCACCAGGTCCGCCGCCTGACCGACCGGCACAAGTGCGCCGATCATTAGACCGAAGGTGATCTTGAACATGGTTCGCATATATGGCTCCACTCCGCCCTCAGGCGCGTCTGATTGCTGCAACTGACAGTCCGAGATGATGCGCCGCCAAACTGTGGGCAGGGTGTTGGTGTTGCGGTCCGGCCCTGCAAGTGGCTCCATCACTGCGCAGATGAAGGATGCGCCGATTTGGCGATCTTTTTGTCACCGTTGGCGACGTCAGGTGTCAATGATCTGCGCCAGCATCATTTCATGGGAGCTTAGCTTAAGCGATGGGGTTTCAGGGCGGACATCGAAAACTCGCCAACATGGAACTCATCATGCTGAGCGACCCGCTGCAGGCGATCCGTTGTACGCGACCCGGAGCACGTCAGCCGGAAATGCAGTTGTGAATCCTGCGCTGGGCGCGGGTGCCATCAGCGGGTCAGTAGCACCACGTCGCAGGGATCCAGATACAGGTCCAAGACTTCTCCTGGCCGCAGCAGCCGTTTCTGATCGATGCGCACCTTGAGCGGGTCGGGCAGCGACTCAAGCCTGGCATCACACTGGTGATGGGTGCCAAAGAAGCCGCATTCTAAAACCCGTGCCTTGCCCAGCCCGAGGCGGCCATCACCGGGGTCGGTATCCAGGTGCTCCGGCCGGATCGCCAGCGTCACCCGGGTACCGGACTCCGCCGCGCCCGGCAGTTCAAATTCACCCAGCGCGCTGCGCACCGTAAGCTGCTCGCCACGGCGGGTGACGACCTGGCCTTCGATCAGGTTGCTGTCACCCATGAAATCGGCGGTGAAGCGTGACCCGGGGCGCAGATAGACCCGCTCCGGTGGACCCAGGTCCTCAATCGAACCCTGGTTCATCACCACGATGGTGTCGGCGATGGCCATGGCCTCTTCCTGATCGTGGGTGACGTGTACGAAGGTGGTGCCGACCCGTTGCTGGATGATCTTGAGTTCATGTTGCATCTGCCGACGCAGTTTCAGGTCCAGCGCGCCCAGGGGTTCGTCCAGCAACAGCACGCTGGGTTCCACCACCAGCGCCCGGGCCAGGGCGATGCGCTGACGCTGACCGCCGGAAAGCGCGTGGGTACGCTGGCCGGCCGTGTGTGCCAGACCCACCAGATCCAATGCCTGGGCAACGCGTTCCTGCTGCTCGCGTTTTGGCACGTGCCGCATTTTGAGCCCGAAGGCGACGTTGCCCGCGACGTTCATGTGCGGGAACAGGGCATAGTCCTGGAACACGGTGGTGGTGGGCCGCCGCGCCGGTGGGACGTGGGTCAGGTCCTCACCCCGGATCAGCACCTGACCGTCGCTGGGTTCCAGAAATCCGCCGAGAATATTGAGCAGTGTGGTCTTGCCACCGCCGGATGGACCCAGCAGAACCATGTAGGCGCCTTCCTCCACCGTCAGGTTGATCCCGGTGAGCGCCGCGGTATCGCCAAAGCGCATGGAGACATCGCGGAACTCCACCGCGGGTGTGCTCATGCCGGTCGCTTCCGCAGCACCACCAGATCCAGCAGCAGAACGAACAGGAACGAGATCAGAAACACAAAGCTGCCAATGGCGTTGGTCTTGGGATTGAGGCCGCTGCGCAGCATGCTCCAGATCTCCACCGGCAGCGTGACGTCGAAACGGCTCACCAGAAAGGCGATGATAAATTCATCCCAGGAGAAGGTCAGGGACAGGAAAAAACTGGCGAACAGGGCGGGCCAGAGCATGGGCGCGGTGATCAGCACGATCACCTGCCATTCCCGCGCGCCCAGATCCCGTGCGGCCCGCTCCGCGTGAGCCTGTTGCGCCCCCATTTGGCTGTAGACAATGGCGAAACACAGGGGCAGGTTGATCACCACATGGCCGATGCCGATGGTCCACAGGGACTTGGGCACCCCCAGGCTGTTGAAGGTGATCAGCAGCCCCATGCCGATGATCAGATAGCTGATCGTCAGCGGCGCGGTCAGCAGACCTCGCAGGAGTCCCGCCAGGGGCAAGCGATGGCGTGCCAATGCGTACGCGGCGAGAAAGCCCAGGGTCACCGCCACAAGAGAGGAGACCACCCCGACCAGCACCGAGTTGACCAGGGCGTCCATCAGCCGATCGTCCGCCAGCATGGCCCGATACCACGCCAGCGAGGGGCCATCGAACGGCGGAACCGGAAGGCGGGATTCCTGGAATGAGAACAGGACCAGAACCAGGACCGGCAGAAAAATAAAACCATAGAGCAGCAGCACATACAGGGCTGCAGGCAGGGCGCGGATGTTCACAGCCGGTCCAGTTTCAGCCAGCGGGCGCAGGCCAGATAGGCCAGGCTGACCACGGCCATCAGGATCATGGCCAGGGCGGAGGCCATGGGAAAGTCGGAGCGCCGGGAAATCTGCATCATGATGGTCTGAGGCAGCAGCAACTCCTGATTGCCGCCGAGAATCTGTGGCGTGATGTAGTCACCGATGCACAGTACGAAGGTCAGGAAGGCCCCCACCATGACGCCCGGTAGGGTCAGGGGCAGTACGACATGGATAAAACTGCGGATGGGGCCGGCCCCCAGGTCCGCCGCCGCCTTGCGGTAACTGGGTGGGAGCTGGACCAGGCTGGCGTAGATGGTGAGGGTCAGCAGCATCACGAAAAAATGGACAAAACCCACCACCGTGGCGCCGCGGTTGTTGGCGAACGACATGGGTTCGGCGATCAGGCCGATATCCATCAGGAAATTGGACAGAATGCCGCCTTCCGACAGCACCAGCAGCCAGCTGTATGAGCGCACCACGTAGGAGGTCCAGAACGGCAGTATCGCCATCACCAGCGCCAGACGTTGCCATCGCGCCGGCACCCGCTCGGCCAGAATATAGGCCAGCGGATAGGCTAGAAGAATGCTTATAACCGTGACCGTTGCGGTCACTTCCAGTGAGTTGACCAGCGACTCAAGCAGAAACGATTTGGATGCGAACTGCTGGTAATTGTGGGTGGTCCAGGTCTGAACCAGTTTCATGCCCACCCGTTGCCACAGGCTGTACATGCCCATGATCACCAGGGGCGCGGCAAAAAAGGTCAGCGTCCAAAGCAGTGCCGGCAGCAACAAGCCCCAGGCCAGACGCCGGTTCGCCATCATCCAAGCGGCCCCGGCACGGGGCCTCGCCTGGTGTATGCCGGTGCCGGTTTCGATCTCACCCTAGACCGTCGGTTATCCGTCAGTGCTGCAGAAATTCGGACCATACATCCAGCATTTGCCCGTCCAGCTCGGCGTCCGGGATAAAGTAGCGATGAGAATTGGCCAGCAGCTCGGTCTGCTCGTCCCAACGCAGTGCGCGTTTTTGTGCGTCCGTGAGCAAATCGCCCGCCTTGCGGTTGGCGGGCACGCCCCAGAAGCAGGATGAGGTCGCCAGTCGGGCCTGTCCCTCGGGGCTCATGATGTACTTTACGAACTCGATGGCCAGGTCCTTTTTGGTGGAGGTTTCGAACACCGCCAGTGATTGGCTCCAGAGCAGGCCGCCTTGATCGGGCAGCACCCAATCCAGGTCGGGGTTTTCCGCCTGCAGCACCGCCACCGCCCATTCGCCGCCACCCAGCAGTATGTCGGCTTCGCCGGTAGCCAGGGCGGTGGTGGAAGACACCACTTCGCCCACCATGCTGGCGTTGTCTTTCAACTCGAACAGGGCGTCGCGGATCTGGGGCAGGGTCTCGGCGGAAATGTCGCTGGGCTTCATGCCCAGTTTCAGCGCGACCAGGTCCATCAGCGGAATATAGTAGTCGTACACCGCAATTTGGTCCTTGTACTTATCCGTCCACAGCACGCCCAGGTCGCGCATGTCGGCGGGATCGACCTTGGCTTTGTTGTAGGCCACCACGTTGTAGCCGAATTTCTCCATGATGGCGTACATTTTTCCGTCCCGGAATGTCACGTCGCGCATCTGTACCGGCTCGAAAATATCGTCCAGCGGCAGGGCGTCCGCAGGCAGTTCCGCCAGCAGTCCGGCCTCCGCCACACGTGGCACATCCACGCCGTCGATGACGAACACGTCCCAGTCACCGGGTTGCGACTGTTCCACGATGGCGAGCGCGTTTCCCGTGCCCTCGTATTCCTTGAGATTGACCCGCACGTCATGTTCTTGCTCGAACGGTTCGATCAAGGCCGGGTCGGTGTGGTCGCACCAGACCAAAGCGTTCAGCTCCTCGGTGGCCAGGCCGGGTGCGGACAGGATCAGCAGCGACAGCGCGCCAGCGCTGCGCAGCGCCATGCGTGCGCAGCAAAAGGACGAGGACGTTTGGGCGATGGACACGATGCGTGCCTCCGTTAGGTGATTGTGATTCGTAGATTGGTTTGAGCGGCTCGTTTGTTTGGATTCCTGTCAACACAGGCAAACATAGCCGATTTGCACGAAGCCGCCATGGTTTCGGTCTTTGCTGCTATCCAGCCCCGCTCGGCTTGGCCGCTTACAAGGCATCCTCCAGCACCAGGTCAGCGCCTTTTTCCGCCACCATGATGGTCGGCGCATTGGTGTTGCCCGAGGTCACCGCCGGGAACACCGAGGCGTCGATCACCCGCAGGCCGTCGAGACCGTGCACCTTGAGCCGATGATCCACCACCGCATGTTCTGCGTTCGGGCCCATGCGGCAGGTGCTGACCGGGTGGAATACGGTCCAGCCCCGGGCCCGTATGTCCGCCAGCAACGCGTCTCGCGACTGTACCTCGGGTCCCGGCTGAACCTCGGCCTCGATGACCGAGGAAAAAGCCGGGGTCGAAGCCAGGGTGCGGATAAAGCGCACGCCGTCCAGCATGTCCTCGATATCGTGCTCGGTGTCCAGGTAACAGGGATGGATCAGTGGCGGCGCATGGGGATCTCTGGAGCGGATTTGAAGGTGACCGCGGCTGGTGGGGCGACAGGGTGAGAACCCCATCAGAAAGCCCGGATAGGGATCGGGGCTCATCATCGGGCGTTTGCCCGGCGGTGCCCGTAAATAGCTCACAGGCGAGAAATAGAGTTGCAGATTGGGCTGTTTCAGACCGGGCCGTGAGCGCATGAAGCCGCCACCCTGATTGATGCTCAGGGACAACGGTCCCCGCCTCGAGAGCAGATACTTCAGACCGACCCGAGCCTTGCCCAGCAACGGTCCCAGTTCCTGGTTCAGGGTCGGCACCCGGGAGCGGTAGGTGTAGTCCATCCCCAGATGATCCTGCAGGTTTCGCCCCACCGCCGGGCTGTGCAGCCGAACCTCGATCCCCAGTGGCTTGAGCACCTCGGCCGGTCCCACACCCGAGAGTTGCAGCAGTTGCGGGGAGTTTATGGACCCGCCGGCCAGAATGATCTCCCCACCCGCCCGGGCGACATGTTGCTGACCTTTGTGGACATACTCGACGCCGACCGCGCGCCGTCCCTCGAATATCAGTCGTGTCGCATGGGCACGGGTCAGCAGCCGCAGATTGGTCCGTTTCAGCGCCGGCCTCAGATAGGCGCGTGCGGTGGACATGCGCACGCCGTCCCGGGTGGTGATCTGATACAGGCCCACGCCCTCAGGGCTGGCGCCGTTGAAGTCCTCGGTAAACGGCAAGCCCGCCTGCTGGCCCGCCTCCAGATACACGTCGCACAGAGGATGGACCTGGGTGGACACGTCTTCCACGTGAAGTGGACCATCGGCCCCACGGTGGTCGTTGCCGCCCAGGGCGCAGCGCTCGGACTTGCGGAAATAGGGCAGCACCGACGCCCAATCCCAGCCCGGGTTGCCCTCCGCCGCCCAATGGTCGAAATCCGTCGCCTGCCCCCGGACATAGACCATGGCGTTGATCGAACTGGAGCCCCCCAGCACCTTGCCTCGCGGCCAATAGCTTTTGCGCCCGCCCAGGCCCGGGTCCGGCTCGGTCAGGTACATCCAGTTGACCCGCCTGTCGTAGAAGGCCTTGCCATAGCCGATGGGCATCTGTACCCAGAGCCGGCGGTCGCTGCCACCGGCTTCCAGTAACAGCACCGGTGACGGCCGCTGGCGGTCAGCCGGTCTGCCAGTACGCAGCCGGCGGACCCCGCACCAACGATGATGTAGTCGTAGTCGGACATGGCGAGCGTGCACGATGGTTGTTTGTTCGGGTTGATTCTCTTTACCCGATCGGGCGACCCAGTCACGCAAAACAATTGATTGTCACAGCCCCGGTTTGCCGGCGGCGGACCCGTGGCCAAGCATCTATCCTTGGAACAGCCGAAGATCGATTCATAGCCAGACGCTTTATCCAAAGGAGCTGCCCGGTGAGTGACGCATCCTCAAGACCATGACCGGCTTTGAGCTCGCGATGGCCGGCCATGGTCTTGAAGGGAGACGCGTCACTCACCGGGCAGCTCCTTTTGGATAAAGCGTCTGGCTATGAATCGATCTTCGGCTGTTCCAAGGATAGATGCTTGGCCACGGGGCTCCGCCGCCGGCAAACCGGGGCTGTGACAATCAATTGTTTTGCGTGACTGGGGTCCGGCCAATCGGGTAAAGAGGATTCAACCCGAACAAACAACCATCGTGCACGCTCGCCATGTCCGACTACGACTACATCATCGTTGGTGGGGGTTCGGCCGGCAGTGTACTGGAGACCGGTCACCGCCGAGCGGCCGTCACCGCGTGGCGCTACTGGAAGCCGGCGGCAGCGACAGCCGGCTCTGATTACAATGCCCATCGGCTATGGCAAGGCGTTCTATGACAGGCGGGTCAATGGATGCAGCTGACCGAGCCGCAGCCGGGCCTGAGCGGGCGCAACAGCTATGGGACGCGAGGCAAGGTGCTGGGGGGCTCCAGCTCGATCAATGCCATGGTCTAGTCCGGGGGCAGGCGAGGATTACGACGGTGGGCGGCGGAGGGCAACCCGGGCTGGGATTGGGCGTCGGTGCTGCCCTATTTCCGCAAGTCCGAGCGCTGCGCCCTGGGCGGCAACGACCCACCGTGGGGCCGATGGTCCACTTCACGTGGAAGACGTGTCCACCCAGGTCCATCCCCTGTGCGACGTGTATCTGGAAGGCGGGGCCAGCAGGCGGGTTTGCCGTTTACCGAGGACTTCAACGGCGCCAGCCCCTGAGGGCGTAGGCCTGTCAGATCACCACCCGGACGCCGTGCGTGTCCACCGCACCGCCTATGTGAAGGCCGGCGCTGAACGGTCCAGGTCTCCGGCTGCTGACCGTGCCCATGCGACACGACTGATATTCGAGGGACGGCGCGCGGTCGGCGTCGAGTATGTCCACAAAGGTCAGCAACATGTCGCCCGGGCGGGTGGGGAGATCATTCTGGCCGGCGGGTCCATAAACTCCCCGCAACTGCTGCAACTCTCGGGTGTGGGACCCGCCGAGGTGCTCACGCCACTGGGGATCGACGTGCGGCTGCACAGCCCGGCGGTGGGGCGAAACCTGCAGGATCATCTGGGGATGGACTACACCTACCGCTCCCGGGTGCCGACCCTGAACCAGGAACTGGGACCGTTGCTGGGCAAGGCTCGGGTCGGTCTGAAGTATCTGCTCTCGAGGCGGGGACCGTTGTCCCTGAGCATCAATCAGGGTGGCGGATTCATGCGCTCACGGCCCGGTCTGGAACAGCCCAATCTGCAACTCTATTTTTCGCCTGTGAGCTATTTACGGGCACCGCCGGGCAAACGCCCGATGATGAGCCCCGATCCCTATCCGGGCTTTCTGATGGGGTTCTCACCCTGTCGCCCCACCAGTCGCGGTCACCTTCAAATCCGCTCCAGCGATCCCCATGCGCCGCCACTGATCCATCCCTGTTACCTGGACACCGAGCACGACATCGAGGACATGCTGGACGGCGTGCGCTTTATCCGCACCCTGGCTTCGACCCCGGCTTTTTCCTCGGTCATCGAGGCCGAGGTTCAGCCGGGACCCGAAGTACAGTCGCGTGACGCGTTGCTGGCGGACATACGGGCCCGGGGCTGGACCGTATTCCACCCGGTCAGCACCTGCCGCATGGGCCCCAACGCGGAACATGCGGTGGTGGATCATCGGCTCAAGGTGCACGGTCTCGACGGCCTGCGGGTGATCGACGCCTCGGTGTTCCCGGCGGTGACCTCGGGCAACACCAATGCGCCGACCATCATGGTGGCGGAAAAAGGCGCTGACCTGGTGCTGGAGGATGCCTTGTAAGCGGCCAAGCCGAGCGGGGCTGGATAGCAGCAAAGACCGAAACCATGGCGGCTTCGTGCAAATCGGCTATGTTTGCCTGTGTTGACAGGAATCCAAACAAACGAGCCGCTCAAACCAATCTACGAATCACAATCACCTAACGGAGGCACACATCGTGTCCATCGCCCAAACGTCCTCGTCCTTTTGCTGCGCACGCATGGCGCTGCGCAGCGCTGGCGCGCTGTCGCTGCTGATCCTGTCCGCACCCGGCCTGGCCACCGAGGAGCTGAACGCTTTGGTCTGGTGCGACCACACCGACCCGGCCTTGATCGAACCGTTCGAGCAAGAACATGACGTGCGGGTCAATCTCAAGGAATACGAGGGCACGGGAAACGCGCTCGCCATCGTGGAACAGTCGCAACCCGGTGACTGGGACGTGTTCGTCATCGACGGCGTGGATGTGCCACGTGTGGCGGAGGCCGGACTGCTGGCGGAACTGCCTGCGGACGCCCTGCCGCTGGACGATATTTTCGAGCCGGTACAGATGCGCGACGTGACATTCCGGGACGGAAAAATGTACGCCATCATGGAGAAATTCGGCTACAACGTGGTGGCCTACAACAAAGCCAAGGTCGATCCCGCCGACATGCGCGACCTGGGCGTGCTGTGGACGGATAAGTACAAGGACCAGATTGCGGTGTACGACTACTATATTCCGCTGATGGACCTGGTCGCGCTGAAACTGGGCATGAAGCCCAGCGACATTTCCGCCGAGACCCTGCCCCAGATCCGCGACGCCCTGTTCGAGTTGAAAGACAACGCCAGCATGGTGGGCGAAGTGGTGTCTTCCACCACCGCCCTGGCTACCGGCGAAGCCGACATACTGCTGGGTGGCGGCGAATGGGCGGTGGCGGTGCTGCAGGCGGAAAACCCCGACCTGGATTGGGTGCTGCCCGATCAAGGCGGCCTGCTCTGGAGCCAATCACTGGCGGTGTTCGAAACCTCCACCAAAAAGGACCTGGCCATCGAGTTCGTAAATACATCATGAGCCCCGAGGGACAGGCCCGACTGGCGACCTCATCCTGCTTCTGGGGCGTGCCCGCCAACCGCAAGGCGGGCGATTTGCTCACGGACGCACAAAAACGCGCACTGCGTTGGGACGAGCAGACCGAGCTGCTGGCCAATTCTCATCGCTACTTTATCCCGGACGCCGAGCTGGACGGGCAAATGCTGGATGTATGGTCCGAATTTCTGCAGCACTGACGGATAACCGACGGTCTAGGGTGAGATCGAAACCGGCACCGGCATACACCAGGCGAGACCCCGTGCCGGGGCCGCTTGGATGATGGCGAACCGGCGTCTGGCCTGGGGCTTGTTGCTGCCGGCACTGCTTTGGACGCTGACCTTTTTTGCCGCGCCCCTGGTGATCATGGGCATGTACAGCCTGTGGCAACGGGTGGGCATGAAACTGGTTCAGACCTGGACCACCCACAATTACCAGCAGTTCGCATCCAAATCGTTTCTGCTCGAGTCGCTGGTCAACTCACTGGAAGTGACCGCAACGGTCACGATTATAAGCATTCTTCTAGCCTATCCGCTGGCCTATATTCTGTGCCGAGCGGGTGCCGGCGCGATGGCAACGTCTGGCGCTGGTGATGGCGATACTGCCGTTCTGGACCTCCTACGTGGTGCGCTCATACAGCTGGCTGCTGGTGCTGTCGGAAGGCGGCATTCTGTCCAATTTCCTGATGGATATCGGCCTGATCGCCGAACCCATGTCGTTCGCCAACAACCGCGGCGCCACGGTGGTGGGTTTTGTCCATTTTTTCGTGATGCTGCTGACCCTCACCATCTACGCCAGCCTGGTCCAGCTCCCACCCAGTTACCGCAAGGCGGCGGCGGACCTGGGGGCCGGCCCCATCCGCAGTTTTATCCATGTCGTACTGCCCCTGACCCTACCGGGCGTCATGGTGGGGGCCTTCCTGACCTTCGTACTGTGCATCGGTGACTACATCACGCCACAGATTCTCGGCGGCAATCAGGAGTTGCTGCTGCCTCAGACCATCATGATGCAGATTTCCCGGCGCTCCGACTTTCCCATGGCCTCCGCCCTGGCCATGATCCTGATGGCCGTGGTCAGCCTGGCCTATCTGGCCTGCGCCCGCTGGCTGAAACTGGACCGGCTGTGAACATCCGCGCCCTGCCTGCAGCCCTGTATGTGCTGCTGCTCTATGGTTTTATTTTTCTGCCGGTCCTGGTTCTGGTCCTGTTCTCATTCCAGGAGTCCCGCCTTCCGGTGCCACCGTTCGATGGCCCCTCGCTGACGTGGTATAGGGCCATGCTGGCGGACGATCGGCTGATGGACGCCCTGGTCAACTCGGTGCTGGTCGGGGTGGTCTCCTCTCTTGTGGCGGTGACCCTGGGCTTTCTCGCCGCGTACGCATTGGCACGCCATCGCTTGCCCCTGGCGGGACTCCTGCGAGGCCTGCTGACCGCGCCGCTGACGATCAGCTATCTGATCATCGGCATGGGGCTGCTGATCACCTTCAACAGCCTGGGGGTGCCCAAGTCCCTGTGGACCATCGGCATCGGCCATGTGGTGATCAACCTGCCCCTGTGTTTCGCCATTGTCTACAGCCAAATGGGAGCGCAACAGGCTCACGCGGAGCGGGCCGCACGGGATCTGGGCGCGCGGGAATGGCAGGTGATCGTGCTGATCACCGCGCCCATGCTCTGGCCCGCCCTGTTCGCCAGTTTTTTCCTGTCCCTGACCTTCTCCTGGGATGAATTCATCATCGCCTTTCTGGTGAGCCGTTTCGACGTCACGCTGCCGGTGGAGATCTGGAGCATGCTGCGCAGCGGCCTAAATCCCAAGACCAACGCCATTGGCAGCTTTGTGTTTCTGATCTCGTTCCTGTTCGTTCTGCTGCTGGATCTGGTGGTGCTGCGGAAGCGACCGGCATGAGCACACCCGCGGTGGAGTTCCGCGATGTCTCCATGCGCTTTGGCGATACCGCGGCGCTCACCGGGATCAACCTGACGGTGGAGGAAGGCGCCTACATGGTTCTGCTGGGTCCATCCGGCGGTGGCAAGACCACACTGCTCAATATTCTCGGCGGATTTCTGGAACCCAGCGACGGTCAGGTGCTGATCCGGGGTGAGGACCTGACCCACGTCCCACCGGCGCGGCGGCCCACCACCACCGTGTTCCAGGACTATGCCCTGTTCCCGCACATGAACGTCGCGGGCAACGTCGCCTTCGGGCTCAAAATGCGGCACGTGCCAAAACGCGAGCAGCAGGAACGCGTTGCCCAGGCATTGGATCTGGTGGGTCTGGCACACACGGCCGGCCAGCGTACCCACGCGCTTTCCGGCGGTCAGCGTCAGCGCATCGCCCTGGCCCGGGCGCTGGTGGTGGAACCCAGCGTGCTGTTGCTGGACGAACCCCTGGGCGCGCTGGACCTGAAACTGCGTCGGCAGATGCAACATGAACTCAAGATTATCCAGCAACGGGTCGGCACCACCTTCGTACACGTCACCCACGATCAGGAAGAGGCCATGGCCATCGCCGACACCATCGTGGTGATGAACCAGGGTTCGATTGAGGACCTGGGTCCACCGGAGCGGGTCTATCTGCGCCCCGGGTCACGCTTCACCGCCGATTTCATGGGTGACAGCAACCTGATCGAAGGCCAGGTCGTCACCCGCCGTGGCGAGCAGCTTACGGTGCGCAGCGCGCTGGGTGAATTTGAACTGCCGGGCGCGGCGGAGTCCGGTACCCGGGTGACGCTGGCGATCCGGCCGGAGCACCTGGATACCGACCCCGGTGATGGCCGCCTCGGGCTGGGCAAGGCACGGGTTTTAGAATGCGGCTTCTTTGGCACCCATCACCAGTGTGATGCCAGGCTTGAGTCGCTGCCCGACCCGCTCAAGGTGCGCATCGATCAGAAACGGCTGCTGCGGCCAGGAGAAGTCTTGGACCTGTATCTGGATCCCTGCGACGTGGTGCTACTGACCCGCTGATGGCACCCGCGCCCAGCGCAGGATTCACAACTGCATTTCCGGCTGACGTGCTCCGGGTCGCGTACAACGGATCGCCTGCAGCGGGTCGCTCAGCATGATGAGTTCCATGTTGGCGAGTTTTCGATGTCCGCCCTGAAACCCCATCGCTTAAGCTAAGCTCCCATGAAATGATGCTGGCGCAGATCATTGACACCTGACGTCGCCAACGGTGACAAAAAGATCGCCAAATCGGCGCATCCTTCATCTGCGCAGTGATGGAGCCACTTGCAGGGCCGGACCGCAACACCAACACCCTGCCCACAGTTTGGCGGCGCATCATCTCGGACTGTCAGTTGCAGCAATCAGACGCGCCTGAGGGCGGAGTGGAGCCATATATGCGAACCATGTTCAAGATCACCTTCGGTCTAATGATCGGCGCACTTGTGCCGGTCGGTCAGGCGGCGGACCTGGTGCACGATGCGGAGTACTACATCCTCGCCGAGCAGAACGCCGAGCAATGGGCCGCGGACGACAAGGCGGTGGACGCGAAGTTGGAGGCATTCCGCGACCGGAACGGTGGCAAACCGCCGAACATCGTGTACATCCTGATCGATGACATCGGCTTCGGCGACCTGGGCATTCCCGAGCTGAACGCCATTCGTGGGTACAAGACCCCTAACATCAACCAGTTCGCCCGTGAGGGCATGCGTTTCGCGCGCATGTACACCGAACCCTCATGCACTCCAACGCGGGTGGCCTTCATGACCGGCCGTCAGCCACACCGCAACGGCATGGGAGACACGGCGGTGGATATCTCCGGCTTCGGCCTGGCCGGCAAAGAGGTGACCCTGGCGGAAGTGCTGTCGGATGTGGGCTACAACACCGTGCACATCGGCAAATGGCATATGGGCGACATCATGGAATCCTGGCCCAATCACCAAGGGTTCGACTTCGCCGCCTTCCCGATTCACCAGCAGGGCCAACTGACCATCTTCCATGACGATGCCGCCGATGAGGAAATCAGCATCGGCATCGGCAAGAACAACTACGAGGACCGCTTCACCATCGATGAGTGGCTGCGCCCCGACGCATCGGCCATGGTCACCGGCGTCGAGGGGCGGCGTGGGGAGACTGTCCAGGAAGTCCACATGACCCCGGGCGAACGCTGGACCGAGGCCAAGTATCACGAGATGAACGTGCGCTACCAGCAGCAAACCTTGGAGCAACTGCGTGCGCTGGCCGGCCAGGACCAACCCTTTTTCCTGCAGTACTGGCCGCTGTATCCCCTGACCGGACCACGCACCACCACCGAGCAGTACACCACGCCCAACGGGGGCACCTATGTGGAGAAAATGAAACTGCTGGACGAATGGATCGGCGAGATCATGACGGAGATGGATGCCCTCGGTGTGAGCGACAATACCGTCGTGGTCATAATGGGTGACAACGGACACTTCACCAAGTATTCACCCGGCAGCGGCTACACACCGATGGTCTTTCGCGGAGGCAAAGCGGATACCACGGAAGGTGGCGTTCGGTCGATGCCTTCGTGCGTTGGCCCGGCATGATCGGTGAGTACGAAATCGTAGGCGACATGGTGCACGTGTCGGACCTGTTCACCAGTCTTGCCCGTCTGGGTGGTGCCACTGGCGGCATTCCCACCGACCGGGTAATCGATGGGGTCGACCAGACGGCGCTCATGCTGGAGGGGGAGACTCACGGTCGTCGCGATTATGTCTTCATCTACTCCGGCAACAGCCTGAAGGCCCTGGTCAAAGAGCAATACAAGCTCAATGTGCCGGCGGCCGGGGAGAACCCCATCGGGGCCAAATTCTACGATCTGTTCCGCGATACCCGCGAGGAATGGCCGGTGGCCACCGAAGTGGGCGCCTGGGGCGGGGCCGAGTTTGTGCGTGTGATACAGCGGCACAAGCAACGCATGGCCAAGTACCCGAGCGAGCCTCCGGCCTACGGCGTGCCCTACGACGGCATCAGCAATCTGCGCCCGGAATCAAAGGCCGCCGTCGAGGCATTCCTGTTCAAACAGAAAACACCACAGATGTAACCCGTGCCGATACCTGTGAAGCTGATACCCCTGACCCTGGTGACGCTGTTTGCCTGCCGCTTGCTCAAGCGGAGACACCCGACCCAGACGTCCGACTGGTGCTGCAACTGACCGTTGACGGCCTTCGGGCCGATCTGCTGGCCCGATCGTGGCAACGCTTTGAAGCGGGCGGCTTCAAACGCCTGCAGCAGCAGGGCACGGTGTTTACCAATGCCCACTATCAGCATGCCAATACCGAAACCATTGTCGGCCACGCCACCCTGGCCACTGGCGCCCAGCCGTCTGTGCACGGCATGACCGGCAATGTCTGGTTCGATGCCAGCGGCGGAAATATGGCGTCCCGGACATCGAGGACAGCGACGCCCCCATCCTGCCCGTGCGGGATGCGTCCATGGCGGGCGACCAGGTGGACCCGGCACAGCAACTCGCGCGCAGCGCGGGCCGGTCACCCCGAGCCCTGCTGGCCGAAACCTTTGCCGACAAACTGGTGTCCTTCTCCGCCGGTGAGGCCCGGGCGTTCGCCGTGTCAGG
>CAWAOU010000034.1:0-14389 GCA_963783675.1 uncultured Gammaproteobacteria bacterium
GGCGTGACCGGCGCGAGCGGTGTCTTGTTGTCGTCCATCAGCTATCCCCCCGAGGCAAGCCGCCTTTAGTTGTGCTGTTCCAAATCAGCATAGGTGCCTCCCCATGGCATCTCTACGAACGCGATCCGCTTTTGCTCTCAAAAGGCAGTCTTGGGCCCAGCCTTTATTCGGGTTGACGACGGTTTGATAGCCTAGTGCAGTGTCTCCCAAATAACTCAACACCTGCGCTTGCCCTCGCGGCCCCTGACGACGTTGCGGATCGTCGCAATAGCACTGGCTATTCCTCCTCACCGCGCCTTGTCAGGAACCACGATGCCTAACCACAACCGTCGAGTTATTTGAAAGACACTACACTAGCAATACTCGATGGGATCGTCGGGAGAGGGCATTCGTCTCCCCCCAAACAAGCATTCCTTGGCTGCCGCGAAGTCCCGTTCCCAGCGATTTCCGTCGCTTTCCCGGATCGGATTGCTGAACACTGTTCCGACAAAGGGAGCTGTCCATGACAAACCGTTGGTCGATCCTGGCCGTGCTCTTCTTTGCCCGCATGGCCATGGCTTTCCAGTTCCAGGCCGTCGCCGCGCTCGCTCCGCTGATCGAAGATTCTTATGGCGCCAGCCTCGCGGACATCGGTCTGCTGATCGGACTTTATTTCGCGCCGGGCATCGCCTTCGCCATCCCCGGCAGCGCCCTGGCCGCGCGCCTTGGGGAACGCCGCGTCGTCGTCGCTGCCATGATCCTGATGCTTCTGGGCGGCGCCCTGATGTGGGCCGGGACCGACTGGGCCGCACTGGTCTCCGGCAGGCTCGTCGCCGGGATCGGCGGCGCCATCATCAATGTCCTGCTGACCAAGCTGCTGGTGGACTGGTTTGTCGGCCGTGAGATATCGACGGCCATGGCGGTTTTTGTCAACTCCTGGCCCGTCGGCATCGCGCTTGCCCTGCTGGTACTGCCCCATGCCGCGGCCGGCGGCCTTGCGTCAGCCTGGGGCGCCGTCCTGCTCCTGATCGCCGCCGCGCTCGTGTTGTTTGTTATCGGTCATCGCGCTCCGGACAGCGGTGCAAGTGCGGCCCACGTCGTCCGAACCCGCAGACTCCCGCTCGGCGCCGTCGTGTTGGCGGGCTGGATCTGGGCGTTCTACAACGCCGCGATTGGTATGGTCTTCAGCTTCGGGCCTGTCCTGCTGGTCGCGCGGGGCCAGAGCCTTGCCGCCGCAAGCTCGGTGACCAGTCTCTATCTCGTACTGATGGCCATTTCCGTTCCGCTTGGTGGCGTCATCGCCGATCGCACCGGCCGCCGCGACGTTGTGATCGCTGCCAGCCTCGCGGGCTTCGGGGTTCTGCTCGCTGCCGCAGTTTGGTTGCCGGTTGGGTGGGTTCCGGCGGCCTTCGTCGTTATGGGGTTGATTTCCGGTCTCGCTGCCGGGCCGGTCATGGGCCTGCCCTCACTGGTGCTGTCTCCGCAAGCGCGCGCCTTCGGGATGGGCGTATTCTTCACCATCTATTACGCCGTGTTTATGGTGGCGCCCATGTTCGCGGGATGGCTTGCCGACCTGGCCGGCGATGCGGCGATGCCCTTCATGTTGGGCGTGCTCATGCTTTTGAGCTGTCTTGCCGCGCTCTGGTGGTTCCGGCGGGCTGCGGTAGCTGCGAGGGCTACGACAGCCCGTTGACCGGCGTTGCGATTCAGTTAATGCCCGACGCTGTTTCGAAGCGATTGCGGATGCTGGTCCGGATTGCGCAACATGCGCGAATCGGCCCGTCAGCGGCTCCTTAAAGCGAGCCCTGCTGGCGATTATTCGCCGCCGCATCCCAGGTGGATTTGCGCAGCGCGTCCAGTTCCGCGTGGCGGGCTAAGGTGGCGGGGCCGAAATCTGATTTCGCGATCACCTCCGGGTCGTAATACCCATAGCGATCTTCGCCGCGCACAAGCAGCGCTGTTTCGTTGGGGTTGACGGCCTGGCGCATGCTTGGCGCGATGTACTGGACGTTGAGGCCAATGCGGCGATCGCTGGATTGATTGGGGGTCGAGGCGTGCAGTGTCCACCCATGGTGAAATGAGGCCTCGCCCGGCGCCAATGGGCACAGCACCGCGCATTCCTCCGCCACCTGCGGAACGGTCTGGCCACGGTGAAGCACATTGCTGGGATCGTTCTCGTCGGCATGATGTTGACGTCCACGTGCGTGACTTCCGGGCACTATCCGCATGCAACCACTGAGGGGCGTCGAAGGTGACAGGGCCAGCCACATGGACACCTGCTGGTCGCGGCTGAATCCCCAATAGGCCAGGTCCTGGTGCCAACTGACATAGGCTGATGTGTGCGCTTCCTTGACGATGTAGGTGACGTCGAACAAGAGGACATTGGGGCCGATAAGCCGCTCCACCACGTTCAGCACGCGTTCATCCATGGCGAGTTCGGCGGCGTCCCGGAACAGCGTGTGGATTTTCGGCAGATAGTGCAGTTGGCCGTACCCGGCTTCTGCAGCCTCCATATGCGCCCGATGAACCGCAGCCTCATCGGCGCTCAAAATCGGAACGGCCGAGACAAACCCGTCGCGGTGATAGCTCATCTGTTACGGGTCCACCTGCGTCGTGTTCATGGTTTGCCTCCAGCGGGATCGCCAATGCCCAGATAGCGGCTGCTGAAACCCGGGTCGTCCCGGGCCGCTTGAGCGGTGCCGGCCCAGGTCACACGGCCGGACTCCAGCACGCAGACCCGGTCGGCAAATTGCAGCACACGATCGGTGTTTTGTTCAACCAGCAGCAGGGTGAGGCCCTCGGTGCGCAATTGGGCCAACGCGCCGTAGCACATGTCCACCACCTTGGGCATCAGCCCCAGGGACAGCTCGTCGATCATCAGCAGCTTGGGTTCGGCCATGATGGCGCGCCCGATGGCCAGCATCTGCTGCTCGCCACCGGACAGGGAACCGGCGGACTGGGTGCGCCGTTCCGCCAGCCGGGGAAAGTATCCGAACACCCGCTCCTGCAGAGCGCTCTGGCGGCCGATTGGAACCGTGTAGCCGCCAACCTGCAGGTTCTCAACCACGGTCAGATCCGGAAACAGCCGTCGCCCTTCCGGCACCAGGGCCAGGCCCCGCCGGACCCGTTGTTCCACCGGAACGCCGAGCAGGCTGTCGCCGCGAAAGCGGATGTCGCCGGCCATGACGGACACATGTCCGGCAATGGCCATGATGGTGGACGACTTGCCCGCGCCGTTGGGACCGATCAGGGCGAAGGTCTCGCCTTCACCCACAGTGAGATCCAGGTCCTGCACGGCGATGATGTCGCCGGCATAGCCGCAACTCAAACCCGTTAGCTCGAGCATGGTTCTCGCATCCGTGGGGCGGACCCCATCATCCCGATTCCCCTGTCCCAAGATAGGCCGAACGAACCAAGGGGTCGCTCATTACCGATTCGGCCGGTCCATCGCCGATCTTGCGGCCGTTGTCTTGCACCACCAGTCGGGGGCAGATGCGCATCACTTCGCTCAGGTTGTGTTCGATCAGGATCATGGCCAGTCCCCGTTGATTGAGATCGGCGATGGTGTCGGCCAGGGCGGTGGCCTCGGTTTGGTTGAGTCCGGCCAGGGGCTCGTCCAGCAGCAGCAGTCGGGGCCCAAGGGCCAGGGCACGGGCCAGTTCCAGGCGCTTGCGATAACCGAGCGGCAGCGACGGCGGCATCGCATCCGCCACATGGTCGATGCCCACCAGTTTGAGCAGTTCATGGGCCTTCGCCCGTTCGCGCGCCCGACGGAAACTGAACAAGGCCCGCATCGGGCGAGCGGTATGGCGCTGGCCCGCGGCCAGGGCGACGTTGTCCAGGGCGCTGAATGAATTGAACGGGCGCACGATCTGCTGGGCGAGGCCCAGACCCCGCTGCACGCGCCGGAATACCGCTAGGCCGCCCAGATCCCGATCCTCCAGGCACACCGACCCCGAGGGTCGGCGTCACCAGGCCGGTAATGACCCGCATCATGGTGGTCTTGCCGGCGCCGTTCGGGCCGATGAACCCGAGCAACTCGCCGTCCTGCACATCGAAGGACACATTGCTGACCGCCTCGACCCCACCGAAGCGCACCGTGATGTCGGCCACCGACAGCAGGGCGCTCATGTCGTCCGCCGCCGGCCCTGCATCAGGCGGCGCATGAGGCCGCCAATACCGTCTTCGCAGAGCTGCATCATGATGAACAACAGGGCGCTGTAGAGCAGCAGCTTGTAGTCCTCGATCACCTGGAACCAGAGGGGCAGGGCGGTGAGCACCAGGGCGGCGAAAACAACGCCCGGCACCGAGCCGATGCCGCCTACGATGACCATGCTGAGTACGGCGATGGACTCGACGAATCCGAAGCTGTCCGGCGAGATAAAGCGCACATGATGTGCATAGAGCCCTCCGGCGATACCGGCGATGGCGGTGCCCAGCACGAAGGCGAGCAACTTGTAGCGGGCCACATCCAGGGCAACCACCCGGGCGGTGTCCTCGTCGTCGGCGATGGCGGCGAAGGAAAAGCCCAGCCAGGAGCGCTTCAGGTAGGCGCTGAACAGCGCCACCGCCACCGCCACCGCGGCGACAAAGCCCAGGTAGCCCAGCTTGCTCAGACCCGATCCAGGTATCGCCGAAATGCCCATCTCGCCGCCCAACCAGTCCTGCTGCCGCACCACACCCAGGAACAGAAATCCAAATCCCATGGTGGTGATGGCGAGAAAATCGTGGCGCACCCGCAGGCTGCTGAGACCGACGATAAAGCCAAACACCGCGGCGGCGGCCGCCGCCGCCAGCAGGTCCAGGGGAAAGGCGAGACCGGCTTGGCTGGACAGGGCGGCGGTGTAGGCGCCGACCCCGAAAAAGGCCGCGTGCCCCAGGCTGATCTGACCACAAAATCCGGTGATCAGGTTCAGGCTCAGGGCGAACACCACGCTGATGCACATGCTGGTGGCCAGGGTGATCTCATAGCCCATCCCTCAGGTCCTCCCCAGCAGACCCTGCGGGCGCCACATGAGCACCAGAATAAGAAACGCGAAGGCGATGGCGTCCCGGTCCAGCAGGCTGCCCAGATAAATGGTGCCGAAGGATTCGATGACGCCCAGGGCGAGGGACGCGATCAGAGTGCCGCGAATGCTGCCGATGCCCCCAAGAACAATGATCGCCAGCGCCTTGTAGGAGGGAACGCTACCCATGGTGGGCTCCACCAGGTTGTTGAGGAGCGCCACCATCACCCCGGCCGCGGCCGCCAGCGCCGAGCCGATGAAAAAATTCAGATAGCGCACCCGCTGGGTGCGAATGCCAAAGGAGGCGGCCATCTCCGGGTCGGTGACCGTCGCCCGCCAGGCGATCCCGATCCGGGTTCGGGTCGACAGCAGATGCAGTCCGATCAGCGCGGCGCCGGTGCCCGCTAGAACCAGCAGTTCAGCCTGTTTCAGGTACATGCCGCTGCCAAACAGGTCGATCACACCCTGCAGTGGGGGTGCGTCGTAGGACAGTCCATAGGGGCCGAACACCAGCCGGTAGATCTCCTCGGAGGCGATGAACAGGGCAATCGAGGCAATCAGCGCCACATACGGCGGTTTGTCCAGTATCGGTTGATACGCCACCCGGTAGACGCCCATGCCCACCACGCCGGTCACCAGCATGGTGAGCACCATGGCCAGGGCCAGGGAGCCGGTTGCGTTGGTGAGAATGACACCCAGGTAGCCGCCCAGCGTGAACAGCGCCGCGTGCGCCACGTGGAGTATGCGCAGCAGTCCGTAAACCAGGGTCAGGCCCAGGGCGATCAGGGTGTAGATGCCACCCTGCACCAAACCCTGGATCAGGAGTTCGAGATACAGCATCGGTTGCGAAACCGTGACGCCCCGGGGTGGCGCTCGCCCGGGGCGTCACGCGGATTCACCTACTCGGCCGGGGGCGCCAGCAGTTCGGCATCGGAAATCACCGAGTGGCGGTGCCAGTCGCCGTCCTGGACCACCTGCACCTGCACGTTTTTCTGGACTTCGCCCAGCTCATTGAACGAGATGGTGCCGGTGGAGGCCTCCAGGGTCAGGCCGGCGATGGCGTCGCGGATCGCGGCCCGGTCCGTGGTGCCCGCCGCACGCATGGCCTCGATGGCGACATTGGTGGCGGTATGGGCCGATGCGGCCACCATGTCCGCTTTAAAGCCCGCCTTGCCCTCGAACGCTTCGATAAAGGTTCGGGTCGGGGCCGCGTCTGAGTCGCGGTCCAGAGAGGTCGTGATAATGATGCCCTCGGCATTGTCCTGGGCGATCTCGATAAACTTCTGGGAGTCGTAGCCCTCCTGACCAATCACCGGCACCGTCACACCGCCGCTGCGCAACTGGCTGACCAGCGGCGCGGCGGTGAAGAAGTAGCCCGAAGCGTAGATTGCGTCCGGATTGTCGTCCTTGACTTTGGCCACGATGGCGCCGAACTGGCGGTCCTTGATCCCGTACTCGTACTCGGCCACCACCTCGATCCCGTAGTCGGCGGCTTTTTCCTTGAAACCCGCCGCCAGGGACTGGCCGAAATCATTCTTGAGGGTGATCACCACCACCCGTTTCTTGCCCAGGGTTTCGCCGATGAGTTTGGCGCCGGCCCGGCCCTGAACCTCGCCCACAAAAGAGGTGCGAAACACATAGTCGCCCGAGCGGGTGATGTCCGGGTGGACCGCGTAGGCGGCGATGTAGGGCACGCCGGCGGCCTGGAATACGCCGGAGGCGGCCCGGGTCGCGCCGGAATAGCTGCCGGAAACACCCACCACCACCTGGTCCTTCTCGATCAGTTTGTTGGCGATGGGTACCGCCGATTTGGGTGAGGCCTGATCGTCGTAGACCACCAGTTCGATCTGCTGGCCGTTGATGCCGCCGTCGGCGTTGGCCTGTTCCACCGCCAGCTCCGCACCGATCCGCGCCGAGTTTCCGTCGGCCGCGGCAAACCCGGTCAAGGGGGCATTGAAGCCGATCTTCGCCGTTTCGGCCAGGGCCGGGCCGGCGGTCAGCGCTAACATCAGCCCGAGCAGGGCAGGGCGGATCATGGGTGTGGTCATCGTGTTTTCTCCTGGCAGAATGTTTGCGTCGCTCGTCTTGCGGGTCGGCTCGGCCCGGACACTGTGTCCGGATCAACGGTTTCCCGGAGTATCCAGCCGTTCTACCTCACAGGTCTATCCCCGGAAGATTCAGGCCCTGCTCACGGGCCGTGGCCTTGGCGATGTCGTAGCCGGCGTCCGCGTGGCGCATGACCCCGGTGGCGGGGTCGTTCCACAGCACCCGCTCGATGCGCGCGGCGGCGTCGTCGGTACCGTCGCACACGATCACCAGACCGGCGTGCTGGGAATAACCCATGCCGACACCGCCACCGTGATGGAACGACACCCAGGTGGCCCCGCCGGCGGTGCTGAGCAGCGCATTCAGCAGCGGCCAGTCCGACACCGCGTCGGAACCGTCCTGCATGGCCTCGGTCTCCCGGTTGGGACTGGCCACGGAACCCGAGTCCAGGTGATCACGGCCGATCACCACTGGCGCTTTCAGTTCTCCGCTGCGGACCATTTCGTTGAAGGCCAGCCCCAAACGGTCGCGCTGGCCCAGGCCCACCCAGCAGATCCGGGCGGGAAGCCCCTGGAACGCGATCCGCTCCCGGGCCATGTCCAGCCAGTTGTGCAAATGGGGATCGTCCGGAATCAGTTCCTTGACCTTCCGGTCGGTTTTGTAGATGTCCTCCGGGTCTCCGGACAGGGCCACCCAGCGGAACGGCCCCTTGCCGCTGCAGAATAGGGGACGGATACAGGCAGGCACGAAGCCCGGGAAATCGAATGCGTTCTCAACCCCCATATCCTTGGCTTCCTGACGGATGTTGTTGCCGTAGTCGATGGTGGGAATGCCCCGGTGGTGGAAGTCGAGCATGGCCCGCACGTGTACCGCCATGGATTCCCGGGCGGCCTGCGCGACCCGGTCGGGATCGGACCGGGCCTGCGCGCGCCATTCGGCCACGGTCCAGCCGATGGGCAGATAGCCGTTGACCGGGTCATGAGCCGAGGTCTGGTCGGTGACCGCATCCGGCTTGACCCCCCGTTCAACCATCTCGGGGAGCAGTTCGCCCGCATTGCCCAGCAGACCCACCGAGACCGCTTCGCCCTTGGCGTGGGCTTGCTCGATGATCGACAGGGCATGATCCACATTGTCGGCTTTGCGATCCAGATAGCGGGTGCGCAAGCGGAAGTCGATCCGGGTCTCATCGCACTCGATCGCCAGCATGCTGAATCCGGCCATGGTGGCGGCCAGTGGTTGTGCGCCACCCATGCCACCCAGCCCGGCGGTGAGGATCCAGCGTCCGCGTGGATCGCCGCCGTAGTGTTGGCGGCCCAGCTCGACAAAGGTCTCGTAGGTGCCCTGGACGATGCCCTGGCTGCCGATGTAGATCCAGGACCCGGCGGTCATCTGGCCGTACATCATCAGACCCTTGCGGTCGAGTTCGTTAAAGTGCTCCCAGGTCGCCCAGCGGGGTACCAGGTTGGAGTTGGCGATCAACACCCGTGGGGCGTCCCGATGGGTGGGGAATACACCCACCGGCTTGCCGGATTGCACCAGCAGGGTCTGGTCGTCCTCCAGTTCCTTGAGCGCCTCGCAGATCTGGTCGAAGCAGGCCCAGTTGCGGGCCGCGCGGCCGATACCGCCGTACACCACCAGTTCCTCCGGACGTTCCGCCACCTCCGGGTCCAGGTTGTTCTGCAACATGCGAAAAGGCGCCTCGGTCAGCCAGCTTTTGCAGCTCAGCGTGCTGCCCCGTGGGGCCCGAATGACGCGGGACGGGTCGAATCTGGGGTCGGTGCTCATGGGTAGATTCCTCGGCAGTTCTAGGGCCTGCTAACACTATGCTGTCGATGGGTATCCGCATAGTGTTAACAGGCCCTAGTCGCGTGCGCTGTGTTTGCGGAACGCGTCGGTTGCATAGCGTGCGCCCAGGTCATAGCGACTGCTGGGGTAGAGCAGGCTGACCGTGGTGACCACCCGGCCACCGCTCCAGGTCCGGCGCAGCAGCCTGAGACAGGGTTCGGTGGGGGGTATCTGGAGTCGCCGGCAGATTTCCGGGCCCGGAAGCGTGGCCTGGACGATGTGCTCCATTTCCTCCGGGCGGATCCGGTCAACCAGGTACTGGGTCGGGGTCAGAGTCTCGAAATCGGCGGTCATGAACCCCGGCGCCAGCGCCGGGTTGACATACCGGTCCTCGAACTGGATGGGCTGCTCGTCCTGGTAGTGCACCAATGCGATGTGGAATACCAGGGCCCCGGGCGACAGTTCCATACTGGCTGCCAGAGCGGGGTCGCATACGGATTCTTCCAGCGCGACAATCTCCGCCCGATGGGTCATGCCCCGTTCGCGGATTTCGTCGGCGATGTTGTGCAACTCGATCAAACTGGCATGGCGCTGGGGGGTGGCGACAAAGGTGCCGACGCCGTGCACCCGTTTCAGGTGGCCCTGCTGGGTCAGTTCGCGCAGGGCGCGGGTGATGGTCATGCGGCTCACGCCGAGCTCGGGTACCAGCCTGTTCTCCGAGGGCAGACGCGTGCCGGGGCCCCAGACGCCGCTGCTGATTTTTTCCAGAATGGCGTCCTTGATCTGCTGATACAGCGGCCGCGCCGTGTCCCGGGGCAGCGCCTTCAGATTGCGGGCTCGCGCGCTCATGCGGCCGGCGCCCGGTGTCCGGCGTAGAGCACCGTGTCGCACATCTGATCGCCGATGCGATAGGCCAGCTCCGCCGGGGATCTGGCCCGCCACAACACCAGGTCAGCCCGTTTCCCCGGCCCAAGTGTGCCGATCTCATCGGCCAGCCCCAATGCGGTGGCGGCGTTCCGGGTAACACCGGCAAGGGCTTCCTCCGGGGTCAGGCCGAACAGAGTGCAGCCCATGCTCAGCATCAGCAGCAGGGAGGTGACCGGCGAACTGCCCGGGTTGCAGTCGCTGGCGATTGCCATGGGCACACCGTGCTGGCGCAAAGCGTCTATGGGCGGCAGTTGGGTTTCCCGCAGACAGTAGAAAGCCCCCGGCAGCAGCACCGCCACCGTGCCGTGGGCCGCCAGCTGCGGCACGTCGGCCGGGTCCAGAAACTCCAGGTGATCCACCGACAGGGCGTCGTAGTCGGCGGCCAGCACCGCACCGCGCAGATTGCTGAGCTGTTCCGCGTGGAGCTTGACCGGCAAGCCGCGCGCCCGTGCCGCCTGGAACACCCGTTCCACCTGCTCCGGGCTGAAACCGATGCCTTCGCAAAAGGCGTCCACCGCATCGACCAGGCCGGCTTCGGCGGCGGCCGGCAGCATATCGGTGCAGACCTGGTCGATGTACGCATCCGGCTGTCCCGTGTACTCCGCGGGCAGCGCATGGGCGCCGAGGAAGCTGGTGCGTACGGTGACCGGGGTCGCCTCGCCCAGGCGCCGTGCCACCCTGAGCATGCGGCACTCGACATCGGTATTGAGTCCGTAACCGGATTTGATCTCCACCGTGGTTACGCCGTCCGCCATCAGCCGCCGAAGCCGGGGCAGGCTTTGCTCGAACAGTGTGTCCTCATCGGCTTCCCGGGTGGCGTTGACGGTGGACTTGATACCGCCTCCGGCACGGGCGATTTCCGCATAGCTCGCGCCGTTGAGTCGCAGCTCGAACTCCTGTGCCCGATCACCCGCGTAGACCAGATGGGTGTGGCAGTCGATCAGGCCGGGGCTGACCAGGCGTCCGCCGCAGTCCAGCACATCGCGGCAGTTGGCAATTGCGTCCGGGGGCAGGTCGGACATGGGGCCAAGCCATGTGATAACGCCGTCCTGTACTGCCAGGGCAGCGTCCTCCATGAGACCGTAGGGCGCATCGCCGACGGTCATCGTGGCCAGTCGAGCGTTGATCCAAAGGGTGTCCCAGTTCATGCCCGTTTTCACTGTCTGTGCACTGCCCGGATAGATAAATATACTTGTATATACAAGTTGGCCGCATGGTAGACTGTCCGGCACTTTCGCGCAAGTCGTCCTGCGCCCGCCGAGCTGGAGAGCCGGAATGCACACCCTGCTGTTCGAACATGCATTGTTGCCCGATGGTTGGGCGGAATCGGTGGCGGTGACCGTGGATGCCCACGGCGACATCCTGCGGGTTCAGGCCGACCAGGACCCGGCGTCAGGTGAGGGAATCACAGGCATCGCTCTACCGGGCGTGCCCAATCTGCACGCCCACGCGCACCAGCGTGCCATGGCCGGACTGGCCGAGCGCTCGGGTTCGGGGCAGGACAGTTTCTGGACCTGGCGCAGCCTGATGTACCACACCCTGGCCCGGCTGCAGCCCGATCAGCTTCAGGCCATTGCCGCCCAGGTCTATGTGGAGATGCTGAAGGCGGGTTACACCAGCGTCGCCGAGTTTCAGTATCTGCACCACGATGTTACTGGACGGCCCTATGCCGATCCGGCGGAGATGTCCCTGCGCACCCTGGCGGCGGCGAACGAGGCCGGGATCGGGATGACCTGTCTGCCCGTGCTGTATCGCTACGGCGGGTTTGGCGAACAGCCCGCGAATCCGGGTCAGGCCCGGTTCCTCAACGACGCGGATGGGTATCTGTCCATTGTCGAGGCGGCGCGCTCTGCGGCCGCAAACGATCCCAACACCACAGTGGGCGTAGCACCCCATTCCCTGCGGGCGGTGGGGATGCCCTTGTTGGAAGCCGTACTGAGTTCGACCCAGGAAGGCCCAGTCCATATTCATATCGCGGAGCAGGTTCTGGAGGTGGAGACCTGCCTGGCGTGGAGTGGCCGTCGGCCGGTGGCCTGGTTGTACCAGCAGATCGAAGTTGACGAGCGCTGGTGTCTGGTGCACGCAACGCACATGAGCCACGACGAGATGGCGGCGGTGGTGGCCAGCGGGGCGGTGGTGGGATTGTGCCCCACCACCGAGGCCAATCTCGGGGACGGTGTGTTCGACGCGTTGCCGTTCCTGGAGCGCGGGGGGCGGTTTGGGATCGGATCCGACAGCAACATCTCCATCAGCCCGGCGGAGGAACTGAGATGGCTGGAGTATGGGCAGCGCCTGCGCCACCAGGGTCGAAACGTGCTGGCCGGCGGGCCCCGGCGCAGCACCGGACGCAGCCTGCTGGAGCAGGTTTGGGCCGGGGGCGCCCGGGCCTGTGCTCGGCCGATCGGCCGCATTCTGCCCGGTTGTCGGGCCGATTTCATCGTGCTGGATCAGGATCACATCAGCCTGCATGGGCTCAGCGGCGATGCGGCATTGGACAGTTGGATTTTTGCCGGTAATCACAATCCTGTGCGGGATGTGTATGTCGGTGGCCGGGCCGTGGTCCGGAACGGCGTGCATCCCGCCGAGAGCGAGATCGAACTCCGGTTTCGTAAGGTTCTGGATGAGCTGCGGGTCCCGAACCCGGGTGGAGTGACGGCATGAGTATCAATGACTACGTACTGACTCCGGGCGCGATGCCGCTGTCCGATCTTCGGGCGCTCTACCGCAGCCGGATGAGGCTTGAACTGACGCCTGCGGCCTGGGCGGACGTGGCGGCGGCGCGCCAGGTGGTGACCGACGTGATTCGTGACGGCGCCGTAGTGTACGGCGTCAACACCGGTTTCGGCCGTTTGGCCCAGACCCGGATCGATGCCGGCCAACTGGCGGAGTTGCAGCGAAACCTGGTGCATTCCCACGCCACCGGCGTGGGCCCGCTGCTGGACGATGACACCGTCCGGTTGATCATGGTGATGAAGATCAATGCCCTGGCCCGGGGTTACTCCGGCGTCCGGCGCGAGGTGATCGAAGGCCTGATTGCCATGGTCAACAACAGTGTGTACCCGGCCATCCCGGCCAAGGGCTCGGTGGGGGCCTCCGGCGACCTGGCGCCACTGGCGCACATGAGCCTGCCTCTGATCGGCAGCGGCCAGGTTCGGTTTCAGGGCGAATTGATGGACAGCCGCGCGGCGTTCCAGGCGGCTGGGCTGGAGCCCCTCACGCTCGAGGTCAAGGAGGGCCTGGGACTGCTGAATGGCACCCAGGTGTCCACCGCCCTGGCGCTCAAAGGCCTGTTTGACGCTGAGCGCAATGCCAACGCAGCTTTCGCCGCCGGCAGCATGACGGTGGAGGCGGCTCTCGGCAGCCGGGTTCCGTTCGATCCGCGCATTCATGCCATCCGCGGCCATTGGGCGCAGATCGAGGCCGCCCGGATCTATCGATCGCTTCTGACGGAAAGTGACATTGCGCAATCCCACGCCGATTGCGATCGGGTGCAGGACCCCTATTCGCTGCGCTGTCAGCCTCAGGTCATGGGGGCTTGTCTGGAACAAATGCACAACGCGGCGGCAACGCTGGTGGTGGAAGCCAATGCGGTGTCGGACAACCCGTTGGTGTTCGTGGACGACGGCGGCATTCTTTCGGGGGGTAATTTTCACGCAGAGCCGGTGGCCATGGCGGCCGACAACCTGGCCCTGGCCATCGCCGAGATTGGGGCGTTATCAGAGCGACGCATGGCGCTGCTGGTGGATTCAGCGCTCAGCCAGTTGCCGCCGTTTCTGGTGGAGGATGCTGGGCTCAATTCTGGATTCATGATTGCACAGGTGACGGCGGCTGCCCTGGCCAGCGAAAACAAATCCCTGGCCCATCCCGCCTGCGTCGACAGTCTGCCCACCTCCGCCAATCAGGAGGACCATGTGAGCATGGCCACCTTCGCGGCCCGCAGATTGGGGGACATGAACGACAACACCCGCTACATACTGGCAGTGGAACTGTTGGCCGCGGCCCAGGGCATCGATTTGCGGCGCCCGCTGCGATCCAACCCGCTGATCGAAACCGCCCACGCCGCCATCCGGCAGGTGGCGTCGGCCTGGGACAAGGACCGCTACTTTCAGCCCGATCTCGAAGCCGTCGCCGGGTTGATCCGGTCCCAGCCGATCGGCGAATGGGTGGAGCCGCTGATGGAACGCCGCCCATGAGCGATATCTATCACTTTGAGCAGGGCCACACCCCGCTGCTGGTGAGCATGCCCCACTCGGGTACTCAGTTGCCCGATGGCTTCGCCGCCCGGTTGAGCGATGACGCCCGGTTACTGCCCGACACCGACTGGCATGTGCCGCGTCTGTATGATTTCGCCGCCGAGCTGGGGGCATCGGTGTTGCAGGCCCGGTTCAGCCGCTATGTGGTGGACCTCAATCGGCCACCGGATGATGCGAGCCTCTATCCCGGGCATGCCACCACGGGTTTGTGCCCGAGTACGCTGTTCGACGGCAGGCCGTTGTACCGTAATGGCGAAGCGCCAGACGACGCTGAGACTGCACGCCGTCGCGAGCGCTACTGGCAGCCCTATCACAACCGAATCGCGGCGGAGTTGCGGCGACTGCATGAGACTTTTGGCTATGCCTTGCTGTACGACGCACACTCCATACCCT
>CAWAOU010000035.1:0-80754 GCA_963783675.1 uncultured Gammaproteobacteria bacterium
CGGTGGATGGGAAATTCTTCTGCGATGTGTCGCCCAACCCCACGCTCAATGTGAAGAGTGGCGGTAACTTTCCTGTCGAAGTAAGTTGCTGTCGTCCTCTGGATGCCGCTCTCGGCGATACGATCCAACTCACGCTGGGTTCGGGCGGGCCGTCACTGCCCTTCAAATTCCAGGGAACCAAAAGCATTGGGGACACTTGCCCCATTGACCCCAACAAGCCAGGGACGCTGGGACGGCATCTTGGAGAATGCGAAGTATGGCTTGAACCGAAAGAAATTTGTTGATGCGTGGCAACCCTGCGGGCGTGATTCCCTGGAGTTCCCTCTGGTTGGTAGCGTAGAGACTACTGGCGGCGGTGGAATACAGGAGTTTTCCGGCGTCGGTGAGGTCAAGAAGCTGGTGCAATGCCCAAGCGCCCCTAACGGGAAGAAAAAGAAGTAGGTAGCGAGGCGCTATAGTGAAGTTGGGGGTTGGGTCCGTGGCGCAAGCCGGATGGATTCCAGCCCCCCGCTTCGTGTCTTATCATCGGACTGCCGGCCTCTGCTGAAAATGCAAAAGGCGGAGTTTGAAAATCGTGCCCAACACCCATTTCGTAGCAAGCAACAAGACCGGATCAGAGGAACGAGTCCCGTATCCTTGGATGCATCCGGTGGTTCCGGCGGGGCAGTTCAGGCGGGTGACCGGGGCCATGGTGCTCAGGGGGGCGCCGGTGACGCACAACAGACGCGAGCGTTCGATCCCGGTCCTTGGTTCCGCTGCGTTGTTCTGCATAGCCATGGCCGTGCATCCGGTTGTGAGCGCACAGGTTGCTACCGCCATCACCAGCGACGGAACGCTCGGTACCGGGATCACGCAGGCGGGCAACGTATTCGAGATCGATGGCGGCACGATCAAAGGCAGTAACCAGTTCCACAGTTTCGGCCTGTTCAGCGTTGGTGCCGGTGATTTCGCCAACTTCAACGGTCCGGTGGGCACTCAAAATGTGTTCAGCCGCGTTACCGGGGGCGTTGGGTCACAAATCGACGGTGGGATCGCCTCCAGCATTTCAGGCGCAAACCTGTTCCTGATGAACCCCAGCGGTATCGTGTTTGGGCCGGAGTCCCAGTTGTTCGTGGACGGCTCCTTCCACGCCACGACGGCCGATGCCATCGGCTTTTCCGACGGCACCTGGTTCAACGCGCAACCCTCCGCTGCGGATGCGCTTCTGAGCACCGCGCCCCCGTCTTCATTCGGGTTTCTCAATCCATCTCCGGCCGGAATCGGGGTGTCCTCCTTCAATATTCTGGAGGTGCCCAGCGGGCAGACCCTGTCCTTCGTGGGCGGGCCGCTGGAGGTGGGCACGGCGGATTTCAACGCACCGGCCTTTCTGCTGGCGGGCGCCGGACGCATCAATTTGATCAGCGTGGCGTCGGCGGGCGAGGCCACCTTCGACGGGGTCAACATAGGTGTTGATGGCTTCCCGGAGCTGGGCGACATCGCCATACAGGGTGGCAGCCTCGTGGATGCCCGGGAGGTCTTTGTCCGGGGCGGCAATTTCGTCATCGACGAGTCCCTCATTCTGCCCGGGGTGTTCTCGCTTCTTCGGCCTGGCCGACCCGCCTGACGGAGGTGAGGTCAACATCGCGGTGAGCGGGGACGTGACGATCACCGGAACCGGGCCCGAGGCGATTACCGAGAATCCGCCTGGGATACTCACCTTTGCCGGCTCGACCGAGGAGATTTCGCCGCCCGCGGACGTGCCGGATGTGACCATAACGGCCGGTGGCGCATTGAATCTGTCGGGATTTGCCGCGGTGCAGACCCTGCGATTCGGGCCTGGAGAACCCTCCAACATCACCGTCAATGCCTCTGATGTCACAGTTGAGCAACGGCGCCGGGATCGCCATGTTCAACTTCTTCGAAGGGTCCGGTGGTGCCATGTCCGTCGACGCGGACACGGTCGCGCTGAGCGGCACCGGCACTCCGGAAGGGGCTGTTGGTGCGACGGGCTGCTGGCGCAAGGCCTGTTTCATTTCCATAGTACGGTGTCACAGGCATCGACCCGGAGCTGGCCAACGGTGACAGCGGCAGCATATCCGTAACGGCCGACCGACAGTCTCTCGGTAAGCGGAGCGGCTCAGATCACCACGGACAGTCTCAATTTCGGACAAGTCCGACAACATCACCATCGACGGCAGGCGATATGAGCCTGGCGGACCGTGGCGGTGTCATTGCGGCTCAGAGTTTGTACGCTGGGGATGGTGGCATCGTCTCCATCGCCGCCACGGGCGACATCTGATTGACAACGGGTTCGTCGTCACCGCAGCACTTTCGGTACCGGGGACAGCGGAGGCGTTCAGGTCAACGACATGCGGAGGACGCCTCGACATACAAGGTTCGGCCAGCGGCCTCGCCACGCAAACCACGCCACCCTCCCCAGGAGCAACTGGATTCGTTCGCCAACTTGTATCCTGGGGTTCGGGGCACTATTCCATGAACTGGCCTTTGAACTCGGGCCTGGACCCGGAAACGGCCGACATCGATCGATGCGATCATCGCTGCCTTGAATGAATTCGGTGCTGACCGATGTACCCGATACAGGCTATGGGGACGGCGGCGATATTCTTGTGACGTCCGGGTCGGTGTCCGTATCTGGACAGGATTCCGCCATCGATTCCTCCACCGGATGGGACGGAAATGCCAGGTACCGTCTACTGTGGAAACAGCATTCGCTGACCGTGGCAGGCGGCGCCAGATCCGCAGCAGAAGTGGTGTGCTGGATCTTGATAGCGGGCGAATTCTTTGTTGGTACCGGCAACGCCGGTACGGTCAGCCTCAAAGGCGGAGACAACAGCGTGATCACGGTTGAGGGTGCCGACAGTGCGATCAGCACCAGCACCTTTGGCGCCGGCAGCGGCGGTGCCATCGACGTTTCCGCTGCCCAGGTCGCCGTTATCAACGGCGGCCAGGTTCGGGCGGTCAGCCAGGGTTCCGGCAACGCCGGCACCGTGAGCCTGGCCGGTACCGGCAAAAACGGTGTCACGGTGAGCGGCGCCGGCAGCACCGTCTCCACCAGTGCCTTCGACGCCGGTGACGGTGGTATCTATATTGCTCACAGCGCCACAGATCCTGATCCAGGACCGGGGACTGGTCACCGCCGACAGCACGGGCACCGGTCTGACCGGAAACGTGACCCTGGTGGCCAGCGATCAGATCCAAATGGACAAGGGAAGCATCTCCACCAGCGCCACCACCTCGGACGGGGGCAACATCGAACTGCAGGCGCCCAATATCATCGAGCTCATCCAGTCTGAAGTCAGCACTTCGGTGGAAAGCGGATTCGGCGGCGGCGGCAACATCCTCATCGACCCCGAGTTCGTGGTGCTCAACAACAGCGCCGTCATCGCCAACGCGTTTGGCGGCCCGGGCGGCAACATACGCATCGTGGCGGATAACTTCGTGCCCAGCGCGGACAGTCTGGTGCAGGCTTCGTCCCAGCAGAGCGTGGACGGCACCATCGCCATCGAGTCGCCGGAGAACGACATCGCCGGGCAGATCGCCAAGCTGCCCGCGGCCTATCTGGCGGCGACCGATCTCTTGCCGGAGCCCTGCGCGGCCCGCCGCAGCGGCGCCGCCAGCAGTTTCCTGATCACCGGCCGGGGCGGTCTGGCCCTGGATCCGGACGACTATCTGCCCAGCTTCGGCGCCATCGACGGACCCACCGAGCTGGGGGATTTCGCCGGATTCTTTGATCACGACTTGACGCCGGTGCCGGCCAGCTACGTCACCTTGGGCTATGGCTGCTAGGCCGGTGAATCCTTCGAGCACAGGTTTACCGGGCCGTCCCCGGCGGTTTGCCCGAGCCATCACGCAAGCGGGGAACCCAATGGTGGTGATGCTGAAACGGGCGGGCCTGCCCGGGGCCGTTCTACTGTTGGCCTCCGGCATGGTGCTGGCCCAGGAGCCCGGGATGGGCAGCGGCCAATCCATTTTCGAGCTGCGCCCTTCTCAGCGCCCCCTGACGGTTCCGCCTTTCGAGTCGGGGGCGGATCAACCGAGCCTGGATCTGCCGGCGGTGGAAGAGCCGCCGTCCACCGCCGGGCTGCCCTATGCCATCAAGGTGTATGTGGACGCGTTCCGGATCACCGGCAACACGGTCTTCACCGACGCGGAGCTGCAGGCCATCGTCGCGCCCTACACCGGGCGTGAGATCACCAACAACGAACTGGAAGAGGTGCGCAGACGGCTCACCATCCAGTACATCAACAACGGTTACATCAATTCCGGCGCCCTGATTCCGGATCAGAAAGTGGCCGATGGCACCGTCGATATCGAGATCGTCGAGGGCACCCTGAACCGGATCGAGATCGAGGGCACCGACCGTTTCAAACCGGAGTACTTCACCAGTCGTCTGGAGCTCAGTGCCGGGCCGCCGCTCAACGCCAAGGACATCGAGGAGCGCCTGCAGATCCTGATCCAGAACAGTCTGGTGGAGGGGATCCAGGCGGAACTGCAACCGGGGGATCGCCCCGGCGAGGCGGTGCTCAAGGCCAAGGTGGTGGAATCGCGCCCCTATGATTTTGCCTTCGTCTTCGACAACAAGATCCCCCCCAGCCTTGGGGAGGTCCGGGGCCTGGCCCAGGGCGAGGTGCGCAATCTGGCCGGGCGCGGCGACGTGCTGACCGGCGAGCTGGAGCTGGCACAGGGGATTCCCTACAACGTCAAGGCCCGCTATCTGCTGCCCATCACCCCGCAGGACACCACCTTCGGTCTGTACTACGAGAAAGGCAAGGCCGAGGTGGTGGAGAGGCCGTTCGACGAACTGGACATCAAGACCAAGCTGGAGACCGTAGGCTTAAGCCTGACCCATCCTTTTTACCGGACCCCCAACGAGGGGCTGGATCTTGGCCTGGTACTGGAGCGCCGGAAAACCAATACCGAGTTGCTGGGGGAGGATTTCTCCTTTTCGCCCGGTGTCGATGACGGTCGCGCCGTCGTCTCCGTGTTGCGCTTTTTTCAGGAGTGGGTGCAGCGCAGCCGCAACCAGGTCATCTCGGCCCGCTCCACCTTCAGCTTCGGCCTGGATGCGTTCGGGTCCACGATCAACAACAACGGTCTGCCGGACAGCGACTTTGTCACGTGGATACCCCAGTTCCAATGGGTGCGCCGGTTTGGTGAGCGGGGGCATCAGCTGTTCTTTCGCTTCGACGGCCAGGTGTCCAGCAACAGCCTGTTGCCCATCGAGAAATTCAGCGTGGGCGGACTGGACAGCGTGCGGGGCTACCGCAGCAATCAGTTGGTGCGTGACCGGGGCTATGCCGCATCGCTGCAATACCAGGTGCCGGTGTTCAAGAACGCCACCGGTATGCGCAACCTGCAGTTCGCCGCCTTCGTGGATACCGGTTACGCCAAGAACAAATCCGGGCCCGAGATCAATCCCAACAGCATCACCGGCGTGGGTGTCGGTCTGATCTGGGACCCGGACCGCCGCGTCCATCTGGAGCTCTACTACGCCAACGGACTCAAGGATGTGCCCGAGGGCGGGGAGTACAGCATTCAGGACGAGAGTCTGTACTTCCGGCTGGTCGCCACGCCCTGGTAGACCCCCAGCTGTTATCCGTCAGAAGAGCAGTTGCAGCGAAGCGTGGAATGCTGCGCTGCAACTACCGCATTGGTTCGACGCCTAACCGCCCAGCTGGGCCAGATCGTAGGCCGCGCCGTCCTCCAGCCCGACCTGTTCCAGCAGCGCCGCGCGCAGCGCCCGGCTCTCGGTGTCGCCCGGGTTGCTCTCGATCCGACGTGACAGCGTCGTCCACCGCGTCGTACCAGATGCCGGCTTCGGCCAGCGCCACGGCGTCAGCCGCTCCGGCACCCAGCGCCGCGTCCTCGCTGCGGATGATGGCGCCGCCGGCCAGAACGTCCTTGGAGCGTTGCGCCGGGTCCACCACCACCGCGACAAACCACTGATACTCCACCCCGGGTATCAGGGTCACACCGTGCTTTGACAGATCCACCGCGTGCACGCCGGGTTGCACCGGTCCTGGGATCTGGATATCCAGCACCGGCTTGGCCGCGTCCTGGATGGAGCGGGTGTCGGTGATGGCGATTTCAACCGATTCCTGCACCGTATCCGACAGGAACCAGTAGATGGTGGGGCTGGCCGCCGTGGTCAGGCCGGCGGACTCCGGCGCCAGCACGTCCAGGGCCACCTCCTGGGTGTCGGCGCCGCGCACGCCGCCGCCGACCCGCATCTTGGGCGCACCGCGCAGCGGGGGCTTGAAGCTGATGTTCACCGATGGCGGCGCCACCGCCGTGGGATCGTTTTCCGCCGCCGTGGCGGGCAGGGCCAGGGTCATGGCAAAGGCCAGACTCGACAACACAAGCGGCAAATACAATTTACGTCGTATGTTCATGTTCAATCCCTGATGTTGGGCCTGGGTCGAAGCGCTGGAGGCTCTGATCCATTCTGGACGAAGCAGATGGAGGCTCCCTTAGCGTTCGACAGGCGGTTCTCGTCGCGATGACTCTTGTCACCGCGATCCTCCGGAAATCCCCGGGTTTTGTTCAAAGCCAGTTTCCAATCAGGAGAAACGGGCTCCAGTAGCCGGGGTGCCAGTAGCGAAGATCCTCCGACAATAACAGTTGCGCCCGGTGCAGGGCTTCGGCCTTGGATACGGTGGGGTCCTGGAGTTGATTGTAGAACTCAGAGACCAGCGCCGCCGAGGCGGGGTCGTTGACCGTCCACAGGGTGGCCAGGGCGCTGCGGGCGCCGGCCTTGACCGCCACCCCGGCAAGCCCCAGCGCCGCGCGGTCATCGCCCGCCGCGGTCTGGCAGGCGCTGAGGGTCAGCAACTCCACCGCGTCGTCGCGAAACTTGGTGGTGCCGATGAACTGCTCCAGGGCGTTCATGCTCATCTTGTCGTCATAGGTGAGCAGGAAAGTGTTGTCCACGTCCCCTTCGAACTGACCGTGCGAGGCGATGTGGACGATGCTGAACGGCGTCTGGTTGAGTTCACGCTCCATATTGGGGCTGGTGAACTCCTGATTGCGGAGCACCGTGGCATCGAAGGTCTGCTGTATGTCGTCCAGTTCCTGTTCGACGCTGGGCAACCCCGGGAAACCCTGCACCGGATCGGACAATCCATTGGCCAGGATTTGCAGCTCGCCCCGTTCTATGGGTTGCGGGTCGGTGAGGGTCAGGCCGGGTGTGGTGGCCATGGCGTAGCGCGCGCCCAGGAACCGTTTGCCGTCGTGCAGGGCCGCCAGCGGGATGGTGCGCAGGGGCCCGTCGGGCACGATCACCAGGGTGCTGATCTCCCGCTGCCCAAGCTCCGAGTCGATGGGCGCCACCAGCCAGTCGTACAGTTGCCGGGCGTGGGGGTAATACTCGTGGGTGGTGCGCTTTTCCAGCTTGGCCCGAAACGACCGGATCTCGTTGGTCAGGGTGCCGGAGTCCACCGGCACGGTGTAGCGGGTGAGACCGTCCGGCAGGCTCACGAGGACTTCCGTCCGGTCCGGCAGCACGATGGGGTAGAGGGCGGCGGTGCCCGGGTCCAGACGGTCTATGCCCGATGTCTTGGCCTGCAGCGATGCCACGCAATCGTCCTGGAAATAGTCCTCCAGCTCCGCGCTTTTCAACAACTCCACCGTGTCACGGGCCCGGAGCAGATCCGCGTTGCCGGCGTCCGCGTCGGTGGACGCGGCCGAGCGCAGCAACAACAGGTCGGCCAGGCCAAAGTAGATGGGTCCCACGGAATCGCGGAACGAGGTCTGCCGCGCACGCAGGCCGGTGTTCACGTCCTGCCGGATCGACTCCAGCGTGTACACGGACTGCTCGAATGACAGCACGGCGAGGTCCTGCTGCCCCGAGGCCTTGAGAATCCGCCCGCTCTGCCACTGCCAGCGGTAGAGCGGATCGTCCAGGTTGGCCCGCTGGGCCGCGAATATGGCCCGTTGCGTCAGCCCCAGCGCTTCGTCGTAGCGGCCGGCGCGTTCGTATAGTTCGCCCTGATAACCCAATGCAAAGGACTGGGCGCGAAGGTCGCCGACCCGTTCGGCATCGGTGGCTGCCTGGTTCAACAGGGTTTGCGCCTGCCGTGCCCAGACCGCCTGTTGGTCGCCGCCGTCAGCCGCCAGCCGCTGGTAAAGCCGTCCTATGCTGATGGTGGTGTAGATTTTTTCGTGGCTGTCGGGCAATGCCTGGAGCCGGGGCGTGGCCTGATCCAGGGTTTTGGCGGCGGCTTCTGGATTGTTGTTCTCCAACTGAACCCGGGCCAGATTGGCCGAAGCCCGCAATGCCAGGGCGTTGTCCTGCGCCCGGGACGCGGCGTCGATGGCCTGCCGATAGGCGCTCTCCGCCTCGGTCGGGCGGCCCTGGTAGGCCATGACGTTGCCCAGATTGTTGTAGGCGGAAGCCGCCAGCGCCGGCGCGTCGATGGCCTTGGCGGTCTCGGCGCTGGCATTCAGCAAACTGCTGGCCTCGTCGTACAGGCCGGCCTGCGCATAGGCATTGCCAAGCGCGCCTGCGGCCGCCGATTCCAGGGCGGGATCGGCGATTTCCTGAGACAGGGTCAGCGCCTGTTGCAGGGTTTCGACGGCTCTGACCTGTTCACCCAGCGCGACGCTGGTCTCGCCGCTGCGGACCAGGGCCAGGGCCTGGCCCCTGGCATCGCCGCCGGCGGCGTATTCATCGGCCGCCCGATCCCAGGCGGCCCGGGCTTCCACCATGTTTCCAGCGCGGAAGTAGGCGTCCGCCTGCTGCCAGCTCCCATTGCTGTTTTCGGGGACGATGGTGGCGGTCGCCGTGGCCGCGATGGCAGGCTGAATGGCGAGCAGCATCAGAACCACTGCCCAACCGAGCCACCGCATGCACTTCGGCCCGGCCTGGTAAGCCATCATGACCTGCCCGCCTGACCGGAATACGCCTCACGATAATCCAGCACGGTGCTTCCCCCGCTCATTCGCCTGTTCTGTGTATCGATCCCAGGCGGGCTATCGGCCAACGCAATCCGACCGAAGTTCCGCACCATAGAAACCGCGACACCGGGTGTGTTGTCACACGGCGCCACCTGTTTCCCCAGCGATCATCCGGGTTTTCGCCGTAGCTTAATAATAGAACATGGGGCGCGATTCGCCATAGAGGGCGCGACGCCGTGACGCCGCTATCGAAGCCGCAACCGGATCGGGCCCCGCGCACGGCTTGGGTCGACCACTTTCCCGCCCTGTGTGATCACCAGCCGCCCCTCCGCCACCAGACGCCGCGCGGCTTCCCGGGTGGACGCCATGGCGGCTTTCCACTCGTCGGAATCGGAGCCGAATACGGCCCGCGCCGCCTCACTGGGACATAGGGTTGCGCCCCGGGCGCGCTGCTGCAGCAGGTTCAGTATCGCGGCCTCCAGGGCGCGGTCGTTTTCGCCGATGCCCTGCCTCCGGCATCGATCCGAGCAGAATCGGATACTGTCCCAGTCCCGGGCCCAGCGTTTACGCCAGGAAAAGGTCCGGCCGCAGCGGGCGCAGGTCTTTTCCTGCTGGCTGGACACGCTTGTCGTGCTCAGTCCGCGTTCATCAGCCAACGGGCCGCGGCGCGTCCGCTGCCGTAGGCGCCTTCGATGCGCGAGCCGTTGCACCAGTCCCCGCAGACCAGGGTGCGGCTGGCCGGGTCCACCAGACAAGCGGCTTCCAGCGCCGGGTCCGCCAGGGCGTAACGCCATCGGTGGGCAGCAAGCCATGTCGGCGCGGGCAGCTCGATTTCGAGGCGCAGGGCAAGCTCCAGCAACAGGGTGTCCGCTACCCATCCGGGCTCGGCTTCCAGGTGGGTCCGGGACCAGTCCCTGCTCCCGTGCAGCACCCAGCATTCCGTTTCCGGCCGGCCCGGTTTGCTGTTGTTGCGGGCCGCCCAGCTCAGGTGCCCGGTGTTGACGAACAGGGCGTCGTGGTCTGTGCTCAGCGGCGTTTCGAAACTCGCCATCACCGCCCAGCAGGGGTTCATGGCGACAGGCGAAATCTGCGTTTGGAGCTGCGGGGCATGGTTCAGGAATGCGACGGCCTGCTCGGGGGGTGCGGTGACGACCAGCGCATCGTAACGGCCCTGCCGGGTGGCCCCGGTGTCGTCGTTCAGCACCCATTCATCGGCTGAGCGCCGGACCCGGCCGATCCGCGTCCGGTTGTGGATCGTGAGTCCCGCCGCCAGGTCCCGGCCCAGGGCCGACATGCCCGGTGTGCCGACCCAGCGCGGGGTATGATCCTGCTTGTCCCTCAGGCCTTGTTCATCGGCGACGCCGATTCGAGGGGTCCAGGGTGCGATCACGCCGTCGGCCACCCAGCGGTCGACGCGGTTTTGAAAATCCTCGCTCCGTGCGGTGAAGTACTGGGCGCCGTGATCAAACTCGAACCCGTTCTGACGGCGGCGGCTGGCGCGGCCGCCGGGGCCGCGGGCTTTTTCGAACACGGTCACCTGATGACCGCCCTCATTGAGCGTCTGGGCGCAGGTCAGGCCGGACAGCCCGGCCCCGATGATGGCTACCCGCATGGGAACGTGCCCCGGCCCAGGTTTCGCCTGGTCGCAGATCAGCCAACAGCACCTGGATCTGGTTGAGCAGGGCGCGGATCTGGTCCGTCATGGTGGTTCCGAAGCGGCATGGGAACGAGCAGTGTACAGACCCTAACTCATTAAGCGACGGTCCAGCGGATAGTGATTCAACAATTCGGCTCCGGTCTGGGTGATCAGGACCTGATTTTCCATCTTCACCCCCTCACGCCCGCCGACCGCGCCCACATAGGCCTCGACGCATACCGTCATGCCCGGTTCCAGCACGCCGCCATATCCGCTGGACTCGAGATGCTCCGGGTAGCGAACAGCGGGGTACTCGTCGCACAGGCCGACACCGTGGAAAATTACGCTGTAGGCCTGATCCCTGAATTCCGGAGGCAACCGGTGGGCGGCCAGGGACAGCTCGCGAAAGCGCATGCCCGGTCGCAGGCGCGCCGCATTCTCGGTGATGTGTTCACAGGCCAGGCGATACAGACTGCGTTGGGTCTCGGTGGGGTCGCCGTCGCCGCACAGCCAGGTGCGGGATAGATCGACGCAATACCCGTAAACGCCGATCAGATCGGTATCGAAGGCCACCAGATCCCCGTTCTGGATCACCCGGGGGCCGCATTCCTGGAACCACGGATTGGTGCGGGGCCCGGAGGACAGCAGCCGGGTCTCGATCCATTCGCCGCCATAGCGAATGTTCTCCACATGCAGCACCGCCCACAGATCGTTCTCGGTCATGCCCGGCTCCAGCGCGCGCTCCATCTTGGCCATACCGGCCTCGCAGCAGGCGATGGCGCAGCGAATCGCGTCTGAGCTCGTTTTCGTTCTTGATCGCCCGCGCCAGCTCGGTGACTTCCTGACCGTTCATGATCTCGATGCCAATGGCGTCGAACGCTCGGACACCGGACAGCTCCATTCTGTCCACCGCCAGGCGTCGGTTCCCGCCCCCGTGCCGGCGCAGCAGATCGTCGATCTCCGCGGCGAAGCGCTGGCCGAATTCGTCGCAGCGGTCGCCGGCTTCGAAATAGAAAAACGCCGGGCTGGGCCGCACTTCACTGACCAGGGGCAGGTGCCGGGAGAGCACTTCGCAGCCGTGGAAATCCCACAAGATCACCGGTCCCTCGGTGGGTACGAAGCAGACCCGGCAGGGATTGTGGGTCACCCAGAGCTGCATGTTGCTGGTGTCGGTGGCGTAGCGGATGTTGAGCGGGTCCCACAGCAGAATCCCAGCATAGTCGCGGGCCCTGAGCTGTTCCCGGATGCGTTCCAGCCGATACTCACGCAGGGCCGGCATATCGGGTGGCGTCAGGCCGAGCGTCTGCCACAGGTCGAAGGCCCGTTGCGTGGGTCCGATTTCCACCCGGTCGTTGTCGTCCGGGGTGCCGTCGGGGCGGGTGGCGGGGCGTCTGGCGGGATCGATCTTGCGATTGGAGCCGCTGATAGAGTGAGGGTTGTACATGGGCCGCAGGCTCCGGGTTGACTGACTTGCCTAGAAAAGCTTTGGTCCCTTTGGGTGTGGTCACTACGGCGCCGGGCTACCGTGAGCCATCACGCCCTGTCATGGATCCAGCCAGCGCCCGGCCACCGCCTGATTCTGCGCCCCGGTGGCATTCAATTGCACTATCTGCTCGGCGCCGCCATCGACCAAGACATTGCGCAACTCGAAGACGCCGGTGGCGGCGTGAAACTGGCCGATGCCGTCGAGTCCGTCCCCGTCCCAGTCGCCGGCCAGCGCCGATCCGTTGGTGCCGATGGACGACACCATCCGCAGCACGTGATCGGATGGGCCCGGCGCATTGCTGTCCCGCAGGAAGTAGCGCTGTTTGACCGGGTTGTAAACGCCGATGGTGTCCATGCCGTCGCCGTTCCAATCCCCCACCACGGGCGCCCATTGGGCTTGTCCAAAGCGAAAGGTGAGGGCGGGGGCTTGCTCACGGTAGAGAAAGAAGCGACTGGTGTCCGGATTGTACAGGCCGGGGTCGTCGATGCCGTCCCCGTCCCAATCGCCGGTCAGGGCGATCCAGCTGATGTTGGCGGGGCCGAACCTGACATCCCGGCGCTCCACACTGCCGGTCTCCAGGCGGCTGAACAGACTGAACAGCGCGCTGCCCGGGCGATACACGCCGGTGCCGTCCAGACCGTCTCCGTTCCAGTCACCGGACAGGGCCTGATCGCCGGTCGCGGGCGCCGCGGGGGTCAGCCGTAGCTCGGTATCGTAGGCGTCCACCAGCAGAAACTCGCCACTGGACGGGGTCATGACACCCAGCCCCTGGGGCAGCGGGCTGCTGCTGCCCATACCTTCCCAGACCCGCGTGGACAAGTCCTCCTGACCCAGACGGCTGGGGTGGAAGCAGTCCAGCTTGGACACGTGTTGGGGTTCAAAGTCCCACTTGAACACGGTATCGGCCACCCGGATATCGATCCCGTTCTCACCGCTGCGCCGCCGGGCATTCTGACGGATCAGATGATTGATCTGCCGGGTCAGGGTGTGGGCCTGTTCTCGCGCCGCGGGTGTCGATTCGCTGCTCAGCACGTTCTCGCATACATAGCGTTCGTCCGCCAGCCGACTGGCGATCAGGGACTTAACCGCTTCGGTCAGATCGTTGGTTGTGCACAGCAAGCGGCCGAATACACGGTCGCAGACATCCTCGATGGCTTCGGGCCGCAGGCGTTCACCGTCCAGGTCCCAGATGCCCTGGCAGGACTCGAACAACACGTTGGGCTGATCGGCCATGACCTCACGCAGCCGCAGAAGATCCGGCACCTCCACCAGGGTGATACGGCCGTTGGCGGGCAGCGTCCCTACCAGGTGATCCAGCATGCCGGTCATCTGATTCGACAGGGTGGCATAGGAGGGCAGGGGGTCGCCGATCTTGCGGCAGGCGTCATTGCCGCCGAGGGTGACGATGACGTCGGTGATGCCACTGCGTGCTGTGACGGTCTGGGCCTGCTCCAGCGCGTCGTCCCAGCGGGCACCGTCGTCGGCCGCGGTGACCGCCCCGACCGCGCCGAGCCGCTGGGGCAGTGACCAGGGCTGCAGGCCCGATGCAAAACTGAAATCCCAATCGGCGCCCAGATTCTCCAGGCACTCGAAGGCGTCGCTGCAGTCGTCATCGGCATTGGTCGCGCGACTGATGCTGTCGCCAACCACACCCAGGATCCCGGTCTGGGCTTGGGCCATGGGTGCGATCAGCAGGCCGAGCAGCAAAGTCAGCCCCAACAGGCCCCAACCGGATCGGTGGTTCAGAACCCACCTCCGGTGCGGAAACCGCCACCACCGCCGCCGCCGCCGAAGCCACCTCCGCCGCCACCGCCGAAGCCACCTCCACGACCACCGCCGCCGCCCAAGGCCGCCACCACCCCATCCACCACCACCGCCCCAGGATGTGCCTCGGCCGAAACCGCCGGAGCCGAAGTTGGGATTGGTGCGACGGGGTTGGTAGCGTTGCTGCTCGCGCAGTATCCGCCAGAGGTTGTCCCGATCCATCATGCCGTTGAGGAAATTGGCCAGCATCAGGGTCACCAGGCCGCCGTCGGCAAAGGTTGAACCGGAGCGGTCGTAGCGCTGACGCCGGAAATCGCCCCGCAGGGCTTCAAGCTCCTTGAGCCGTTTACGGTGTTGTTCGACCGCGTTGCGCAGATCGCGCCGCGCCGCCTCCAACCCGTGTTCCTCCTGCTCGCGTTTGAACAGCTGGTTGATGATTTGATCGTCTTCCGGAAAGGGTGTGGCCAGGGCGTCCCGTCTCAGGCTCTGGAGATCGTCCTGACTGAACTCGGAGGCCAGATACTCCACCGCGGTCCGGTAGTGCTGGTCCTCGCCGGAGGCATAGCTCTGTTTTTCCTGCTGTAGAGCCTGCTGTTCCGTTTCGGCCTGTTCGATGCGTGCGTCGATGTCGTCCAGTTTTGCCTGTTCCTCAGCCAGAGCCTGCTCCCGTTCCGGAATGCCGTCGGCCGCGCGAGCCGCGTCGTCCAGCGCCTTCAGGGCGGCGAACTCCGCGTCGGCGGCGGCCCGTTTGGCGTCCGCGTGTTCGCGCAGTCGCACGGGGATTTCCTCCAGCCTGTGGTAGTTGGCCCGGGCGTCCTCGTAGCCGATCAGATGCGCTACTTTCCCGTCCAGCCAGCGGGTCAGACCGCCCGCGGAGTACTGCCGTGGTGCCGTAGCCTCGCTTCCACAGGTACATAAACAGCTCATCGTCCCGGTAGGACTGGCCCTTGTCGGCCTGCTCCTGTTCGCTGTGGGCGGCCTTGTCCTCGGCGTGTTTGGCCATACGTTCGGCCTCGTGGGCCTGATCTCGTTGCGCCTGGTAATCGGGCTGCTGGTCCAGTCGTGCCTGGGTTGCCGCCTCGGCCTCGTCCACCCGTTCGGCCGCCTGGTCCACCCGCTCGGCCTGGTCGGCCCGCTCCGCTTCCAGTGCCTGGGACGATTGCTGAGCGGCGTCGATCTTGTGATCCAGCGCCGCCGCCGCATCGCGTCTGGCCGCCAGCATTTGCGAAATCTGGCGGTCGACCGCGTCGATCCGCGCAATCGGGTCGCCCTGGGCGATCATGTCCACCCGCAGCCGCGCCAGATCCCGGAAATCCGCCACCTGGGCCTGTTGCAGGCCGACCCGGTGTTCGTTGAAGTCCGCGATCCGTTTCTCGACCTCGCCGAGCTTGCCCTGCTCGTCCTGCAGGGCCCGGTCGATATATCCCAGTGCGTCACGTCCGCTGATCATCGAAAAAACTCTACCATTGGGTGATTGCCGCGCCGGTGGTCTGGATGCGGTACTCCGGCTGGAGATAGCCGGCGCGCTTCACACCAAAGTCCCGGTCCTGGATGATACCGTCGTCCTGCTTGTCCGCGGCGATCCGGTTGAACACGCTTTCGTCCACCCGCAACGCCCATTTGCTGACCTGCTGTGTGCGCCCATCCTCCTCGTTGACGATGGGCACCTGCAGGATGCTGCCGTCCGGGGCTAAGGCCTCGACGATGATGTAGTAGTTGCGGCTGTTGGGATTGGCATCCGGTATGCGCCAGACACCGGTCTGTTCGCCGGGACGGGACACGATCTGCAGCGTATAGGTCTGGTCCAACACGGTACGCAGGCTCTGAAGAGCCGCCAATGCCTGTCGCGCCGCATTCTCGTCGCCGTCCCGCAATGCGGCTTCGGCCGCGGCGAACTGAGCGTCCGCGCGCTCACGTGCGGGATCCGATTTTGCCAGTTCGGTGACCGACTCATAGGTGGCCTGGATGTCCCCCGGCAACGCCGCCTGGGGTCGCAGCACCGTCATATAGTAGGCGCCCCATGCCAGCACTATGGCGGCAAGGCCCCCGACCACCCATTTGCCCCAGACACCGCGATTGACGTACAGATGCGCCAGGCTCACGCCCATGCTGCTCTTGGGCGGTTTGTAGACAAAGCGATCCTCGCGCAGGGCGGCGACCCCTTCCTCCAGGATCTGGTCGGAGACCTCGATACCCTGGGCCTGGTAGATCTTGCGCAGCCGCGCCTTCAGGTCCAGTTCCCGGCCATCTTCGTCCAGCTCCCGCTCCACCAGCCGATGGCGACGGCGCAGCGTGTCCACCACGTCCATCGCCAGCATGACTTCGTCCAGGGGCTGCTTGAGCGCAGCACTTGTCTCACCGCTCATGTGGTGGAGGCCAGCAGCGCATTGCCCTCCTCGGCCAGGCGGGCCAGGCGGCGTTTGCCTTCTTCAACGGATTCCTTGATCTCTTCGGCGTTGCGGGTGCTGGCAATGCGCATTTCTTCGATGATTTCCTGGGAACGCGTCTGGTAATTCACCACCGATTCCACCAGTTTCTTCACCGAATCCGCCCGAACCGTGGGTCCGTAGCCGGCCCTGACGGCCGCTTCCTGCACCTTGCCGCCCATGTCCGCCAGCACCTCCAGCGATTGGCTGACGCCCTCTTTCATGGCCTCGATGGTCTGGGTGCTCTCGTGCAGTCCGAACAGGCCCGTGAAGGAGGCGGACAGTGCAGTGAGCACGGTCTCGTTGGTGCTGAAGAAACTGACGGCCTGAGCATATACGCGCTCCTTGGCATTGGTGGTCTGCACCAGGCGCGCCATCACCACTTCCGATGTGTTGTAGCTGACCGTCATGTTGTCCGACAGATCCTTGGCGATCTGATAGCGTTTTTCTTCGTGCTGGAGGCTGCGCACTTTCTCATCCCGGGCCAGTTCCAATCGTGCCCGCTCGGCCAGATCGTCGCCCTGATAGGTCTCCACCGTCGCCATGGCCGCGGTCACTTCGTCCTTGGCGGCCGCCAGCGCGGTTTCGGCCTTTTTCAGCACTTCCAGGGCCAGCACTTCGGATTGCTTCATGGCGCCACGGAAATCCTGGTAAGCCTCGAGTATTTTCTGCTCTCTCTGGATCTGATCCTGGGTCGACGAAGTCACGTCCAGGTAGGTGCTCTTGATGTCGTCGAAACGGGTGGCGATGTCACCCCGTGACACTTTCATCCAGACATTGGAAATGCGTTCGAAGGTGTCCAGCCGGCCATCCTCGATCTGCTCCACCATTTTTTGCGCGTCGTCGCGGATGCTGTTGAACGAGTTGGTGATGTCTTCGTAGCGGTTGCCGATGTCCATGGCCTTGACCTGCTCGCGCACCACGTCGTTGAACAACGAGGCCTGGCTCAAGGTGCGGGTGATGGCAACGATGCGTTCCTCGTCCAGGTCGGAAATCTTATTGAGCAGCGCAACAATGGGGGCTTCCTGCCCGCGCTCCTCCGGCAGCAGCCCGAGGTCCTGCAGGCCGTTCATGGCCTTATCCAGGTACTGCATCGGTGACGCGATCGTGTTCATGTGTCCTCCAGGTGACCTTTATCAATGTTCTCAATTTGAAAAACAGAAATAGTTATCGGGGCCATGGTGCCCCGCATGGATGCCCGGGTGGCGTTCCGCCAAGGCGCCCCGCGGCGCTGGTATCGCGTCCCCAGAGTGAAAGTAGCAGAAGTTTACCGAAATTCACTCAACAGGGCGCGCCTCCGGATTGGACACAGCGGATACTTACGGCCTGCCGTGACGCTGACACACACTCGATCGCCACATTGTGGGACAATATGGCCCCCCAAACATTCAAATCGTCCGCCGGCGACGGTGGTTGAACGTAAGGAGTTCTGGATGCAAGAGAAAGTGAAACCGTCCGAAGGAAGTGCCGCAAACAGTTTCACCCTGGTGGATAACAGCACCGGCCAATCCTACGAGTTGCCGGTGCTGGAAGGCACCATGGGGCCGCGGGTTATCGACATCCGTACGCTCTATCGCGACGCCGGCGTGTTCACCTACGATCCAGGATTCACGTCGACGGGATCCTGTGATTCCGGGATCACCTTCATAGACGGCGAGATAGGGGTGTTGCTGCACCGGGGCTACGCGATCGACGATCTGGCCGAGAACAGCGACTATATGGATGTCTGCTATCTGCTTTTGCACGGCGAATTGCCCTCGCCTGAGGAGAAGCTGGCCTTTGAGGACACCATCACCCACCACACGATGCTGCACGATCAGCTGCAGAGTTTTTATCGTGGCTTCACGCGTTCCGCCCACCCCATGGCCATCATGGTGGGTGTGGTCGGCGCCCTGTCCGCCTTCTATCACGACAGCACAGACATCGCCGATCCCAGTCAACGGATGATCGCCTCCCACCGCCTGATCGCCAAGATGCCCACCATCGGCGCCTATGCGTTCAAGTACTCCCTGGGGCAGCCGTTCATCTACCCGGACAACTCACTCAGCTATTCCGAGAATCTGCTGAAGATGATGTTTGCCGTACCCACCGAGGACTACGTGGTCAACCCGGTCCTGGCCAAGGCCATGGATCGGATCCTGATTCTGCACGCGGATCACGAGCAGAATGCGTCCACCTCCACGGTGCGTCTGGCCGGCTCCTCCGGTGCGAATCCGTTCGCCTGCATCGCCTCGGGTATCGCCTCACTCTGGGGTCCCGCCCATGGCGGCGCCAATGAGGCGGTGCTGAAAATGCTCACGGAGATCGGTACCAAGGACCGGATTCCTGAATTCGTGGCCCGCGCCAAGGACCCGGACGATCCGTTCCGGCTGATGGGTTTTGGCCACCGTGTGTACAAGAACTACGATCCGCGGGCCAAGGTCATGCAGCAGACCTGCCGTGAGGTATTGGCCGAGCTGGGCATTACCGACGACCCGCTGCTCGACATTGCCATGGAGCTGGAGAAGATTGCGCTGGAGGACGAGTACTTCGTGAAGAAGAAGCTCTACCCGAACGTGGATTTCTATTCCGGCATCATCCTCAAGGCGATGGGATTTCCCACCAATATGTTCACCGTTTTGTTCGCTATTGGCCGGACCGTGGGCTGGATTGCGCATTGGAAGGAAATGCTGGATGCGGGTGACAACAAGATCGGGCGTCCCAGACAGCTCTACACCGGACAACCCAAGCGGGACTTCAAGGCGGTGGAGGTTCGCGAACACAGCACCGGACGGGTCAACTGGTCCTGGTTGTGGGGCAAGAACCGTGGCAACGGCAATGGGCCCGTCGGATAGTCCGGTAAGGCCGTTCATCACCTGACGCCCCCGGGAACCGGGGGTATCGGTTCCGATGTTTGGGCCGTGACGCCTTGGATCGGACCTGATCGAGTTTATGTCCGACTGAGTGGCTTCAGAGCCGCCAGGGCCTCCAGAATTGCCGCATCCAGGCCGCTGGGGCCGATTTCGGGCAGGTCGGCAACGGCGTCCAGCACCGAGCGCACATCTTTTTCCAGGATGCCGATGGTGTTGTGCGGCGAGTAGCCCTCGCCTGACCAGTCGATGGCGTGAAGGTTGTCCGCGAACCAGTTGCCGCCCGAGCTGTTGGCCATCACGGCCAGCAGGCGATCCCGGTCCACCTCCAGCGTTTCGGCCAGTGTCAGCACCCGACGGGTTGCCACCACCGAGGCCGCAGCACAGTAGTTGTTCAGCACCTTGACGGTCATGCCGTGGCCCAGAGGGCCGAGATGGTGGATCTCGCGGCCCATCGCTTCAAACAAGGGATGCAACCTGCGCATGAGGGCAGGGTCACCGCCGAGCATAAAGGTCAGTTCACCGCTGCGGGCCCGATAGGGCGCGCCAGACATGGGCGCGTCCATCAGGCCCACATCCCCGGGTAGCTGCTGCGCCAGATCACGCAGATATCGCGGCGAGAGGGTTGAGCAGATTGCCACCACGCCAGGTGCTTTCTCGCGGTAAAGAAGCGCCTGTTTCGTCAGCAGAAGATCCGTGGTCTGGACGGCATCGCGCACCACCGACAGCAGGATATCTACTTTGGCTGCAAAGCACCTGGGGTCGGTGACCATGCGATCGGCGAAGTCGCCAAACTCGGCGGGCGGGCGGATGTCGAAACCCCAGACCTCAAATCCGGTCCGGCGAAGACGTTCGGCCATGGGCAGACCCATGGCGCCGCAGCCGGCCACGCCCACCACCGTTTCGGTCATAGACAGATTCCTCCACGCTGTTTTGTCGACTCAGTGAGAGTGGGATTCGGAATGCGCGTCCGTTTCCAGTGCGGCGGGGGGGTCTGGTAAGGCCTGCCCGTTGGCATAGGCCAGTGCACCGGGGTGCACGGCGACCGGACCTTCCGCGGCCGCCACGGGGCCGGCCGCAGGCAGGGCTGCCGCCTGCCTAGTCAAGGTACGGGCCAGCAGATAGGCGTGTCGATCGGGAAAATCCGGCCGGCAAATAAGCAGGTAGTCACCGAACTGGAACAGGGCGCGCAGTGGCACTTCGCCGAAATCGGAGAAAGGTGGCCGCCCGCCCTGCAGTGCAGCCGCATCGTCGCGGGGAAGAAGGATCAGCGCCATCTGTCCGCTGGTGATCAGGCTCGCCAGGCGCCAGGCATCCGGGGCGCGGCTGACCTGGGCCTGGCTTTCCGGAAGATGGGCCTGAAGCGTCTCCGCGACCTGCTGGCCAATCGGGTAACTCAGCGGGTCGGCCTTGGATGTGCCGATCAGCAGCTTGCGCTGCCGATACACCGCCCACTGGCGGTAGGGCGTATGGCCGGAGAAGGCAAGCAGGGCCAGACTGGCCAGGCCGATCTTCAACAGTCCGCGGCGATTCACACCTCACCCATCGCAGATGCCGACGCCATCACGCGCATTCCGTGGCCGACTTCGGCCGAAGCGCCGCCTCGCCATTTTTGTCACTTGTCCTCGAAGACCCCGAGATCCAATATGGCGGATACGGTGTAGTTCGGCACGTCCACCACCTGGCCGACCACCAGGTCCACCGCCACGCTGCACAGCACGTAGGCCTGCTCCCGGGTCAGGCCCCGCTCCCTCACCAGGTAGTCGATCATCTCGATCAGTGCCGCGCGGGCTGCCAGCGTGAGATCTTCGGACAGGTTCTCAAGCCCTTCTATTTTCTCCGAATCGAGATAGGTGAGAAACGCCGGAACCGTACCTTGTTCCTTGAGCGGAAACCCGACCGTGGCATAGAAATTCTTCGGCGCGATGTTCTTGAGTTGCGCCCCACCCTCGAAATGGGGTGACTTGATGTCCTGGCCCTTACCGCTCAGGATCTCTGTTGTCACCGTGACTTTGGCGCCCATCTCGATGGCCGTGCCCGATACCTCCCCATCACCCTGCGCGTAGTGAACATCGCCGACAAACAGCCCGCATCCGTCCACGAAGCAAGGCAGCAGTAATGTGGTGCCTATCTGCATTTGCTGAATGTCCATGTTGCCGCCGTTTTCGCGCGGCGGAATGGTGCGCAAACACTTGTCCTTATGGCTGCCTTGGGGACCGCAAACCGATGCCGGAAGCGCTCCGATGGGTTGCGGTGGCAGGGCGACGCCGCCAACCTCGCCCAGGGCGGTTTCCCGTGCCAGCCAGGCATCCACCTCCGGCTCTCCCGGCAGCACGCCCACCGATCCCATGAAGGCTGCCATGGGCACCCGTACGCCCGGCATCTGATCGGAGGTGGCGGCCGCCCGGGTAAGGCGCCAGTTGACCACATACGGGTCCGGGAACAGGTCGCGCAGGAAACCAAAGCCCGGGACGATGACGGTATATCCGTACTGGTCCGGTTCGATGTCGACCAACGTCACCGCCAGCACGTCGCCGCGTTTGGCGCCCTCGATGTTCACGGGGCCCGTCATCGGGTGAACCAGATTGAGGTCGATCGCGGTCACATCGTCCGCCACCGAATCAAGGGTCAAGTCGCTGTCCAGCGCGTCCCGGGTATGGAAAACCAGATGTTGGCCCGGTTTGGCACTGGTGCTCGCCTCGATCGCCGGGTGATAGCGGTTGAAGCAGCCGGGGTCGTCGACGCAGTGGTTTCCGTTTTTCGGTACGACCACTGTGCTTTGCCATTGAACGTCGGTCGTATCGGCCCCGGCAGTGGTGGTCAAGACGCCCAGCGCGAGGGCGGCGAGGCGTGGGCAACGCATGATTTGCATCTTAAGTTTCTCCAAGCGCGGTAGTACCGCGTTCGTCGGAATTGGCGACGGTTCCTGCGGCTGCAAGAGTGTGATGGCGGGTTGATCGTTCCGTTATGTGCGCTCTGATGTGTTTAGTGCACCTTCGGACGCTTGTCCAGTCGGTGATGTGCGCGGCGCTTGTGGCGCGCGTTCAGTGCGGGACGGTTTACGCTGTCCAGGAGCCCGTCCGGAGACGCCGATGCCGCGATCGCTCCAGTGCCGTTTTGGCCGATTCCGACCGGGTCAGAGTCCGTCGGCGTCGGCCGATTTCAGCACACAAACATTGCGCCCGGCACGCTTGGCTTCATAAATGGCGGCATCGGCCCGGGCGAGCACCGTCTCCAGGGTTTCCCCCCGCTGATAGACCGTAGCGCCGATCGACACGGTCAGTTCCAGGTCCTCGATCAGGTATGAAAAATCTGCCTCGGCCACCGCCTTGCGCAGCCGCTCGGCGCAGCGACGGGTCACGGTTTCGTCACCCCGCGTGACGATCAATGTGAATTCCTCACCGCCAAAGCGGGCCAGAAAATCATACTCACGCATGTTGGCCCGCATCACATCGCTGAAGGCTTTTAGAACCCGGTCTCCGGTCAGGTGTCCGTAGGTGTCATTGACGCGCTTGAAATGATCCAGATCCAACAGGCACACACCAAACCCGAACTGTTCGTTTCGGCTCCTTTCCATGTGGGCGTTGACGGTACTCAGAAAGTGACGCCGGTTGCTCAGGCCGGTGAGCTCGTCGGTCACCGCCAGATGCCCGAGTCTGGCCAATGCGGTTTCCAGTTCCCGGTTGGTCCTGGACAGCTCCGCACTCTGGCTGCGCACCAGTTGGGTCGAGCTGCGCATTTTCTGCCGCACGCCGCTCAGATAGGCGCTGATGGAGGAGGACCACAGCAGAGCGGCCGACAGGATGCACCATTGAACCACATTGACGATCAGGTTGAAGTCGGGGCGTTCACGCCACCAGTCAAGCCCGATGAGCGCCCCGTAGATTGTCGAGATCAGCAAGCCGATGCCCGCGGTCTGGCGCGGGCTCAGGGTGAAGAAACTGAACATGGCCACAAACAGATAGATCATCAGCATGGCGCCGCGCAGCTCCTCGGCACTCCAGACGAAGAGGCTGATCCAGCCTATGGCCACCAGCATTTGCAGCCGGGTGAACAGACTGTCTTCGATGCTGCGATTGAGGCCGGTGCGATAGACCAGATAGACCCCGATCACATAGGCCAGGATGACCAGTGAACCGGCGGTGAGCGCCTCGTAGCTCAGTCGGGTCAGGCCCGAGAATTTCGCGATCCAGGCAATGGCGACGCACAGAGCGTAGGCCGTGACCGAAAGCAGAAAACGCTCGATCACGTCCCGTTGTTTGCGCTCGACCGGCATCAACTGAAGGTTCACTGGGCCGTCCCTGTTTGGCCCGGGCGGTACTTGCCCGGGTCATTCCTGCCCCCGTTCCGGACCTGAATCGGGTCCGAGTCATCGGTTCCCCAGATGGCTCGGGAACCGTGCTCAGAAGTTCAACGATATGTCCCGATGAATAGATTGACAGGCCGCAATCTCTTCCGCCTGAGCCGTGGTCAGACGCGTCTGCATGCGCAAGCCAATCGAATCCCGAATCGTGGCGTCGTAGTCGTTCAGGGCGGGCAGTATCTGATCCGCCGCCTGTTGGCGCCAGCTGACCTCTTCCTGATACAGGATCAGGGCCTTGTCGAGTTCGCTCTCCGCTTTGGCGCGATCGGGTTCATCACCCTTGAGTGCACGCCGAGCCCGGGACAGAGACGACTTGATCTTGCTGATTCCGTCCAGTTCCCCCAGGGCATCCTCGGTCTCCTTGATGGTTTCCATGGCCTGTTCCGGCGGATCGTTGGCGATGACCGGCCGCAGCGCTTCGATCTGTGGTGCCAGCGCCGCCAGCGGCTCCGCCTGGCTGATCAGCAGTTTCAGCTCTGCGATCGGCTCATAGGCACCGTCGACGTTGCGCCGGTAGTCGTTGATCGCTTTTTTGCGTGCGTCGGAGAGCGCCACCAGGCCTTCGTGGGCGGGGTCCCACTCCGCCGGGATCGACGCCAGCAGTTCTGCCTGGTGATTTTTGAGCGCATCCACTTCGGCCTGGATACGGTCGAGCTGCGCCTGCACCGGGTCACTGTTGCGGGAGGTACGGGTGAAGGTCTGCTCGCGTTCCGTGATCTCCTCATCCAGATCCCGCGCGTCCGCCTGGAGCTTGCGCACCTGTTGATGCAGTGGACGGTACTCGGGCTGATACGCCAACAACTCGGCATCGGTGCGCCGGATGTCCTCGACCAGGGCAAAAGTCGCCGCCGCCTGGTCCAGGCTGGCGCCCACATCCTGCTGATAGGATTCCGGCAGGATGTCGAGATCCAATCCGCGCATACTTTCAATGCTGGCCCGTATGGCGTCCCCGTTGCGGTCATATTGACCGAACACATAGTCCTCGAGGCAGGCCTGCAATCGGGGGTTCATGGGCGGCGGCGCGGTATCCGAGGTCAGATAGGTACGATTCGGCAGATAGTTGACCAGACTCGGGAACAGACCGGCGATGGTCAGCCCCACCAGTTGCAGCACAATAAAGGCGGCTGCCCCTTTGTATATGTCCGTGGTCTTGACTGAAGGCGGCGCGACCCCGCGAAGATAAAACAGCGCAAATCCGAACGGCGGCGTCAGAAACGATGTCTGGATGTTCAAGCCCACCATGACGCCCAGCCAGACGGCGGTGATGTTGGCACCCGGATCCGCCAGCAGGATGGGGGCGACAATGGGCACCACCACCACGGCGATCTCGATGAAATCCAGAAAAAAGCCCAGCACGAATATCACCAGCATGACCACGATGAACTGGGTCCAGAATCCGCCGGGCAGGCCGGTCAGAAACTCTTTCACCAGTTCTTCGCCGCCGAAGGCACGAAACGCCGAGGTCAGCATGGCCGCGCCGATCAGGATGATGAACACCATGGACGTGGTCTTGGCGGTTTCGATCATGACCCCGTTCAGGGTATTGTCGATGCGGTAGGCCCGCCAGCCGCTCCACAGAACGGCGATCAGCAAACCGACCACGGCCACCGAGGCTATGGTGATGCCCAGCACATCGTCCGGTCCCTGAATATTCTTGATGTTGATATCGAAAAAGCTGAGCACAACGCCGATGCCGACAATCGAGATGATGGCCAGGATAGCCGGCAGGTATGCACCGCGCTGACCACTGGTAAGCCTGTAGCCGCCCATGATCATGGCGCCAATGGCGCCGATGGCGCCCGCCTGATTGACCGTGGCAACGCCCATGATGATGGAGCCCAGGACCGCGAATATCAGGGTGAGAGGTGGCACCAGGGCCAGAAACACATTCAGCAAGAAGTTGCCGTCTAGCTTGCCCTCGCGGTGGACCGGAGGGGCACTTTCAGGCTTGATGATGGCCGAAATAAGAATGTACGCCATGTACAGTGCGACCAGCACCAGGCCGGGTATAAAGGCCCCCATGAACATATCGCCGGCGCTGGCCGAGGTGATGTCGAACTCCGAAGGCATCTGGAATTCGCCGGTGGCTGCCTTGTAGGCAGCCTTGCGCATGGTGCTGGCCTGATCCGCCGCGCTGGAAAGCTGGTCGGCCAGAATGATCAGCACAATAGACGGTGGGATGATCTGACCGAGGGTTCCCGAGGCGCAAATGGTGCCGGTGGCCAGCGGTTTCGAGTAGTTGCTGCGCAGCATGGCCGGCAGCGAGATCAGGCCCATGGCGATCACCGTGGCGCCCACGATGCCGGTGGTCGCGGCCAGCAGGGCCCCCACGAACACCACCGAAATACCCAGACCGCCGGGAATGGGCCCGAACAACTGAGCCATGGTGACCAGCAGATCCTCGGCGATCTTGGAACGCTGCAACATGATGCCCATGAATACAAACAGGGGTATTGCGATCAGGGTGTCGCGTTCCACATCCCAGTACAGGCTGCGAAAGTTGGTGACCCCGGCGCTCAGCCACTGCAGCGGCCCGTCCTGGGCGAAATAGGCACTGGTATCACCCTCGAACACATAGCCAGCGAGCGCGGCCAGGGCGATGGTCAGAATTGCGGAGCCGGGCAACGAAAACGCCACCGGAAATCCGGACGTCAGCGCCATCACCATGAGCAGGATCAGGATCCCGAGAAATACCAGTTCCATTGTCTAGGGCCTGTTAACACTATGCGGACGCCCAGCGTTGGCCCTCAAATCAGGCCAAGCAAGGCGCGCAGAGCGCAGTTTGGTTATTCCAAATAAGCGATGTGCAACGCTGCATGGCCCGATTTGAGGGCCAACCCGGAGGGACAGGCCCCATTTTCCACAGGCCTGCGTTGCCGTTCCGCTCATGTACGGCAGGTACACAGCGCTCACTGCGCCTGGTCCTGCACAAAATGGGGCTCTGTCGATGGATATCCGCATAGTGTTAACAGGCCCTAGTGCCCCGATACGGCGGGGGTTTTGCGTCCGCCTGGTTCGTCGCGCAGATCCGCCACGCAGTTCAGGAAATAACTGGAAAATTGCATGATCATCGACACGGCGAACACCACCAGGAAACCGGCCATCAGATACTTTGTGTACATACCGAAGCCGCTTTGGGAAATTTCGAAGCTGAGCAGCGGGCTGTTGATGCTGCTGCCCCTGGCCCACATTCCCTGAGTGAGGATGATCCAGCACAACGGCCATCCCAGGAACACGGTCCCAACCAGGTTCGCCCAGGCTTTGCCCCGGTGGCTGAAGCCGGCATAGAACACGTCGACTCGCACATGGCCCTCTTCGACCAGGGCGTAGGCGCTTGCGAACAGGAACAGCGCGGCGTACCAGAACCGCACCAGGTCTCCCATGAATGCCTGTTCATAGGAAAACACGAACCGGGAGATGACGATCTGGAATTCGGCAAAGACCACCAGCATCGCCAGCCAGATAAATCCCAGGCCGCGCGAGAATGCCGCGATCACCAGTGACAGCCCGATCAGCGGAATGTGTACATAGGTGCCCCGAAAATGGGGTCTGCCCAGTTCCTTGGTGAGGTTCTCACCGATGATCGAATTCAGGAAACCCTCCACCCGCAGCATTGAGATGATCATATCCGCCAGGCCCACCAGCAGCACCGACCAGAAGGCGGCGCGCACCACGTAGGCCGCCATGGAGCCGTACAGGGATGCGTCGGCTCGCAGTGGCCGATGTGGTGTACTGAAAGCATAGAGGATGGCGATGGCCACGCAGGCCAGATAGCTGGCGAACTGTATCCAGCCGTGGATCAGCTGCGTGCCTTCCAGAGGCGTTCGAAGCGGGTCGAGTCCAAACCAGCCCTGGTTCGCCAGCAATGACATCAAGCTCGGCCAACCGAGCCAGAAAGTGAGGTAGACGTTGAACAGAAACATCAATGTGATGGCGACCATCGAGCCCGCCACGACACGAAACAGCAGACCGCTAGAAGTGTTGCTCGCCACGGAACCTTCCTGGGCGCGTCGAGGCGCTGGCCGTACCCGCCATAGGGATGTGAATCATCAATCCGCACCAGAGCGGGGCAGGCCTTGTCAGACCCGCCCCGCTGCCATCAGGTCAAACCGTGCTCCTAGGGAGCCTGATCTATTCGTGAACGTGCATCTTGGGACTGAAATGCCCAGCTTCATCGTTGCAGATCTTGGCAATAGAACAACTATAACCCGCGATCTGCGCCTTGAATCTGCACATTTCATCCTCCAATCTGCTTCGTCCAGAATAAACCAGAGGCTCCCTAGAGGCCCAGCACCCGGTTGCGCTGGGCGACATAGGCCTGATCCGAGATCTTGGCCCATGAGCCGACCTGCTCGCGGGATTTGGCAAAGCTTTCGTGAATGCGCTTCGCCAGCTCGTCGTGGGATTGCACTTCGTCGAACACCTCGTCCGCCGCCTCACCGAAGCTGTCGTACACATCGTCATTGAATTCACGCAGTTCGACGCCCTGGTCGGTGATCAGCTTGGCCAGCGACTCACCGTTCTTGGCGTTGTATTCGGACATCATGACGTCGTTTTCCATGGCCGCCGCGGCCTCGATCAAATACTGATCCGACTTGGACAGACCGTCCCAGAACTTCTTGTTGGCGCCGGCGGCCAACATGGAGCCCGGCTCGTGCATGCCTGGGAAGTAATAGTACTTGGCGGCTTCATAGAATTTCATGAAGCTGTCGTTCCAGGGTCCGACCCACTCGGTGGCATCGATCGAACCCGATACCAGGTTCTCGTAGATCTGGCTGCCCGGCAGCGACACCGGTGAGGCGCCCAGCTTGGCCATGACGTCACCACCCAGGCCGGGGATGCGCATCTTGAGGCCCTTGAAATCGTCGGCGGAGTTGATTTCCTTGCGGAACCAGCCGCCCATCTGGACGCCGGTGCTGCCGCACATCATGTTTTTCAGGCCGAAGTCCGCGGCCAGCTCGTCCCACAGTTCCTGGCCGCCACCGAATCGGATCCAGGCATTCATCTCGGTGTAAGTCAGACCAAAAGGTACCGAAGTGAAGTAGGCCCAGCCGGGGTGTTTGCCTTTCCAGTAATAGTCCGCGGCGTGATACATCTGGGCGTTGCCCGAGGCCACCTCGTCGAATGAGTCGAACGGTTTGACGCGTTCACCACCGGCGAAGTATTCGACCTGGATTCGGCCGTCACTCATGTCGGAGATGCGTTTGGCAAACCGCTGGGCGCCGGTGCCAAGCCCGGGGAAGTCCCGCGGCCAGGTCGAAACCATGGCGATCTCGATTCGTTCCTGGGCTATGGCTGGCGCCGCCACGGTTGCGGCGGCTGCGGCAACGCCGCCCGCTACGCCGCCCTTGAGTATTTCACGTCGCTTCATCAGGACTCTCCTTTGGAATGGATGCTCTTGCGTGCCTGGACAGCACACCAACAATGCCGGGCGGGAGTTCAGACCGCGCCCTGCGAAATCGGTAAAGAAACAGTGAGTTGCCCCGGGCCGCGCTCGCGCAGCGGTCTGGTTGCGTCACCAAAACGGGCCGGGCGGTCCGAGCGACTGTCCGGTGCAGGGGTGCAGCACAGATTGGCAGGCCTCTGACAGCGCTGCCTGCGGGTGTGTTTGCCCCCGCTGATCTACCCAAATCGAGGATTCCTCACCATGCCCATGCCGGCTCCGTGGGCGTGCCGAGTGCACCCGACACCCTCACCCAAGGCCGCTCTTATTGCTTTAGAGGCCTGAGTATAGCCCGTGCATTTGCGCGAATGGTAGTTCACATCGCCCCAGCCCAGCAGCACATGCAGCACCAACCCTGCGGCGCGGTGCCTTCTGGGTCAATTGCCCTGGTGGGCTGGACCGCGGATGGGCGTTGCCGCGACCGCCGCCCGGCCTGCGCCTCGGGCTGTGCCCGCAGCGCCCCGGCGTACCGCCACCAGTTCGGCCACGATGGGCACCGCGATTTCGGCCGGCGTTCGACTGCCGATGGGCAGGCCGATCGGGCCGCGCAGCGCCGACAGCTGCTCCGAGTCGAGCCCCAGCTGCTCAAGACGCGTCAGTCTCGCCCGCTGATTCGAACGCGAGCCTATGGCGCCAACGTAGAACGCGGCGGACTGCAATGCCTCCATGAGCGCCATGTCGTCCAGACGCGGATCATGGGTCAGTGCCAGCACCGCGCAACGATCGTCATGCGCCAATCCCCGCGCCGCATCGTCCGGCATGCCGGGCACCAGCCGGGCCTCGTTCCAATCGAACCCGTCCGCATACTCCGGGCGCGGATCGCATACCAGAGCCTCGAACCCGAGTGGCTCGGCGAAGCTCGCGACGTAACGGGAAAGCTGACCCGCGCCGATGATCAACACCCGCCAACCGGGGCCGAACACCCTGATCAGACGCCGCCCGTCGTACTGAAATTCCGCCTCCCCCTGCAGAAGATGAATGGATACAGCGCCGGAAATCAGGTCTACCTCCCGGGCCACACGCCGCCTGTTTGCCAGTGCTTCCAGTACCGGCGCCAGATCCTGGGCGCTGTCCAGAGCTTCGACCACCAGCTCCAGGCGGCCACCGCAGGGCAGCCCAAACCGGTCCGCTTCGGCCCGATCGACCCCATAGGCCAGGCCCGTCACATGGGATGAGCGCCATTCGCCGGCCTGACAGCGCGCCACCAGATGCTCCTCAACACAGCCACCCGAAACCGAACCCGCCATGCGCCCGTCATCCCGCACCGCCAGCAGGGCGCCAGGCGGGCGGGGAGACGAGCCCCAGGTTCGGCCTACGGTGAACAACACCACATTGTGACCCCGGTTCAGCCAGTGGCTTGCCGCTTCAAGAACGTCGCGGTCGGGGTCGCCTTGGGTCATTGCTCAGAGCCGGATCGGCAGGCTGCGAGGTTCGCCGGTGGCTATCAGAAGCATTCGCACGGGGGATCGGGGGGTGTGGGCTCCGACGCCGCCGGGTGGCTCGGCGCTGTCCATGATATGTGTATGCATCCGCGGCGCCGTGGCGAGGGTCAGCATCGGGTAATCCGGGAAATTGCTTTGCTTTACCCGACCTTGCTCGATGTTGATCTCGCCCATCAACGCGGCGGTCAGGCCATAGACGATGCCGCTCTCCATCTGTGCTTCCACCGTGTCCGGATTCACCACCGTGCCGCAGTCCACAGCGCACCAGACCTCATGCACCCGCACCGTGCGGCCTGCCAGGGATATTTCCACCACCTCGGCCACGATGGAGCGAAAGGATTCATGCAGGGCCAGTCCCCGGTACCGTCCGGCCGCGGTCTCGGCGCCCCAGCCGGCCATGTCCGCGGCCTTTTTCAGCACTGCGGTGTGACGCGGTTTGCCGTCCAGCAATCGCAGCCGGTAATCCAGGGGGTCCATGCCGGCTGCCCGTGCAAGTTCATCCAGGAACGACTCGCGGAAGTAGGCGTTCTGGCTGTTGCCCACCGCCCGCCAGAATCCAACCGGTATCCCCGAGTCCACCATGGCGTACTCCACCCGGTAGTTTGGAATGGCGTAGGGATGCTCGATGAGCCCTTCCACCGATGTCGGGTCCACCCCGTTCTCCACCATTGAGGGAAACACCCGCTGCATGATCGACGCAGAAGCTATTCGCGCATGGACGGCTTGAGGCAGTCCGGATTCATCCAGGCTGGCGCTGAAGCGCACCAGCGATGCGGGGCGGTAGAAGTCGTGCCGTACATCCTCCTCCCGGGGCCAGATCAGCTTGACGGGATGACCGCTGGCCTGGGCGGCCAGCACCGCGTAACGTATGAAATCGAACTCAAAGCGCCGCCCGAATCCGCCGCCCAGAAAGGTGGTGTGCACCGCCACCTGGCCGGGCTCAAACCCCAGCATTTGGGCGACACCTGCCTGGGCCGGTCCCTGGGCCTGGGTCGGCGCCCAGATCTCAGCGCTGTCCGAGTGGACCCAGGCGGTGGCGTTCATCGGCTCCATGGTAGCGTGGGCCAGGAACGGCGCCGTGTACTCGGCCTCGATCCGCTTGCCCGCCGCCGCCAGCACGGCAGGGGCGTCGCCCTGCGCTTCGGCGGTTGGCGGAGCGCCGTCCAAGGCACTGATGTGGCGATCGCGTATGCTGGCATCGTCGGCGGTTGCCATGGCGCCTTCATCCCATACCGGCGCCAGTGCCTGCAGGCCTTTGCGGGCATTCCAGTAGCCATCGGCCACCACCGCAACCGCATCGTCCATGGGGACCACGGCGATGACCCCGGGCAGGGTCATTGCGGGTTCCGGGTCCACCGATTTCAAGGTGCCGCCGAACACCGGACAGATGGCCAGGGTGGCGACCTTGAGGTCCGGCAGTTCAACATCGATGCCAAATCCGGCCTGGCCGCGGGTCTTGGCCTCGCTGTCCAGTCTGCGTATGGGTTGACCGATGATTTTCCATTGCCCGGGTGGTTTCAGAGTGATGTCCGTGGGGGGTTGAAGCTGCGCCGCCTCCGGGGCGAGATCCCCGTAGCTCAGCCGGCGCCCGCTCTCGCTGTCCGAGATGTGGCCCTCGGCGGCGACGCACTTTTCCAGGGCGATGTTCCAACGATTTGCGGCGGCCTGGCGCAACACCTCTCTGGCGGCTGCACCCGCCTGGCGCAGATGATCGAAGCCCTGGCGGATGCTGGTGCTGCCACCGGTGCCCTGAAACCCGAAAAAGCGGTTGTTGTAATCCGGACCCGCCGGCGCCATCTCCGCCTGCACCCGCGTCCAATCCACTTCCAGTTCCTCGGCCACCAGCATGGGCATGGCGGTGTAGACACCCTGTCCCATCTCCGAATTCGACACCAGAATGGTCACGCTGTTGTCCTGTGCGATGCGCAGCCAGGCGTTTATGTATGGTGCCTGCGCGGCTGCCCTGGCGAGCCGTCCGCCCGGCGGCAGATGGAAGCCAAGGAGCAGGGCTCCGGCCGTACCCGCACCGATCTGAAGAAAGCGCCTGCGACTCACTGTGCCAGCGATGTTCATGCTGCGACTCCTTTCGGCTCAGGCATTCGACGCCTGGTGGATGGCACGGCGGATGCGATTGTAGGTGCCGCAGCGACAGATGTTGGTCATCGCCGCGTCGATGTCCGCGTCACTGGGAGACGGTTTTTGAACCAGCAGCGCCGCGGCCGCCATGATCATGCCGGATTGGCAGTAACCGCATTGGGGCACGTCCAGGGCCTGCCAGGCCTGTTGCACCGGGTGGTCGCCGGCTTCCGACAAGCCTTCGATGCTCGTCACCGACCGGCCGTCGACCGCCGACACGGGCAGTACACAGCTACGTGTCGCCTGGCCGTCCACGTGGACCGTGCAGGCGCCGCAAGCGGCTACGCCGCAGCCGAATTTCGTGCCGGTGAGTTTTAGCGTGTCACGCAGCACCCACAGCAGCGGGGTGTCAGGGCTGACATCCAGCTCAAGGGTTTGTCCGTTTACAGTCAGATTCGTGGACATAGGGCCCTCCGCCTCCTTCAACATCAATCGTGATCCCAGCAGATCTGCAAAATTACGTAATCGCGCGAGTCAGTACAATCGACTCGCGAAAGCCTGCCCTGGTTCGTCAAAGCCCGTTGCCTAGAGCGCAGCCCGTGGAAAGCGCACAGTGCTTACCATAGGTGTTTCAACCCGCTCCCGGCGATGGTGTCGAGACGCTCGCTTTCATCGCTCGCGTGTTGGGCTTGGTACCAAGCCGTGGTTCGACTCCACCCGCTTTCACGCGGTTTTCGCGCCGATACAGCAAACACCGCGCGCCCCGTGGACAACGGCTGTGCGGCTTGCGGAAATCATACAGAAACCCAGTGCCGACTCAGGTCCGCCTGTCAATTCTTGGTGAAGCAGGCACAGAGGTGAATATCTCACACCTTTTTTGTCATGCAACGCACAGCGCCAGCCCCCGTTTGCGCCTAACTTGGCGGTAGACAGGAAGTTGCCAAAGGCACAAGGAATGTGCCGCACAACCAGATAGAGGAGGTCTCTCATGTCCCCCAAGATAAGGACAGGTTGCATTGCCAAGCAAAACGGCTTTTTTTCCGTCGCGATAGGTCTCGCACTGCTCGTGATTTACGGCGGTGTTGGTGCCGGTTTACAGGCTGCGCACGAAGCTGATTCCAATGAGGATCAACTTCCGGCATCGGAGCAACAGTTGAGTTTATTGGATACTGCCAACCAAGACCCGGGTGCGGGCCGGGTGGAGTGAGCCGGATTCGTGCTGTGTCGACGGGTACGGCATCAACGAAGAGGTCGGGTGGCGTAGCGCCATAGACCAGGCGAAACCCGAACGCCCGCAGGGGCGCTTGTGCGCCCTTGCGGACTGGAAAGAGATCCTCGCCAATGGGTCAGGGTTGCTCTGTTGCAAGCGCTACTTTCCCGGTCTGGCCTGGATCTATGGGTCTGCCCATGGTCATCGAGTGTTGAAATGTTTCGTCCATCTCCAGAAAGCTCGAGTCCGGCTGGACCCCGAGCGCATCCATCACCTTGGTGAGAAATGATCTCGCAGCCGCGATTGCGGCAATTTCGAAGCTTTCCGCGCCACTGAATCCACGCGCCTTCAGCATCGCTACGTCTCCGACCGTGACCTGGTTGGCGTCCCGTGCGATCTTGCGTGCGTAAGCCATCATGGCGCGCTCGCCCTCGCTGGGCGGTGTGTCTTCGCGGGCGACTGCTTGCAGCCCGACGCTGGGAAAGCCCATAGTGCCCGCCATGCGTGTTCCAAGCCGCTCAGGTTTCGCCGGCAGGTCTGGATATGGGCCGTCCGGACTGTTGCTGCTGTTGCTGTTCACCGGAGCGATCTGGGCCCAGTCATTGATGGACGACTCGATGAACCGTGCCGCCCAGCTTATCAAGGCCCTTGTTCCGTCGGTTTGTCAGGCCGACGGCCTGGACCCCGGCGTGTTGGCGGCGCGATTGCCCGGATTTCGGGCGTTGCCGCGTGAGGTTTGGCAACGCCGCGGGGTAGACGTGGGTTGGCGGGGCGGTGCGGTCAATGACGCCGGCGAGCAACTGCGGGTTGACTACTTTGCCCCCGGCGGCACGCTGCGCCGATTGCAGATCGAGTACCACGACCAGGCCGGTCCGCGATTGCTGGCCGTCGTGGGACCGGAGTGCCGCATACAGTTTGGCCGCGCGCTGGTGCCGGCCGCCGACGGCCAGGGTCAGAATCTGTTGATACTGGATGGCGCCCTCGAGTTCACCGGACAGCAGGAACCGCTGGACCCGCCGCCACCGGTGGGGCGCGATCCCGGTGGTGTAACCGTGGCGTTGGTGGATTCCGGGGTCAATTACACGCTGCCGGAAATCACCCCAGGTTTGGCCCGTGACGACGACGGTCATCTGCTGGGCTATGACTTCTGGGACGACGATGCGCGCCCTTTCGATGCCAATCCCGCCCATTCCCCGTTTTTTCCTCAGCGTCACGGCACGCGCATCGCCAGCATCCTGATGCGGGAGGCGCCGGGCTCCCGGCTGGTCGTGTACCGTTATCCGCGTCCGGCCATGGAGCGCATGTCCGATCTGGTTGAGCATGCCGCGGGCATGGGTGTGCGGGTGGTGAATCTGTCCCTGGGCAGCAACCGGCTCGAGGATTGGCAGGCCTTCGCCGAGGCCGCCGGCCGGCATCCCGAGATCCTGTTCATCGCATCTGCCGGCAACAACGACCGCGACCTGGATCTTGACCCGGTGTATCCCGCGGCTCTGGGCCTGGACAATTTGATCACCGTGACATCGGGTGACGGGGCCGGGCAACTGGCCGAGGGTTCGAACTGGGGCGCCGAGCGGGTCGACCTGATCGTGCCGGGTGAGCTGCAACCGGTGCTTGGGTTCGACGGGACCGTCCGGTCCGCGTCCGGATCAAGCTACGCGGCACCGAGGGTTACCGCCCTGGCGGCGCGTCTGCTGGAGGCCAATCCCGGTTGGGACGCCGCTCGTGTGAAGGCCGCCATTCTCGCGCTGGCCGAACCCCAGGCCGGTGTTCGCCGGGTGGCTGCAGGGACCATTGCCAATCCGGCGGTGGCCGAACTGGCTGAATCGGACACAGCGGTGCTGCGTTCGTATTCCGTCCCTGAACGATCGGACGAGCTGGCACCACCCACGAAAGACTCACTCTGGTTGGACCCCTCGGTCGTGGTCCTGGACGGAGCCGGCTGGACCCGGGAACGGGTCGACACGATTCTGAACCGGGCCGCCCATGTGCTGGCGCAGTGCGACATCGTGTTCAGACCCACTGACGTCCGTTGGTTGCGGACGCCGGATCGATGGTTGGACTTTGACTGGCAAACGGCTTTGGATCTGCTGCAGACGCTGCCTCCGGCACCGGGTCGGGTGGTGTTTTTGCGGGACACCCGTCTGCAGCCCGCATTCGGCGCCATGACCCTGGGCACCGGCAACACCCGAGAGCGTCCCGATTTGCGTCACAGCGTCTGGGTGACACGCTACACCCGGGATGCGGGTGTGGCCCTCGCCCATGAGCTGTTCCATCTGCTATCGGATCACGGTGTCCATGTCACCGAGCCCGACAATCTCATGCAAGCATCGACCGCGCCGGAACACACCCGCCTCAGCCCGAACCAGTGCCGCGAAGCGCGCCGCGTGGGCGTGACAAACGGCCTGTTGCATAAGCAAGCCACTGCATCGGAATGAGTCGGGTGCTTGAGTTCAGGCGGACGTCAGCGGCTCGTTGTGCGGGAGTGCAGCATTTTTTTCGATCCGGTCTATGCTCTCAACGATATGAGCGAATAGTGTGAGTGCGGCCCGCTGGTTTGGTCCGCAGTCAGGTGATCCGTTCCCAGCCAGAGCTCCACCGCTCGGTTGATTTTCCCACACCGGTTTGCTCCGGCTTGGGCGCGGGGGAGTGGCGGGATGCGGTCGTTCAACCAGGACACGCTGCCATCATGGCGTACCGACCAGGCTTTCCCCCGGTTTCACGCTTGCCTGGAAGAACCGATTTGTTCAATCTCGTCGCGGAGGGCTTTCCGGCACCGATCAGACAAGCAACACTGACCGAACTCTCAGCAGTCACCGGCCCGTATCTGGGTCATCGGCAACCATATAGGGGAAACAGTATGAAGCGGACACTCATCGGCGCAGTATGCGCGGCGGCCAGTCTGGCCGCGTCATCGAACGCCATCGCGGCGGAGCAAGTCAACATTGGTGCACCGGCCTGGACCGGCGCCCAGGCCATCGCCCATTTGATCAAAGAGGTGGTGGAGGGCCGCATCGGTGGCCAGGCAAACCTGGTGCCGGGTAACAATGCGAGCATCTTCCAGGCTATGGACCAGGGTCGTGGCGACATCGACGTGCACCCTGACGTGTGGCTCCCCAACCAGGAGAGCTTCACAAAAAAGTATGTGGATGGTGCCGGAACGGTGGTGCTGTCCGACAAATACTACGAGGGTAAACAGAGCTTTTGCGTGGCTCGGGATTTTGCCGAACAGAACAACGTGACGTCGGTGTTTGATCTCGCCCGGCCTGAGGTGGCGGCGCTGATGGACAGCGACGGCGACGGCAAGGGCGAGATCTGGATCGGCGCGCCGGGCTGGGCCTCGGCCAACGTAAACGAGGTCAAGGTTCGTGATTACGGGCTACTGCCGTTTATGGAGCCCATCCGCGCCGACCAGGCGGTGATGACCGCCACGGTGGGAGACTCGATCAAGAAAGGCGTTGGCTATGCGTTCTACTGCTACTCCCCCCACGCCATCTGGTTCCAATACGACATTGTCCGTCTGGAGGAGCCGCCCTTCGATCCGGCAAACTACATTGCGATTCAGCCATCTGACGATCCGGATTGGTACAGCAAATCAAAAGTCATGACCGAGGACGCATTGAAAAAGGTGCAGGTTGCCTACTCGAAATCGCTGGTTGAGCGCTCGCCGGCTATAGCCGACTTCCTTGCCAACATGCAGCTCGACGGCGAAACCGTGTCCGGATTCGCATACGAGATCGAGGGCGGCAAGGACCCGGCCGTGGTGGTCAAGGAATGGGTTGCACAGAATCCTGAACGGGTGGACGGTTGGCTCGGGCTTTGAATTGGGTCGTCAAGCCGCAAAACGCCTGCGAACGCCTTCCGGCCTGTCGTCGGAACCGGTAGCCGGATAGGCGTACTACGCGGCGTGCAACAGTCCACTGCTCAAGTTGACCACGCCATCGAGCTGTCCGGGGTGTGGAAGATCTTCGGCGAGCGGGCGCTGGAGGCGCTCGCCGATATCCGCGAGAACGCCATTTCCAAGACCCAGGTGCTGCAAAAATACAATTGTGTCCTGGGCGTGGCGGATGCCAGCATGAGCGTGCGCCCAGGCGAGATTTTTTGCGTCATGGGATTGTCCGGCAGCGGCAAGTCGACACTGGTGCGGCACATAAATCGTCTGCTGGAACCCACCGCGGGCCGCATCGTGGTCAACGGCGAGGACATCATGGCCATGGCGCCGGATGCATTGCGCCGCTATCGCAATCAGCACATCGCCATGGTGTTTCAGAACTTTGCCCTGATGCCCCATCGTTCGGTGCTGGATAACGTGGCCATGCCCCTGGAGATCCGGGGGATCAACAAGAACAAGAGAATGGAGATCGCGGAGCGCACCATCGACATGGTGGAACTCACCGGCTGGGGCAACAAGTTCGCCCATGAACTGTCCGGCGGTATGCAGCAGCGGGTCGGTCTGGCGCGGGCCCTGGCGGCCGACCCGGAGATTCTGCTCATGGACGAGCCGTTCAGCGCACTCGATCCTTTGATTCGGCGTCAGTTGCAGAACGAATTCATGAAGTTGGCCTCGGTCATGAACAAGACCACGGTGTTTATCACCCATGACCTGGACGAGGCGGTTCGGATCGGTGATCGTATAGCGATCATGCGCGACGGGCGTGTCGTCCAGATCGGCACCCCGGAGGACATCGTTATGACACCGGCCGATGATTATGTGTCGGATTTTGTCGCGGGCATCTCGCGGTTGAAAGTGGTTCGGGCACACGCGCTTATGCAACCACTGGAGGCGTTCGAACAGAGCCATGGGCCTTTGGGCGATGACGCGGCAACGTTTCCGGAAGACGCCGATCTGGGCGTGTTGATCGAAAGCGCCATCCATTCAGAGCACCCCGCGGCGGTGGTGGATGCCCGTGGGCGGCGGGTCGGGGTCATTACCCGGGCCGATCTGCTGCGCACCGTGATCGAAGGTACGGAAACCGCTTGACCGAGTGTCTGGCCGTGCGCGGGACACGGCCACGTGATCTGTCGATTCTTCAGTTTCCAACATCAGTGTCGAGCCGATCCATGTCCAACCCCAGTGCCGAGACCAAAGATCAACTGCTGGCCGAATTCGTGGCCACGTCCCCCAATTACTACCAACGCCAGTTTAAACAGATCGGTTCCCGAACAGGGTTTTCCTGGACCTTCAACTACGCCGCTGCATTGTTGGGGCCGATCTGGTTCGGGATGCGCGGGCTTTGGAACTGGGCGCTCGTTTTTGTTGTGTTGGAAGCCTTCGCGCTGATCCAGCTGGCTCGTGGGATGTGGGGCGATCTGGGTGCCGAGGCGCGCGAACGCATCGCGCAGATCGAGGGCACGCTCAGTTTTCGTTACCAGCAACTGGAGGCCGCGATCAGCAATAACGCGGATAACGTGGATGTTTTTCGGCGCACCATCGATTCCCTGGAGGCCGCGATCGGCGACATCCGGGCCGAGGCGGTGCAAGCCGACGCCACCGCTGTCTGGGTAGCTCTGTTTGGCCTTGCTGTGCTGCTGCTGACCAAACTCGTGCAAGGTGTCATGGCCAACCCGTTGCTGGAACGCCGCTTCTCCGACTGGTTGTCCGACCGCAGCATCGACTTTGGTCTACCTCCGCTGCGCATCGCCCTCAGCGCCGGCTTCGTGCTACTGATTTATATCGTCAGCATCGTGCATTTCAGCCTGCCCGGTGCATTGGCCTGGCTGTCGGATTTTCCCACTGATCCGGACATCCGGCTGACGGCCATCGCCTGGGTCGAACAGTTTTTCAACTTCATCATTGCCCGGGGGCAGTGGCTGTTCAATCTCATCACCTATGGCATACGAGCGGTGTTGGATGGCCTCGAGGTCCTGTTTGTCGAGACCCCCTGGCCGGTGATCGCCAGCTTTATCATTCTGCTCACCGGGCTCTCCGCCGGCCCGCGAGCGGCCATCGCGGCGGGTGGGTTTCTGGCCTATATGGGCTTTCTCGGTTTCTGGGAAAAGGCCATGACCACGCTCGCCCTTCTCGGCACCGCCGCCTGCATCTCCATCGTGCTCGGTATTCCCCTCGGTTTGTTTTGCGCCCGGCGGCCGCGTTTCTATGCCTTTATCCGGCCGATCATGGATTTCATGCAGACCATGCCGGCCTTTGTGTTCATGATTCCGGTCATCGCCTTTTTCGGCACCGGCAAGCCGGCGGCGGTGGTGACCACCATGATTTTCGGTGGAACCCCGGTGGTGCGCTTGACCGTGTTGGGAATGCGCGGGGTGCCGGAGTCGATCCGGGAAGCCGCCATCGCCTATGGCGCTTCCAAATGGTACCTGCTGACCAAAGTGGATCTGCCGCTGGCGGCCCCTTCGATTTTTGCCGGCATCAACCAGACCATCATGCTCAGTCTGGCCATGGTCGTGGTCGCCTCATTGATTGGCGCCAAGGGATTGGGCGAGGACGTGCTGGAAGCGCTGCAGTACGCATCTGTCGGGCAGGGCATCCTGGCCGGATTCGCGATCCTGTTCTGCGCCATGATCCTGGATCGTGTGGTGCAGGGTCGGCGCGAATGAACGAGGCCGTCCGCCGGGCTATCGAAGGCCGCCGCGGCCCTGATCGGTCAGCCAGTAAAAACGACGCGGTGGAATCACCAGTTCATCCTTGAATATTGCAGGCGACCCGCCCGAGTACAGATCCAGCAGTTGGCCATACTGAAACAAACCGCGATTGCTCAGATCGGCCATGGCCAAGTGTTGGGGATGGAGGTCGAAGTTGGCCACAACCAGGACCGATTCCCGCGGCCAGTCCGGGTGGGTGCGTAGAAACGCAAACAAATGTGGGTTGTCCACTGTCAGCAGATCACGGTTGTTGAAATCGGCGAACGCCGGCGTGGCTTTGCGAACCGCGATCATTTTCTTCAGGCCCTGAAACAGGCGCGCCTCCACGCTGCCGTGATTGTGCCTCTGTTCCGCCTTTTGCCAGTCGATACGTGGCCGGTGCATCCAGCGGGAGTCGTTGGCTTTGCTCACGTCTTCCAGATAACTCACGTCGTTCAGGGTGCCGATCTCGTCCCCGTAGTAGAGCAGCGGAATGCCGCCGAAGGACATGATCAGGCTGTGAAGCATGAGTACCAGGTCCACGGCACGGTCGATTTGCAGGGGATCCCCGATGTCCAGCGCCGCCTCCAGACCGGCCAGGGATGCCAATGATCCGGAAATGCGGGCATCACCGGTTTTTTCGTTGCGGCCAAAGGGCTTGCCCCGGGCCGGAGAAGTGTCGTAGGCGCCGGTGTAGTAATCCAGCAGAAAGCGCCGATGGGGTGCGGGTTCGTAGCCCACGGCATAGACGTCGGTGTCGTCGAAGCCGAGGCCGATGTCGTCGTGGCAGCGGATGTAGTTCAGCCAGGTCGCCCGGTCCAGTTTGCCGGGCAGGCTGCGCGTACCCTGGTTGATCAGCTTGGCATTGGCGGTGGCCACGGCGTCCCACAGCAGGGCCATAAGGGCGGCGTTGTAGGCGATCTCGCATTCCTTTGCGATCACCGCGTCCTCGCCGAAGTACTTGATGATCTCAACCGGCGCGACAATCGCCTCGGCGATGAACAACACGCCGGGGGCGGTGACCTGGCAGCAGTCCTTCATCAGTTGCAGCAGCAGGTGCGCCTCGCGCTCGTTTTGACAGGTCGTGCCGATTTTTTTCCACAGAAAGGCCACCGCGTCCAGCCGAACGATGTCCGCACCCTGATTGGCCCAGAACAGAATGATGTCCACCATTTCGATGAACACGTCGGGATTGCTGTAGTTGAGGTCCCACTGGTAGTCGTTGAACACCGTCATCACCCATTTACCCATGGTCGGGTCCCAGGTGAAGTTCCCCGGTGCGGTCTCAGGGAACACTTCCGGCATGGTTTCTTCGAACATGTCCGGCACTTCACGGGTGTCGAACATGTAGAAGTAGTCCTGATAGCGGGCGTCGCCAGCTCTGGCCTTTTTCGCCCACTCATGCTCATCCGAGGTGTGGTTGACCACCACGTCCAGAGTCAGCAGCATGTTGCGTTTGCGCAAGTGCTCTGCCAGGTCCTGCACCTGCTCCAGGGTTCCGAAACGGGCGTCGATATCACGAAAATCGCTGACCGCATATCCCCCGTCTGATGCCCCCACGGGGCATTTGAGCATGGGCATGAGGTGCAGCATATTGATGCCCAGTTCCTGCACATAGGGCAGGTGCTCGCGCAAACCTTCGATGTTGCCGGCGAAGCCGTCGGTGTACAGGGCCATGCCCACCCACTCCTGACTCAGGAACCAGTTGTGGTCGCGCTCGCGCGCGCTGTCCAGGTCTCGCCGGGCTTGGTTACGTCGGATGTACTGGCTGGCCAGCACCTCCACCAGGCGCACGGCTTTTTCCTGGAAGTCGTCCCGTTGGCCGTACAAATAGTGGAAAGTGGAATGGATGGCATAGAAATTTGCCCCCAGCCGGGTATAGAAATGGCGAATGTTGCGCTCGCGGATTTCCGGCTTGAGCTGGTCCAGGATATCGTTCAGCAGGGAATGGGAGACTTGTTCGTACATAGTGCCCGGATGGAGGATATGAGATTTAGGTTTATGTTTAGATAGCGGCTTGCAGTCTATGCGCAGCGGGTGGCGGTTGAAACCCTGGTCTGGGTGGCGACGCCCACAAAAGGAAATCGATGTCGAATACGGATTGGGACGGGGACGGAATCTACATTGCCATGATCAGTGTCCACGGGCTGGTGCGCGGGCACGATCTGGAACTTGGCCGCGACGCCGACACCGGCGGCCAGGTGAAGTACGTGGTGGAACTGGCCCGATTCCTGGCCCGACAGCCTGGAATTGCCGGAGTGGATCTGTTCACCCGTTTGATTGCGGCACCCGATACCGATCCGGACTACGCTCGGGAGCGAGAGATTCTGGAAGACCGTGCGCGTATCGTTCGCATCGTCGCCGGCCCGGTGGAGGAGTATCTACCCAAGGAGGCCCTGTGGGATTACCTGGACTCCTTTATCGATAACATGATGACGCTGTTCCGCGAAGCCGATCGGCAACCCGACGTCATTCATAGCCATTATGCCGACGCCGGTTATGTTGGCAGCCGCCTTGCGCATTTTCTCGGTGTGCCTCTGATCCATACCGGCCATTCTCTGGGTCGGGTCAAACGCCGTCGGTTTCTGGCCACGGGTTTGTCATCTCAGGCGATCGATGAGCGTTACAACATGTCGCGCCGGATCGAAGCCGAAGAGATGACCCTGGCCAGCGCGGACCGGGTGATCACCAGCACCCACCAGGAAATCGAAGAGCAGTACGAACTCTACGACCACTATCAACCCGACCAGATGCGGGTGGTCCCACCCGGAACCGATTTGACGTTGTTCTACCCGCCCGAGGGCGGCGAGTGGCAGCGGCCGATCGGCCAGGAAATCCGGCGCTTTCTGGATGAGCCGGACAAGCCGCTGATATTGGCCTTGTCACGACCTGACCCGCGCAAGAATATCGGCGCGCTGCTGGAAGCCTATGGCGGATCCCCCCGATTGCAGGCATTGGCCAACCTGGCGATCATCGTCGGCAATCGGGAGGACATCATGGATCTGGACGAGGGGGCCCAGGAGGTGCTGACCCAACTGCTGCTGTCCATCGACCGCCACGATCTGTATGGGCGGGTCGCCTACCCGAAGCGCCATCAGGCCGACGATGTGTCGGTGATCTATCGGATCGCCGCCCAGTCCGGCGGCGTGTTTGTCAATCCCGCCCTCACCGAACCCTTTGGCCTGACCCTGATCGAGGCGGCAGCCAGCGGCTTGCCGATTGTGGCGACAGAGGACGGCGGACCCAGTGACATTATCGGGAACTGCGAGAACGGGGTGCTGATTGACCCACTGGACGCAGAGGCCATCGCTTCCGCTTTGTTGTCCATGCTGGAGCACCCGAGTCAACGGCAAACCTATGTGGAGCGCGGCCTGAAAGGGGTGGGTGACCATTATTCCTGGGATGCGCACGCTGCCCGCTATCTCAAGATAGTGCGTCCTTTGGTGGATAGAACCGAGGTTCTCGAGCGTGTTCCGCCCAGTCAGCGGCCTATGCTGTATCATGACCGGGCGATTTTCACCGACCTGGATCAGAACCTGTTGGGCGATCAGTCCGCCTTGCCCAGATTCGCCGAGGTGCTGCGTGCCAACCGCCGAAATGCGACCTTTGGTATCGCCACCGGCCGGCGGCTCGATTCAGCACTCAAGGTCATGCGCGCCCACCGCATCCCCGAGCCCGATGTGCTCATCACCAGCGGGGGCACCGCCATTCACTACGCCCCGGATCTGACCGCCGATGCGTACTGGCCGCAACACATCGACCATGGTTGGACGCCCCACGTGGTGCGCCGCCTGCTCTCGGATCTGCCTGGATTGGAACTGCAACCGAAGAACGAGCAGAGTCGGTTCAAGGTCAGCTACTACTACGACCCACGGATCGCGCCGAGCCAGGAGGAAATCAACGGCCTGCTGTACCAGGAGGAGTTGGCGGTCAATGTAGTCGTTTCCTTCGGTCAGTTTCTGGATATTCTGCCGATCCGCGCCTCCAAGGGCCTGGCCTTGCGCTATGTGGCGGACCTTTGGGGCATTCCGCTGGAGAATGTTTTGGCAGCCGGCGGATCGGGTGCGGACGAGGATATGATCCGGGGCAATACGCTGGCGGTGGTGGTGGCCAACAGGCATCATGAAGAGCTATCCCACTTGGTTGACATCGATCGCGTCTACTACGCCGAGAAAGCCCATGCTCTAGGCATTCTCGAGGCGATAGAACATTTCGATTTCTTCCGCGTATGCGATCAGCCGGAAGCCGGCGCTGCGCCATGACTGCGCCGAGTTATCTGATCTGTACCGATCTCGACCGGACCTTGCTGCCCAATGGCCCGGAACCCGAGTCCCCCCAAGCCCGGCCCCTGTTCGCCCGCCTCGCCAGCAGGCCCGATATCGCCCTGGCCTACGTGACCGGGCGCCACCTGGCATTGCTGGAACAGGCCATTGACCAGTACCGCCTCCCGCAACCGCGTTTTGCCATCACCGATGTGGGTACACGCATTCACGCCTGGACCGGGGGCCAATGGCAGACTTGGGGCGACTGGGAGGCGGCCATCGATCCAGACTGGGCGGGCCAGGACCAGGCAGGATTGATCGGGTTGTTTGCGGATCTCCCGGCGCTCACTCTGCAGGAGGCGGCCAAGCAAAACCGCCACAAACTGAGCTATTACCTGCCCTTGAAGGCGGACCGTAAAGCCGTGATGAATGCCATGGCGGTCAGGCTGCAAACGCTGGGGGTGCGCGCCAGTCTGGTGTGGAGCATCGATGAGCCGGCCGGTGTTGGTCTGCTGGATGTGCTGCCCGAATCCGCCACCAAGCTGCATGCGGTGGAGTTTCTACGGCAACGTTTGGGGCTCGGGCTCACTGCGGTGACATTCGCCGGCGACAGCGGCAATGATCTGGGCGTGATGGCCAGCGCCGTTCCGTCCGTGTTGGTCGCCAATGCGACGCAAGAGGTGCGGCGGTCGGCGCAGGACATGGCCCGGCTTGCGGGTAACCTGGGCGCGCTCTATCTGGCCCAGGGTGGGTATTTAGGGATGAACGGCAACTATGCCGCCGGTATCCTCGAGGGGTTGGTTCACTTCAATCCTGAGCTGGGGCCCTGGTTCGAAACGCTATAGGGGCACCTCAGCCCTCCACCGCGCTGCATTCGAACTCGAAACGGTGCAACTCGGTTCCAGCCTGGACCTGGAAGCGCAGGGACTCACATGTTTCCAGTGGCTCTGGAAGTTGGGCACGCAGCAGGCCGTCGTACTCGCCGCCCGGGTTCATGGAGTTGCGGCGAATGTAGCGATTGTTGGCGATGGCCGCCCGGGTCAGGGCATCCAGTCGCGCCTCGGGGTCTCCGCTGTTCTGAGCGTTGGCGACCATGGCAAGCTGGGCCAGTGAGCCGATGGTTCCGCCGTAGGGCACCACCCGGGAGCCGACGCTGACCGCGGTAGATCCGGCCTCGGCTGCCAGCTTCGCGTCGCTGTCGTCCACCAGTTCCACCGCGTCTTCGTAGGCATAGAAGCGGATTGGAGCGGTGCCGCTGCTGGAGACTATCTCGCCTGACACGCTCTGTTCGGAGAACAGGAAGCCGGCGTCGCCGCGATCCTCCACCCTGAGGTGCAGGAGAATCTGATCTTCAGCGTGATCCACCAGCGTCAGCCGCACCGGGTTGCTGCCCTCGGTCTGCACCTGAGCCTGCCCGCGATCGTAGGTGATGCTTTGATTGCTGCTCGCCTTTGGGTCGAGCTGCATTTTTGTGCTCGGTGCGGTGGCGCATCCGATGGTGAGCGCCAGCGCCACCGCGACTGAAAGCCGGCCGGTGGCGATGCACAGTGTACGGAGTGGGGCCATGCTGAGATCCATGAATTGATTTGGGGTCAGTGCTGTTGCCGACAGCCACGGAACGCTCATAGTGTGCGGCAGCAGTGGGTCCGATCTCAACCGCGATCCACTGCCGCCAGGTGCTGCGCGAACCCGGGCGTGGACATCAGCCTTTTGCAGCGCTCGAAACGCCCTACCGAGTAGGCCCAGAAATCCTCCGCCGGATTGTCGTTGGCGTGCTGGATCAGACCCCAAAGGGTCCACAAGAGGTCACACATGGCCTTGTATATGACCATGCGACCGAATTGCGCCGCCGTCGGTTCACCCTCACAGTAGGCTGCCATCAACTCCCGATCCTGCCGTTCATCGAAGCCGGCCTCCACCGACAGATCGCCCAGATCCCACAGCGGATCGTTCATGCCCGAGTACTCCCAGTCGACGATCCACATGCGGCTGCCCTGGTCCAGGAAGTTTTCGCACAGGGGATCGCAGTGACATGGCGCCAGGTCCGCCGGGTGTCGATCCAGAACCCGGCGAACCGCATCTGCCTCCGCCACCACCTGGTGATAACCCTCGGGCAGTTCCGCCCCCAGGCGCTCGAGATGACCCAGGTACTCATCGATCATGGCGAACAGCTCGAAGCGAAAGTGGAATGTCTGGCCGCTGCCGTGCAGCCGCCGAAACGCGTCTGCGGCTCGACCCGGGGCGCCCGGACGGATAGCAAACGCCTCCGAGGTCATGGTGACGGATCCCGCCACGTAGCGTGTCACCATGAGCCCGCTTTCGGCGTCGCCGAACAGCACCTCGGGCGAGACCCCCGCATCGGCCGCCGCCCGGGCGTTGTGCAGCTCCACCGTGCGATCTATATAGGCTTCGGTTCCTGGCCCGGGTATCCGCAGCACGCAGTCCTGACCCGGCCCGGTGATATGGAACACCAGGTTGGTCAGGCCGCCCATGCGTTCTATGGTGAGCGCGCTTTTGTCCACCGCTGACAGCAGCGGGATCTGTTCGATCGCCCCGGTTAGTTGCGCATCCATTATCGTGCCTCTGATTCTGCCTTGGACTTTGGGAAGCCGGGCGTTCAGCTCAGAATCCGGTGGCGATCCGGATCATACGGGCACCGGTCCACCCGGTTCGCGGGATAGCGTTCGCCAAAGGCCTCCACTTCGAACTCATGCCGGGCCCGATGCTCCGCCGGGACGTAGCCGAAGGCGATCGCTTGTCCCACGGTGTAACCCTGGTTTCCGCTGGTGGTGGTGCCGACGATGCGGTCGTCCGCCCAGATGGCCTCGCCCCCGAACACCGGTGTGTCCGGCGCCAGGAGCAGCGTGCGCAGGTACCGGTCGGGCTTGGTTTCCCGCTGTCTGGCCAGAGCCTCCGCGCCGAGAAAATCGCCCTTGGCCGGCTTGACGCAAAAGCCGAGTCCGGCCTCATAGGGTGTGTATTCGGGGGAGATGTCGCTGCTCCAGTAAAGATAGCGTTTCTCCATGCGCAGACTGTCAATCGCCCGATAGCCGACGTCGGCTATCTCATATGCCTCACCTGCTCTGTGCAGAGTCTCATACACGTGGGCGGCGTACTCCACCGGCATGTGCAGTTCCCACCCCAGTTCACCCACATAGGTGATGCGCAGGGCCAGCACCGGCGCATAGCCAATCCAGATCGTGTGCGCGCTCATATAGGGGAATGCCTCGTGGCTGAGGTCGGTATCGCATGCGGACTGCAACACTGCCCGGGCATTGGGGCCACAGATGTTGATCACCGCCCGGGCGGAGGTGGTCTCACTCAGGGTCACCGTGCCGTCGCCGGGCAGGTGCCGACGGATCCAGTCGCCGTCGTGGACGCCGAAGCCGCTACCGGTCACCAGGTAAAACCGATCCTCGGCGAGCCGGACCAGGGTGACGTCGGCCTCTATGCCGCCCCGGGTATTGCACATCTGGGTGTAGATGACGTTGCCGGGCGGGCGGTCCAGGTCGTTGGTTGTCAGCCATTGCAGCGTCTTGAATGCGTTGCGCCCGTGGATCTCGAATTTGGCGAAGGAAGTCTGATCGATCAGGGCCACGTTCTCCCGAACCTGGCGGTGCTCCCGGCCGACGGTTTCGCGCCATCCCGGCCGATCAAACCCTGCCGCGGTGGTATGGGCCGCACCGTCGGACGAGAACACCAGCGCTCGTTCCCAGCCGAACTTGCTGCCATAGATCGCACCCTTACGCAGCAGGGCGTCATACATGGGCGAGCGGCGCACGCCCCGGGCGCTTTCCGGCTCCTCCCCAGGCAAATGCAGTTTGTAGTACGCCCCATAGGCCTCGACGCAGCGTTGGTGCAGCAGTTTCGGGTTCATGTGAGGTTGACCGAATCGGCGCACGTCGAAGGGCCAGAGATCCAGGCTGGTGCGGCCGGTCAATATCCATTCCGCCATGGCCTGGCCGGCACCGCCCGAGGCGGCGATGCCGGCGGTGAAACCGCAGGCCAGATAGAAGTTGTCCAGCTCCGGCGCCCGGCCCATGACCGGTTCACCATCCGGTGACATGGGGATGGGTCCGTTGATCAGGGTCTGGATGCCCAGTTCGTTGAGTACTGGAATGCGCTCTGCCGCAGGCAGAAGGATGCGCTCGAATCGGTCGAAATTGCCATCAAACAGTGCGCGGCCAAAGCCCGGCGGGATGCCGTCCACGCCGAATGGGCGGGTGCCATCCTCCCAGCCGCCGATCACCAGTCCGCCCACTTCCGGCTTGAGATAGAAATTGTGGTCCGGATCGCGAAACGTGGGCAGGTCCACGGCTATATCCTGCGACTTATCCGTGACGCAATACTGGTGTTCAACCGCGCCGGCGGGAACCCGGACACCGGCCAGTGCACCCAGCTCCCGGGCCCACATGCCGGCCGCATTGACCAGCACCTCGCATTTCACCGTTCCCTGGTCTGTGGTCACCGATACGATCCGTCGTCCGCGGGTCTCCAGGGCGGTAACGTTCGTGCCTTCGCGGATGCGTGCGCCGCCGGCCCGCGCTCCGGCGGCGAGGGCCATCGTGTAGCTGTACGGATCGATGTAGCCGTCGGAAGGCACATAGGCGACCCCTTCAATCCCCTCGGTGGACATCAGCGGGAAAAGATCCCGGGCCTCGCCGGCTGACAGCAGATGCATCTCGAAGCCAAAGCTGCGGGCCGTTGTGGCGGTGCGGCGTATCTCCTGCCAGCGGGCTTTGCTGGAGGCGGCGCGAAGGCTGCCGACGCGACGCCATCCAGTCTCCTGACCGGTTTCCGCGGCCAGACGATCCATCAGTGCGACGCTGTTCTGCATCATCCGGGTGAGACTGCGTGATCCGCGCAACTGTCCGACCAACCCGGCCGCATGCCAGGTGGCGCCATGGGTGAGCTGGGCTTTCTCCAGCACCAGTACGTCGCGCTCGCCCATCCGGGTGAGGTGATAGGCAATGGCGCAGCCCACGGCGCCGCCGCCGATTATTACGATGCGCGCCTGGTCCGGAACGGGCTTTGCACTCATGCCTGGATCCGCTCCATGTCCGGGTCGTACAGCGGGCCGGTATGCAGGGTGCAGGGAATCCGCTGTGTCGCCACCTCGAGTTCGTACTGTCCGGATTGCAGGTAGGCCTGGTCCACGCCGGCATTGTTGCGTACATAGCCGTAGCCGATGTTCAACCCCACGCTGTAGCCGAAACCGGCGGAGGTAAGCCATCCCGCACGCTCGCCGTTCCGATACAGGGTTTCCCGCCCCAGAAGCACAATCCCGGGGTCGGAGACCGTGAAGCAGGCCAGGCGTTTTTTCAGCGGCGACTGGCGTTGTTCAAGCACCGCTTCCCGGCCGAGAAAGCCCTGGTCCGTGCGCAGTTTCACCGCCCAACCAAGTCCGGCTTCCAGGGGCGTATGGTCCGGTCCGATGTCCGATCCCCAGGCGCGATAGCCCTTTTCCAGGCGCAGACTGTCGATGGCCCGATAGCCCGCGTCGGCTATACCCAAATCGGCCCCCTTCGCCAGCAGGGCGTCGTACAGGTTGATCGCGAACTCCACAGGAACATGCAGCTCCCAGCCGAGTTCCCCCACATAGGTGACCCGCAGCGCCAGCACCGGAGCGCCCGCAACACTGATTTTGCGCACGGCGCCGAACGGGAAGGCGGAATTGGACAACGGGTCCGGGCTCAGTGTCTCGAGCAAGGTCCGGGCCTTGGGTCCCATCACGCTCAGCACCGCATTGGCCGAGGTGACGTCCACCAGGTGGGCGTCGAGTCCGTCCGGCAGATTGCGTTGGATCCAGTTCGCGTCGTGGGTGGCGAAACCGGTTCCGGTGACCAGGTAGTAGCGGTCGGCGTCGAGCCGGGCGACGGTCAGGTCGCACTCGATACCGCCCCGGGCATTGAGCATCTGGGTATAGACCAGCCGACCGGGCGGGCGGGTTACGTCATTGGCGCATATCCAGGTCAGCGCCGTTTCGGCGTCACGCCCCACGAGCACAAATTTGGCGAACGACGACTGGTCGAACAGCGCCACCCGGTCGCGGGTCGCCGCGTGCTCCCGGCCCACCGCCTCGAACCAGTTCTGGCGTTCGAAACTGTATTGGTCCTCGGCCGGTTCGCCCTCGGTGGCGAACCAGTTTGGGCGCTCCCAGCCCAGCTTTTCCCCGAAGCAGGCGCCGCGTTCCAGTAGACGCCCATACAGCGGTGAACGCCGGCAGGGCCGGCCGGCTTCGGGTTCCTCGTGGGGCCAGGCCAGAGTGTAGTGTCGGGCATAGGCTTCCAAGGTGCGTCGTCTCACCCAGTTGATATCGCCGTGGGGCCGGCCGAAGCGTCGGATGTCCACCGGCCATAAATCAAACGGTGGCTCGCCCCGGGCAACCCACTCCGCCAGAGCCATGCCGGCGCCGCCACCGGAAGCGATGCCAAAGGCGTTGAAACCGGCGCCGACGAAAAATCCCCGCACTTCGGGCGCCTCGCCAAGGATGAAATTTCCGTCCGGCGTGAAGCTCTCCGGCCCGTTAATCAGTTCCCGGATGCCGGCCTGCTCCAAAGCGGGCACCCGCTGCAGTGCCTCGGACATCAGCGGCTCGAAGTGATCCCAATTGGGCTGCAGCAGTTGAAACTGGAAACCGTCGGGGATTCCGTCCTCCGCCCAGGGAATCGGGTTGGGCTCATAGCCGCCCATGACCAGACCACCCACTTCTTCCTTGAAGTAGAGCAGGCGGTCAGGGTCGCGCAGAGTTGGCAGACCCGTCGGCACGCCGTCCATGGGTTCGGTGACGATGTACTGGTGCTGTACCGAGACCAGGGGCACGTTGACGCCGGCCATGCGCCCGATTTCCCGTGCCCACTGGCCACCGCAGTTGACGATGCAGGTGCAGTCAATCCGTCCGCTGGAGGTGTGCACGGCACGCACCTGTCCCCCGTCGATATCGATGCCGGTGACCGCGGTGTCCTCGAAAATGGCCACGCCGCGGGTGCGGGCGCCTCGAGCCAGGGACTGGGTGATGTCCGATGGGTTGGCCTGGCCGTCGGTGGGCAGAAACGCCGCGCCAACCAGATCCGAGATGTCCATTACCGGCCAAAGCGCCAGTGCCTCCGCCGGGGTGAGCAAGTCCATCTCCAGCCCGAACGAGTGTGCGGTGGTGGCTTGTCGTTTGACTTCGGTCCAGCGTGCATGGGTGCAGGCCAGGCGTAAGCCGCCGTTCATTTTCCAGCCGGTGGCCAGGCCGGTTTCCGTCTCCAGGCGCCGATATAAATCCACCGAGTAACCCAGCAACTGGGTGATATTTGCATTGTTGCGCAACTGACCCACCAGCCCCGCGGCGTGGAAGGTGGAGCCGGAGGTGAGCTTGGCCCGTTCGATCAGCACCACTTCGTCGATGCCCATTGCCGCCAGATGATAGGCGGTGGAGCAGCCGATGATGCCGCCTCCGATGATGACCACACGGGCCTGTTTGGGCAAATCGCTCATGGGATCCTCATGTCTGCTCGAACGCCTGCCAGGCTGTTTCGAAGCGGGTCAGGTTCTGCTCGGTATAGTTGCGGTAGTCGAAATCCAGGGCCGAATGAATTTCCGAAACCATGCTCCATAGGGTTTCGCGCAGCAGCGAAGCGCATTTCATGGCCTGGTAACGTCGCCAGAGGCCGTCATCCAACGGGCGTTCGAAATACTGCTCCAGCAACCAGCGCTCATCTTCCTCCCGGAGCGCGTTGTTGGAGGCGAGACCGCCCAGGTCGAACAAGGGGCTGTTGAATCCGGCATAGTCCCAGTCGATCAGCCACAGGCGCTGGCCGTCGTCCAGAAAGTTGCCGGCCAGGAGATCGTTGTGCCCGAGCACGATCTCCACCGGGCCCACGGCCCGCTCCAGATCCGCTGCCCGTTTCAGGAATGTGGGCAGTTGCGGAATCCAGCGGCTGTCACCGGCCTCCAGGGTGTGAGCGTAGTCCCGCAATACGTGGAACACCCAGAATGCCAGCACCGGGCCGCGCAGGTGAAGGGGCAGGTCCCGGTGACAGCGTGCCACCAGCGGCAGGATGCGCTCCAGCATGGGCCGTTCCCGGATATCGATCTCGGCCAGGGTGCGTGCCTCAATGAAGTCCAACACCGTGGCGCCGGGCTCGGCATAGACCACGGCCGGCGAGAGGCCGGCGGCATGGGCGGCGCGGCTGGCGGCGAGTTCGTTGAAGCGCATGATCTGATGCACCGGGATGTCGTCGCCCACCCGAACCACATAGCGTTTGGGGCCGTCCCGGACGACAAAATTCAGGTTGGTGATGCCGCCCCCAAGCGGCTCCGGCGTGATCGGGCCCCGCCAGCAGGGCAGACCGTGGATCCGCTCCAGTGCGGGGTTCACGCGTCCACCCCGAGACGTCTGCGCATCCGCGCCACGCCGGCGGCGATCATGCGATCGGCGATGATGGCGATAAAGGCCACCGACAGCCCGGCCACCAGGCCACGTCCGGTATCGGCTTTGGTGAGGGCGATGTACACCTCCTGACCCAGATCCCGTGTGCCCACCAATGCCGTGATCACCAGCATCGACAACGCCAGCATGATGGTCTGATTGATGCCGAGCATGATCTCGGGCATGGCCAGGGGCAGTTGGATTTTCCACAGAACCTGGCGCCGGGTGCAGCCGGACACCACGCCAGCTTCGATGAGCTGGGGGTCCACTTTCTGGATGCCATGCACCGTGTAGCGGATGGCCGGCACCACCGAATAAGCGACGATGGCGATCATGGCCGAGAAATCCCCAACCCGGAACAGCATGACCACCGGGATCAGGTAGACAAAACTCGGCAGCGTTTGCAGCGTATCCACCACCACCCGCATCGCTTGCCACAGACGGGGTCTGGGTGCCGAAACGATGCCGGCTGAGATGCCGATCAGGGACGCGATCACCACCGAGATCCCGCACAGGTAGACCGACACCATTGCCTTGGGCCATTGGCCGTTGACGATGATGAACGCGCACAACGCCAGCACCAGCGCCGCGAGGCGGGTGCCGGCCAGTTGCCACGCCCCCACCGTCAGCAGCAGTGTGACCCAGGCCCAGGGCATGGCCAGGAGAAAGCGTTTCACCGGTATCAGCACATTCAGGAGCAGGGCGGTTTTGATCGCTTCCAGGGCGTCGTAAAAGTTGATGTTGATCCACTTGACCAGATCGCTCCAGCCCGAACCGGTGGTGATCTGCCACTGGGTCGGGTAGGTCTGGAAAGCCGGTATAAGCAACCCGACCAGCCCGGTGCCCAGCACCACCAGAAGGCAGGTCACGGTCCAGGGATGGCGTTGTAAAAGCCCGCCGGTCGTCGGATTGCCGGAACGCGGCTCGCGCCGTGCGTAGGCGTCACTGAGGCGGTCCAGGGCCACCGCCAGCATCACAATGGCGATGCCGGCCTCCACGCCGCCGCCGATGTCGAGTCGGCGCAGAGAGGTCAGCACATCGTAGCCGAGACCGCCGGCGCCGATCATGGACGCGATGATCACCATGTTGAGGGACAACATGATGACCTGGTTAACCCCGATCATGAGCCCGGGTCGGGCCGCGGGCACCAGCACCTTCCACATCAGCTGACGCCGGCTGCAGCCCGCCATGCGCCCGAACTCCGTCAGTTCCCCGGGCACGTTCCGCAGAGACAGCATGGTGATGCGTACCATGGGTGGCATGGCGTAGATGATGGTGCCGATCATGGCCGCCACCGGTCCGAATCCGAACAGGAACAGGATCGGCACCAGATAGGCGAAGATCGGAATCGTCTGCATCAGATCCAGCAGGGGTGTCAGCAGCCGCTCCAGGCCGCGCCAGCGGTAGCCTGCGATGCCAATCGCCAGTCCGCCTCCAATGCCGATGGGCACTGCGATGACGATGGAGGCCAGGGTGACCATGGCGCTGTGCCATTGGCCAAACACCGCAAGGTACAGAAAACAGCCACCCACCAGCGCGGCCAGCCGCCAGTTGCGCGCGTAATGACCCATGGCCACCACCACCGCGATCACCGCCAGCCAGGACAGGGGTGGGACCAGTTGAACTGCCGACGAGCCGGGCCCGGACATCAGTCCGGTGGCCAACACGCTGGTGGCGGCGTTCAACGGCCATTCCAACAGCCAGGCCAGGCCCCGGGTAAACTCCTGAAAGGTAATCGGGCCCAGGGTGGCGTCTTCCACCAGCCAGTTCATAAACGCCCCGATCTCGGTTTTCAGGGGCAGATTCCATTGGCGCGGGTAGCTGAGCGCCCATTTCGGCAGCCAATCCTTGCCAAACACGAAAAAAAGCGCCGATACCAGCGCCGCCGCGATCCAGAATGCGCGGCCCCGCGACCAGGCACGTCCGGATGCGGCCGCGGCCGATGATGCGTTGACTGCGTCTGACGCACCGCGACCGGTGGTATTCACTCACCCAGCTCCCGGCCCACCAGAACGTCGATCACGGCTCGACGCGTCAGTTGTCCCACCCGTTCCCCGTGCGCATCGACCACGGCAAACGGCTGGTCCGCCGCCTCCACCCGGGCGGCGATGGCGGCGACCCGATCATTGAATTGCAAGGTGCCGGCGAAGCTTGCCTCGTCCGTGGCTGGTGTCATGATTGCACCCACCGACAGCACCTTGGCCCGATCCACATGCTGGGTGAACTCGGCTACATAGCCGTCGGCCGGCTTGAGCACCAGTTGTTCGGGCGTGCCCACCTGCACCACCGCGCCGTCTTTCATGATGGCGATGCGATCGGCCAGGCGGATGGCTTCATCGAAATCGTGGGTTATGAATACGATGCTCTTGTGCAACACGCTTTGCAGACGCAGAAATTCGTCCTGCATCTCCCGCCGTATCAGAGGGTCCAGGGCTGAGAAGGGCTCGTCCAGGAACCAAAGCTCGGGCTCCACCGCCAGCGAGCGCGCGATGCCGACGCGCTGTTGCTGTCCCCCCGACAGCTCTCGCGGGTAGTCCTGCTCCCGTCCAGCCAACCCGACCAGTTCGATCACCTTGCGGGCCCGCGCTTCGCGTTGAGCGGTATCGACGCCCTGAACCTCCAACGGGAACCCGACGTTGCCCAGCACCGTGCGGTGGGGAAGCAGGGCGAAGTGCTGGAACACCATGCCCATTTTGTGGCGGCGAATCTCGATCATCTCCCGTTCGCTGGCGGTCAGCAGGTCCTGCCCGTTGAACAGGATCTGGCCGCGGGTGGGTTCGATGAGTCGTGATAGACACCGCACAAGGGTGGATTTGCCCGAGCCGGACAGGCCCATGATGACGAAGATCTCGCCTTCCTGGACCTCCAGATCCACCGCCCGGACCGCAGCGATCAACCCGGCCTCGGCCAGTGTTTCCGGATCAGGCTCCCCCTGGATTCTGCTCAGAAACCCATGCGAGTCCGGCCCGAACAGTTTCCAGACATTCTTACAGGCCAGTTTGGTGGATGCCTGCGGCATGCTGTCCCGGTTGGTGGTCAGATGATGGGTACGGCGACGACAAAAAAAGGCGGGCCGAGGCCCGCCCGTTTGGTTCTATTGTCCTACCCAGCCGTTCCACCGGTCTTCGTTGGCTGCCATCCACTCCGCCACCACCGCGTCCACGGTTTGCCCGTCCAAATCCACCTTGACGATCATCTCGGCCATTTCATCGTTATCCACGTTGAACGCTTTGATGGTTTCGTGTGCGCCGGGCCACTTGTCCTTGACACCGGACCAGGCCACTTTCCAGATTGGCCCACGGGGCTTGCCGCAGTCGTAGGCCATGTCCGGGTTGATGCCCGTGGCCGGGTCGCCATAGCACTCGGCGCTGTAGGCTGGAAACTCCACCCATTCGCCCTTGTACTTGGCGGTGGCCCAGTGGGGTGAATACACCCACAGCAGGACCGGCGCCTGGCGCTGGTAGGCCGATTCCAGCTCGGCGAACAGCGCCGCATCGGTCCCTGCGTGGACCACCTCGTAGTCCAGTTCCAGCGCCTCGACCCGTTCGTCGTCGTAGCCGCCCCAGGTCACTGGCCCACCCAGATACCGCCCCTTCGGCGCCGTCTCCGCGGTAGAGAAAACCTCGGCGCAGTCGTTCAGGGCTTCCCAGTTGGGCAGGCCGGGGCACTTCTCCTTCATGTACTCCGGGTACCACCATTCCTCGATGGCCTGCATGCCGGTTTCGCCCAGGTTTTCCACCTTGCCGGTGGCAATGGCCTCGTCCATCGCGTCCCGGCCGGTGGTTTCCCAGATCTCCATGGCGACGTCCAGGTCGCCGGTCTTCAGGCCCGCGAACTGGGCAATGTAGTCGGCCTGAACATAGTCCACGTTGTAACCGGCCTTCTGCAGTACTTCGCCCATCAACTGTGTGGTGATGAGCTGCCCGGTCCAGTCGTGCAGGGTGAGCTTGATCGGGTCTTCGGACTCCACCGCGGACAGAGCTGTGGTGGACGATAACGCCAGGGCCAGCAGGCTGCTCGTGGCGAGTCCAAATGGTCGTGGTGCACGCTTCATCGGCGGCATCTCCTCAATGACGTATGGGCATGAATCCGGTCTAACAGCACATCACTAGGTCTAGTCAGGGGCGGAGCGTCTGTCAACGTCTTATCCACATGGAATCGTTAGAAAGCCACATTAGGCGCACAGTTTTTGTGCGTAAATGTGGTTTTGATCCGTATTCACGACTAGGCTTCGGGGCACGTTTAACCGTTCGGAGCCCTGGGTATGCAGGCCAGCCGTCGCCAGTCGGACATACTGCATCAAGTCCGGCTGTCCGGATCCTGTGCCATCAGCGAGCTGGCAGGGCGTCTGGGGGTGTCCAGCGAGACCATCCGCCGAAATATCCAGCCGTTGGTGGAGGGTGGGCAGCTACATCGGGTGCGCGGCGGGGTGGTCCTTCCGGACCGGTTTCAAGAGGCTCCGTTTCAGCGGCGTCTGGCGCAGCGGAGTGAAGCCAAGCGCCGGATTGCCGATGCGGTGGCGAGTATGATCCGGGACGGCGAGTCGTTGATGCTGGACACCGGATCCACCACCGCCTATGTGGCCCAGGCGCTTTCGGCCCATTCGGAACTCACTGTGGTCACCAACTGTACGGAGATCGCGCGCACCCTGGCGCATCGAAACGGCAATCGTGTGTTCATTGCCGGTGGTGAACTGCGGGCCGACGATGCGGCTGTGTTCGGCCCCTCGGCGATTGATTTCGTCAGTCAGTTCCAGGTCCAGCGCGCCGTCTTGTCCATCGGCGCTGTCAACGGGGCGCTGGATTTTATGGACTATCACCTCTGCGAGGCGGAGTTTTCCCGCGCGGTCATGCGGCAGGCGCAGCAAACCATCATCGTCGCCGACGGCAGCAAATTCGGCCGTCAGGGTCTGATCCGCGTATGCGGCCCCGATACGATCCATATGCTGGTCACCGATCAGAGCCTGGATACGCGCTTCGTCGAGGGTTTGTCCCTGGCCGATGTGGAGATGTGCATCGCCGAGTGATCCAGTGAAAACCGGTCTTGTTCAATCCTTTATTCAACCGCTTCACAATCATTTCTTACGCGAACATGGTCGCTCGGGAGAGCCACGCCTTTTCGGTTACGTCCGCGGCGCTCGGTTCACTCTGCCGCCCGCATGCGCTCACGGATGTCGGCGGCGACTTCCAGTACCTCGGCCGGTGCGCGAACCGTCTCGCCGGCCTCTTGGCGAACCGCCAGGACCAGCGGTTGCAGCACGTCACACTTGTGCTGATCGCTCAATAGGATTTTGAGCATCTCCGATGCGTTGGCGTCCAGTCTTATCAGTTCGGGCACGCCGGTCAGCATGCTGCTCATCATCTTTTCGTTGTCTGGATCGAACCCGGTGAAAAGCGATTCAAATGCAGATAGAGCTTCAGCGGGTTGCGTCTGAGCAAGAAATGCTTCTGCTCTGACCCAAAGTGCCTGCCACCCAAAGGGAACTGCTTTTTCGTCGACCAAACTACCGAATTTCCGTTCGATTGCGCTGGCTGCGGTCAAAGCGCCGCCAGCGTCGCCTGTTCGAGTTGTGTTTGACCCTTGTTGAACAGTGCTTTGGCGACCTGCACCTGGAGCTCCGGCTGGTCACTACTTGTGTAGCGTTGGATCAGGTCATTGCTGGTATCGATCGCCGCCGTGGAATTGCCCAGTTGCCATTCAGCGATGCCCCTGTTGAGTAACGCCCTCGCGACCTGTACCTGGATCTCCGGCTTATCACTGCTTGTGTAGCGTTCGACCAAGTCATTGCAGGTATCGATTGCCGCCGTGGGATTGCCCAGCTGCCGTTCGGTAATGCCTTTGTTGCATAACGCCCTGGCGACCGGCACCTGAAGCTCGAGCTGGTCACTACTTGTGTAGCGTTCGATCAAGTCATTGTAGGTATCGATTGCCGCTGCGGAGCTACCCAGTTGCCCTTGGGCAAAGCCTTTATGAAGTAGAGCCCGGGCGACATCCGGCGGCGATGCAATAGCCGAGGAATCCAAGCATCTGTCCACGCATTCTATGACCCGCTCGAAATCGTCATCTTTTCGGGCAGTGTCGATCTCTTCGAACAGGCTTTCGAAGTCCGCCTCACCTATCCCCGAGCCATTGTCGTCTCCGCGTTCGGTAGGCGCATCCAGCCGGTTTGGCAAGAAGTCGCGCGCTGCTGGAATGTCCGCGATTGCACGCTCAAATCCATCGCGGATGCCGGGTGATCTGGCGGCGTCCGCGGCCAGGATTCCGGACAGCTCCGCCAGCTCTGCTGGCTCTGCTGGCTTGTAGAACAGCACCATGAAGTGAACGAGGTTGCGAACCACGGCAGCTTCATCGCGCTCGCGCCGCAGCTTGTAATAAATGCTGTAGAGGCGTTCTGCTGCTGCGTATCTCCGCCTTCTTCCGTCACCTTCCGCGCTCACAGCGCCGCGCTTGACGAGCCTGCCGAGAAGTGTCGATACGGTTCTGACCTCCATGCGCGCCCGAGCCGCAATCTCGCTGGTACTCGATGGCTGCCAGAGATCGATAACGGCGAGGTACACCCGTCGTTCGGTCTTTGCGAATGAATCCAGGTGGCCGCGGAAGTATTCGGTGTGGTTGTCGATCAGGGTCACCAGTTCTTCCATCAACTGGCGAAGTGAACGGTGCAGTGCGAACTCGGCAACGATGACGAGAAGCCGGGGGCTGCCGCCGGTGAGGATTTGCAGCGGTCGGATGTCTCGCGTGCTGACTATGTCCTTGCTTATACTTGCCAGAGGCGGCGGCACTCCTCGGTATCCAATGGGTGCAGATGGATCAGTTTAAACAGCTCGAAGAACGGTTGTTGCGCATCCTCCAATCCCTCGAATCGGCTGGTGGCGGTTGCCAAAAGCATGATTTGATTCTCCGACTGAAGCGTCTTACGAAGTTGCCAACCAAAATCCTCGTCGGTGTCCTCGCACAGCGTTTGGAGGTTCTCAACCATGATGACCAGTCGCCTGTTCAGACGATCAGACACGTCGAGCACCGCAGACAGTGCACGCCTGCCCAGCCCCTCGTCATGCCATTTGCCGGTCAGATCCTCATGGGTGGCGCGCAGTTCCTGTGACAGTTCGGGGTTGATCGATGCCAGCTCGCGGGCAAGATAAAACAGGGTTTCCAGCCAAAAATCGGCGATGTTGAAAATCTCCTGACTCTCTTCCATAAACCGGACTGGAAACAAGTGCTCGGAGAATGTGCGATCGGCCCGCAGCGCGGCCGTAACCCGGGCCAGCAACATGGACTTGCCCCGCCCACGGGGTCCTACGACCAGGATGTGCTGGCAGGACGGTGAATCCAGGTTCGTTTCCAGCGTATCGAGCACGATGCCGAGCTCACGTTGCCGCACCACGAACTGCTCGATGATCGCCTGATCGGACTGAAAAGTGCCCGGATTGAACTTGCGTATCTGCGCATCCTGGCCGTCTTTCATGGACCCGCCCTATGCTGTGCCGTTGTCGGCGATGCGCGAACACAGTGGTGTGTGGTGATCGCGGAATCGTGCCGACCACCAATCCTTTAGCAGACGCGAGGGAAAACGATACCCATCTGCTCCCGGTTCCAGGTATCCGTCGTGCACCAGCACGTCGAGCACGTTCGTGATTCGAGCGCGTGTGTCATCCACCAGCTCCGAGTAGAGCGCATCCAGGCATTTGCGGGACTGGCTCGTAAACACCTCCTGGGTCGCCGCTTCGGCGAGGATCTCCATGGCGATTGAAAAACTCTCGTCTTCCAACCCCTCTTTCAGGCGTGTCTCGTAGTGAACGAGATCGTTTTGACCTGACGGGCCGAGCAACTCGTTTTGATAGACCTCCTGTACGTCGGCCACTGTGATGGGAGCCCGTTTTTGTATGGCGGCGAAATCGCGCAGGCGGGCAAAAAAGGACTGCACGTGATGCGGAATGCCGATTCCGAGAGCGTCATATACGGCATTCCCAACATCCTTCTCGATGGCCAGATCATATGCGTTCGCGAGCTTTTCAAGACATTCGATGCTGTTTTCCCTGTCCCAGGGTCCAAGCCGGAATGGGTCCAGATAATTGATTCGGTCGGACAAGCCGAGCCGTTCCACCAGAGGTTTGAGCCCGATGCTTCCGGAAACGATGATGACCAGTGAGCCGTCGCAATGTGTCTGCAGCGCGCGCCGCAGCCAGCTCAGGAACTGATCCACCCGCTTCGCACCGTCTTCATCCCTGAGCAGTCGTTTGAGAAATATTGGCAGCTCATCCATGACCAGCAGAACCGGCTTGTCATGTTCTGCACAGGTATTGATCAAGGTGTCGCCGTGGCGGCGCCAGCTACCGGCATCCAGTCCGGCGCGGAACTTCACTGAGAAATCGTGGGCGCTGATTTGATCGACGTTGCCCTCAAACCAACGTCTCATATCCTGGATCAAGCGTGATGAGATCGGCCGAATCGGATGCGTTGCCCGCGCGATCTCGGCAATGACGTCCTCCGCGCAGATCGCATCTTCGACGTCGGTGAACAGGAAAGTCCATCCTTGGGATTCGAGCCGCCTTCCCAGTTCCCGAGTGACGCTTGTTTTTCCCATGCGCCTCTGCCCGGTCAGCAGGACATGGTTACCGTCGCGAACCCGCGATTCCAGAAGCGTCAATTCTGCCTCTCGATCGAAAAAATTTGCCCCGTTTACCCAGCGACCGGTGGATGACTTCATGATCGGAATTCCGTCAACATATTTGTTGAATAATACTGTCAACAGAATTGTTGTCAACGGTTTTGTTGACCAGTTTCGCCATTGTCTGCGCCGACGGCAGTAAATTCGGTCGTCAGGGCTTGATCCGCGTGTGCGGCCCCGACACGGTCCATATGCTGGTCACCGATCAGAGACTGGATGCGCGCTTTGTCGAGGGTTTGTCCTTGTCCGATGTGGAGATGTGTATCGCCGAGTGATTGGCAGCACCGGCCATGTCGATATCCGTTTTGGGACATGGCCGTGCCGGTCAGTCGTTTCCCGCAAACTCCGCCGCCGCGCGCACCCGCGCCAGATCCTCGGGCAACACCAATGCGTGCTCGGCTCTGGCCAGCGCCGTGCGGGCATGGTCCCGCGCCGTCTTGTCCATGGCGCTGTCACCGATCGAAGCCAGGGACGCGAATGCCTTTTGCAGGCGCATCGCGACCTCGACCGTCGCCGCCCCGTCCCGGGCGATTGGACTGAATGCGTCGTCGAACATGTCGTTTAGGGAGATTTCGGGCACCTCCACCCGATCGCAATCCGGTTCGCGTTTGTCATCCTCGCCCAGCGGCTTGGCCCAGAGTGCAAACAATCGAACCAGGGTGCTGATCACTTGGATCGCGGTGCCCGGGTCATTGATCCCGGGTGAAAGCGCGCGACTGGCAATCTCGGACAACACAATCAGGCCGAAGCGAGGATCCTCGTCGAACAGCCTGTCGTCACCAATGACAAAGGCCGGCACCACCGCGTCGGCTTTGTCCCTCGGCGGTTCGTTGGTGTCCGAGAATACATAAGCCAACGGGCGCCCTGGTGCGATGAAGGCGCCGGGCAGGGCCGCGAGCTGGATACGCGCCGCGGCCTGTTCACAGTAAGCCTGGAGGGCGGCCACATCCACCCGCTGTACGTAGCCCACGGTGCTGCAAAATATCGCCCGTCCCCGGTGCGGGTCCGAGTCTGCCGGTATGCCACCCAGGGTGGGCGCGCATCGCCTGTGATCGAGCGCGCGGGCCGTCGCCTTCTCCACCTTGGCCACGCTTTCGCCCAGGCGACCGAGACGCGCGATGCGGTCCACCCAGCGCACGAACATGACAATGACGATGGCAAGTACCAGCAAGGTCAGGGTGAACACGGCAAAGCGGCCGCCTTTCCCGTAGTAGCCGTTGGCCACGGCGATCAGTGCGACAATACTGAATATGAATGCGCCGACGAAGGTGGACAGGGCGTTCTGGGAGACGTCGTCCGCCACGATCAGGGAAAATGAGCGGGGCGTGGCGATGCTGCTGGCCGATGCGTATGCCGAGAGCATGGACGTGACGGCCAGGGTTGCGATTACCAGCATGCTGGAGGACATGATGGTCAGCAGGGTTTCGATCGTTTCTGAGTTGATGTCCGGCAGATGGCGGTCCAGCCCCTCATTGTCCGCCATGGTTGCCAGCAGCGCCCCCGCAATGGACAGCACGCAGGCCACCAGTGGCCGGATCCACAATCGTTCACGGATACGATTTGCGAAAAAACGAAGGCGATCGATCACTGTGTCTGGATCAAGCTTTGAGCGGAGCGGGCGCTGCCGCAGGTGTCAGTTTTGTTTGGATGCCTGGCCGGCATCCGAAGACAGCCGATGCAATCTTTCCGCACATCGGCAATCACCTTTGTCCAACCCTGAGTTAAAGCTTACCACGCGCAGGACAGCGCGCTTACCCGATGGGCATGCCAACAAGGGTAGATTTAGAGGTTCGCCGGTGGGTTGTCGAACACAAGGGCACCATCCCTTTGGGGATCCATGCGGATCAGTTTCTTGTCTGCTATGTAGTTCTGCAGGTTGATCCAGGGTGCGCGGTCGCCTTGCTTTGGAAACAGCGGCATCGCTCGCTGCACATAGCCCGCTGAAAAGCCTTCGATCCCCGGCCGGTGCGACATGTTGTGGTCCTGGTCGCGCAATCGCGGCGTGCACTGCCGCATGCCGAGCTGGTCCATTCGATTGAGTAGCCGGCAGGTGAATTCGGCGGTGAGATCGGCCCGAAGCGTCCAGGACGCATTCAGATAACCGAAGGTGTGCACAAGATTGGGGACATCGGAGTACATTCTGCCTTTGTATGTGTAGGTTTCCGGAAACTCTACTGGATCTCCGTCCACGTCGAAGTCCACGCCCCCCAGCAGTCTCACGTTAAGCCCGGTGGCGACGATGATGATGTCAGCCTCCAGGGTTGCGCCCGAGCGCAGCCGGATGCCGTTGCCAGTGATGCGGTCGATATGATCCGTCACCACCGACGCCTTACCCGAGCGGATCGCCTGGAACAGATCCCCATTGGGGGCGAGACACAGACGTTGGTCCCAGGGCGCGTAGTGCGGCGTGAAATGCGTGTCCACGTCATAGTCCGGTCCGAGTTGCTTGCGTACGCCGCTCAGCAGCAGTTTTTTCACTGTCCGCGGACTGCGTCGAGCCTGATGGTAGACATGGTGCTGGAGTCTTACGTTCTTGAACCGGGTGATCCAATAGGCGAGCTTGTCCGGCAGCAAGGTCCGAAGCGTATTGGCAATGATGTCCCGGTCCGGGTACGAAACCACGTAGCTGGGCGAGCGTTGCAGCATGGTGACGTGGCTGGCATTGCTGGCCATCGCCGGGAGCAGGGTGATGGCGGTGGCGCCGCTGCCGATGACCACGACCCGCTTGCCGGTGTAGTCCAGATCCCGCGGCCACAGCTGTGGGTGGAACATCGGCCCGGTAAAGGATTCCTCGCCATCGAAGTTCGGTCGATAGGGCTGGTCGTAACTGAAGTAACCGCTGCACATGAGCAGGAAATTGCAGCTTATCCGGCTGGGTTTCGCGCCTTGGTCGCTGGACCCGAGATCCAGGGTCCAGCGCGCGTTGTCGGTAGACCATGCGGCATGTTGCACCCTGCGTCTGAACAGGATGTGTCTCAGGATGTCGTTCTCCTCGGCGGTTTCCCTGACGTAGTCGAGTATGGCGGGGCCATCGGCGATGGATTTGTCGGCCACCCACGGCTTGAAGTCATAGCCGAGCGTATGCATGTCGCTGTCCGAACGAATGCCTGGATAGCGGTATAGGTCCCATGTGCCCCCCAGCGCGTCACGGCTTTCGAGAATCGCATAGGTCTTGTTCGGGCACTGCTTCTGCAAATGGCACGCTGCGCCAATGCCGGAGATGCCGGCGCCAACAATCGCCACGTCGAAATGTTTCATCCTGATCTCTTTATTCATGCACTTGGCCGGCATCGATGGCGGCTGGTGCAGGGTGTTCCGTCCCGCGAAACTGGATTCCGCCGCGGGCAACAGTGCGACAATGTACCCAACGGACGCGGTTGCCGGGAACAGTCCATCGTTTTCATCCACTCGGCGGCGGCGCATGCAGCGACCCTGGATCGAACAGGAACTGATAGAATCCGGGCGGAGTTTGACCCGAGGCCTTGGCATGACCGAGCCCTATCGCATCTCTCCCGTTTCCGACCGCACGACGCTCTCGGAGTTTATTCGGGTGCCCTGGCCGATCTACCGGGATGACCCGAACTGGGTGCCGCCTCTGGAGATGGAGCGCAGGGAAACGCTGTCGCCGAAAAATCCCTTTTTTGAGCATGCCGAGTGGCAGGGCTGGATCGCTTATGAGGACGACCGGCCTGTCGGTCGCATCTCGGCCCAGATCGACCGGCTCTATCTCGAACGATATGGGAGCAACACCGGGTTTTTCGGCCTGATCGAGGCACGGGATGACGTTCGTCTGTTTGGTATGCTGACCGAGACTGCCGAGAGCTGGCTGAGGGACAAGGGCATGGACCGAATCCTCGGGCCCTTCAATCTTGGTATCAATCAGGAGGTGGGTGTGCTGGTGGACGGTTTCGACACACCCCCCTATTTCCTAATGGGCCATGCGCGACCCTATTACGATCATCGCCTGCAGGAGGTGGGCTATCGGGGTTGCCAGGACATGCTGGCGTACTTGACCCGGCCCGATTTCGAGTTGCCCAAGCTGTTCGCACGGCAACTGCGCAGTTTGCGCAAGGAACTGAGCATCCGCCCCCTGGACCGTGGCAGGAAGGCCGTGGAACTGGAGACGGTGCGAGAGCTGTTCAATGACGCCTGGTCGGAGAACTGGGGATTCGTGCCGTTCACAAAAGCCGAGTTCGCCAAAATAGGCAGTGAATTGATGCACGTGGTCCCCGGAGACATGACATTGATCGCCGAACGCGATGGACGGGCCGAAGGGTTTATCGTCATGGTGCCGAACCTCAACGAACTCATCCGCGATCTCAACGGACGCCTGCTGCCGTTTGGTTGGTTGAAGCTGCTGTGGCGCTTGAAGGTCGGGTTTCCACAAACTGCGCGGGTACCGCTGATGGGCGTGCGCAAAGCACTGCACCACACCCCCCTGGGCCCCGGTATCGCCATTTCGTTGATTGAGACGGTCCGCAAGAACGCCCAGCGCCGTGGCGTGAACATGGTGGAAACGTCGTGGATACTCGAGGACAACGCCGGTATGCGCAAGATCATGGAACACATTGGTGGTCACATCTCGAAGCGTTACCGCATGTACGAGAAGGTACTGGCTTAGTGTTGAGCGACTGTTTGGAGGACGCCTGAAGATGCTGCTTAAGATTCTGGGGATTGTTGCTTTGCTTATCGTGGTTGCGGGCCTGTGGGGCTGGCTGCATCTGCGCAAAATGACGACCAAGAAGAAAAAGGCGTTTGTCAAAACCACCTTGAACAGTGTGTTTGTGCGGGCCGAAGATAAAGGGCTGCTGAAGCGTACGCCAGCAATCGACTACGACTACCTCAAGCACTATCCGCATCTGAAGATATTTGAGGACCACTACGAAGAGATTCAGGCGGAATGCCTGGCCATGCTGAATAAGCAGGAAAAGCTGGTGGACATCTCGGCAATGGGTGGCGCCTACACCAAGGCGGGAATACACACCATTGACTGGAAGACGGTTATGTTCAAGGCCGGTGATTTTGTCGAAGAGAATTGTGAGCAGTGTCCTAGAACCGCCGAACTGCTGCGGCAGACACCGGGTATCTTCACAGCTTTTTTTTCGGTTATACAGCCTCATCAGTACGTCACCCCGCATTGGGGTTACTGGAAAGGGTTCGTGCGCTATCACCTTGGCGTTGTGATTCCGGACAACAACGAAAACAAGCTGTGCTGGATTCGTGTCAACGGCAATGCCGAGCAGAATGCCAAGCGTGACATCGCATACATTGAACAGGGCGAGGTATATCATTGGAAGAACGGCGAAGGGATACTGTTCGATGACAACTACCTGCACGACGCGGCCAATGAATCCGACGAAACCCGGGTCGTCATGTGGTTGGACGTGCAGAGAAAAATGCCGTTCTATCTCGATGCCTACAATCGACTCTGCCTGGCACTCATGCGACGCGACGAGTCGATGAAGAAGATTCAGCGCAATGCGGTGATAGCGGGCTGAAATTTCGTCCGGTCACAGGGTCGTCGCGCATGCCGGATAATGCGCTTGTGCGGACACCACAAACCATCGTTGCAGGCGTATACTCAAGTCATACATGGGTTGGTGTGCCGGCCAACACGCTGGTGCAGGGTAGGCAGCTTGCAGCGCGAGCGGCTTTGTCCGATTGGTGGATCCATCGATCCCTTCTCCAATCCAGCACGGGCGCTCCGGTTTTGACAGCAGGCTGAATCCCAGCGAGCGCGCATCGACCATCGACAGGGGGAAGTCCATGTATCGTCGTCTCGCCGCCTTGCTTGGCGCGTTGCTGGTGTCCTCATGTACTTTGACCCATGTTCGGTTCCTTTCGGATGACCGGCTGCAGGGACGTGACAACGGCACCCCGGGATCGGTGGTCGCCCAGGCCTACCTGATCGACATTGCTGCTCTGTTTGGTAAAGGCTTAAACACTGCAGCCGTTGGTGACGATGCCTACAAACAGCCGTTTCAAGGCGGCACCAACATTCTCGCGGTGATCCCCGGCACCGAGCTGGCGGACGAGTACGTCATGGTTGGCGCCCACTATGATCATCTTGGCAGTGACTGCGAACAGGTTGAAGTCGGGGACACGATCTGCAACGGCGCCACGGACAACGCCGCTGGCGTTGCAGCGGTTCTGGAAATCGGGCGGATTCTCTCTGCCGCTGGAGACGCGCCCCGCCGTTCGGTGATCCTCGCGTTTTGGGATCGGGAGGAGGACGGCCTTCTCGGGTCCGCGCACTACGTGGCCAATCCGTTGGTGCCCCTCGCGAATACGGTGGCCTACATAAATTTCGACGTCCTTGGCGCAAATCTGCTTCCCAGTCTGCGACAGATCAGCTTTGCCATCGGCGCCGAGACGGGCGGGGCGGCCTTCGCCGGCGCTGTGAGGGACGCCATCGGGCGCCAGCCCCTGCAAACCCAGCCGCTCAGCCTGATCTTTGGTAAAGGCCGAAGCGACGACACGATTCTGGTGCACGCTGGCGTGCCCTCGGTGTTCTTCAGCGACGGCACCGGACCCTGCTACCACACCACCGGTGACGATTTGTCGGTGGTCGATATGGGTAAACTGAATCGACAGATTGCCGTGGCTACCGATCTTGTCATGCAGGTGGCCAGTGGTGATCTCACCCCGAGACTTGACGGCGGTGCCCCGCGGGCTACATACGCCGATGCTGTTGCACTCGACACCGTTCTGCAACTCGCCAGCGTCGACTTTGGCCGTTTCGATGCGACGAACCAGAGCATCCTTCAAGGGATCGCGGATCGCCTTGCAAGGATGGTTGCCGAAGGCGAAGCCAGATTCGACGCCAGGGACATGCGCGTGCTGATACGCGCCGCGGATCAGGCTTCGGCTATCCTGGCGACCGGCGAGTGCAATGGTTTTCTGCCGCCGCCGTCCGGTGAATTTGACGCCCTCAGTTACAACGTCGCCGGGCTGCCCGCCTCTCTGTCCCAATCTTCGCCCGACGTCAATACGCCCATCATCGGCCCGCTACTGAACGCCTATGACCTGGTGTTGCTGCAAGAGTCCTGGAAGACACCGGATCCCAACACCCTGGACCCGCTGCGCGTCTACCATGAGATCCTCGAGGCCGCATCTACCCATTCGTTCAAGTCCGTTCCTCTGCCGCTGCCGGTCGGTACGGATCCGCTACGACCTTCTGCCCAACTCTCGGACGGCCTCAATCGCTTCACCAATTTCTCAAGCACCACGGTGGCTCGCCGGCGCTGGGTCGAATGCGAGGGACTGGTGAATTCCGGGGCTGACTGCCTGGCCTTGAAGGGCTTCAGCCATTCGGCAATCGAGCTGGCGCCGGGTGTGGAGGTCGATGTTTACAACCTTCATCTGGAGGCCGGAGCCGGCGCCACGGACGATCGGATTCGTGCCCAGGACATCAATGAACTGGTGGCCTATATTCAGGCCAACTCCGCGGGCCGCCCGCTGATTGTCGGTGGAGATTTCAACCTGCAGGGTGATGAACCTTTTGATGCCGCGCTGTATGCGGCCCTCAAGTCCGGCACGGGGCTGGTGGATGCCTGTTCGCAACTCGGTTGTCCCGACACCGACGCGATCGACCGGTTCTTTTTCCGCAGTTCGGAAGACCTCACCCTGGAACCGATCTCCTGGCAGTTTGAGACAGCCACGTTCGTGGACGGCGCCGGCGATCCGCTCAGCGACCACGACCCCCTGCATGTGCGATTCGCCTGGTCTGTACCCGAGTAGCGCCGGCTGCGGCAGTCGGAATCACTCGGTTTTTGAAGTCGTCCGTTCGTATTCGGCCCGAGCCTGCGGCATCATCCGTTCGAGTTGTGCTATCCGCCGTGAATCCACCGGATGGGTGCTTAGAAACTCGGGCTGGGTGCCGCCGTTCCGGGCGTTGTATGCGGCGAAGCGCTTCCAGAACGCTATCGCCTCGGTTGGATCGTAACCGGCCCGCGCCATGTAGATGAGGCCGAGTTGGTCCGCCTCCAACTCATGAGTGCGCGAATACGGCAACATCACACCGTACTGAGCCCCCAGGCCGTACGCCTGCATGGCCATGTCGCGCGTCACACCCGCGCTGGAACCCAGGGCGGTGCCCAGGATGGCGCCGCCGATATCCACCGCCATGCCTTGGGACATGCGCTCGGCGCTGTGGCGGGCCACTGCGTGGGCGACCTCGTGTCCCATGACGGTGGCCAGGCCGGATTCGTTGAGGGTGATGGGCAGGATGCCCGTGTTGATGCCGACTTTGCCGCCGGGCAGGGCAAATGCATTGGGTGAGTCGTCATTGAACAGGACGAACTCCCACTGAGCGTTGGGCAGCGGCGCGACGCTGGCGATGCGCTGACCGACCTTGCGAACCAAATCGGCCTGCGCACCGCGTTGTATCACGGGTTGTTCACGCTTGATCTCGTCGAACGACTGGATGCCCAGCCGTGCTTCGTCGGCTGGGCTCATCAACAGCAACTGTCGGCGCCCGCTTTCGGGCGCCGTTGCACAGCCGGTCAGCAGGGCGAATGCCACCACTAATCCCAGAGCACGTGTCAAAGACCCGCCACCTCTGGCGTTTCGATCACATCGGGGTAGAGGTCCGCTTGTGGGTCGAGACGCGATCCGCTCCAATTGACCGGGGCCTCCCTAGTAGCCCTGCTGCTCCCGGCCTTTCATGTTGCCGGCCACGCCGCCTGCGACCGCACCGATCGCCGCGCCGGTCCAGCCATCACCGCCAGAAATCGCCGCTATGCCGGCGCCGGCCGCGGCACCCAGGCCCGCGCCGGTCACGGTGCCCTGTTGTTCCGAGCTCATGTTGGTGCATGCCGCTAAACTGATAAGAGCCAGCACAACAAACGGGTGAGCAATCTTTTTCATCGTTTTTACTCCTTCAGGATGCAAGTTTTGGCAGGGCCATTTCAATATAAAGCACCTCGATCACAGGCCTGTTGACTTGATCGGGATTGCTGGCGTAGTACGCGTCTACCTGCTCCACCATTTCGGCGATACCCACGCCGCTCAGCCCTTCCAAAAGTACGGGGAGGATACTGATGCCGCGCAGTTTCTCGTAGTCGTCACCGGCTAAAGCCTGGCCGATCTCCAACACGTTGCCGACCCCGATCAAGAACGCGCGTTTCTGCTCCAGGCTCGACGGTACCCAGTGCTCCCCGGTCACGATTCCCAGGTCTTGCGGCGGCTGTTCGGCGGCCCACGCGCTCATGCTCAGCGCAGCCATCAATAGCAGTGGCAGTAGGACAGAGAGTCTCTTCATGTATTCAGTCCTTCTTTCGGTTAGAAAACCCGCCCTAGGATACGCTGAATGCGCCCGGAATTGCGCGTTTTTGTGCCAGGTTGTTGATGGACGGATGGCGGATGCGAGGGCTGTAGAAGGCGTTGGAAGCTGGGCTGCCGGCGACGTAGCAGCGTATCGTCCAGGCCTTATTCCTGGTCGTTCACATTCGCCGGTCCAGCTTGGGCGCAGCGCGGATGGGTGGTGTCGCCGGTTATGGTTCTGGCTGTGGTGCTGGGCCGCCATCGACCCGCTCTATGCGCATCCGGATCAGTTCATCCGCGAGTTCCGCCATTGAGACGTTCAGACTGGCAATGCGTAGACGAAGATCGGCCAATTCACCATCCACCCCAGGGCCCGGTTGTTGCGCGATGCTCAGGCTGGGGGCGCCGTCGCCAATGACCAGGTATGGGCGACTGCGCTCGGCCCAGACCAGCACCGCCATGGTGATGCTTGCGGTAATCAAGGCCAGGATACTCAGTGATTTCGGTGACATGATTCGCCTCCCCTTCGGCCGGACCGGGCACGGATCACTCCGGTCAGGTGTCGATACGGATCGACCGCTCTGTGATAGGGCTTGCCGTTCTCAGTTGCCCGCCTCAACGGTGTGGTTGGTGAAGGGGCGAAGCGGCGTATGCGGGTTTTACAGTATAACCGGACGAGCGTGTTGGATGTGCGGGACATCACATTTGTGCGAACCCGATCATGCAGCAGATTGTGTCGCTGTCTGCCCCCACTTTTATGGGGTGAGCTACGGCACCCTGGGCCGTGATGGAGGGGGAAATGCGCAGATTCAAGGGGCGGATCGCGGGGCAGATCGCGGGGGTGAGAGGGGGGGTGAGAGGGGGGTGATAGTTGTTCTATTACCAAGGCTTGCAGCGCTGCAGGTGTGCATTTGAGTCCCAAGATGCACGTTTACGAGTAGAGGCTCCTTGAGGAACACCTTGCTCAAAGCGCTCGACCCGGATCGGCAGCGCCTGCATCCAGCCGCGTCACCCCTTCGGTCATCCAGCAGCCCGGACAACGCTCGTCGAGTTGCTTGCTCAGTTGGAACATGTAGCCGACTTGTCTGCCGTCGGCGGTGGTGATCAGAACGGGTCCCAGCGCCATGTGGCCGCGCATCATCGGGTTGCCGTACTCAGCGCTCACGTGATTGAGCAGATCGCTATATAGCGGGTTGTGCAACAGTGCTCGAAAGCGGTGCAGTGGACCGGTAACCCGGCGATTCTCCGGCGAGGCGAAGCGAAACGTGATCTCGATTCCGGCGTCCGCATGGGGAACGTCGTTGTCGGCCAGAGCGTCCACCTGATAGCGAATCACGTCGGCGGGTGTCAGGTCTGCGCTCGGCTGCACTTGTGCCAAGGGATGTCCGGTGCCCGCAGCATGGGCGCCCAAGTTCGCCAGGGCCAGCAGCGCGATTGTCAGGGCCCAATGACACAGACGTATTTCGAGCATGAAGTTCATTTCGCTCAGGCGGTTGATCCATGGCTGTGTTTGGGACCCGCCAGTCGGCCGGGAGTTGCATTGAGTCCGGACTACGCCAGTCGGTCGAGCCGAAGACGGTGACGGTCATCGCTCAGCCGCCAGACGCCAGACAGTACCGCCATCAGCACGCCCAGGCCGGTGGCGCCCCCGATCAGGAACATGATCAACAATTGATAGCGCACGGCTTGAGTCGGTTCCACGCCGGCCAGAATCTGACCGGTCATCATCCCGGGCAGCGACACGATGCCGGTGGCGGCCATCGCATTGATGATGGGCATGAACCCGCTGGTCAGTGCCTTGCGTGTGAACGGTCGCATGGCGTGCCAACGGTCGGCGCCCAGTAGCAGCTGCGCCTCAATGGCGATCTTTTCCCGGGTCACGGTCTCGGTCAGGGTGTTCAGTCCCAGGGCAATGCCGGTCATGGCATTGCCCAGAATCATGCCGAACAGCGGAATTGCATAGCGAGGGTCGTACCAGGGGTCCGGTTGGATCTGGGCCGTGAGCGCCACCAACGTGACCATGCCGGCAGCGGCCATCATGGTGGAGAAGCCCAGGCCGTAACGCCAAATGCCTCGCAAACCGTGCGTCTGTCGAGCCATCACCTCGTAGCCCGCCACCGCCGCCATGAACAACATTGCGGCGCCCGTGAGCCACGGCGATACGACAGCGAACAGGAATTTTAGCACCAGGCCCACTAAAAGCAGCTGGATGGTCATGCGCAGTCCCGCGATTAGCAGCTGCCGTGCCAAACCCAGTTGCAGCCAGACTGAAAGTGCCGCATTCAAAATCAGCAGCAGCGCGGCTGCCGCCAGATCCCAGTTGGACAAAGCCACATAGCCGTTCACGGCTGGGATGGGTCCGGCGTTACCAGCTGCCCGCCGCGCAGCTCGACTACCCGATTGGCGATTCGCTTGGACTGCAGCGCGTCGTGGGTCACCAGGATTATGCCGACACCGTGCGCCAGGCGATCCTGCAGCAGTGACTCCACCCGGGAAGTGTTATCGCTGTCCAGAGCCGACGTGGGTTCGTCCAGCAGAAGCACTTCAGGATTGTTCAAAAGACAGCGCGCCAGGCCCAGTCTTTGCCGCTCCCCGGTAGAGAGTCTCGCCACTGGCCACCCCAGGCTTTCAGTGCTCATGCCCAAGGCGTCCAGCAACGGCATCGCTGCCGCCGGATCGGTGAAATGATCCCGCACCAACGGCGTCCACCAGCCCGCCTCGGCTGGCAGGTAGGCGACTCTGCGCCGCCACTCGGGTGCTGGAGTAGCGTCCCGATAGGTTCCGGCCAGACTGACCCGACCCTGGTTAGGATCGAGGTCGACAAGGGCTCTGAGCAAAACGGATTTGCCCGCACCCGACGGCCCTTGCAGGGCCAGGCACTCACCCTGCGCAAGGGTCAGCGCGACCGGGCCGAGGTGACCGTGCCCCAGGCCTTCGACCAGCAGCAGGGGTGGCGGCATTGCGCTATCGGCGAATTTCGACGTGTCTCGAGCGGCTGGGATGGTCATTGCGTTACCGGGGTACAGCACGCCCTCAGACTAACCCCAAGCGTTCACATGCGGAAGCCTTGCCCAGCGGTCTTGCACGCGGTTTCCTGAGAATCAGCGGCCGCTTGCGAGCCCTTACGGAGCGGGCGCGCAGCGCATAGAGTGAATGGACTTCGAGCTTCGGGTTCGAGCTGAGAAACGGTTTCGTGCAGAGCCCGCAGGTCGTTCAACCAGCGGACGTGCCTGTTCTATCCAGTGTGCGGGCGCGTATGCTTGCTGCGGTACATCGCTTCATCCGCCTGTCGGGGCAGTTCGGCCAGTGCGGAGCGGTCCGGCCAACGCGCACTGGCAAAGCCCACACTCACCGAAAGCCGTGAGTCGATCTGCATTTGTTCGGGTGGATAGGCATTGATGGCCTGACGGCAACGCTGGGCGATGGCCGCCGCGCCGGCCGAGTCCAGGTCCATCAGGATGGCGATGAACTCGTCCCCTCCGACACGATAGAGCCGGTCTTCATCCCGTAGCGTTTCCCTTATGACCTGGGCCACGGTCTGGATGATGCGGTCCCCGGTGTCGTGTCCATAGGCGTCGTTCAGGGCCTTCAGCCGGTCGCAGTCAAACATCATGCACGTCACATGGGAATGGCGTGCGTCCTGGGAATTGAGCAGCGCATCCCAGTCCCGATCGAACGCCAGCCGATTCTTGCTGCCGGTTAGCGAATCGAGGTGGGCCAGATCCCAAAGCTCGCCTTTCTCCCGATTGAGCCGCGCCTTGAGCTGATCGATCTCACGTTGATATTCGCCCAGTGCAATGCGCAGGTGCCGAATCTCCCGAACCCGGATCGGCGATTGGCCGAGAGCATTATGTGCGTGGCCCGACCTGAGGGTGACCAGATCCTGCTCGACGCCCCGCAGCGGTTTGATCAGGTAGCGATGCACCAGCCAGATACCGGCAATCAGGATCAGGATATTGATCGTGACCAGCGTCATTACGGCCCGGTTGACCGTTCTGACCAAGGGGGTGAGCCGGGTGTGGCTGGGCACGTCATAGCCAATGTAGTCCGGCAAGCGATCGGACTCGATCGAGTCCGCATCAGGTAGCCGCAAGGTCAGGCGGGAGGGCACCACGGCGTTGTAGCTGGGTAAATCCGTGAGCGCCGAGTTCAGGTCGAGCCGTATGCCCAGATAGCCTAGCATCGATGCGCCGCCGGTATCGTCATGGACGGTGATGAAATCGAAAAAGCCGGAACCGTGCTCATCCTTGCGTGCGAAGGTACGAAGCGACGGCACCCGGTCCGGCAGCGAACTGGGCATCCCCGTGTCCAGCCGCGCTCCGGCGTGATCGTAGACCTCGATGTCCTGAACGTAGTGTGGTATCCGGGCCGGGTTCATCAGGGTGCTGCGCCACCAGAATGGATAATCCAACTGCGCGCGCAGCTGCTTGCGCAGCGCGTCCCAACGGGCCACCGCACGGAGTTGGCTGCGGCTTTCGTTGGTGATGCTCTCTACCGCGATTTCCAGTTCGTCCATCGCCGCACGCACATCCGCTTCCACCACGGCGCTGCGGATGCGCGATGCCTGCAGGGCGGTATAGGCGGCCACGCCGGTGAGCAGCAGCGTGGCGATACCCAGCACCAGAAGCGTGAATTGGAACAGGTTCAGCGATCGGCCCTGTGGCTCAGATGTGTCGTCGATTCGCGCCGTCGGTGCGTGTTGCTCGCCAACGGAACCCTGGCTTTGCGCGCCCTCCCGCGAGTTGTTTTTTGAACGCACAACCACGCCATGCCCCTTAGTGGAGCCGAATTCACCGGCCTGATTGGATTTTTTCTTAGCCATTGCAGCACCCTAAGCAATCATTGGGCCGCCACGGATTCAGCCGCGTGATGCGTAGCTCGACGGTGGTCTGGGACTCGTCGGCAGAGCCGCGCAAGGCGCTTGCCGCGGAGCGCGATTCAAACCATGCTTGACCCCCGGATGACGGGGCAGGGGGGATTGAGTGTGAAGATTGTTGACGTCCAGACCTATGTGGTCGGCAATCCGCCGCCCCACTTTGGCGGCCGGTTCTGGGTCTTTCTCAAGCTCACCACCGACGGGGGGGTGGTGGGCTATGGCGAGGTCTACGCGGCGCCGTTTCGGCCCCATGTGGTGGCCGCAATGATCGAGGATGTCTGCGTTCGCAAAGTGTTGGGGGAAGATCCGTTCAAAATCGAACGCCTATGGCGGCGCATTTATTCAAGCGGTTACACCCAACACCCGGATCTCTCCCTGGTGGCGGTGTTGAGCGGGATCGAGATGGCCTGCTGGGACATTGTGGGCAAAGAACTCGATAAACCGGCCTATGAACTGCTCGGCGGTCAGGTGCATGAGCGGCTGCGGTCCTACAGCTATTTGTACCCGCAAGATTCTGATCGTGCGGATGTATATCTTGACCCGGATCTTGCCGCTGAACGTGCCGCGGAGTACGTGGCCATGGGGTTCACTGCGGTCAAGTTCGATCCCCTTGGAGACTACTCTGCCTTCGATCCGCGTCAGCCCTCACTGGAGGCGCTGGCGCGTTGCGAGCAGTTCGTGGCGCGGGTGCGCGAGGCAGTGGGTACGGCGGCCGATTTGCTATTCGGTACCCACGGTCAGTTGACGCCCTCGGGTGCCATTCGACTGGGTCGGCGGCTTGAGCGTTACGAACCCCTGTGGTTCGAAGAGCCGGTGCCGCCGGAGAATGTGGAAGCAATGGCCAGGGTTGCCCGGCAGATCGCGGTGCCGGTGGCCACTGGCGAGCGCCTGGCCACCAAGTATGAGTTTGCCCGGATCCTGGAGGCCGGCGCCGCCTCGGTGCTGCAAATGGCCCTCGGCCGGGTCGGCGGTCTGTTGGAAGCGAAGAAAATCGCGGGCATGGCGGAAGCGCACTATGCGCAAATCGCGCCTCATATGTACTGCGGTCCGATTTCGGCGGCAGCTGACGTCCAGCTCAGCACCTGCAGCCCGAATTTTCTGATTCAGGAAAGCATTCTGACCGGCGGAGGCTTCCACACCGAGATCGTCAAAACCCCGATCCAATGGCAGGAGGGTTATCTCATTCCGCCCTCAGGACCGGGGCTGGGCGTGGAACTGGACGAGTCGGTGCTGGGTAAGTACCCCTACACCGACCAGGCGCTGCATCTGGAAATGGTGGAGGAGCCGGTTTAGTCCGGCTTCCCCAAAAACGAGAGGTGGGCTGACATGGGCGAACAGATTCGATTGACGGCATCCGATGGGCATCAGTTCGACGCTTATCGTGCTGCTCCCGGTTCATCGTGCCGGGGCAGTATCGTTGTGGTGCAGGAGATTTTTGGGGTCAATGGCCACATCCGGGATGTCTGCGATCGCTACGCCGCTTTGGGTTACGATGCCTTGGCGCCCGCTTTGTTCGATCGGATTCGGCCCGGTGTTGAACTGGACTACACCGCGTCCGATGTTGAAGCGGGGCGGGAACTTGCAGCCGCTGTCGGCTGGGACGCACCCTGCTTGGATCTGCGTGCTGCGGCGGAGATGCTGCAAGCCCGACGGCCGGGTCGGCCTGGTTGGCTACTGTTGGGGCGCATCCTGGGTATGGATGGCGGCGGCGCATAATGCCCCGGCCTGTGCAGTCTGTTACTACGGTCGGCACATTCCGATTGATCTGCTGGATCAGAAGCCGACCTGTCCGGTGCTGCTCCATTTCGGAGAATTGGATGCCTCGATCCCTCTGGAGGGGGTGCGGCAATTGGAGGCGGCGTATCCGAATCTGCCTGTCCACCTGTATCCCGGGGCTGACCATGGGTTCAATTGCGACCGCAGGTCTCAGTATCATCCAGTATCCGCCGATTTGGCGCTGCAACGCACCTTGGCGTTTTTCGACCGCAACCTTTGACTCGGAGTAGTCTCTTGCTCCTTAAATCCGCTTCGGCCGAGAGCCGATGTCGGGCTGTTTGAGAAGGAATCATTGAATGATGTTGGATCGGCAGGCTATTCCGGCTGGCTCGCGGGCAACCAGCTCCTGGACGCAGGCATTGAAGTTCGTACTCCTGGCGCTGGGTTTGCTGACCCTGAGCGCCTGCGCGGGGCGCCAGGTAATGGTGCCGCCTTTGACCGAGCAGCCAACCGGGGTTCAGTACGCCGGCAAGGTCGTCTGGGTGGATTTGTTCACCGACGATTTGGAACAGGCACGCGGCTTCTACCAGGATGTGTTTGGTTGGGAGTTCGTCCGAACTGAACCGGACTCGGTCAGTGTCAATACCGTCCTGTTGAATGGCGTGCCCATCGGCAATGCGATCCAGTTGACCAAAGATCAGGCGGAATTTAGACGTGCCCAATGGCTGAGCTACTTCTCCACCGCCGACGTTGATCAAACCGTTGCCCGGGCCACGGCCAGGGACGCAACCGTAGACGTCGCGGCCAAACCCATGCCCAATCGCGGCCGCGTCAGCGCACTGCGTGATCCCCAAGGCGCGGGCTTCGCCATCGTCGCCTCTGATCGGGGTGATCCGGTGGATCAGGGTCCGTCATCGGGCGACTGGTTGGGCAGCGAACTATGGACCTGGGAGCGGGACGCGGCGGTTGCCTTCTATCAGGATCTGTTTGACTACGGCTTGGACACGGTGAGCATGCCGCAAGGCGAACCATACTACCTGCTTGTCTCCGATGACGTTCCCCGGGCAGGCGTCGTCACTTTGCCTAAAATTGGGGTCAACCCCGCCTGGGTGCCCTATGTTCTGGTGGACGACGCGACCGCCAGTGTAGGCCGGGCGGAAGCGGCGGGGGGGCGCATCCTGCGGCCACTGGGTGAACCTGGCGGGGCCGGGCAGGGGGCTATCATCGCCGATCCGACAGGGGCGGTCTTCGGGATTCAACAGCCGTGATCCGTTCAGGACGCAGTCGTATGCACCATCTCACACGTCCGACCTTGCTCATGCTGATCCTATGGGTCTCTGCTTTGGTCAGCGGATGCGCTTCCGACAACCGCGCCTATTACGGTGTTGGTGTTTCCTACAATTCTGGTTGGGGTGGCTATCCGTACCGCGGTTCCTACTATGGGCAGCCCCACTACCGGCCGCCGCCCAGCCACAGACCCCCAGGAGGCCGTCCCGGTTACGGCGGTGGCCGTCCAGGGCACGGTGGTGGAGGCTATGGGGGAGGGGGCCGCGGTGGCAGAGGCCGTTGATGCGCTGAGAGATCCGATCGAAAAACCGTCGATTCGGCCGGCGGTCCCCTCGGAGGCGCGTGAGCTGAGTCAACTGGCCTTGCGTGCCAAAGCCCATTGGGGATACTCGAAGGCATTTCTGTCAGCCTGTCGTGCCGAACTCACCATAAGCGAGGACCAATGCGAAGCCGGCCTGGTAATGGTCGCGGAGTGTTCGGGCCGGGTGGTGGGTTTCTATGCGGTTCGACCGGTGGACAGGCAAACGGTGGAGTTGGACGGACTGTATGTGAATCCACCGCGGATCGGCCGGGGAGTCGGTCTCGCCTTGACCGAGCACGCGGCAAACTGGGCGCGGGGCAAGGGTTTTCGACGGATCAGTATCCAGGCAGACCCCCATGCCGCCGGTTTTTATCGACACTGCGGTGCTCGGGCGGTGGGAACCCGACCCTCGGGCAGCATCGCTGGCCGCACATTGCCCATGTTCATGTTGGATCTCGACCCGGCTCCGCATTTCAGCACCGGCAACACATCAGGCGCTGGTCAACCCAGTCCGCGTTCTCCAGTGGGTGTGCGGCCAAAGCTTTGTCGGTAGCAGCGGGTGAAATGCGACTGGGTGCTGAATCCGGCCGCCAGGGAAACTTCCAGGACCGACATGGGCGTCTCGAGCAGTAGCCGCCTGGCGTGACGCAGGCGCAACTCGAGATAGTAGCTATGGGGTGTCGCTGCCACATGCTGCTGGCAAAGGCGCTCCAATTGCCTCAGGGACAGCCCCACCGTTTCGGCGATTTTCTGGGGAGACAGTGGGGCTTCGATGTGTTGCGCCATCAGTTCCACCGCATCGGCGAGTCTGGGTGATCGCCGACCCAGTCGCAGTCGCTCGGCCTGGTGTTGCAGGTCCTCCGCGGTCCGCACCCGGTCGTGCTGAAGCTGCCGGCAGATCTCCGCCGCGACCTGCGGATCCGAATCCTCGGAAATCATATGCAGCATCATATCCATGGCCGTGGTGCCTCCGGAACAGGTCAGTCGTCCACGGTCTATCTCGTAAATCCGACTGCTGGTTTCGATATCCGGGAACGCCTCGCGAAATGACGGCAGGCTCTCCCAGTGGATGGTGCATCGATAGCCACGGAGTAATCCGGCACGTGCGAGTATGTAGCTGGCTGTGCTGAGTCCGCCCAGGGCCACCCCTTGTGCCGCTTGCCGTCGCAGCCAGTGCAGCACTTTGGGGTCGTCGTAGCGGTGCGCGGCAAGACCCCCGCATACCAGAATCAGATCAAGCCCCTGGTCCTCGGCGACGGATTTGTCCGCCATCACGGTCACCCCATTGCCTGCGCTGACCGGACCGCCATCGGCGGAATAGAGGGTCCATCGATACAATGGATTGACGCTCAGGCGATTGGCTACGCGGATGGGTTCGATGGCGGAGGTGAACGCCATCATGGCGAAGCCGGGGACCAGCAGGAACCCGATGTGTCGAATGCGGTCGTCGGTGTCGATGCTCAAGTCTTGGGTCCGACGGAGGCGAGCCGTGACGATATGACAAGCGACCTGTTGTCGCAATGACCGTATCTGCCAAATCTACCGAACTGAATCGGGATACCGTTCTCTGCTACGCTCATCGGATGGCAGGGCGGCGTTTAGGTGGTGCATGACAGCGGATTCGCAACCCACGTTGCTGGTGACAGGGGGCGGGCGCGGGATCGGCGCAGCCACCGCCCGGCTTGCCGCAGTACGGTCGGGCCCCCCCCCCCCCCCCCCCCCCCCCCCCCCCCCCCCCCCCCCCCCCCCCCCCCCCCCCCCCCCCCCCCCCCCCCCCCCCCCCCCCCCCCCCCCC
>CAWAOU010000036.1:0-17863 GCA_963783675.1 uncultured Gammaproteobacteria bacterium
TGTGGTAAACCACCCACCAATGCAGACCAGGGCCAGATCGGGTTTGTAATACTCGCCGATCATCTTCATGTCGCCAAACACGCCGGTGTCGCCGGAATGGTAGACCTTGTAGCCGTTCTCCAACTCGATCACATATCCAACCGGTTCACCGCCGCTGTGCACCGCGCCCTCGTGTGCAACCGTCGAACTGTGCTCGGCCCGAACCATGGTGATCTTAATGTCATCGCCAATGGGCGTGACCGTGCCGCTTTTGTTCCAGCGCACGACCTGTTCCTTCGGCAATAGCCCCAGGCTGGTGTAGACGCTGCCCATGTCGGCGTTCATACCGACTTTTGCACCGGTCATCTCCGCCAGGGCCTGCACGTCGGCGGTATGGTCGAAGTGACCGTGGGTAACCAGTATCAAATCCACTTTACCGAGTTTCGACAGGTCTTTGAGCTCTTCCGGTGTCTTCGGATTCTTGAGCAGAAAGGGATCGATCACGATCACCTTGCCACTCTCGGTGGTGAGTTTGAAGGCAGCTTGACCAAACCATTGCAGTTCGGAGGCCTGCGAGGTGCCCAGGCCAAACCCAAACAGAAAAAGGGCGGCGAAGGTGCGGACGGTGGAAACGAATCTCATCGGCAATGCTCCAGCTTGCGGAAATTGAACAATAGATGAGTCGCGCGGCAGCCGCGCGACTCAGAGTTGACCGCTGTTGGCGAGCCGGGTTCAATCTGCGTGAGTGTCGCGCCGGATGCCCCATGCGTCAGAGAACGATTCAGGGATGCTGAGCCTTGGGTGACTCATCCGGAAGCGGGGGTCAGACGACACCGCCCCAAGGCGGTGACCGCGCCGGTCACAACGGCGAGCAGACCAATCACCTCGTTGTCCTCGGATTTGAGCCAGTCCTTGTTCCTGCCGCCGTTCACCAGCAGGAAGGCGGTCTGTTGATTTCCCGAGTGTGGAACCCACGGTACGGCGATAAGCAGTTCGCGCTCCCAGAGCACCCGATCGACTTCCTCACGCGAACGCCATTTTTGCGACGTCATCTTGAGGAAGCAGGTGGTGTAGCCGCTGCCCGTCTCAGTGTCGTAGTGGACGAACCTGTAGCTCGGGTCCGGTTCGGCCACGTAATCGTCCAAGGCCGTGGTTTGGGCTGCAACGCAGTGTACAAAGCCGACCAATAGGGCGAAGATCAGTACAGTTGCGAGCGGCACTCGAAATCGACGATGACGCCTGAGTTTACGGCGATTTGGATGCTGAATCAGTGTACCCGAGCCGGCGGTCGGAGCAGATCAAGTCGACTCGGCGCTGCCTGCTCCGCCGCGTGCGGCGACCCGTGCATTGAGGGAGGAACGGTTCATGAAACTCGTAAAATCGATGCGCTTCCCGGCCTGGTTTTTCTGCACGAGCATGGCGCTGGGCGCAGTCCTCGCGGCGGCGCCCAGCGCCATGGCTCAAGATACAGGCGGCGAGAACGGGTTCGACCCAGAGACTCTGTGCCCGCCGGTGCGGGCGATCGCGGTCAGCGGGATGTTCAGGAACCCGGATGCGGAATGGCTGTTCTGCATTCCCGATCCCGCGTTCGGCATGGCCAACGGCGTTCTGGTGGCGTATGCGCACGGCACCGTTGAAGTGATTGAAGCAGAGGGATCTATCGAGGCGATCACGGACGAACTCGAAGGCGAACTCGGTGGCGCATCGACCCCGGGATTGCTCACCCAACTGGGCTTTTCATTCGGGGTGGTCGCCCGCAGCAAGACCGGCTTGTCCGTCCCGGAAGGCATCGACGAGACCAAACGACTGGTCGATCTCTACAGGGAAGAGATCTTCCCGAAATATTTCTGCCAACGGTCCAACGGCTGCCCGCCACCACCTACACCGCCGCAACCGCTCGCCTATGTGATCGGCGCTTCTCAAGGCGGGCTCATTGCGACTTTGTTGAACGAGGGCGATGAGGACGAGTCGTTTACGGGGACGATGACCATCTGCGCCCCCCACGGTAAGTTTCGTGCTCAGTTCCGGTACTTATTTAATTACGCCGTGCTGTTCGACTATTTTTTCCGAGACCAATTCGCCCAACCCTTGCTCACGAAACGCGGCGGCCAACCCCATGTACCACAACGCATCATCGACAATTGGGAAACCGGCGCCAACTACAAGCAAAGGATCAGTAACGTGATCTCGAGCCCAGCGCAGATTGATGCCCTGTCGCAGGCTATGCGCTGTGCCGGAGTGCCCAGCGAAGAGGGCAATCAGGTCGATGTAGCCATGCAACTCGCCGAGAAGAGCTTTCTCCGTATCAACGATGGTGTCGAAACACTCGGCGGCAATCCAACCGGCAATTGGAACCGTATCTACTCCTGCTCCGACAACCCGTTCCGTTTGAACTTCGGGGTGAAGCGCTTCCGCACCGATCCCGCCGCCGTGGATATGTTGAACACGTTCTACGAAACCACCGGTGCGCTCCGCACGCCAGAGGTAGCGCTCCACAACGTGGTGGATCCGGGCGTGCCCTTCTGGCACGAAATGATCTATTGGTGGAAGACGGTTCTAAGTCAATCAGACGAGCTTTTTACCGCTACCGCTCTTCCACGTTTCGGTCACTGCAAGGTCGAACCCAAAGAGGCGGTGCTTGCTTTTGCGGAACTCATTCAGAAGACGCTGGGATCGAAATCACCCGCCAATGAGTGAGTGACTCCGGAAAAATGGCGCCATCCCGTCACAGCCATCGACCTGGTGGTTGCGAACGCAGTGAACCCTTTCAGTTCACAGCGCGTCCTGGCATCGACAAAACGCGCATCAACCCCTGGTAGACGAGCGACTGGCCGGACCAGGAGGGCCAGCGATCAAGGCCCTATCTGGGGTCGGACCAACCCAAGTCGGGGCTGTATTGGGGTTGGTCCGACCCCGATCCCGGGGTTGCTGGGACGAGCGGGCAGGCTTGTGCGTCGCTCGACCACATGACAGTGTTGCAAAAACGATCTATGCCTTTTCGATCACAAAGTCCACGGGAAGTGAGTTTGCGACCATATCGTAGACCGCCGAATACATGGCCATTTCCCGCAGTTGCTCCGCACTGGCCTCGCTTTTCACCTGCATGCGCACACGCACCTGGTTAAAGCCTTTGCGCACGTTCTCCGACAGACCGAAGAAGCCCCGAACATCGATGTCGCCTTCGACCTGGGATTTGACGGATTCGATTTCAACACCCTGCACCGAGGCGTGGTACACCATGGTGGTTGTCAGGCAACTGACCAAGGCATGCAGCACGTATTCCACCGGGGTCGGCGCAGTGTCAGCGCCGGCGATCAGCCGCGGTTCGTCCGCGTCCAGTTCGAAAACCTGGCCGTGCCGGGTTTCGCGCCCATCGGCGAAGTAATCGTCCATCCGGCTGCGGTTGATGCTGCCCTCCAACCATCGGTTGTCCAGCCGGAACTGGAATTTCGCATTGTCCGCGTCCTGTTGGATGGAACCGATGACGTCCATCAGCTGACCCGTCGGTACACCGTTGACGACCGGGCCTTTGGGTTGCGGTTTTGTGACGCTTGCTATGGTGTTTGAGTGCATGACGTTCTCCTCGTGTCCTGGTTCAAATGTGGCGGTGTTGCCACGCCATGACCAAGATAGGTAAGAGCGGAGGCACGGACTACTGCATGAGATGTAGCAATGAACTACACATGATGTAGTTAAACTGTTGAAGGCTTATGGGACGATGAACTCATGAACACATACGGTCAGTTCTGCCCCGTGGCGAAGGCCACCGAAATCCTCGGTGAAAAATGGACGGTGCTGATCCTGCGCGAGTTGCTGCTGGGCTCCACCCGCTATAGCGAGCTGCAGCGGGCCCTGTCGCGGATCTCGCCGACCCTGCTTTCCCGCCGACTGAAAATGCTCGAAGACAAAGGGTTGCTGGTGCGCAAGAGCCCGCCGGGCCAACGCAGCACCGAGTATCAACTGACCCCCTGCGGGCGAGAATTGCAGCCGCTGATCGAGCATCTGGCGGTGTGGGGCATGCGTTGGGCACGCGGGCAGATGAGCGACGATGAACTCGACGTGGAGTTTCTTATGTGGGACCTGCAGCGGCGCGTGCAGACGGATAAGTTGCCCAATGGCGAAACCGTGCTGTGTTTCAACTTCGACGAGTTAGAGAAGCACAAGACCTGGTGGCTGCTGGTAAGCGGAGGTGAAGTGGACCTGTGTACCGAAAATCCGGGGCGCGAAGTGGATCTCTACATCAACAGCACCGTGCGCACCCTGGTCGAAATCTGGCACGGCGACCTCGACCTGCGCCAAGCCTTGCGTGAACAGCGCCTGCGAACCCATGGCAAGAAACAACTGGCGAGAAGCATGCCGGAGTGGCTCGGGATCAGCCCTTTTGCGGGCGTCGAGGCAATGCAATAGGGGGAATCCTTGTTCGCACGCGACCAGCGGCCTTGGCCCCACAGGTTGTCCGGAGCCAGGGTGAATGCCGGTAAAAATGCCCTTCTGACACTGCCCGTGCCTTACATGGCTTTCCACGCGTCAAACTCGCATTCATCGATCCAGGTATTCTGCCCTAGGGAAGGTCTGAACAATTGATACGAATCGCGTTTCGGTCCACAAGGGCGCAGATGCGAGGCTCCCGGCGCAGCGCCATAGTCATTCTATGGCCAAGCCGGGAAACGCGGCAGATGTGCCCTTGTGGGCGAAACCCCAGCGGGGCCAGGCCTTTGCGCCCCTGGTACCGCGTTGCACCTCGCTCATTGGCAACTCACGCATTTGCCTTGGGCCAACTTCGCTCGGTGCGCCTTGTACGAGGGAGTGCAAAAACGCCGGCGCGATCGCAGCAATTGTTCAGACCTTCCCTGGGAGAAGGGCTCGGCCTCGGAGCCGATCACATCGTAGAGGTCGCCCACCGGGATCACATTGCCCAGCTCCAGGGTTTCCCGCTGCTCCACCAGCAACATCAGCATGACCTTGAGTGCCGTGCGTTCGCGCTGCAGCGCGGAGGAGAGTGCCACCAGCGCCTGCACCAGTGCCGGGCTAAAAGGATAGAGACGCCGGAACATCTCGCGATCACCCTGGCTGGTGAGCGAAAGAGTGAAGGCCTCCTCGCGCATGCCCTCGGTCCGGCCAAACGCATCTTCGATCTGCTGCTTTGCCGCCGCATCAACAGGCCTCAGCAGGCGACGCTCGGCGATCACCGGGAGGTTTCGATCCTCCAGGGTGATGGTATGAAACCGACCCTCCCAATACTTCAAGGAGTCGATCAGGATCTCCTGCTCGACACCGGTATATTGATCGCCGACGAACTCCCGCAAATCCCGCTGACGGGCGATGAAGCTGATCAGGGGCAGCTCGCGGGTGATGCCGGTCTCCACCAGCTTGACCACCTTCTGGATCTCGGTGTTGATGAACTCCCGGTCCGACAGACGGCTGGCCAGCCAGAGGATCAGCTCATCCAGGAAAAGGATCACTGCGTCGTAGCCGAGGGACCTGGCGTGGCGAGTCATCATCCGCAGCCCTTCGTCGAATTCGATGTAGCCGCCACTCTCGGTATTGGCCAGGTCGGCGAAGGACTTGAACAGGGTCCCGACCAGATCGCCCACCAGGCGGATGCGGTCATCGTCGCTCGCCTGCCCGCTGATCACGGCATCGAAACTGCCGGGATCCCAGCCGGTGGCGACGTCACCCCAACCGTCATCGCTGCCGCCCGAGCCGCCGTTTGCGTTTAAGGCGTTGAAGAAGGTCTCATCGCCCATGTGACCACGCATCGCCTTGGCATCGGCAAAGAGGCGGCCGCTCATGTAGAAACCGGGCACCGGGGCATCCGGATGCTGCTTGCGGATGTAGCGGGCATAGCCGCCGAGAACGCCCGATTCGATGCTGGCTGCACCGATCATGTGGTAGGGCACCAGCAGGATGCTTTTGCTCTGCATCCAGTCGTTGTGCTTGGCCACCGCGGGCGCCAGCTCGGGGATGGCGCGGGCCTTCACATTGCCCTGCAACAGCAGGTGCAAGAACCGCCATGAAATGCGACTTACCGACTCCCGAAGCTGCCGTGCAGATAGGCACCCGGGGGTTGGGGGGATTCGCCTGCCGTAATCTCCGCCCGACAATCTCATGGATCACTTCAACCACCGCCACCGCGTCGGTTTCGGTCAACACTTGCTGGTTATCGAACCGCAGCACTTGCAACCCCTGCCCCGCCAGCGCCTTGTCTCGCAGGGCATCCGTGCGCTGATGCTCCGCCTCCAGGTGCTGACTGCCGTCCAACTCGATGACCAGAGACGCCTTTGCGCAGTAGAAGTCAAAGATGTAGTGCAGCAGCGGCTTCTGACGGTAGAACTGAACGCCGTGGATCTGTTTTCTTCGCAGGCGTTGCCAGAGCTTCTGTTCCGCATCGGTCAGCTTGAACCTTAGCTGGCGGGAGAAGGGTTTTGGTGTTTTGTTGTAGGGTTCGACAATCCCCCTCGCCCCCCCCTGTTTCCAAAGGGGAGTGTGGCTTCGCGTGAGATTTGTTGGGACTTTGAGCAAGTTTACCTGACTTCCCGGCCCGTACGTCCTAATCGATGGGTTGGTGTGTTGGTGATAATGTGCGAATTGTGCCCGTTGCTGGAGGATTCCATGAGCCGTCTCACGATTACCCTCAATGACGAGCTACACCAGGCTCTAAAGGAAACTGCAGCACGACAGAAGAGATCGATCACCGCAATCATCGAGGAAAGCCTCGCGTTTCGCGGCATTCGAACCCGTGGTAGTGCTCGGGAACTGGTCGCCCGCGCCCGGGAAAACGCCAACTTGGGCGAAGAAGACGCCTTGGCCATCGCCGTTACGGAGACACGGAACGCACGCGGCGCATGAAACCGCATGCGTTGATCGCCGACACCAATGTGGTGATTGCCGGTCTGCTGTCATCAAGAAAAGACTCTCCGGTATCCCGGATTCTCGATGCCATGCTGGACGGGCGCCTGCTGTTCCTGCTCTCACCCGCGCTGCTCGCCGAATACCGTCGGGTGCTGCTGCGGCCAAAGCTGGTCGAGCTGCATCGGCTCGGCGCCGATGAAATCGACGAGCTGCTCACCAATTTGACCGCAAACGCAGTTTGGCGAGAGCCTGTCGCATCCCAAGTGGTGCCGGACCCGGGCGATAATCACCTCTGGGCACTGCTGCTCTCGCAACCACAGGGCATCTTGGTCACCGGGGATCGGCTGCTGTTGGACAATCCACCCAAACACCATCTTGTGCTCTCCCCGAAGGATTGCGCCAAAAAGTTTCTTTGACCCGTTTCTATTTCCTTTTCCCTTATTCGCGTCTTTGCGCCTTCGCGCAAGCCAATTCAAGCCAAGCGCTCGGGATACGCGCAAACTCTTTGCTGCCGGCCCCGCTCGGCGCTGGGGATGGTGATGCCGTCTATGATCGCCCCGGCGGTGGTGGTCTCGTTGGCGATCAGCAGCACCAGGGCATTGACCTGTTGTCCGTTCACCTGTTGTCCGTTCAGCAGATGCGAGCGCAGCTCGCTGAGCCAGCTATCGACGAGTTCGTAGCGGGCGATGAGTCCGGGGTCGGTGAGCAGCACCGGACGGTCAACAGCCTTCACCTCGTCGGCCATGGCGGCCAACGCCCTCTGCACCAGCCCTTGCAGCCGTGACCAGTCCATGCTGCTGTGGTCAGCGGCGTCGGCCTTCAACACGACCTGCCAGTTGGGTGGCTTCGCCATCCCATCACACAGCAGGTGCAGATGCCGTAGCAACAGTTCGTCGAAGCTGATGGTCTGGAAATCAAAATCGGTGGTCAGTTTATCCTTGGCCTTCTGCCACTGCCCGGGACGCACCGAGAGCGCGAGAAACCGCGCAGAGTCGATGGTGTTTCGTGATCACGCTGTTCCACGAGTTCGGCCACGCATTGCACCACATGCTCACCAGAGTGGACTACGGACCGGTCGCCGGTCGCCGCAACCCGGATGGGTGGTGGCAGGTTCGGCATCCTTGGTCCACTATTGAGGGAGAAATAAATCTGTCACAAGACCCGGGCAATCCGGGAACTGCTGGGGGGCGTCATGGCGATCACAATGTTCGGCAAAGTGAAGGCGCTGGAAGGCCAGATCGACGAGATGCTCAACACCCTGTCCCAGGCGGGCATGCATTTCGAAAAACTGGTGAAGCACTACATGAAGTCGGGCGCGGATGAATCGTTTCTCCAGCAGTGCCAGATGCTCAAGGATCTGGAGCAGAAAGGTAACAGCATGAGCCGGGAGATCGCCCGCTCACTCTACACCGAGATGTTGATCCCCGACTCGCGCGGCGACGTGCTGAGCCTTCTCCAGTACCTGGATTACCTCCTGGACCAGTACGAGCACATCGCGACCGCGGTTTCCGTCGAGCGCCCGAGCCTCGACGAAAGCAGCTCCGAACAGCGGGCGTCATTCGTGGAGTTGGTGGAGAACACGGTCAAGTGTGTGGAAGCCGCGGTCGTCACGACCAGAGCGTTCTTCAAAGACCTGCGTAAAGTGGAAGACAACGCCCACAAGATCAGTTTTTACGAAGCGGAGGTAGACCGTATCGCAATGCGATTGAAACGGCAGATTTTTGACTCCGACACGGCTCTCGACCGGAAGATGCAAGCCCGCTACTTCGTCGACAAGATCGATGAGCTGGCGGACGAAGCCGAGGAGTTGGGCGACGAGATCTCGATCTACACGATCAAGCGCTCGTTGTAACCGAAAACGGTAGCGGAATCCGGGAACGCACAAATGGAAATTACGGTGCTGATTTTCCTGTCCAGCGGCCTGTTCCTGGGCTGGTCGCTGGGCGCGAACGATGCCGCCAACGTTTTTGGCACGGCGGTGGGTGCGCGGATGATCCGCTTCACCACGGCCGCCATGATCTGCAGCGTGTTCCTGATACTGGGCGCGGTTATCGGCGGTGCGGGTGCCGCGCACGGCTTGGGCAAACTGGGTGCGGTGAACGCCCTGGCGGGGTCGTTCACCGCGGCTCTCACTGCCGCGCTGACCGTGTACTGGATGACCAAGGCCCAGCTGCCGGTCTCGACCACGCAGGCGGTGGTGGGGGCTATCGTCGGCTGGAACTGGTTCACCGGGTCCATCACCGACCTGGGCGCGCTCACCAAGATCGTCGGTACCTGGATCGCGGCGCCGATCCTCGGCGCCCTGTTCGGCGCCCTGCTCTACAAGGTGACCGTCTTTGTGATTCGCTGGACCCGCATGCACTTGTTGAGTCTGGACATGTATACCCGTATCGCTCTGGTGCTGGCCGGCGCCTTTGGGTCGTACAGCCTGGGCGCCAACAACATCGGCAACGTGATGGGTGTCTTCGTATCGTCCTCGCCCTTCAGTGACATCGAGGTGGGTGAGCTGTTTCGGCTCAGTTCGGTGCAGCAGTTGTTCCTGCTCGGAGCGGTCGCGATCGCGGTCGGGGTGTTCACCTACTCGAAGCGGGTGATGCTGACCGTGGGCAACAGCCTCATGCCGCTGACGCCGGTGGCCGCTTTCGTGGTTGTTCTCGCCAGTTCACTGGTGCTGTTCATTTTTGCCTCCACTGGCCTGGAGCACTTCCTGGTCAAAACCGGCCTGCCCACGATTCCGCTCATTCCGGTGTCCAGTTCTCAGGCGGTGGTGGGCGCCATCATCGGTATCGGACTCCTGAAAGGCCTCAAAGGCGCCCGCCAGATCCGCTGGGGGGTTCTGCTCAACATCGCCGGCGGCTGGGTGGCGACCCCCGTCATCGCGGCGCTGTTGTCGTTCGGCCTGCTGTTCGTGGTGCAGAACGTGTTCAAGCAGCAGGTGTTTGAAACCGTGACTTTTTCCGTGACCGATGCGGTCATCGCGCGTCTGCAGGAAGAGGGCGTCCCGACAGAGCACGTCGGTGAACTGAAAGACGAAGTCATCAGTCCCGCGGTGGAATTCCGCAACCGGCTGCGCGAGACCACCACCCTGACCTCTGCGCAGCAGGACAAGGTCATCGAGGCGGCAACGATCTACGAAACCGAGATCAGCGCGGAGAAGTTCGCCGACCTCGATCGATACTATCTCACTGAAGCCCAGATCGATGCCGTGGCCGGACTGTTCGGTGGGCGGTTTCAATACAAGTGGGAACTGGCGGAGACGCTGGCGTCGCGTTCAAAGGTCTGGCGCATGAAGCCGGCCGAACCCATCAACAAGATATTCAACCAGAAGATGCAGGCGCAGCTCGACTATGTCGCAGGAGAGTTTCACATTTCTCCCGACGACGATGGTTACTGAGGGAACGGGCGCCGCGCCGGCGTTTGGTCCTATCGCGAGGCTTTGACCCCAACTTAGAGCCAGCGTCGGATCTGTCAGGAACTGCCTTCCTGCGCCGACATTGAATCCTTTGCCTCGGAGTAGTATGAAGCATTAACGCCCTTTTCCCGGAGATGGGCGAGTATCCTCCAGATCATCGAGCAACCGTCAACCTGTGCGTCGACGCGGTGTTGGCCCAGATCGCGCCCGTGTATCTTGCTCCCCTTGAAAGCCAAACCACCCTTTAGACATGCTGGCAGGTGCCAGATGGAGGTGGATAACGGCAACAGATAAACCGGTTCAGCGCTGGATGGCGAAGCGCCGCGCGGCCTTGGTGTTGAGCATTCTACGTGGGGAGACCTCGGCGCATGAGACCGCCCGCAAGTAAGGCCTGACGGTGGCTGAGGTGGAAGGCTGGCAGGAGCGTTTCCTGTCGGGCGCGGAAAACAGTTGGCCTTTGTCCGCCCCGTCCCGGCCGATGCCCAGACGGTTGAAGACGGTTTCGTAGACCGTGATCGTGGTCAGCGGCAAAGCGGCCCTGACCCCCCCCGCCCGGCGGTCATGAGCCGGGTGCTCGGCATCGCCTACCGCGCCCTGACCACGCATCTGATCCGAAAAGCCGGCTACAAACCCAGCACGGCAAACACCGGCGCGATCACGCTGATCCAGTGCTTCGGCAGTGCGCTCGACGCTCTCTTCCAGTTCCGTATGCTGTTTCTCGATGGGGTGTGCGTCGAGCGTCCCGACGGACCGGCGCGGTTTCGCTGGGTGAAAGTACCATGCGTAAAACACCGTCCAAACGGCCACCTGCAATACCTACAGGACTCGCATCCCGAGCAGGTAACGCCTGGCAACTGCTGACATGCCCACAAGTATTACGAACCGCATGTGCCTGGCCGGAGCAGGAAAAGCGGTAGCCCATAGCCGAATTGTGCAGCTTCGAACGCATATATCTTGTATGGCGTTCCGATGAGAGCCCTATGAAGAGAGCAGTAAGCCCAGTGCTCTCAAGTTGCACACTGACGTTACAAATCATCGGTTCACTAATTTCCGGTATGGAAACAGTGTGCGAAGTGGCTCCGGGTCAACCTAAGGAGCCTCTGCTTTATTCTGTCGGCGAAGCAGATTGGAGGGTGAAATGTGCAGCTTCAAGGGGCAGATTGCAGGTAATAGTTGCTCTATTGCCAAGATTTGCAACGATGAAGCTGTGCAGTTCAGTCCCAAGATGCACGTTCACGAATTGATCAGAGGCTCCCTAAGCGGCATACCAGATAATGCAGCCGCCAAGGAGCACTGACGGGGAACAGGTTTCGCCTCAGCACAGCAGATACTTCAACGCACCCGCTGATAAGGGCGTACACTCAAAACTGCTAATCAAGCCGTTCATCGAAACCAAGGGGCTCTCCCTTTTCTCTCCTTTTGCGGCATGTCTGCTTAAGGAGGAATCATGACTGCGAAATCTCACCTTGGTAACCTTTCGCCTCACATAACCGATAATGACCTGCTGGACAGGTTCAGTCGTTTTGGGCTCGTAGCGTTCGCGGCGGTTATGAAAGACGATCTGTCTGGTGACAGGCGCGGTTTCGGGTTAGTGGAAATGGCGGATTCGGCCGGTGCCGTGCAGGCGATCAAGTGGCTGAATTTCTCTTCCTTTGAAGGCCAAATTATTGCGGTCAGCACTTTCAACAGCGGCCACTGGTCTTCTTAAGGAGCCTCTGATCTATTCTGGACGGTGCAGATTGGTGGGTGAAATGCACAGATTCAAGGCTCAGATCGCAGGTAATAGTTGTTCTATTGCCAAGATCTGAAACGATGAAGCTGTGCATTTCGGTCCCAAGATGCGCGTTCAAGAATAGAAGAGGCTCCTTAATGCTCAGGGGTATACCCATGCAATACTCATCGATGGTTGCCCAAAACGGCAGACTGTTATTAATCCTCTCTGCGCTGTTTGCTATGCCTGGCATTGCGGCCACACAAGTGGGCCCGCTGGTTGTGCCCGACAATGGCTACGCGAGTGGCGCATCCTACGGTAAAGGGTGGCACTGCGAATTCGGTTACCGCGACACGCGGGAAGCCTGCGTCGAGACCATAGTGCCGGCCAACGGCTACCTGAATTCACGCGGCAATGGCTGGAAATGTGACCGGGGGTTTCGCGTAGAGAACGAACAGTGCGCGCGGATCATTGTTCCGGAGAACGGGTACCTGGCGAAGTCGTCATCCGGGGCCGGCTGGACCTGCGACCGGGGCTTCAAGGCCAGCGGCGATAGCTGTCAGCGTATCAAGGTTCCGGCCAACGGTTTCCTGACCAATTCGTCGTTCGGGAGTGGCTGGGAGTGCGAGCGGGGTTATAGCGTATCCGGCACCGCTTGTGTTGCGGTGCAGTTGCCAGCCAACGCTTACCGGGTGGAGAGGAGCTACGGGCCGGACTGGCAATGCGAACGCGGGTACGCAAGCAGTGACTCGAAAACCTGCAACAAACTGGAGGTGCCGGCCAATGCCCACCTTATCCGCGATGGCAATGACTGGAAATGTAACGCGCCCTACAGTAAGGAAGGGCAGCTCTGCATACTGTGATCACCGGGCTCAGACCCCAGAATTTAAATGCGATTCAAGGACCTTGTCGCGATAGCGCCGGCGTGCGAAATCACCACAGGAGGGGACTCAGCTTTGAGGAGTATAGAGTAGAGGATAGAAAGCATTATCGCCCTTCTCCCGGAGATGAGCGAGTATCCTCCAGATCATCAAGCAACCGTCAACCTGTGCGTCGACGCGGTGTTGGCCCAGATCGCGCCCCTGCGCCGACAGAAATGCTGTCCTTCAGCACAATTTTTCGACGGTTCCCAGGCTCCAGACGTTAGCGCTTTTGCTTCAGGCGAATGCGCATCACCGGGCGCAGAAGCACGGCTCGGAATCGAAGCAACCAAAGGGAGGCTTGATCATACTGCGCATACGCCAGGCCGGCGCGCGGCCCAAGGCCGCGCTTGTTCAATGTGCGCGGCCAGGCGCAGCAATACGCCCTCCCCGCCATGGTCCGCCGTGAACAACACGCCCACCGGCAGGCCGTCGTCGGTCCAATGCAGCGGCAGAGAGATGGCGGGCTGGCCGGATGCATTGGACAGGTAAGTGAACGGCGAGAACCGAGCGGTGCGGCGACGCAGTTCAAAAGGGTCCTCACCCTCCCGGTAGACCAGGGTACCCAGGGGCACGGGGGGCTGACCGAGGGTTGGCGTAAGCCAGACATCATGATGGCGGTAGAAACCGAGCATGTCACGGACGCCGCGTTGCACATCCTGGACTGCCAACAACAACTCACTGGCCGATAGCGCCTCGCCGCGACGCACGAACGCGGCCACGAAGGGTTCCAGATCGTCCTGGCCGGGCGCCCTGCCGAGACGGCGGGTCCAGTCACGAACCGCCCACGCGGTGCCGGAACAGAGCAGGGTCGTGAACGCCGACCATAGGGACTCTGCATCAAAGCTCGGGGCGGCTTCCTCAACCTCATGCCCGAGGGAGGCGCACAAGTCGGCCGCCTCCTTAACCGCTGCCATGCATGCATCGTCGACCGGATCGCCCAAAGGCGTTGTAATCGAAAATCCAATTCGCAGCTGCCCAGGCGCCCGCTCCGTTTCCTGGGTATAGGGCCGTTCCGGCGGCGGCGCGAAGTAAGGATCACCGCGCATCGGACCCGCTACCGCTTCCAGCAGCGCCGCGGTATCGCGCACGCTTCGGGTGAGTGCAAACTCACTGACAATACCGGTGAACAGATCGCCGTAGAGCGGCCCAAGGGGCACCCGGGCACGACCGGGTTTGAGGCCGATCAGCCCACAGCACGAAGCCGGAATCCGGATCGAGCCACCGGCGTCGTTGCCGTGGGCCATGGGTACCACCCGGGCCGCTACCGCCGCCGCCGAGCCACCGCTCGAGCCGCCGGGTGTCCGGTTGAGATCCCAAGGGTTGTGGGTGGCGCCGAACCGCCGAGGCTCGGTGGTGGCGCCGACGGCGAACTCGGGCGTGTTGGTCTTGCCGATGGTGATCAACCCCGCCGCGCGAAAGCGCCGGACCAATTCGGAGTCCTGATCAGGCATGAAGTCCCCGAGGAACGCGCTGCCCTCGGTGAAACGCTCACCCGCCACTTCCGCGAGAAAGTCCTTCATCAGGAATGGCACCCCCGGGAACAGCGCCTTGGGATCGATCGGTGCTCGGGCCGTCTGGCGAGCCGAATCGGCCATCGATGTGATGACGGCGTTGAGTCTGCCGTTTACACGTTCAAGTCGCTCCAGCGCGGCATCGACCAGTTCCAGCGGACTGACCTCGCGTTGACGGACGAGGTCCGCCAACGCGGTGGCGTCAAACTCGGCAAGCGTGTCATGGTCAAGGATTGACATCGGCGTATTCCATTAGGGAGTCTGTGACCTATTCGTGAACGTACATCTTGGGACTGAAATGCACAGCTTCATCGTTGCAGATTTTGGCAATAGAACAACTATTATCCGCGATCTGCCCCGCGTTCCGCCCCTTGAATCTGCACATTTCAGCCTCCAATCTGCTTCGCCCAGAATAAATCAGAGGCTCCCTAGGGAAAGTCTGAACAATTGCTGCGATCGCGCCGGGGTCTTTGCGCTCCCTCGTACAAGGCGCACCGAGCGTAGTTGGCTTGCTGCCAATGAGCGAGGTGCAACGCGGTACGAGGGGCGCAAAGGCCCGGCCCCGCTGGGGTTTCACCCACAAGGGCACATCTGCCGCGTTCCCCGGCTTGGCCATAGAATGACTATGGCGCTGCGCCGGGAGCCTCGCATCTGCGCCCTTGTGGACCGAAACGCAATTCGTATCAATTGTTCAGACCTTCCCTAGTGCAGTGTCTCCCACACACTTAACACCTGCGCTGGCCCTCGCGGTCCCTGACGGCGTTGCGGATCGTCGCAATAGCGCTGGCTATTCCTCCTCACCGCGCCTTGTCAGTAACCACGATGCCTAACCACAACCATCAAGTGTGTGGAAGACACTACACTAGCGGAAAGCAATAGGCGTATTTCCGAGACCGCCGGGCAGCAGATATACCGGCACGGACACTCCAGCTTCTTGCCTTCATCACGCCCGCTGCCCCCAAAAAGAGACCACGAGGCCGAGTTGAAAGGACGCCTCGGTTTGACAATGCCTTGATCTGTACTATTCATTATTGATGGGTAAAAAATGAAAACCAGCGGTATCAATTGCGTCGGCAGTGGTTTTTAAGAACCGAAGGCGCGTTGATAAGTGCCCGCTTAATGGTTATATAAAATTCAAGATGGGCAAAAGCATGGAAATACGAAACCATTACATTTCACTCGCCGCATCTGCGCTGGCTTTGGCGTTAACGACTCCGGCGTACACCGCTGGTTATAACGGGGTTATACGTTCGAATGTCGCGTTCAACAATGGCAGTGCGGAGCAGACAGAGAATCAGCCAGAGGGCGGGATGCAGGTCGCGTATCAAATCCAGTTGGAGGGCGGCGATCTCGACGGTTGTACGCTCGACATCGTGGAATCGCTTTTTGGTCGAGATGAGGGTGCCTGGGGTATCTTCGACATAGAAGGTCAGGTGTCCTGCTCGAACGGCGACTTCTCTTATACCTCGTCTGGTGCTTGGGATGGCAACGGGTTTCACGCATCAGGCGACATCACCGGTGGCAGCGGCGATTACGAGGACGCATCCGGACGCGTAGCTCAACTCGGAGGCTTCGCCAAACCAGCGGATGACGGCACTCTGGACATCGGCTACGAATTGGTTGTCGACATGAGTACCAGCTAAGCACCCCCGAATCCGCAAGGGGCATCCAGCTTATGTTGTGCCGAACCCCACTTCCTCCACGGGCAACTCTTTGGCGGTAGTGGGGCGCCGGAAGGGCCGCAGGTACAACTGTTATGAAGCCAGGTGTGTGCGCGGTAGAAAGGGCGCGGTCTGCGGCACAGCACCTCGCCTCATTCATTTCTGCCGCGTACACTCCTAGGAGCGACCACGTTGAAGACATCGCGCTATCGCGGAAGGAACATTGTGGCGCATAGGTGTACAAAGGCGGCTGTGCTGGGTGAGAGGCCGATAAGACATTGGTGTGCTAGCACCCGACTAGGAGCGTGGCCCGGACTGTAATCGGCGTTAATCGCTGATGGCACGGCTTGCCGTGACCTCGCATGAAAGAGTGGATCTTCGCCGCAGTTCCCCCAGCACAACCGTAATTGGAATGTTGGAGGAAAATGCGATGGGTCGCAAACGTGGAAATCAACGACGCCTTGAGATTGTGCATCCGGACTGTGCGGGGATCGATATCGGCAAACGCCGCGTGTACGTAGCTGTCGGTCCCGAACGCAGTGAAGAATCGGTGCGCAATTTTGGCACTTTCACCGACGAGTATGAAGCCTTGGCCCAGTGGCTTGACGAGTGTCGGGTGCGCATCGTGGCGATGGAGTCGACGGGGGTGTACTGGATCGCGTTGTACGAATTGTTGGAACGACGCGGTTTTGAAGTGCATCTGGTCAATCCACGTGCGACTAAGCAGGTCAGTGGTCGCAAAAGCGATGTGCTGGACTGCGAGTGGTTATGGCAATTGATGAGCTACGGCCTGCTCAAGGGGGCATTCAGGCCGCCGGATGAGGTGTGTGTGCTGCGTATTTATGCACGTGAACGCGCGCGGCTCGTGCGCGATGTCTCGCGCAGCGTTCAGCATATTCAAAAGGCACTGACGCAGATGAACGTGCAACTGGACACCGTGCTCAGTGACATTATGGGCATGACCGGTCAGCGCATCGTGCGGGCCATCGTCGACGGTGAACGCGATGGGGCGGTATTGGCGCGCCACCGTGACCGGCGGGTCAAAGCAGACCAGGCCACCATCGCGCGCAGCCTGCGCGGTAACTGGCGTGAAGAGCATTTGTTTTCGCTCAGCCAGGCGCTGGAGCGCTATGACTTCCTGCAAGCACAGCTGCACAGGTGTGAGCAACGCATCGGTAGCACGCTGCAAACGCTGGATGGCGCCCATGAGTTGGCCGAACAGCCGCTGGCTGTGCCCGCACGTAATGCAGGCGAACGCACTCTGCAACTGGCCCTGCGTCAAGTGTTGGGCGTGGACCTGACCGCCATCCCCACCATCGGTGTGGAAACCGCGTTAGTGCTCGCTTCCGAGATCGGTCCCGACCTGTCGCGCTTCCCTAATTGCGAGCACTTTTGCTCGTGGCTGACCTTGGCGCCGGGAACGCGCATCAGCGGCGACAAGAATTTAGGCGGGCCACCGCAACGGCGTGTCAATCGCGCCGGCCAAGCGTTGCGCGTCGCCGCGTCCACGGCGCGCACCAGCCAATCGTTCATTGGTGCATCGCATCGCGCGCGACTGGCGCGTCTGGATACCCCACGTGCCATCAAAGCGACCGCGCACCAACTGGCGCGCCTGATCTACGCGATGCTGACTCGCGGTGAGGATTACGTTGAGCGCGGCATGGCCGCCTTCGAAGCCGAACGCGAAGGGCGCCGACTCCGTGCCCTACAGCGCAAGGCTCATCAACTGGGGTTTCAACTCGTACAAACAGACCCAGAATTAACAAACCAAAAATCAGTGGCTTAGTTTATGTTCCATGAAAGTCTGTCGGATT
>CAWAOU010000037.1:0-7910 GCA_963783675.1 uncultured Gammaproteobacteria bacterium
GGCTGCTGCGACACGAACAGCTCAGGCGTCTCATGGTGGTAACGGCGGATCCTGGCGCGCCGAACGGCCATCTCAGGGCTGCTCCCTGCCCTTCCATTCAAGATTGCGGACAGCGTATTTCTACTCACACCGAGGCTCTTGGCCGTATCCGTAACCGTGAGCCCCTGCGGCTCGACACGTGATTGTTCAAACGAAATATCTTTCAACGTCGGGTGGAGCCTGAATCGAACGCGCAGTCGCTGATTCGCAGCCCTCCGCGGGCGGTGTGGCGTGCCGTGTTCGGTGGTAAAGGAATCTGGATGTGGGGCGTCAGGAGAAGGCTTCCTTTTCCTTCTGCATGACCTTCGGCGTCAGTTCGACATTGCGGCAGCGCTGTTCGAGTTGATAAACGATGCGCTGGACCTGATCTGGGCGCAGCGGCTCGGTCGTCCCCGCTTTTGGGAGTGTTCTGACCTCCCGATGGTTCATCACGAGCACATCGGCCCTGCCGGTCCGGTTTACAAACCAGCCGGGCAAAACCAGAACGCCTTTTACCGGGATCTTTTCTGCAGTGGATTTGGTCAGCAAGGCGGATAACCACTCGGCGTTGCGCCGGGTTTGTTCCAGGAATTTGGTGTTGTAGCGCCCCTTATCGCAATCGAAGCTGAGCTTTTTCCCGTCGAAGGTCACCTTGTAGTCGGCCTTGCCGTCGCGCGATTCCTTTTTGGTGCGGGTCTTGGTCTCGACGGCAAAGACGCCGGCCGGGCCGACCACGACGTGGTCCACGTTGAAGGCTTTGTCGCCCGGTACGTCATGAAACATACGGTAGCCCTGAAGCATGAGTTGGTTGAGCTGTTCCCCGACCGCCACCTCACCGGCATAGCCGATGCGTAAGCGGGTGATACGGCGCAGCTGCTGGACAGAGCGCCAGATGAAGAAGGCGACCGCCGTCAGCATCAATATGACCGAGGGCATCGCGCTGACGCTGGCCTCTATCACTTTTGCCTGAATGTAGTTCGCGTAGACGAGCAGCGGCATGACGATGACCATTGCCATGTACATGCCGAAGTCCACTTTCAGATCTTCGTACTTGACCCGAAGTGCCTCGCCCGGCGCGCGCAGCGCGTCGCCCTGAAAAGGCAGCCGACGATGGTTGAACCGCTGCTTGGTGTGTCGGTAGATCAGCAGCATTGCGAAAAAGATGCCGAGGGTAGCGATCTCTATCAGAACGGGGGTCAGCGCGGGTGGAAGGTTCATCGTGGTCAGCCTTCAGTTGAATGCTGTGTGCGGGACGGCGTTGCAAACACTTGGCCAGATTCTGGACCTTGGGCGCGGTTGTGGGTTGCGGTGTGTCGGCAAGTACCGGAGAGGGATCCAATGCACGTGTGCCTTCGGTTGCAGCACGGCTACTGCTTGTCCCTCTATCCGGCCGAGCCGAGCACTCCGCTCACCTTCCGGCAACGACTCCGCACCACTTCAAGTATTGGGTCCAGGATCTCGCACGACCCGTACTTTTGCCGGAAGCCTTCGGCCTCGTCCCCTGCTTCCGCGGGCAGCGTTTGGCTCAGGGTGAAAACGCTCTGGCGCACAAGTTTGAACGCAATTCCGGTTTCATCGGCGAACTGCCGCCAGTGCCGCGCCATGATCCAGTCGGGCCGATCTTCGCCGCCGACCTGCATCGCCATTCTGCTCGTGAGTTCGGGATAGACCGCGGTACACAGCAGGTCGTAAAAGGGAGCCAGCCTCGGCCCTAGTGGCATCAGCATAAGAGCGATGTTCTTGGCATGGGCATCGGCGTTTCCAATCAGGTAGTTGAATGCGACCCAATCCAACAGGCGCCTGAGGTCCGCCGCCGGTTGGGTGCTGTAATCGCGCAACAAAGCGAAGCACGCCTGAACGCCGGGCCCGCCCTCCTTCTCATACTTCGCGTCCGGCGAAACACCGAGGGCCTGGCAGAAGTCTTCCTGGTGCAGACGAGTCAGCCGACCGTCGGCATTCCGTGCGCGATCGTAGCGCTCGATCAAATAGAGCGGGTGCGCGACCTTCAGGACACGTACCTCGGGAACCGACAAACCCATGCGATCAGCCAGTCCCATGCAGAACGCTTCGTTCTGCACGCTGTCGGGGTAGTGGACCATGGGCGGCTTCAGGACGTGGCTGCTCGGCGCAGCCCCCAACGGGACGCTGATCTGCGAGCCGTCGAAATAGACGGGCAACTTGTTCTGTGCGCCCGCGAGGGACAGGCGGACACCCTCCTCGCCGGCGAGAAAGGGCCGGCTCGGCATATCGGATATCAGCCGATTCAGGGCATTGTCGTCGAGAGCACGGTAGCCGCCTTCTTCAGAAAGGCCGATACCCTCGGCCAGCAGGCTTACAGCCCCGGCGCATTCGCCACCGACCGCTTCCAACAGCGCAAAATCGTTGCGTTCCGAGAGGCCGAGTTTGCCTGCGATGCGTCTTCGGAGGTCGGATTCCGGCAACAGATTGGCGAAGAAAGGTCTCGACAGATCGTCCGGGTAAGGCTCGGGTCGAAGGGGAAGACAAAGCGACAGGGGAATGGCGTCATGGCGGCCCAGCCACTGCGCGCCGTACTGAAAGACGAAACGGCGCCCCGTGTCCAGCCGAAGGCTGCCGACCCGCTCGGTGTTCAGGTAAACGTCGAGGATCGTGCTCATGAATTATCCGCAGGCGCGCCCCAGCCACGTCGCCGAACGCTGAGTTCCAAGCCGAGGCATTTCAGCACCTGCAGGACTTTGCCCAGCTCGGCGGTCGATTTGCCATTCTCGAGTTCGGAAACAAAGCGCACGCCCACCCCGCAGAGCGAGGCGAGTTCCGCCTGCGTAATCCCCTGCTCTGCGCGGCACGCGCGAACGTTTCGGCCGACATCTCCTGGGGTGAAAATCTTCCCGTTCGGGATTGATTCAGGGTTATTCATGACATCATCTCGAATTGTTCCCGTTCGGGAATACTATCGAAACATGACACGATCTGAAAGACTCTCTTTCCCGTTCGGGAAAATGCTGAAGAGGGGTTGGCCCTGAACCCGGGGCACAATCCTCCCCCTGGTCATCCCCGCGAAAGTGGCAATCCATGCGTGCCCCGCCCACTCGCAATGAGCTGGGGCCGCAGCGATCTCTTATGACATACGATGACGCCGATCCGCTCGCCGTAAACCCCGACCTTGTCGGCAATGCGCGACATGTCATCCGTGCAGAATCGCCACTCCCGTTCAGACACGAGCGGTCAGGCCGCTATCCCTTCCCGAACCCCGTGGGTCGCCACACCGTGGGGGCTCCACGGTCTGCTACTCTTTATGCCGTGTGGGCTCGACGTTGCACCACCCCACGTTGCCGGGGGTTTCGTCCCGAGTCGCACGACAGCCGGAGCGAATGAGGAGATGACGCGAACGACAAAGTGGCTGATGTTCGGATCCATCAGCGCCGCTGACTATCGCAGGGCTGCTGTACTTTTCGCGCCCCAGTTCCGACGATGCACGTCTTCCGGAGCAAATGTCAGCCAACACACCAGAGGGCGTGGTCGATGAGGGCAGCGTCGTTGCTGAAACAGCGCCGGTCCCAAATCCTGTCCGTCTCGAATCCCTGATTCTCTCGTTGAATCATAGACAAATGCATCGGACGGCAAAACACCTTTGGGCGTCACCGTCAGCAGAACCATCAAGCACGCACAGATCAACGATGTCCGCTGGATTTCACATTGCCGTGGTCTGGTCGAGCTACCAGTGGCGGCTTGGCGGCGAATTCGAGACGGACAGGCGCGCACTCGTGGTAAATGATTCTTTACCATGAGTGGATAAAGTAAAGAGACCTTTACCAGGGCGTGGCTGAGGTAAAGGCCGGCTTACCGGCGTCTGGTTACCTGTGCCTGGGGGTACGGCGCAGGCCCGGGTAGCCGTTATCGAGACAGGATGATTGCGTTCGAGCAAGGGCATCCGAACGGGACAGCGAAGACACCACCTGTCGCAGCGTTCAGCGCCGAGCTTCCCGGGCTGACGGTGATGGACCTTGCCACTCGCTGAGCACGGCGGAGACCTGCCCGGTGACGTGCGCCCTGGCCTCCTGTCTGTCCCAACCGCCGACCAGCAACGCGCCGTATTCCGTCTCCGCATGACGAATGTGCGCGACTACCGCCAGGCGAACCGCCTGCTCATCCAGGTCTTTGGCGGCAGCAGTCCGGCCAACGCGACCGCTGTACCTGCGGCAGGCATGCTCGGCGATCTGCGTCGCGCGGCCTCGGGGGCAACCCGGATAAAGCTCCCGGACGCGTTCGGCAAATCGAACGACGTATTGTTCATCCAGCTCGGCCCGGCGCTCAGCGGCGCGGGCGCGGCTCGCCTCCCGGGTCGCGGCGTCTGCCGAACACGCCTGCTCCGCCTGCTCGAGGGCGTCTTCCTCGACCAGCAGGCCCTGACGTTCGTACCGCTTGCGCGCCCGGCTCCATTTCAGAACCACTGCTGAGAGCCGGGAGTGCTTTCGGGCTCGACGCGTCACAGCGGCGTCACCGGCGGGGAGGAAAACGAGGTGATCCAGATCAGCGCAGGTAAGGCACAAGGCCCGCCCCTCGCCTGCTAGCGTGATCCAGGCGCGACGCCCGAGATCTTCCCCGCACTCGTCGCATCGGCTATCTCGGTTGGTGATGAAAACCTTGAGGTCGCTGCCGGGATTCTTCTTCACCTCGAGCGTCACTCCGCGGCCCGCGGAGAGATCTCCGCCTCGATCTTCGCGCCTGCCGCTTTCGCCACGGTTTGCAGGTCCGCAGGGTGGATGGGGCGCATCTTGCTCATGATCTCGGTCCTCAATGCTGGTGAGCCATGCGGGCAGTTCGGTACCCACAGCCAGTCGACAAGCCGGGCGGCAAGGCACGCGAGCGCAGGACTGGCGGTCGCCAATTCCAGCAAGTGTAACGCGGTCAACGTGGCTTGTGGACTGGCCCGGCGGGCGCGCCTGGGATCCGCCATCCGCAATGCTTGATGCGCTTGGCGTCTGACCGGCGATCTGAACCAGGTCCCCGGCGGGCACCGACCTTGTGCCCGCCAAGCTGGTTTTTTTAGTCTTCCTTGTCGCGCTGGATTTTAAGCTCCTCAGCCACGGAGTCTGAGAACTCCTCGTACAACCAGTTCATGCGAACCGAGTCTTGCCCGCCCGCCAGACCACCGGCGGCATATGAGGCGTTGACATCGAAGCTGTAGATCGGCTCATCGTCCAGGTTCAAGATGATGATCTCACCAATGAGATGATCGTCACCGGCCATGAACCCCCACATGATGGCGTTGAAAGTGCTGCGAACCCGGATATCTTCGACCAGCACCCGAAGCCGAAAATCGCCATCGGAGGCCATCAGGCCGTTTGCATCGAGGGTGCGCTCGAGCACGTCGTACAGTTCGTCCTGGTCGAACTTTATGCTGTCGGCAAGCTGCGACTTGGCGGTGGGGCTCATCTCGAGCGTGACGCTCTGCAGGGCTTTGACAACGGGCCGGGTTGCGTCAGCATCATCCGGCCGGGTTACGGTGGTGGAACACGCACCTACGGCCAAGAACAACAGGACTAGACATAGGAAACGAAGCGCGGAGCCGAATGCCCGAGGAGGAATCAGTGTTATTGCTTTCATGGTCTTGCGCCTTGATTTGACGTTATTTACCCCTCCTCACTGAAACTTTATTCCCGGCAATCCGCTGGCGTACTGACGTGGATCAATACCCGGGCCGAGGGACAGGCATTGATCGCACGGGTGGTCGCAGATCAGCTTTCGTCGACAGACCGGCAAGATAAAGACACGCCGCTTCGTCGAATAATAAGCTCCAGGCTAAGGCGGTTACGCACCCCGGCCCGACATCTTTGTTCGAGGAGGCGTAGATAGCCCCCGAACCGATACAGCCGGTCGCGCTCGCGGTCGCCGAGTTCGGCTAGGATGCCTGCCTTGATCAGTGCGGCGATCGCCCTCACGGATGTGCGCTGCAACAACGACCCTTACTGCGTTACAGACCATTCGAGGTTACTGGAATCTGACAAATCCGTGTCCCCCAGGGTTGTGGGCCGGGGTGCTGCCGACGCGGGGCGTCGAACGATCAGGCGCGTGTCGTCAATTGACAGACCGGGGGCATGGACTAGGTTTAATGCAGCGACTGTCATTGGCATACGAGGTGGGCTATGGATGGTGTCACTGCAACCGATTCGCGGCTTCTCGCTCTCTGCATCTGTATCGCGCTGGCCATCGGCTCGGCGGTGGGCACCCAGGCTCGCGGCGCCGAGCCTGGCTGGGCAGAACCCCCCGCCGAGGAAATGCATGCAAGCTGGCTGGAGAGCGTCTACGGGCGCCGCTACACCCGCAACATTCTCCGTGGGGTGACCCGTCGAGATGTGTTCACCTTCAATGACGAGCACACCACGGACTTCGGGCCCGCGTACGCGGATATCTGGACGCTTCCAGAAAACTTTCTGTCGTGCAAACCGCCAACCGGGCGGCCGTTCTCATACGCCCTTTGTTTTTATTCCGGCCCCGACGCGCCAACCGGCTATCGCAGCTCAGACAACCCCTCTTTGCCGTGTACGCTCTCCCCCAACGGCGTGGTGGCGAATTGTACCTGCTACGAAATAACCACCGACCAGTTCTCGCCCAAGGTTCCCTATTTCGTCGACATCAACGCCATTGCCAATCTGGAGATCTATCGGGAAACCGTAGAGGCATGCGGGCAGGACGGCAGCAAGTGCAATGGCACCGACATCGATCCGCCGGTGTGCGATGCAATCAACGCCAATCTACTGATTCCCGGCGCCGCTCTGATCTCGGTTTTTTCGCCGCTCCTGTCCAGCAACTATCCACCCGCGAACAATGATCGACCGGCCTGCGGCCCTGCAACCTATGCGGGCTGTATGACAGCCCCCTGTTACCGCACCGGCCTCCAGGACGCCGAGGGAAACGACCTGGTAATGCAAATGCCCGGTCTATGAAGGTCCGTATCAGCTCGGGCAGTCGCGCCAACTCTGCGACGCCAATGCGACACGCCCCATGACCAAGACACGGTCGCACAAGCGCGGGGGGTGGCGTCAAAGGAATGTGTGGTCGGCAGCCTACAATCCGTTCGGTGGAGATATCAATCCTCCGGGCGACCGATGCATACCTGACCTTCCTCCGGGAAGCAATGGCTGCCCGCTGTACGACCCAGCGAAACAATACAATGTGAAACTGACAGCGGGCTCTGTACCAACGTGTGTGCCGCCTACAAGGCAAGTAGAACGGTGCTGGATCCGAAACAGGTGGGGTACACCTGCGATGCGACGCTGTGTACGACGCTGGGTATCGCACAGGAAGACAACTCGAGCTTTCCCCCGCCGCAAAAAGCTCAGGCTGCTTTGTTGGGCGCGGCCTGCAATGGCATCGGTAGCGTGGCCGGGATGAAGGACATTTTGAAGGTCGAGGAGCTTGCGGAGTGTAGCTGCTGTGCCAGCCAGGTGTGCGGATGCGATTCGTTCGAAGACAATATCAACGCGGAAACGGAAAAGGCCATCGCCGAGTTGAACGCCGCGCAGTTGCAAACCGGTGTGGTGCCGCAATGTGACATCCACCAGAACCTGTGTGGGGCGCCATGAGCAATCCTTGAACCATTCCAGAAGCGGCCCTTGCCGGTTTTCACCGGTTGGGCCGCGGGGATTGAGCCCAACCTGACTGCGTGGTGCCGCGCACCTGGGCAAGCCGTGACCGATCCTACGAGGGCCTTTTTCCCAGCGCGCGGATGCCGATGTTCATTCCCGCCGGCCTTCATCGCCCCCTGCGTGCGGGGTGATCGTTGCCCCGCGAAAGTCTGTTTCAGGCACTGAATTCCAACCCGCCTCCCCATCCGCTATCTTTCAGCGCGTAAGTCAATAAAGTCAGCTGGAACCAGGGAGTCTTCGTGAAACAACGTTACGTGACCGAGA
>CAWAOU010000038.1:0-61140 GCA_963783675.1 uncultured Gammaproteobacteria bacterium
CTCGCCGGTATAGGTCTGCGCGTCGCCGACGTTCGGCTTGAACTCGCAGGCGAACTCTTCCGTGGAATAGACGATGTCGTTTTTGACGTCCTTCAGCTTGCACGTCAGAACGCCGATGTCGGCGCGTGCATGGACGGCGGAGGTTGACAAGGCCAGCGCGATCGCTGCGGCCAACCCAAGTGCGGCGTGTTTCATGTCCTGTCCTTCCGTTCTGCTCGAGTCTCTGACTCGATTGGGGTTTGGGAAGTTTGGCGGAGCCGCGGCGGGCTGCGATGCACGCCGCGGCCGGTTTGGTCTGGTGCAGGCGCCCGGATCTCCCGGGCGCCTGGTGCGGGTTCACATCAACCGGTCTCAGTGACCTGCGTGGCTGGAGGTGTTCATGTTCTTAACCCGCTGGATGACGTCTTCGAGGTTGTAGCTGGACGGATCCTGCATTGGCGGGAAGTCGCGATAGGACTCGAGTTCCCTGAGCCACAGTTGCTGGCCGATCGGCAGAAGATTCCAGTCGTAGACGTAGGCGGTTGAGGGAGACGCAATCGCACCGCCCATGCCAAACAGCGTCTTTTGCTGAGTCCCGATAGCCGTCTCGAACGGGTCACGCTTGATGTTCACGACCTGGGTCCAGTGGTAGGGCTGGACGCCCGCTGTAAAGCCGGCCGGCGCATCCGACACCATGGCAAAGTACATCTTCCAGTTCTTGAAGCGAACCGCCGATGGATCCTTGCCCGAGTAATACATGAAATAATCCCGCGCCGCCTTGTCGGACTCGCCGGTCAGATACGCCATCTGGTTGACCCCATCGAGCGTCGTCTTGACGATTCCGGGATAGGCACCTTTTTCAAGTTCGGCCTTCAGATCGTTGCCTTTGGGGCCACCGGCCGCTTCGACCAGCGTCGGCAGCCAATCGAGCGACGCGAAGGTGTCGTTCAACACGGTGCCGGGTTTTATCTTGCCAGGCCAGCGAATGACCATCGGTGCCCGCATGCCCCCTTCCCAGGTGGTCAGCTTGCCGCCCTTGAACGGGGTCACGCCACCATCGGGGAAGGTGATGGTTTCAGCGCCGTTGTCGGTGGTGAAGGCAATGATGGTGTTGTCGAGCTCGCCCATCTCCTCCAGCTTTTGCAGCACGACGCCGATGTTGTCGTCCATCTGCTTCATGCCGGCTTCGTTGACGCCCCAGTCCTTGCCGCCAGGCTCACCCACCATGGCCAGGTACTCATCCGACAAGACGGTGGTGATATGCATGCGGGCCGGGTTGTACCAGACGAAGAACGGCTTGTCGGTCTTTTCCGGGTCGTTGCGATCGAGGAAATCGATGACCTGGGCCGAGATCTCCTCGTCGATGGTCTTTGAGCGTTCCAGCGTCAGCGGACCTTCGTCCGTGCAGGTCTGGTTGGCCGAAGTTCCATCGCTGGACGTGCAATGGATCACTGGGCGCGGCGGCGTCAGGCAGATGGTGGTTTCCGGGTCAACGGCACCGGCCACTTCGGTCAGCCCGGGAATCGGCGTATTCTTGCATGGCGGCGCGACGGTCTGTTCGAGGGGTGACTTGTTGATGTCGGGAAAACTCACCCCCTGCATCGCGTCGAGATGATAGAGATAGCCCCAGAATTCCTGGAAACCGTGGGCGGTCGGCAGGGCGTCGGTATGATCGCCGAGATGGTTCTTGCCGAACTCACCGGTGTTGTAGCCGAGATCCAGCAGGAATTTGGAAAGCATCGGCGTGCCGGGTTGAAGGTAGCTCGGGCTGCCTGGCAATTGCGGCATGATCATCCCGGTTCGGAGTGGCTGCATGCCGGTGATGAAGGCGTTGCGCCCGGCGGTACAGCTCTGCTCGGCGTAATAGTCGGTGAACATCGCGCCTTCCTGGCCGATGCGGTCAATGTTGGGCGTCTCGCCGACCATCAGGCCGCGATGATAGATCGACGGCTGCATCCAGCCGATGTCGTCGCCCATGATGAACAGGATGTTCGGCTTCGCCGTCGCAGCCTGCGCGATCGCCGGCGCCCCGAAGGCCGCTGCGCCCAACGCGATCGCGCTCGCGCAGAGCACTCCAGCGCGGTGGGTGAGGGCCCCGTCTCGTCTTTTCAATCTGATCATCGTAGCTCCTGTCGCTGTTTGGTCATGCCTAAATCCCTCGTTGTCAGTCTCGTCATTCTTGACGCCGATTTATTCTTTGCGCCGATGCGGCGTCCAGACGCGCCGCGATTTCCGCTGCGATTTCGCCTGCGAGCTTTCGGTATTCGACCGCCCGGCCCCCGTTGTTTTCGACACACTCCCAGTGTCGGAGCGCCTTCACCGCCGTTTCATAGTCTTCGCAGGCGCAGCGGAACTCCTCGTCCCGGGCACAGAGCCTCCGAACCTCCAGTTCTTGCGCCGGAAACTGTTCCCCCAAGGCGGACAAGCTTTTCAGCGTACACCCCTCCCGCGATTCGCGTCAGATATTGACGTCAAGGGCAGTAGTCCCCGGAAACCCGGGAAATGGGAGGTGCGAACATGTTCGAACCTTCGGATTTTCTTCGGGCGCCCATGAGCTACGCGATCGGGAGTGGGCGCATGGGGCCGTGGTCGATGCTCGAGTGCCGCGAGCCGGTTTCGTTGTTTTATTCCGTGTAGGTGGCGTCCCTGCGCTCGCGGCGACTCCGACGGGTCGGTCTGGGGCATCCTGCCCCGGCCCAGACGAGGCCATTTGCACTTTTTTCGCGCAGCGACATCCTAATGTCCCGTCCCATAAGTTCGTAGCGTTTCAGAGCGCCCCAGATACGCCACTGCGGCGTTGCAGCTGCTTGACAGAGCTGGGCTATGCCTTCGCACCTGCGCCTTGCATTGGCGTATCTGGGGCGCTCCCGACGGGCAAGGCGATAAGCGCCAATCCGCGGTGTTGGGCGCGCTTGAATGAGCGCAGGCTAGTCCTGCGCCCGCCCGCCTAGCGACTGGGCGCTTCTCGCCTTGCTGATATGCAACGAACTTGTGGGACGGGACACTAACAACATGCCATACAATGAGGCCGAACAATTTGCAGGGTTCGAGAAGCGATGAAGTCTAAGGAGCCAGCGATCGGCACCCACCGAGCCGGCATGGAGCCGTCGCGGTCATCGCCCTCCGTGGACGATGTCCGTGCGCAGTTGGAGCGGATGCTGGAGGGCGTGTCTTTTCGCGCCAGCCAGCGCCGGCGGGCGATGCTGCGATTCATCGTTGACGAGACCCTGGCCGGTCGCGGCGACCGGCTGAAGGGCGTCACTGTGGCTCTCGCGGTCTTCGGGCGGGACGAAACCTTCGATCAGCGGTCCGATCCGGTCGTGCGTCTCGAGGCGCGACGGCTGCGCACCGACCTGGACAGCTACTATGTCGACGCCGGCAGCCAGGATCCCGTTCGTATCACCATCCCCAAGGGCGGCTACGTCCCGCACTTCGCGTGGCAGAACGGGGAGGCGCGCCCCCCGGAGCCATATTCGCCGGACGCGCCGCTGCCGGCTATGGACGCCGCCGGGACGTCCTCAACCGGTGCGGAAGCCACGGTCGAGCGCCGCCGTGGGCGCCTGACGCTGGCCATAGCACTTCTCGCTGTCGGCGGTCTGGCGGTGATCGGCGCCGCCGTTATCGGGTTGCGCGGCGCGGGATCGGACGTAGCAATGGCACGGACGCCCGCAATCATCGTTCTGCCATTCGAGGCGTTCGGAGACATCGATGACATCGGGCTGATCGCCTCCGGCGTGACCGAGGAACTGATCGCGAATCTCATGCTTTTTCGCGATTTCCGGGTCTACTCGACGACGACCAGCTTTCGCCAGGATGCAGGCGCCGACCCGGAGAACCTCGGGCGCGACCTGGGGGTTTCGTTCGTCGTGACGGGTGTCATGCAAGCGCAGAATGGTCGGGTGCACCTCCGCGCCCGGCTGGTCGACACGCAGACGGGCGAGGTGCGCTGGAGCGGCAGCTACGACCAACCGCTCACCGCGGGCAATCTGCTCGGCGCGCAGCAAGATCTGGCGGTGGCGATCTCGACCGAACTCGGCGAGCCCTACGGCGCTGTGAACGAGGCCATCGGGCAGCGCATGATCACCGACAGTGCGCCCAGCATGCCGAGCTACGCCTGCATCCTGCGCGCCTACGATTACAGGCGGACCTTCAGCAAGGCGCTCTTCGCCCCCGCCATGGCCTGCCTGAAGCAGGCGGTCGTGCGCGATCCCGACTATGCCGATGCCTGGGCGATGCTCGGCTGGCTGCATCTCGACGCGGTGCGGCGGGACTTCGTGCCCGAGGCCGAGCGCCCGGCAGAGATGGCCGCGGCGTTCGATGCGGCCTCTCACGCCGTCAAGCTCGGGCCCCGAAACCCGCGGGCGCTGGCGGCGCTCTCGGTCATCACGTTCTATCAGGGCGACTACGCCGCGGCCGAGGTCCTGCAACGCGAGGTACTGGCGCTCAATCCGTACGATCCCGACACCCTCGCCCAGCTTGGTTGGCGGTTGGCGGTGCGTGGTAACCGGGAGGGTCTCGAATATCTCGAGCAGGCAGTCGCGCGCAGCGCCAATCCGCCGGGCTGGTATTACAATCTGATTGCGGTCTACGCCTATCTCGATGGCGACTACGCGCGCGCTCTCACTGCGGCAGAAATATCCGCGACGTCCGGTTCGGCCACCGGCATGTCGTTCGCCGCGATGAGCCATGCCAAGCTCGGCGACATGGAGGCGGCCCGCGACGCGCTTGCCGCCATGGCCAAGGCCTGGCCGCTGCTGGGGCGCGACCCTGCCGCCGCCTACCGCGTGCACCACGCCACCGACGCGATGGTCGAGGCGCTGGTCGAGGGGCTGCGTGCGGCCGGCTGGACCCCGCCTGATGCGAGGTCTCAGTGACGCGCTCCTGCTAAGTGTGGAAGCGTCACTGTGCAGATTTTTGACAGCATGGTCCTGCCAGGTGGACGAACACGGTTACAGAGATGCCGCGCGACGCACGAACAACCGGTCTGGAGAACCGGCACCGCGTCGTCGCCCTTTGGCATGAATGTCCGCAAAGGGCTGTTTGGGTATGTTGAGGCTACTCCGACAAAGAACCGGAAAGTCCACAACTCGGCCGCTGCGCCTCTGTGCCACGCTGCAACCGCCACGAATGGCCGGTTTCTTCGCCGCACCGCAGCGGGGCTAGACGGGCCTTATTGTTGGACGGAATGCTGCCCAAACGTCGGAGGAGGGGACCCAAACGTCCTTGGCGAAGATTCGGACTGATCTGCTTTGAGACGTGCCGAAAAAGCGGCAATTAGCCGTTCTCGGTCGGCAAATACAAGCTTAGTGTTTTTGCCTGCCCCACCCATTCACCGCTGTTCACTTGTCTTTGCTCTTGGGGGGGCTGGCCTGCAACATTTCGTGTGCATAGTATGTGCAACATGGACGCAGAAAAAACATTTTGCGGGCCACGGAGACCGTTAAATGCCCAACAACGCAGCCACCGCGGCAGCGAGATTATCTATTGCTCCCATGATGGATTGGACCGACCGGCATGATCGCTATTTTCTCCGCCTGATCACCCGGCGGACCCGGCTGTACACCGAAATGGTCACAACCGGTGCGGTAATCCATGGGGATCGGGATCATCTGTTGGGATTTGACGTCAGCGAACATCCGGTGGCCCTGCAGCTGGGCGGCAGCGACCCCGGGGATCTGGCGCGCGCGGCCGCGATCGGCGCGGACCGGGGCTACGATGAAATCAACCTGAACGTGGGCTGCCCCAGTGACCGGGTGCAGTCCGGGCGTTTTGGCGCCTGCCTGATGGCCGAACCGGATCTGGTGGCGGACTGCGTGGCGGCGATGCGGGCCGCGGTTACGATTCCGGTCACGGTCAAGCACCGCATCGGCATCGATCGACAGGATTCCTACGACGAACTGGTCCAGTTCGTTGGCACCGTGGCCGCGGCGGGTTGCGGTGTGTTCATCGTGCATGCCCGCAAAGCCTGGCTGCAGGGGTTGAGCCCGAAACAAAATCGGGAGGTTCCGCCTCTGGACTATGCCGTGGTCCATCGATTGAAGGCGGATTTCCCGGAGCTGGCCTTTGTCATCAACGGGGGCATCCAGAATCTGGATGCGGCCGGGAATCAACTGCAGCGGGTGGACGGCGTGATGCTGGGGCGTGCGGCCTACCAGAATCCCTATTTGCTCGCCCAGGTCGATCGGCGGTTTTTTGGGGATTCGCACCCGGTGCCAAGCCGCCACCAGGTGGTTGCTGAGCTGTTGCCGTACATCGAGCGTCACCTGCAGTCCGGTGGAAAGCTGAAACATGTCACCCGCCACATTCTGGGTCTGTTCCAGGGCTGTCCCGGCGCCCGGGCCTGGCGTCGTCAGCTCAGTGAACAGGCCTATCGGGATGGCGCCGGACCGGAAGTCGTGCGGGACGCCCTGGATCGGGTTCAGGCCCCCTTGGCCGCATGAGCCAGGGCGCAGTTGCAGCCCGCATGTTTCAGTCCCCTGAAATAGCTGATGTCTGACGCGGTTGCGGCGCCCCCCGATCTGGATGGTCTGCTGGCGCCCCGCTCGATCGCGCTGCTGGGCGCCTCGATCCGGGACAACAGCTTTGGTCAGGCGCTGCTGGACATGGCCGTCGGAGGCGGGTTCGAGGGGAGCATCTATCCAATCCATCCGCGCTACCGCGAGTCCGGTGGTATTCCATTTTTCTCAAGCCTTTCCGAACTGCCCGCGGTGGTTGACCACGTGGTGGTGGCGGTTGCGGCCGAGCGTGTGGAGGGCTGTCTGATAGAGGCTGCCGAGCACGGCGCGCGGGCCGCAACCGTGTTCGCCGACGGCGCCGGCGCGCGGTTCCGGGATCGGCTGCAGGCGATAGCGCGGGAGACCGGTCTTGCGATCTGCGGGCCGAACAGCATGGGTTTTCACAATCTGGATATCGGTTTGCGGATAACCCCCTTCCCGGCGCCCAAGAACCTGGTCCCGGGCGGGATCGCGGCCATTCTCCAATCCGGTTCGGTCATGGGCGCGCTGGCCCACAACGACCGCAGATTGCGCTTCAATCTGCTGGTCTCCACCGGGTCCGAAGTGTCGGTCACGGCCGCCGATTACCTGCTCTGGGCCATGGCGCAACCGACAACCCGGGTCATTGGATTGTTTCTTGAAACGGTGCGCGATCCGGCGGTGTTTCGGGAGGCGTTGCGCATGGCCGAAGACCGGCGCCTGCCGGTGGTATTGCTCAAGGTGGGACGAACCGAGATCGCCCGGCGTATGGCGCTGTCGCATACCGGCGCGGTGCTCGGCGAGCACCGCGTGTTCGAAGCCGTGGCCCGCGAGCACGGCGTGCATATGGTGCACACCCTGGACGAGATGGCGGCCAGCCTGCTGCTGTTTTCCCAGCACCGGGCCGCGCCGTCGGGGGGGATTGCCTCGATCCATGATTCGGGCGGGGAGCGTGAACTGCTGGTGGACCTGGCCGGCGATCTGGAACTGCCCTTGGCGCGGCTGGCGCCGCTCACGCTGGAGCGGATATCGGCCCAATTGGAACCGGGTATGGAGCCCGACAACCCTTTGGATGCCTGGCGCTCCGGCAAGCACGCGGAGGAGACCTTCCTGGAGTCGTTCGCGGCGATGATGGCCGACGATGCCGTCGCCGTCGGACTGTATGTGCTGGACTGGCGGGACCACTACTACCTGCATGAAATGCACGCGCGCGTCCTGATCCAGGTGGCCCGGTCCACGGCCAAACCGGTGCTTGCGGTCAGCAACTATTCCCTGAGCCACGATCAGGCCCTGGCCGACCGTTTAGGGGACCATGGCCTGCCTTTGCTGGAAGGCACCCGTGAGGCGCTGCTGGCGGTCAAACAGTGCCTCGCCCACCGGGATTGGCGGATCCGCGATCGGCAGTCATACGTTGAACATCCCGAGGTCGAATCGCTGCGCCGCGTGCTCGCCAGCCAGGACTGGGTGAGTGAGGCGTTTGGCTACGGTCTGTTGTCCGCCTATGGGGTATCGACTCCGACGGTCGAGTCGGTCGATACCCGAGCCGGCGCTTTGGCTGCCGCCGAGCACCTGGGCTATCCCGTCGTGCTGAAGACCGCCCGGCCCGGTATCGCCCACAAGAGCGACCTGGGCGGTGTGTGTTTGAATCTGATGGACCCGGGTTCGGTGGGTCTGGCCTACGACGGTCTGTGTCGTGCGCACGGCGCTCGGGTGCTGGTTTGTCAGATGGTCCCGGGAAATTCGGAGTGGATCATTGGCGTGATCAATGACCGGGATTTCGGTCCCGCGGTGATGATCGGTCCGGGTGGCACCCTGGTCGAACTGCTGAACGAACGGGCCGTGCTGCCCGCGCCGTTCGAGGCGGCGGACGCCGCTCGCGCCCTGAGTACGCTCAAGGCGGTCGCTGTGCTGCAAGGATTCCGCGGCCGGCCGCCCCTGGCCATGGAGGCCCTGTGCGAGGCCGCTGCCCGGGTGTCGCGGCTGGCGGTGGACTTTCGCGACCACATCGACCAGATGGACATCAATCCCATCCTGGTCTCCACGAGCACGGCGATCGCGGTGGATGTGTTGATAACAAAGGCGGCCGATCCAACCGGTTGAGGGTTCAGATCCTGCTGGGCCCCTAACCTGGATCTTTGGCTTTGCCGAAGGTCAGGGCCAGCACCATCAACACGGTGGTGACGATAATCATGATGGTGGAGATCGAGGCGATGGTCGGGTCGATCTGATCGCGCAGCGCGTTGAACATGTTGCGGGTCAGTGTTGCGTTGTCGCCGCCGGACACGAACATGGCCACCACCACTTCGTCGAAAGAGGTCAGGAACGCCAGCAGCGCGCTGGTGGTGACCGCGAAGCGGATCTGCGGCAGGGTCACCGTCACAAACGCCTTCCAACGGGGTGCGCCCAGACTGCGCGCCGCCAGCTCCTGGTTCAGGTCAAAGCTCTTCAGGGCCGAACCCACCACCAGAACCACCAGCGGCAGGGCCAGCAGGGAGTGCGCCATCACCAGCCCCAGCAGGGTGTACTGAATCTTGAGCTTGACGTAGACATAGAAGGCACCCACCGCAACCAGGATCAGCGGCACCATCATCGGGGTGATCAACAGCGCCAGCGCCAGACGTCCGTAGCGGATGCTCGAGGTGTGCAGTCCGTAGGCGGCCAGCACACCGATCGGCGTGGCCACCAGCATGGTGAGAAACGCCGCCTTCAGCGAGGTCGCGGTGGCGGCCATCCACTCCGGCGACCCGAAGTAGTGTCGATACCAGCGCAGAGACCAGGTTTCGGGCGGGAACTCCAGGTACTGTGAATCGGAAAACGACATGGGAATGACGATCAGCGTGGGCGCCACCAGCAGCAGCATGATCACGATCGACAGGGCATACAGCCACAAACGCCGGGCGTGGGTGATCTGGGTCTCGGAGGCGGGACTGTTCAGCCAGTGGATCATCCGTGTCCGCTCCCCGCAAGCTGTTCCAGCCTGAGGAACCGCGAAGCGACCCACAGGATCAGCATGGTCAGCAGCAGCAGCACCACACCCATGGCGCTGGCGGCGCCCCAATTGACAAACAGCTCGATGTTGGAGGCGATTTTCATGGACACCATGATCACCTTGCCGCCGCCCAGCACCGCCGGGGTCACGTAGAACCCCAGACAAAGCACGAAAACGATCAGGGACCCTGCGAACAGACCCGGCCCGGACAGCGGGAAAAACACGGTCCAAAACGCCCGCGTAGGGCTTGCTCCCAGGTTGGACGCGGCTTTCAGATAGTCGCGGTTGATCGCACGCATTGAGCCGTAAAGAGGCAGAACCAGAAACGGCAGCATGATGTGCACCATGCCGATCAACGTGCCGGTGAGATTGTGCACCATCTTGATCGGCTCATCCCACAGGCCCAGGTCCATGGCCCAGGTGTTGACCAGGCCGCGCTTTTGCAAAAGCACCAACCAGGCATAGGTGCGCACCAGCAGCGAAGTCCAGAACGGGAGCAGCACCGTAATCAGGCACAGGCCGGCGATGCGGTTGGGCAACTGCGACAGGAAATAGGCGAGTGGGTAGCCGATCAGTATGCACAGGCCAGTGGTGATCAGGCTGACCTGGAAGGTGGTCTCGAAAATGCGCCGGTAGGATTTTCGATCCACCATGCGCTGATAGTTCTCCAGCGAAAACTGGCCGTCCGCCCCGATAAAGGACAAATAGAACAACCATCCCACCGGAATGATCAGGATCACCAGCACCAGGATCAGCGCCGGCGAACTGAGCCCGAACAGGGCCCAGCGTTCGCGACGGGCATCGTGCCGCAGGCCGTCTTCGTGGGTCTCAACCGCTGTGCCGGACATGGGCTCAGTCCTCGTCCGCGATCAGCAGCGTGTCGTCCGCATGCACACCGATGGTCACCGGATCGCCAACCTTGGGCAGAGTGTCGAGGGTATCCCGCCGGGTCATGCCGCGCAGGGCGATCTCTACGCTGTCGGTAAGTTGGGCATACAGCAGATAGCTGTCCCCCTGGTACACCAGATTGCTGACCGTGCCGGCGAATCGATTCATGGCCGGATCCGGGTCGTCGTCCAGCACCTGCAGTCGCTCCGGTCGCAGCAGCAGCAGCAACGCATCGGCCTCGGGGATCGGATCGCTCAGGGTCAGCGCCGTGTCCCCATGATAGACGCTGTCGCCCCGGCGGCGCACCGGCACAAACATGGAGTCACCGATGAAATCGGCTACAAAGCGGTTGGCGGGACGTTCGTACAGCCGGGTGGGGTCGTCCAGTTGCATCAACCGTCCATGATTGATCACCGCGATCCGATCCGACATGGTCAAGGCTTCGCGCTGATCGTGGGTCACGTACACGGTGGTCATACCCAGCGTATCGTGCAGATCACGTAGCTCGATCTGCATGCGGTCCCGCAGCTTCTTGTCCAGCGCCGACAGGGGCTCGTCCATCAGCAGTATGCGGGGCTCGAACACGATGGCGCGGGCCAGGGCGACGCGCTGCTTCTGCCCGCCGGAGAGTTGATCGATTTGCCGCCCGCCAAAACCGCCGAGCTGTACCGTTTCCAGCGCCTGTTCTATTCGTTCCTGCGCCTGTTGCGCCGGCACCCGGCGCAGCCGCAGCGGATACCCCACGTTGCCGTCCACCGTCATGTGCGGAAACAGCGCGTAGTTCTGAAACACCATGCCCACGCCCCGCAGGTGCGGGGGCGTGCGAATGATCTCGGTTTCACCGAATTTGACGCTGCCACGGTCTGGACGGGTGAAGCCGGCGAGCACCATCAGCAGCGTGGTCTTGCCCGATCCCGAGGCCCCGAGCAGGGTCAGAAACTCACCGCTGCGAACGTCCAGGCTGACCTCGTTCAGGGCGTGGACCGCGCCGTAGGTTTTGGTCACACCGCGGATGGTGATGGGCAGGGCGTCGGCCGCCGGGTGCGGTGATTCGTCCTGGGACATAAGCTATCTCTGAGTCGTGGGCGTGGGCGTGTCACCCCGGAGCACGGCGGGCGGCGACCGCCGCCCGCCGACGGGTCGAGACCGGATCATTCGGTCAGCATTTCCTGATACATCTCCGCCGCCGTGGTTTCCCATTTGGCGTACCACTCGATGTCGATCGGAAGCTGCAGCGCGGCATTATCCGGGTGGGACGGCAATGCCCGGGCTACGGACTCGTCGATGGTGCCCAGATCGTAAGCCGCCTTGTTGGTGGGGCCGTAGGTGATGTATTTGGGCAGGTTGGCCTGATACTCCGCCTTTGAAATCTCCGCCAGGAACGCCATGGCGGTGTCCTTGTTGGGCGCCCCCTTGGGAATGGCGAAGCAGTCGTAGTCCAGCAGCGCCTGGTTGAAGCTGTAGGCGACCTTGGCGCCGTCCTTGCGGGCGTTGTCGAAGCGGCCGTTCCAGCCGGTGCTCATGTCCACCTCGCCGTCTTTCATCAACTGCGCATGCTGGGCACCGGACGACCAGAACACGTCGATGTTGGGTTTAAGCTCGCGGATCTTGTTGATCGCGCGCTCGATTCCTTCCTCGGAGTCCAACACCTTGTAGACGTCCTCCGGAGGCACACCGTCTGCCATCAGCGCAGGCTCCAGCGCGCCGGCCACTTTGCCGCGATAGGCCCGTTTGCCCGGGAATTTCTCCACGTCCCAGAAGTCGGCCCAACTCTGCGGTGTGCTGTCGGCATAGGTGTCGGTGTTCCAGGCGTAAACGGTGGAGAACACATCGCCGCCGACGCAGTACTTCATCTTGAGGGTCGGATAGAAGGTCGACACGTCTATGAGCTCGTAATCGAGTTCCTCCAACAGCCCCTCCGCCCCGGCCCGTGAGGCAGAACCCGAGCCGCTGGCCACGATATCCAAGGTCACCGCGCCGGTCTGAACCTGCAGGCGCACATCGGACATGCCGCCATAGGTTTCCTCTCGGACCGCGATTCCGGTCGCTTCCGAGGCGGGTTGAAACAGCGCCTTGCTCTGTGCCTCCTGGTAAGAGCCGCCCCAGGAAGCAATGGTGACAGACTTGTCCTGAGCGAAGGTGGGTCCGGTCACCAGCGCGGCGGTTGCGATTCCCATCAGTAACGTTCGTTGCATACCTAGTCTCCTAAAGTGTCAAATCCGCCCCGTAGGGTCGGTCCTTCGTCGTTATTCTGGCGCCGGGTGGTCGCGATGGCGCTCACCGGCCCTGGGTGGACACGTCTGTCGTATCATCCCGCCGGGTGGCTATCGCGCCGCTCGCGCGCATTCCCGCTGGTCAAGCCAGCGGTACCAGGACACCACCGCGGGAAGGAACCAGGGCGATCCCGTATACAGTGGACGGGTTGGAAACGCCAAACCGTCGAAGGCAGTCCGGCCATCCGCCTGGCCCAGAATCTGTTGCCCCATGCGCATGCCCAGATAGCTGGCCATGGATACGCCGGAGCCGCAGTAACACATAGCGTAGTGCATGCCCTGGTATCTGCCCACATGGGCGAGTTCGTCAAAACTGTAGGCGACCGTGCCGGACCAGGAATGAGAGATTCGGGTGTCTTGCAACTCCGGGAAAATTCGCCCCATCTCCGCATGCAACAGTGGGCCACTGACGTCCGGATCGGTTTCGGTCGCCGACACCCGGCCGCCGAACACCACCCGGGTCCGGTCCGGTGAAGCACGGTAGTAGTAGACCACGCGGCGGCTGTCACTGGTCACCCGATTGGTGGGAAACAGGCGATCCACCACACTGCGGGGCAGGGGTTCCGTCGCGATCACATAGCTGCCGATGGGGATCGCGCGTCGCCGCAGCCACGGGGTCAGCCGGCCGGTGTAGCCATTGGTGGCGATCAAAACGTCCCGTGCCCGAATCGGGCCCTTGGATGTGGCTATTGTGTGGCCGGAAGCGTTGGCTGAAATCGACTGTGCTTCGCAATATGGAATCACCTGGGCGCCGGCCGCCAGGACCGCGCGCAGCAGACCGCGATGATACTTGCCCGGATGCAGACTGGCGTGGCGCGGGAACACCACCCCCCCGTAATACAGATCGCTGCCCAGTTCCGTATGTTGTTCCGAACGGGGCACCGGGTGCGCCTCGATGCCTTCCTCGCGGGTCAGGCGCTGGATGTCTCGGGCGAGCTGTTCAAACTGCTTGGGCGTGTGGGCTGCGTGATAGCGGCCGGCGCGCCGAAAATCGCAGTGGATCTGTTCCCGCTCCACCAGGGTTTCGATCCACTCGAGGGCAGTGGCGCCCTCACTGCGAATCGCGCGGGCCCGCTCCAACCCGTACCGCCGGGCCAAAGCCGCAAGCGAGGGTTTGATGCTGGTGCTGATCTGGCCGCCGTTGCGGGTGCTGCAGCCGGCGCCTGGGTCCTGGCTTTCCAGCACCACCGTATTGCGCCCCCCACGGGCCAGCTCCAGCGCCGCGTTGAGGCCGGTGTAACCTGATCCGACCACCACCGCGTCAACGGTGGCGGGCAGTGCATCGCTTAGCGCCGTTGGATCGGGCAGCCCATCGAGCCAATAGGGACGACTCTGATAGTCAGATGCAAACAGTGCCGAGCTGGCGGCGCGGTCGGCTCCATCCCGGCTGTTTTGCGGCGGCTTGGGTTTGCCTTGCGCCAAGTCTAATTTCTGCCACGTTTCATTGTCCGGATACTGCGTGCAGGGTCAGGTCTGAGTCAATCGGGGGCGGCGGCGTCCGCCGCCGGGCCATTCACGAGCCGTTCGAATTGGTATCCCCGTTTGGCAATCCACCTGGTGAGCCCATCAGGTTTTGTTTTGGGAATAGTGCAATTCGCTATTTGACGGTATGGGTTTGCTGTCCTAAACCTCTTGGGGTCCGTCGCAATCCAGGCTGCCGACCATCCTGTGGCCCAAGGCGGATCCGACCAACACTCTTAAGGGGAAGGACTTGATGCAATCCAGAATCGTAAGTGCGGCATTGTCCGCGGCATTGGCGACGACCGCTGTCTCCGTCGCTCAGGCCCAGGACCAGACCCTCTACCTCGGGGGGTATGGCGGTTCATTCGAAAAGCTGCTGAAGGAGACGATCCTTCCGCCATTCGAAGCCGAGAACAACGTCAAGATCGTCTATGTACCGGGCAATTCCACCGACACCCTGGCCAAGCTGCAGGCCCAGAAAGGCAAGCAGGAGTTGGATGTGGTGTTTCTGGACGACGGACCCATGTACCAGGCTGTTCAGTTCGGTTTCTGCGACACCATTCAGGATGCGGAGATTTTTGGCGATTTGTATGAAATCGCCAAGATGAACACCGATAAGGCGGTGGGCGCCGGTTTCGTCGTAACCGGTATTTCCTACAACACCGAGTCTTTCGAGAAAAATGGCTGGGATGCACCCACCTCGTGGATGGACCTGACCGATCCCAAGTACAAGGGCAAGCTGGTGGTGCCGCCCATCACCAACACCTATGGACTCCACGCCCTGGTCATGATGGCCCGCCTCAACGGCGGTGGCGAGAACGATATCGAACCCGGGCTTGTGGCCTTTGAAGAGCAGGTTGGGCCGAACGTTCTCACCTACGAGCCCTCCTCCGGGAAAATGTCAGAACTGTTCCAGACCGGGGAAATCGACATTTCGATCTGGGGTTCGGGGCGTCTGAAGTCACTGGCAGACACCGGGTTCCCCGGCGGTTTCGTATACCCCAAAGAAGGGGGTGTGGCCCTGATGGTGGCGACCTGTCCGATTGTGGACAGCGACATGTCTGAACTGTCCCAGAAGCTGGTCCAGCACTTCCTCAAGCCGGAGAACCAGGTCTTGCTGGCCGAAACCGTGGGGTTTGGTCCGACCAACACGAAGGCGGAACTGCCGGCGGAGCTGGCGGAGACCCTGCCTTACGGTCCCGAGCGGATCAATGCGCTCAACGCGGTGGATTGGAATGTGATCAACGGCGAGCGAGGCGAGTGGACCAAGCTCTGGTCCCGACGCGTCGAACGCTGATCGTCGCACCGGCGAATCGTCCGGACGGGGTCCAACCCCGTCCGGCATCCGGCACCAGAGCCTCAGCGGGAGGGTTTGCGCATGTCGTTCGTCCGATTGGAGAACGTCACCAAGCGGTTTGACAGCTTTACCGCGGTGGATGATTTGTCCATATCCATCGAAAAAGGCGAGTTCGTTTCTCTGCTGGGTCCGTCCGGCTGCGGCAAGACTACGACGCTGCAGATGATCGCGGGGCTGCAGGAACCCACTGCCGGCCGTATCCATCTGGACGGCGAGGACATAACCTACAAAAAGCCCAATCAGCGCGGGCTGGGCATCGTGTTTCAGAGCTATGCCCTGTTTCCCCACATGACGGTGGAGGAAAACGTCAGCTTTGGACTGGAGATGCGCCGCGTCGATCGGGGTGAACGCGAGCAGCGGGTGCGGCGCAGCCTGGAGCAGGTGCAACTGGACAGCCTGGCCAAGCGCTACCCCAAGGACCTGTCCGGCGGTCAACGACAGCGAGTGGCCCTGGCCCGGGCGCTGGTGATCCAGCCGCCGGTGCTGCTGCTGGACGAGCCCCTGTCCAACCTGGACGCCAAGCTGCGGGAGGACATGCAGCTCGAGCTCAGGGTCCTGCAGCAACAGTTGGGTGTGACCACCATACTGGTGACCCACGACCAGGCCGAAGCCCTGTCCATGAGCGACCGTATCGTGGTCATGAACGAAGGGCGCGCGGTGCAGATCGATGCGCCGCTCACCATGTATGAGCGGCCGGAAACCGCCTTTGTGTCGAACTTTGTCGGCAAGACCAACCTGCTTCAGGGTGTGGTCACCGCTGCGGAACAGGACGGCGCCACCGTGCGGGTGGGTGAGCAGAGTCTCTCCGGAGAGGGGCCTGGCCTGAGCGATGGGGCGGCGGTGACCGTGTCCCTGCGGCCGGAGAAGCTGCGGCTGTCTGCCCAGGCGGAAGACCAATCGATACCGGGACAGGTCAGCGCCGGTATTTTCCTGGGCAATCACTGGCTCTATCAGATCGACAGCGCCCTGGGCACACTCCTGGTCAGTCAGGCCAATCGGGGCACACCGCCCTTTGTGCGCGGCGATCCGGTCCACATCCACTGGGTGCGAGAAGGTGTGCGGCTGATGCCGGGGGAGGTTCCCCGTGGCTGAGACCGGCAGCCCGGGTTCCCGTCCATATTGGCTCAGCGCGCCGGGCCTGGTGTTTTTTGCGACCCTCCTGGGCGTGCCGCTGTTCACCACCCTGATGCTGAGCTTTTACAGCTTTGACTATGCCACCGGCGGGATTCAGACCGACTTAACACCGGCCAATTATCTGGAAATTGTCCAGGACAGCTACTTCCATCGGATTTTCGGTCGGACCTTTGGTGTTGCCTTGCTGGTAACCCTCATTTGTGCCCTGATCGGGGCGCCGGAAGCGTACATTCTGGCGCGCATGCGCAATCCCTGGAAGTCTCTGTTCCTGCTGGTGATTCTGGGGCCTTTGTTGATCTCGGTGATCGTCCGCACCCTGGGCTGGGCACTGCTGTTGGGCAGCAAAGGGGCCATCAGCGAAGGCTTGCAGATGCTGGGCATCATCTCCGAACCCATCAGTTTGATGTTCACCATCACCGGCATGGTCATCGCCCTGGTACACGTGCTGGTGCCGTTTATGGTGCTGTCGGTCTGGGCCTCATTGCAGAAGCTCGATCTTCAGACCGAGGACGCGGCGCTGACTCTGGGCGCCAACCGTTTCACGGTATTGCGCCGGGTCGTGTTGCCGCAGATCATGCCGGGCATTCTGTCCGGCAGCCTGATCGTGTTCGCCCTCACCGCCAGCGCATTCGCCACCCCGTCCATCATCGGTGGCCGGCGGCTCAAGGTGGTGGCCACCACCGCCTATGACGAGTACCTGAGCACCCTCAACTGGCCCTTGGGCGCCGCCATCGCCGTTGTTCTTCTGGTCGCTAATGTGATTGCGATCACCAGCTACAACCGCATGGTCGAGCGCCGCTACGCCAAGATTTTCGAATAGGGGAGGTCATCGAGATGCGACGCAACGGCTGGCCCGAAATGCTGTTCCATGGTCTGTTCGTGATCTTCATCCTGGCGCCCATTGTTGCGGTGTTTGTGGTGTCGTTCACCGACAAGGGGTATCTGTCGGTGCCCAGCGACGGCCTCTCCTTGCGCTGGTTCAGGGCGATTCTGGATTACCCGGGCTTTATCGACGCGTTCTGGATGAGCCTGTATCTGGGCCTGGCTTCGGCCACCCTCGCCACCCTTCTGGCGATTCCTGCGGCCAGCGCCATCGCCCGCTACCGGTTCCCGGGACGGGGCATGATCTCCGCCTTTTTCATGTCGCCGCTGATGATTCCTCACATTGTGCTGGGTGTGTCTTTTCTCAAGTTCTTCAGCGACATCGGCATCAGCGGCACGTTTTTTGGGATCATGCTGGCCCACGTGGTGTTGATCACGCCCTATGCGCTGCGGCTGGTACTGTCGTCCATCACAGGTCTACCGCGGGATGCCGAACAGGCGGCGGCGACCCTGGGCGCACCGCCGTTCACCGTGTTTCGCCGAGTGACCCTGCCTTTGATCCTGCCCGGGATTGTCGGCGGCTGGATGCTGGCCTTTATCACTTCCTTCGACGAAGTGACCATGTCCATATTTGTCGCCTCACCGGAAACCATGACCCTGCCGGTGCGCATGTATCACCATATTGCCCAGACCATCGATCCGTTGATCGCCTCCATATCCACCGTGCTGATCGTGATGACGCTGATTCTGATGATTATTCTGGACCGCTTGTATGGCCTGGACCGCCTGCTGGTGGGCAAGGGCTGACACCAATGGCCGAGACCGAATTTGCGGTGGTGGGGGGCGGCTTGGTGGGCATGGCGGTGGCCTACGGGCTGCAGCGCCGGGGACATCAGGTCACCGTGTTCGACGAGGGCGACATCGCCTATCGCGCCTCACGGGGCAATTTCGGTCTGGTCTGGGTGCAGGGCAAAGGCGCGGGGATGCCGGACTATGCCCGCTGGACACGGCTGTCGGCAGCCCTGTGGCCGGAGTTTGCCGATGAGCTGAAGCGTAAGACCGGCGTCGACGTGGAGTTGACCCAACCCGGCGGGCTGGACGTCTGTCTGACCGATTCTGAGCTGGCCGGTCACGTGGCGCGGCTGGAGGGTCTGCGGGATGCCGTGGGTGGCGATTATCCGTTTGAGGTGCTGGACCCCGGACGGCTGCGTGGCATGGTGCCGGAAGTGGGGCCGACGGTCTCGGGGGCGACCTATTTTCCCGAAGATGGGCACGCCAACCCCCTGTTTCTACTGCGGGCCCTGTTGGGTGCGTTTCGCGCCGAGGGTGGACGCATCGAGAACGGCGGCGCCGTACGCGTCATCACGCCGACACAAGGGGCGTTTCGGATTGAGACCGACCGTCCGTGGGAAGCGGCTCAGGTGGTGTTGTCCGCCGGGCTGGGCAACGCCAAACTGGGTCCCATGGTCGGGCTGAATGCGCCGGTCAAACCGAATCGCGGTCAGGTCTTGATCTGCGAGCGGGTTCAGCCGTTTCTGAACTATCCCACCGTGCAGATCCGCCAGATCGGCACCGGCAGTGTGCAAATCGGCGACTCCAAAGAGGACGTCGGCTTCGACGATGCCACCGCGCCTCGGGTGGTGGCCGCCATCGCACGGCGCGCCACGCGTCTGTTTCCCCTGCTGGAGAACGTGCGTGTGGTGCGGGCCTGGGGCGCGCTCCGGATCATGAGTCCCGACGGCCATCCAATATACGATCGCTCAACTGCACATCCCGGCGCCCATCTCGTGACCTGCCACAGCGGCGTCACCCTGGCCGCGGCCCACGCCCTGGTCCTGGCCGGCTGGATCGGCGGCGGTGAACCCGAAATTCCCTATCTGGAGACCTTCAGTGGTAAGCGGTTCCAACTTTCATCGGCTGCCTGAGCCTGAACACAAAGGGCTGACCATGACCTTCGACGGCCGGACCATCGAGGCGCGAGGCGGTGACAGCGTGGCGGCCGCGTTGATTGCGGCGGGCGTGACCGAGACCCGGACAACGCCGGTCAGCGGCGCTGCACGGGGGCCCTACTGCATGATGGGTGTGTGTTTCGAGTGTCTGATGGAGATCGACGGTGTTCAGAATGTTCAGGGCTGCATGGTGCAGGTGCGCGAGGGCATGAGCGTGCGTTCCATGGCGGGCGCGCGTACCGTGTCTGATGCGGGGAACACCCACGGTGGCTGATCCCGTGCCGTTGTTGATCATGGGCGCCGGGCCGGCCGGGCTGGCGGCGGCCCAGGAGGCGGTCGCCGCTGGCGTAGGCGCGTTGTTGCTGGACGAGCAGCCGACCGGTGGCGGGCAGATCTACCGGGCCCTGGGTGAGGCCTCGGGTGAGCGGCAAAAGACCCTGGGCGCCGACTATGCGGCCGGCGCGCCCCTGCTGGGGGTGCTGTCCGATCAGGGCCTGGACCATCAGCCCGGGGCCACGGTCTGGGAGGTGACGCCCGAGGGCAGCGTGTATTACACCCGCGAAGGGCAGGCTCGGGCGGTATCCGCCGAACAGCTGATTCTGTGCTCCGGCGCGTTGGAACGGCCCATGCCCTTTCCCGGCTGGACCCTGCCCGGTGTGATGACCTGCGGCGCGGCGCAGATCCTGTTGAAAGGCGCCGGCGTGTTCCCCGCCCGCGGTGCCGTTCTCGCCGGCAGCGGCCCCCTCCTGTTGCTGCTGGCCAAGCAGTTGATCGGTGCCGGCGCACGGCTGGTCGCGGTGGTGGATACGACACCGGCGGACAATTACCGCGCCGCCCTGACGCATCTGCCCAAGGCTTTGCGTACGCCGGGTTATCTGCTCAAGGGTCTGAGTATGATCCGGACCCTGAGCGCCTCCGGCGTGCCCTGGTACCGGGGCGCGTCGGGGTTGGAAGCCATTGGCGATGACGCTGTCGCGGCGCTGCGATTCAAGGTTCGCGGCCGCCAACACGAGGTCGTCTGCGGCAACCTGTTCCTGCACCAGGGCGTCGTGCCCAACGTGCAATTGTCTCGCTCCCTGGGGTTGGAACACCGCTGGGACGAACTGCAGCGATGCTGGCGGCCAAGTCTGGATGATTGGGGCGCCAGCGACCTGGAGCGCGTCGCGGTAGCGGGTGACGGTGCCGGCATCATGGGTGCGCGCGCGGCCGAGGCCCACGGGCGGTTGGCCGCACTGGGGGCGTTGAAACGCCTGGGTGTCCTATCCGAGAACGAGCGGGATCGTCGCGCCGCCGGGCCGCGGGGCGTCTATCGACGGGAAATCCTGCCAAGGCCGTTTCTGGATCGGCTGTACCAGCCTCATCCGGACTATCTGCATCCCGCGGATGACACCATCGTCTGCCGTTGCGAAGAGGTCACCGCCGGGCAGATCCGCAAGTATGTGGAACTGGGCTGCCTGGGTCCGAACCAGGCCAAGGCGTTTGGCCGATCCGGCATGGGTCCCTGCCAAGGGCGGGTATGCGGGTTGAGCGTCTCCGAGATCATCGCCCAGGCCAGGGGCGTCCCGCTGGAGGAGGTCGGTTACTATCGCATTCGCCCACCGATAAAACCGGTCACCCTGGGCGAATTGGCCACCCTGGAGCAGCCCGAGGACGCCTGATGGCCAGACCCAGCTACGATGTGATTGTTGTGGGGGCCGGCCTGCACGGTTTGTCCTGCGCCTTGAACCTGGCCCGTGAAGGTCTGAAAGTGGTGGCGCTGGACAAGGACCATCCGGGCCGGCACGCGTCCGGTGTCAACGCCGGCGGGGTTCGCCGCCTGGGTCGCCACGAAGCGGAACTGCCCCTGTCCGTGGCGGCTCTGGAGATCTGGCATCGCATCGAGCAGGAGGTGGGTGACAGCTGTGGCTTTGTGGCCTGCGATCAGATCAAAGTGGCCGAGAATCTGTCTGAGGCGGAGGCCCTGCAGGCCCGGGTGCAGCGGCTGCGCCAGCTTGGCTATGACCACGAACAGTGGATTGACGAGGACGAACTGAAACGCCGGGTGCCGGCGGTTGCAGGCCATTGCGTGGGCGCGCTGTTGTGCGCCGGAGATGGCTCCGCCAACCCGTTTCGCACCGTCATGGCCTTTCGCCGCGCGGCGCTTTCCGCCGGCGTCGAGATCCGGGAAAACTGCCCGGTACAGGCGTTGCGCGCTGCCGGATCCGGCTGGCGGGTCGATACCCCGGACGGTCCTGTGGACGGCGGGGCGGTGGTGAACTGCGCCGGTGCCTGGGGCAACAACATCGCCCGCGCGCTGGGTGAGCCGGTGCCGGTGACCGCCGCCGCGTTGATGCTGATGATCACCGAGCGTCTGGCGCCATTTCTGAGCCCGGTACTGGGTGCGGCCGGACGCACGCTGTCGTTCAAACAGTTCGACAACGGCACCCTGCTGATCGGCGGCGGTCATCGGGGCACGGCGCAGCCGGAGTGCAATCGATCCCGGGTGAGATTCGCCGGTCTGCGCATCAGCGCCCAGACGGTGGGGGCCTTGTTTCCGCAGCTGGCTGATGTGCGCGTCGTGCGCAGTTGGGCCGGACTGGAAGGGATGATGCCGGACCACATACCGGTTATCGGGCCGAGCGGCAGGGCCGAAGGCGTCTACCATGCCTTCGGCTTCTGCGGCCATGGGTTTCAATTGGCGCCCATCACCGGGCGGATCATGGCGGATCTTCTGGTCAGGGGACAGAGCAGTCTGCCGATCGAGGCGTTTCGCATCCAACGCTTTGCCGGCATTGCAGACACGGCTGCGGTGGATACGCCGGAGCAGCGCATTTCCGCATGAGTCGACGGCTGCGTAACGGGCTCAATCACCGTCAGCTTGAAGCCTTCATGGCGGTGATAGAGGCCGGCAGCGTTACCGCGGCGGCGGACCTGCTGCACGTTACCCAGCCCGCCGTGACCCGACTGGTCAAGGAATTGGAAGGCGCGGTGGCCATGCCGTTGTTCGAACGGGTCAAGGGGCGGCTGGTTTCCACCCGTGAAGCGAGCCTGTTCTACGAGGCGGTTAAACGCTCTTTTCTCGGTTTAGACAAACTGCTGCAAACCGCCGAGGACATTCGCGAACTGCGTATGGGCACTCTGCGCATCGCAGCCATGCCGGCCCTGGCCCTGGGGTGTCTGCCTCGGGTCATCCGGCGCCTGACCCGGTGTTTTCCCGAAGCCAAGGTTTCCCTGCAGATCCGCAGCTCGGAAAAGATCATGGACTGGGTATCGAGTCAGCAGTTTGATCTGGGGTTTGCAGCGATTCAGACGCCCCATCCGGCGGTGATTCAGGAGGTGTTGCTGGAGGCCTCGCTGGTGGCGGTGCTGCCGCCGGGCCATGAGCTGGCGAGTCGCCCATACCTTTCTGTCCGGGATTTCGCAGGCGAGGCGTTCGTTTCGGTGGGCCCTGAAGTGGGCCTGCGGCAAAATATCGACGCGGTGTTCACGGCCGCCGGTGTTGACCGGCACCTGAGCATCGACACCCAGCTTTCCGCTGCGGTCTGCGGTTTGGTGTTGGAGGGCGCCGGTGTCGCCTTGGTGGAACCGGTCACGGCGTCCGATTTTCGGACTCGAGGCCTGGTGGTGCGCCCCTTCCACCCCCGCATCCCGTTCAGCTACAGCGTCCTGTTTCCCAAACTCGTTCCCAGGTCCCGTCTGGCCAGGGATTTTCTGGAGCTGGTTCGGGACGAACTGGCGGCCGAGGCGAAGGCAGACGAGCAACAGAATCCGGGGCACTAGCAAGGTGTTGAAAAAGCCTCACTCGGCACGATACGGCGTTGAAAACGCCCTCAAAATGCTCGTTTACTGGGTGTAAACTGCGCTTTCTCCGCCGTTTTTGCCTTGCCTCGCACTCGACCGAGACTTCTCAACACGCTGCTAGTGTCCCGTCCCATAAGTTCGTAGCGTTTCAGAGCGCCCCAGATACGCCAATGCAAGGCGCAGGTGCGAAGGCATAGCCAGCTCTGTCAAGCAGCTGCAACGACGCAGTGGCGTATCTGGGGCGCTCCCGACGGGCAAGGCGATAAGCGCCCATCCGCGGTGTTGGGCGCGCTTGAATGAGCGCAGGCTAGTCCTGCGCCCGCCCGCCTAGCGCCTGGGCGCTTCTCGCCTTGCTGATATGCAACGAACTTGTGGGACGGGACACTAGCCCATCTGCGAGAGACGCAGTTTTGGCGACAGCGCCTCCGGGTCGGTTCGCAGCTCGATCAGCGCCGGCCGATCTGCGGCCCGTGCCCTGGCCAGGGCGTCAGGAAATCCCTCGGTGGTTTCCACACACTCGCCATGGCCGCCACAGGCTCGCGCCAGGGCAGCGAAGTCCGGATTCACCAGTGTGGTGGCGCTCACCCGACCCGGATAGTGACGTTCCTGGTGCATTCGGATGGTGCCGTACATGCCGTTGTTCACCACAATCACGATGATGTTGGCGTCGTACTGCACGGCGGTGGCGAATTCCTGCGACGTCATCTGAAAGCAGCCGTCGCCAGCGAAGCACAGGACGGTGCGGTCCGGATGGGCGAGTTTGGCGGCCACCGCCGCCGGCAGTCCGTAGCCCATGGAGCCGGAGGTGGGTGCGAGTTGGGTCCGGTAGCGCCGATAGCGATAATATCGGTGGACCCATGCGGTGTAGTTACCGGCGCCGTTGGTGATGATGGTGTCGTCCGGCAGCACTTGCCCCAGATGGGCAACGATCCGCTCCATTTTTACCGCGCCCGGGGTTTCCACAGGCGTGTTCCAGGTTTCGTAGTCGGCACGCGCTGTTTGGGTCCGCGTCCCGCTGGCGGGCAGGTCCGCCGGCAACCCGGCTCGCAACTCCGCGATCATCGAGGCCGCGCTCGCGTTGATGGCGACGTCGGGCCGATAGACCCGTCCAGGCTCATCGGCACCGGCATGCACATGGATCAGGGTCTGAGTCGGATTGGGCACGGACACCAGGGTATAGCCGCTGGTGGTCATTTCGCCCAGGCGAGCGCCCAGAACCAGCAGCAGATCCGCGTTGCGGACCCGTTCGGCCAGTTTCGGGTTGATGCCGATGCCGACGTCGCCCACGTAGTTGGGATGATTGTTGTCCAGATAGTCCTGGCAACGGAATGAGACGCCCACCGGAAAGTCCAGTGCTTCCGCGGTCCTGGCCAGATCGCGGCTGGCCTGTGCGCTCCAGCCGCCGCCCCCCACGATGGCCATGGGCCGTTGCGCAGCGGCCAGCCGTTCCAGCACCCCCTGCGCATCCGCCGGGTGCGCTCTTGGTACCGCGGGCACTGCCGCTCCGGTGTTGTCAACCGTGGCCCGGGCGGATAGAACGTCCTCCGGCAGAGACAGCACCACCGGTCCCGGCCGGCCGGACACGGCCAGATGAAACGCATGGCTCAGGTATTCGGGAATTCGATCCGTGCGGTCGATCTCGCCGACCCACTTGGCCAGCGGGCCGTACATTCGCCGGTAATCCACCTCCTGAAACGCCTCGCGATCCCGTTGATCGGTGGCCACCTGGCCTATAAACAGGATCATCGGGGTGGAATCTTGAAACGCCACATGCACGCCGGAGGCGGCGTTGGTGGCGCCCGGTCCCCGGGTCACGAAGGCGATGCCAGGTCGGCCGGACAGCTTGCCATCGGCCTCGGCCATCATGCTGGCCCCGCCCTCCTGGCGGCAGACGATCGTCTCTATGCCGGAGTGATACAAACCGTCCAGCGCCGCCAGATAGCTCTCGCCGGGGACGCAGAATACCCGCGCCACCCCCTGGAGGCGGAGTTGCTCCACCAGGATCTGGCCGCCGTGTCGTGGTTTCGTGGACAAGCTCGACCTTTCGGTTGTGGTCCCGGACGGGGGTGAAATGCGGGATGCCCTAAGGTAGGCCGGCTCAGGTCAAGGCCCGGCGCTTCGAACCGGGCGCCGTCCGCTGCGGCCCGTCAAACAGGCCTGTTTGTTTGATTTCTGTGCGCGCTGAATGGCGGCCGATCAGGTGCTCGCAGTAGGTTTGCAGCACCTTGAGCCGAGCGTAGCGCTTGTCGTTGCCCTCCACCAGTATCCAGGGTGCCTGCGAGGTGCCGGTTCGCTCAACCATGTCGTGCACCGCGCGATCGTACTGGGGCCATTTTTCACGATTTCGCCAATCCTCTTCGGTCAGTTTCCACCGCTTGAATGGAATCTGCTCGCGCGCCTCGAAGCGACGGAGCTGCTCGTCCTCGCTGATGTGCAGCCAGAACTTCAGCAGAACGATGCCATGGCTGGCAAGCTGTTCCTCGAAATCGTTGATTTCGGCATAGGCGCGCATCCACTCCATTTCGTTGGCGAAACCCTCGACCCGCTCCACCAGCACCCGGCCGTACCAACTGCGATCGAATATGGTCAGCCGGCCGGTGCGCCCCAGGCGCCGCCAGAAACGCCATAGGTAGTGCCGCGCGCGTTCCTCCTCGGTCGGTGCGGCGATCGGGTGTATGTCGAAATCCATCGCGTCCAACGCGCCCGTCACCCGCCGTATGGCACCGCCCTTCCCGGCGGCGTCGGCGCCTTCGAACACCAGAATGCTGGATATGCCCAGTTGCTTGGCCTGCCGAAACACCAGATTCAGCAGCGCCTGCGCCTCTTTCAAGGTTTTTTTGTAGACCGACTTGGACGCTGCCAGGTCTGTCGCCAGGGTGGACAGCACGGTCCGGGTATCGGGTCCGGCCAGCGAGGGCAGCGCGGTGACGCCATCCCCGGTAGCTTCCTGCAACCCGTTTTGCTGCTCGATCCACTCGCTGTGGAGGCGCCGCAGATTCAGCTGTTTACGGATCGCGTCGCGGATAATGCTGCCGACGGCAATCGAGCGATAGCGGTGGTCCACGCCTTCCACCAGATGCCAGGGCGCGCGTCCAGTGCTGGTTTTCATATAGCCCCGTTCCGCGGTGGCGATGAATTCCTCGTACAGATGCCAGTGCTGCCAATCCGTCTCGGTGACCCGCCAGCTCATCAGCGGGTCCTTCTGCAGTTTCTTGAGGCGCTTTTTCTGTGCGGGCTTGCTGAGGTGCATCCAGAATTTGAGAATCAGCGCGCCGTCCTGTGCCAGCTCCTGCTCAAACGCAACGATGCGGTCGAGGGCGTTTTCGTACTCCGAGTCGGTGCATTTCTTGTGGACGTGCTCCAGCACCGGCCTGCGATACCAGGAGCGAAGCAGTATGCTGATCTCGCCCTTGGGCGGTAAATCGCGCCAGTAGCGCCAGAACTCCGGACGCTCACGCTCCTCTTCCGACGGTTCGGGATAGGCGTGGGTATGAATCCAGCGCGGATCCATCCAGGCATTGAGCAAATTTACCGTTTCGCCTTTGCCGGCGCCGTCCACGCCGCCGAACAAAACGATGACCGGGAAATCCGCGCTGCGCAGCACCTGCTGCAGCTCCAGCAATTCACGTCGCAGTTCCGGGGCCCGTTCCTCATACTCGGCACGTGAAAGCTTGCTGCCCAATTCGACGGTTCTGAACATGCTTCGATTCCTGTCCGGGAGGTTAATTACACTAGCATAGTGCGGAAATGTTGAGCCCACCGGATCCTCTATGTCGGGTTAAGATGTGACCTGAATAAAATGTTGGTCCGCTGGCCGTTGTGGCGACGGCTTCCCGCGCTCTGGATGCGGGGCGAATTGAACCGGGAGACAGGCATGCTATATGAGCTTGGGGAGCGTCGGGTCGAGCTGAGGGGGTCGGAGCACTATGTGGCGCACAATGCCAGTGTGATCGGGTCGGTTGTTCTGGAGCACCAGGCCAGTGTCTGGTTCAACGCGGTCCTGCGGGCCGACAACGATCCGATCCATATCGGCGAACGCAGCAATGTTCAGGACGGGGCGGTGCTTCATACCGACCCCGGCTTTCCACTGACCATCGGCCGGGGCGTCACCATCGGTCACAAGGCCATGCTGCACGGCTGCAGCGTGGACGACAACTCGCTGATCGGGATCAATGCGGTGGTGTTGAACGGGGCGCGGATCGGGCAAAACTGCCTGGTCGGCGCCGGCAGTTTGATCGGCGAAGGCAAGGAGATTCCCGACAATTCCCTGGTGGTGGGCGCCCCCGGGCGCGTGATTCGAACCCTGTCGGAGGATCAGATTGCGGGGCTGCGTCACGCCGCTCAGGTTTACGTTGACAAGATCGGGCGCTATCGGGAAGGTCTGCGCGCGGACCAGCGCTGATTCACCCCGGCACGCACCCAGGAGTTTGTCGGATTTAACGCTGTTCGGCTGCAAATCCACGGATGGCGATCAACTCACCTTATCGCGCTCGTTAAATAGCCCTGCTATTCGCCTCGCCCGATAAACTGATTTGATCCGCCCCCGATGAATTTTCGCTTCGAACGGTTAAATCCGACAGAATCCTAGGCGCGTGGCTCGCGGAGATGCGGGCCTTCCTACTCCAAAAGCAGTGATACATGCATGATGCCCGGGTCTTCCGGGTTGGCCCTGACACTGAATCCAAGGGCGCGGTTGAGCTTGAGCATGCTGTCGTTTTCACGCAGCACCTCACCCCAGATTTCCTTGATGCCGCGCCCCTTGGCATAGTCGATGATCCGGCGCATCAGCATCGGGCCGTGCCCCATGCCGGTGAGGGTGTGGTCGACGATGATGGCGTACTCGGCCCGCTCGTTGTTGGGATCCGTAGAGATGCGCACCACTGCCCACACATCCGCCTCACCCGCCGGCTTGTCCGGATCGGCCAACACCAGCGCCATGTCCCGGTGATAGTCGATCTGGGTGAGCGGGGTGGCCATGGCATGGGTCATCTCCTTGATCGGCTGAAAAAACCGCATGCGTAGAAACTCGGGCGGGTTTCGCTTCACCCCGGCCTGCAGAGCGGGTTCGTCCTCGGGCAGGATGGGTCTGAGCAGCAGCTCGCGTCCATTGGCCAGGGTCAGGTGCTGTTCCAGTTCCTTGGGGTAGGGCCGGATCGCCAGGTCGCGGCCTTCGAGTTCACCGGCCGGTCGAATCCGGATCTTGGCGTCCAGCACGACCACGCGGTTGCTCAAGGCCCAGACCGGGTTGATCCTCAGTTCAACGATCTCCGGCAGGTCGACGGCGATTTGCGCCACCTGAATCAGCGTTAATGCCAGGTGATTCACATCTGCATGACGAAACTCGTCCGCCACCAGGCGTTTGTAGATGCGGGTCTGGCTCATCATTTCCCGGGCCAGGTTCATGTTCATGGGTGGCAAGCCGTAGGCCAGATCGTCGATCACGTCCATTTCGGTGCCGCCATGGCCAAAATAGAGCACCGGCCCGAACTGGCGCCCCGGGCGCATGCCCAGGGTCAGCTCGAAGGCGTCCGCCCGCGACACCATAGGCTGGACCAGAAAGCCCTCCACCCGCGCTCCGGGCCGGGCCGTCTGCAGCCGGGCGATCATCGCTTCCGCCTCCTGCTTGACCGCCTCGGGGCCGTCCAGTTGCAAGGCCACGCCGCCCACGTCGGATTTACGGCCCACGTCGCGGGAGATCAGTTTCAATGCCACGTGGTTGCCCAGTGCATCGGCCATGTCCGCCGCCTCCGACGGGTCGGCGGCGAAGCGATTGTCTACCACCGGAATCTCGAACGCACTCAGCAGGCGCAGGGCCTCCGCCGCGTCCAGGGTGGTCCGCCCATTGTTCAAAGCACCGTTTACGACCGCGCGGGCGCTCACCAGGTCCGCGTTGAACTCCTCGGCGATCGAGGCCGGCGTCTCGGTCAGCAATTTCTGGTTGCGCCGGTACTGCACCAGACGGTGAAACGCCCTGACCGCGGCCGCAGGGCTCTCGTAAGCCGGCACCTTGGCCTGCATCAGGCGCTGCCGGGCCGGTCGGCCCGTTTCCGGGCCCACCCAGGCGGCGAACAGAACCCGCCGTCGTTCGGGCTTATGGGCGATCACGGTGTCGGCGATGGACAGATTGTCCACCGCCGGGCTGGGCACGTTGATGGCCAGGACGCCGTCCACGCCCGGGTCCTTGAGCACGGCGTCCAGCGCCAGACCGTACTGTTTAGCGCCCACATGATCGCCCAGGTCCACCGGATTGCAGCAATAGCCCATCGGGTCCATGGCTTGCTGCAGCGCGGCGTTGGTTTCATCCGAGCACTCGGCCAGGGTGCCCCCCATTTCCAGGTGTTGATCGCTGGCGATCAAAGCCAGGCTGCGACTGTTGCTGACGATGGACAGACGGTCGCGCCCCACGGACTTGACCATGGTCAGCGTCTCTACTGAATCGAACAGCTCGTTCAGGTCGTTGACCCGTAGAATGCCGGCCCGACGAAAAGCCGCCTCGTAGACCGCGTCGTCGTCGGCGCCGCGGTTGAGGTGTCGAGGCTTGAGGACCAGCACCGGCTTGATCCGGGCGGCCCGTCGGGCGGCGGACATGAACTTGCGTGCGTCCCGGATCCGTTCCAGGTAAAGAAGGATGGCACGCGATTGTGAATTCAGCGCCAGGTAGTCCAGCAGGTCGCCGAAGTCCACGTCGATGGCGGCGCCCAGGCTGATCATGTGGCTGAAGCCGACTTCGTTCACCCTGGCCCAGTCCAGTGCCGCCCGGGCCACGCCACCCGATTGGGTCACGAAAGCCACGTGACCCGCCTTGGGTGGCTGGGCGCACAGACTCGCATTGAGGCCATGGTCGGGGACGATCAGTCCCAGCACACCGGGGCCCATGATGCGAAAGGTGTGGGGTCGCGCGGCGTCGAGAATGGCCTGTTTGACTCGGCTGCGTTCGGACTTTTCCGGCACGTCCTCTCCAGTACTGACCAGTATCGCTGCCCGGGTGCCACGCCTGGCCAGCGCCTCGATCAGCGCCGGAACTGCCTCCAGAGGCGACGCGATCACCGCCAGATCCGGGGTCTGCGGGAGCGCGGCAATACTCGGGTAGGTCAGCACCCCGTCCAGGGAGGCGACCTGATCGGTGACCGGCATGATCGGGCCCGGAAATCCGGCCATCAGCAGGTTTCGGATAAGCCGCCGGGCCACCCCCACCGCTTCCTGCAGGCCCAGATCGTGAACCTGCTCAGGGGTGCCGATCAGGGCGATGGATCGGGGCTTGAACAAATACTCGAGATTTCGGACGGTCATGTGGATGGCCTCGTCTGTGTTGTTCCGGCGTGCAGGCATGCCCACAATTCGCAGCCAGGCACCTCTGCCGCACGATGCGCCCGACGGGCGAATTGTTGCATCGCATCATGGTCCGCGTCTATCCTTTGCCAGACATTGGATACAGCCTGGAGAGGCACACGTGACACGGCAGCAGATCGAGGCCACCATGAGCGAGTTGTTATCGGAAATTGCACCCGACGCGGAGCTGGACCATCTCGATCCGGACACCAGCTATCATCAGCAGTTGGAGATCGACTCGGTGGATTTCTTGCGGTTTATGCTGGCCTTGGAGAAGAGACTGGGGCTGGTGATTCCCGAACTGGATCATCCCAAGTTATCAACCCCGGCGGGCTGCTCGGGCTATCTGTCCACGGTGGCTCGCTAGGCGTCTGCGCGGTAGAAATGAATGAGGCGAGGTGCAGTCCAGTTCGAGAACGATTTCGGGATCGTCCGAGAAGCATAGCCGTTGCTATGTGGCGAGGCGGATCGCGGAATCGGGCCGAAATGGCTGTGCCGCAGACCGTTCCCTTTTTACCGCGCAGACGCCTAGATCAACCCCAGGGTGCGCGCTCTGAGATACAAGGCCAGTGTCTTGTTGTCGGTCACCCGCCCGGCCGCGATTTCCGCTTCGAACTCCGCCGGCTGCATACGCAGGGGCTGGATCAGTTCATCGGCCTCGGGTGCCGCCATGCCGGGGGACAAAGACTGAGCCAGAAAGCAGGTCTGGACCTCATTACAGAACCCGGGCGCTGGATGCAGCAGGCCGAGTTCGGTCCATTCGGACGCGGTCCAGCCGGTCTCTTCCGCCAATTCACGGCCTGCCGCCACCTCAGGGGGTTCCCCGGGCTCCAGGGTGCCGGCGGGAAATTCCAGTAGATCAATGCCGATGGCATGCCGGTATTGTCTTAGCAACAGCAACGAGCCATCGGCAAAACGCGGCAGAATCACAACCGCGCCGGGATGAGACAGTCGATACTTGTCGACCTCGCTGCCATCGGGCAGACGCACGGTTTCGAGGATCAACTCAAAGCCATGCCAGGTGTGGACGGGTTTCCGGCTCAAGACCTGGAAACGGGTCATGATGACTCCCGCGGAAGACTCCGCTGTGTGGTGATAGCCCTCTTGTGCGGGAATGGATGGTGTTTGTCCAGTGTCGGGTCCCCCAGTCAACTGGCTGAAAGGCCACTTGCCTGGGGTCAGGACACGGGTCGGAGGATCTGCTTTGTATCGAGCCCGTCTGGAGGCCCCGGATTTGGACTGGATCGGAACGAGCCCCCGCAGTCGGCGATTCGCCGACATCTACTTCCAGCCGGATCATGGGCCGGAAGAGTGCCGTCACGTCTTCTTGAGCGGCAATGACCTTCCGCGGCGCTGGCAGCGCTCGGCACCGTTTACCATCGCTGAGACCGGTTTTGGCACCGGTTTGAATTTCCTGACCACATGGGCCCGCTGGCGTGAATCCGCCCCGCCGGGCGCATTTCTGGACTACCTGTCCGTGGAAGCGTTTCCGCTGAGCAGAACGGACCTGGATCGCGCCCTATCGACCTGGCCAGAGTTCTCGCCGCTGGCGCAGTGTCTGGCGGCGCAATGGCCGCCCCCAGAGGCCGGATTTCATCGCCTCAGCCTGGACCAGGGGCGGGTTCGGCTGACACTCCTGTACGGCCAGGTGCTGACCGTGCTCAACCACCTGGAGGCACGGGTGGATGCCTGGTTCCTGGACGGATTCGCCCCCGCCCGGAATCCCGAGATGTGGTCGCCGGAGGTGTGTCGCACCATCGCCGGTTTGACCGCAACCGACGGCACCTTCGCCACCTATACCGTGGCCGGCCAGGTCAGACGCGGGCTCGAATCGGCCGGTTTCCGATGTCACAAACGGCCCGGCTTCGGCGACAAGCGGGAGATGTTGTCCGGTTCCATGGCGGAGGGCCTGGCAACACCGTCGGCAGCGCCCTGGTTGGCGTTACCCGCGGCGCATCGGTCGGTTCGCGAGGCGCTGGTGATCGGCGCCGGGCTGGCTGGCGTCTGCAGCGCCTGCGCTCTGGCCGGCCGAGGCTGGCGCGTCACTCTGCTGGATCGCCATGCAGGGCCCGCCACCGCCGCCTCGGGTAATGCGGCGGCGATCTATATGCCCCAGCTTTCCGCGGACCTCAGTGCGGCCCAGCGTTGGCACAGCATCGGTTTCCATATGCTCGGCCGAACGCTTGATCTCATCCCCGGAAACGGCCGCTCAGGTCCGGCCGGGGTTCTGGCGCTGGCCTGGAATCAACGAGAGAGCCAGCGTTTTCGGGAGATTGCCGAACGTGGCCTGTGGTCGGAGCAGACCGTGCGGCCGGTGGGCCCGGAGCAAGCCGCGGCTCTGGCCGGTATCCCCATCCCCCACAGCGGTTTACATCTGCCCGGCGCCGGGTGGCTGGATCCGGTTGCACTGTGCCGCGACCTACTCGATCAGTCGACAGGGATCCAAACCCGCTTCGACTGTGCCGTGGCCGATTTGGCTCACGATGGGCATGGATGGTGTGCAATCGATGTCCAGGGGCGGGCGTTGGGACACGCTCCCGTGGTGGTGCTGGCCAGCGGCAGCGAGGGTGGTGCTGCGCTCGGCTTGTCCTGGTTGCCGATAACACCCTTGCGTGGGCAGGTCAGCGGTTTTGCTGCCGACACGCTTGGCCGCGGCCTGCGGATGCCGATCTGCGGACCGGGCTATGTGGTACCGCCACAGCATGGCCTGCTATGGGTGGGCGCGACCTTCAGTCGCGACAATCCCGATCCGGCACCGACCGCCCAGGACGATCAGCGCAACCGGGCGACCATGACCGCCTTCCTGCCTGCCCTGGGACCCACTCTGGCTGCGCCGGCGGTATCCGGGCGGGCCGGGTTTCGGGCCAGTACACCGGATCGCCTGCCTTTGCTTGGGCCGGTAGTCGATCATTCGCAATTCCTCCGCACGTACGCGGATCTGGGTCACGGCCGGCGGGCTGCTCGCTACCCCGATGCGCCGTATCGACCCGGTTTGTACGTCTGTGCCGGATTCGGTTCCCGCGCCCTGGTATCGGCTCCCCTGGCCGCCGAACTGCTGGCCGCGCAAATCGAAGGAACGGCTCTGCCCGTGGAGCGGGATCTGCGCCAGGCGTTGATGCCTCAGCGCTTCTCGGCACGCGCCCTGCGCCGGGGAATCGGCACAGCGCAGTGAGCGGTCGCCGGATCGTGCCCGGTGCCCGGTGCGGCTGCTATAGTGACCGCCGTTGTCCGAGCGTGATCCAAACCGCCAATGACCTTCGATGTGTTGTGTGTTCTCGGTATGCACCGAAGCGGCACCAGCTGCCTGACCGGGCTGCTGGAGGATGCCGGTGTGTTTCTGGGCGAGGTGTCCAAATCCAACCCGCACAACCGAAAGGGCAATCAGGAGAACCCTCGCATCATGGCTTTGAACGAGGCGGTGTTGGCCGATGCGGGTGCGGCCTGGAACCGGCCACCCGAGCATCCGGTGCGCTGGACGGTGCAGCGGACGGCGGATTTGCGTCAGATCGTGGCCGATTACCGCGGTCGCGAACCCTGGGCGTTCAAGGACCCGCGCACGCTTTTCACCCTGACCGGCTGGTTGGAGGTTCTTCCCGGAGCTGCAGTTCCTTGGCACGTTCCGACATCCCTCGGCGGTGGCGCGCTCCCTGTGGCGTCGCAGCCGAATGCCGCTGGAGGACGGCATTGCACTTTGGCACAGCTACAATCGGGCGTTGCTTCACTGTGCCCAAACGCACCACATTCCTTTAGTCGATTTCGATCTGCCGCCGGGTCCTTACCTGAATCGTGTCTCTCAGGTGTTTGGCACCCTGGGGCTGGAGGCCCGCCCAGTGGAGATGGCGTTCTTTACCCCCGGTCTGCGGCGGGCCGAGGTCGACCCGTCTTTGGATTTGCCGCCTGAAACCGTGCGTTTGTACCAGGCGCTCAAGGGGCTGACCTCGTGCTGAGCCGCGCGCCGGACACCAACGGACGGCCGTTTATATCGGTGGTGATTGTGGTCTATGACATGAACCGCGAAGCACCCCGAACCCTGCATACGCTGTCCGCGGCCTATCAGCGGGGTATCGAGGCCGATCAGTACGAGGTGCTGGTGGTGGACAATGGCTCGCCCGAGCCGTTAGGCGAGGCCGTTGTCCGGGGCTGTGGCCCGAACTTCCGATACCACTATATCGATCAGGCTTCACCGTCTCCGGTGGCGGCGATCAACACCGGTGTAGCCATGACCCGTGGTGAGGTGGTGGCGGTGATGATCGACGGCGCCCGCATGGTGACGCCCGGTTTGCTGGATTACGGTCGCCGTGCGTTTGCGCTCTATGCCGATCCGGTGGTGACCTGCCCGCCTGGCATTTGGGGCCGAAACCGCAGCAATTGTCGGTCAGCGAGGGCTATGACAAGAAACGCGAAGATGCTTTGCTGGCCGGGATCGACTGGCGCCGCAATGGCTATCGACTGTTTGAAATCGGGACACCCGCCGGATCCTCCAAAGACGGCTGTTTCATGCCCATGACCGAGAGCAATGCGGTGTTTTTGCGCCGCGGCGGGTTCGACGCCCTGGGTGGCTACGATCCGGCCTTCGACCTGCCCGGCGGCGGAATGGTGAATCTGGATTTCTACCGCCGTGCCTGCGAGCGGCCGGGAGCCGATCTGGTGGTGCTGTTCGGCGAGGGTTCGTTTCATCAGCTGCACGGTGGGATATCGACCAACGTGCCAAGGGACGAGACGCAAAGGCGGGTCGCCACCTGGAAAGCGCAGTACGAGGCCATCCGTGGCGAGCGCTACCGGCCGCCCAAGGCGCGGCCGGTTTTCCTTGGCCATCTGCATCCGGCGGCGATGCCCTTCATCCGTTTCTCCGCCGAGCGACATGAGGCTGCCCTGGACGCACGCCCAGAGCGGGCGCGCAATCGCCGACCTGAGGTGCCGCGCCGACAATCGACCGTCAGGCAATATTCTGGTCCGCACCGACCCACTGTGCGGCATTGGCGAAATCGAAGCTCATGCTCTTGGCCGGGGTGTGAACCAGGTCGCCCTGTATCAGATTGAACCGGCTCTGGCGCAGGGTGGCCAGTTGTTGCGCACTGGACACCCGGCTGGCCACAGCTTCCCCCCCCAGGGTGCGAATTTCCTCGGATACCGCATCGATGTATTTGCGGGTGTAGTCGTCCACCCGCATGCGTTCGAGCAGGTCCGGGCGAAGCTTGATGTACTCCGGCTTCAGATGCCGCATCAGGCGCTCGGAGTTTTGCTGTCCGCCGAATTCGCTGATGGCAAGCGCGCAGCCGTGGTCGCGCATCCGCTGTGCGAATCGGCGCATCTGTCTGAAGTAACGTTCCGCCACGTCTTCGTCGATCTGTAGCACCAGTCCGTGTCCGTAGGGCAAGTGCTTTTTGACCGCTTGCTCGAACATTGAGTCCAGGATGCTGTTGGTCGAGACGGGCATGAAGATGGACAGCTTGCGGCCCTGCTCCAATGCGCTGCCAAGGGCATCGGCTATCCGCGCCACCGCCCAGCAGTCCAGGATCGGGCTCAGGCCCAAAGGCTCGGCTGCCGGAAAAACGTCCAACGGCGCACAGGGCCGATCGGTCTCGTCTTTTATCCACACCCGGGTCTCGTAGCGTTCGGCTGCGCCACCGGGAAGACTGACGATGGCTTGATAACTCAGCATCACCCGTCCCTCTCTGGCGTGCCGGTCGATGGCCGTTGCCAGGTCCTGGCGGCTGCCGGTTCCGGACAGTTCCGACGAGGTCTTGCTCACGGCAACCCGCGAACGGCGCGCCAATCTCGATTCGTTGCACGCCCGGTGTGCTGCGCGAATGATTTCGGTCGCATCCGTCAGATTTTCGCCCAGCATGGTGATGCCGATCCGTGCGCTGGTGCTGAACTGCTCTCCTTCAAACTGAAACTGCCGGGCCTCGATGGCCGCAAGCAGCTCGCCACCTTTTTGCTTTGCGTGCTCCCGGCTGGGCACGTGCACCATCAGCGCGAAGTCGGCGCCGGTCAGGCGCGACACGGTGTCCCGCGGTCCGGTGAGGTTCTGCAACATCCGTCCGAGATCGAGCACCAGGTCATCGCCCGACTCGTGCCCGTAGGTGTCACACACGGTGCGATGGTTGTCGAGGGAGACATATAGCAGCGCCGCCGTAGCCAGGCCCTCGCTGCAGGCCAGGTGCAGTTCGTCCAGCAGTTCCTGGAAGTGTGGCCGGTTGACCAGTCCGGTGAGTGGATCCTGCCGTCGAATCTCGGCAATGCGTTCGTTGAAGGTTTGTTCGGCGCTGCAGTCTCGAATCAGCAGTTGGGTGCAGGGCTCGGATTCCAGGGTGGCCTTGGTCAGTTCAACGGTCAGCGGCAGCAGTCGCCCGCCCGCCGCGATGCCCGATATGTCCAGGCTCTGATTTGCGTCATCGCCACTCACGAACCGACGCATGCTTTCCTTGGTCCGATCCCGATCCTCGGCGGCGATCAAATTCAACAACGGCATGGCGGTGAGCTCGTCCGCGCGGTGATAACCAAACAGCTTGAGGTAGGCCTCGTTGACGTAGATGTGGGCGCCCTCGTGGATATAGGCTATGGCGTCCCGGGCGCTGTCCAGCAGAATCCGGCATCGTTGTTCCGCCTCGTTTGCGCGGCCCGCATTGCCCCGCGCCAGGCGGCGGGCCTGCAGGTCGCTCAGTTCCCGCCGCACGATCAAGGTGAGCAGATCAGGCTCTCGGTAGCTCACCAGGTCGCGGGCGCCATCGCGAAGCGCCGCCCGTCTGGGCGCGGGTTCCGGCTGGTGATTGAGTGCCAGAACCGCGGCGTCGCACTGGCTGTCCCGAACCATTTCAATGATGTGGCTGAGGGTGGGCTTGGGTGCGTCCAGGCTGAACAGAATTAAATCCGGTGGTCGGGTTTCCAGGAGTCTTCGAATCTCCATCGGGCGGACGCTGACGTTGGCGTGGAGCAAAAATCCGGAATCTCTCAGGGTTTGGCAGATACTCTCAATTTCGGTCAGTGCATCATCGACGAACAGGATCTGTATGAATTCCGAAGACACCCTTGGTTCCCCGTAGGTCTTTCTTTCGTTATCGCGTCTTCGCTCCGCCTCCGTTCAAAGCGAGCCCGTGCGCACACGCAGGCTAAATCGCCTGAGCGCAAGGGTTCTGAACATGCAGTTAATTCACCAGATCCGGACTGTTTCGACGCGGCACGCACACCGCGGACGACAGTCACTAACGATTGAGTTCGGTGCCTCAGTGTACCCCGGGCATCCGACTCAATTTCAGTCTCCGCACCCGCATACTAACGTGACTTGAACGTCAGGCCAACCTTAGCCTAATCAACATCCTGGAAGAATTTTTAAAACGCGTTTCGATTTTCGGACGCGGCCTCTTCCCGGTGACGTAGATCGATGCGGCGCACCTTGCCGGTGGTGGTCATGGGAAGCGCGTCGATGAATTCGATTTCCCGGGGGTATTCATAGGTCGCCAAGCGGGTGCGAATGCTCTCCCGGATGTCAGCGGCCAGTTCCTCGGACGCCTCGTAGCCGTCGCTCAGAACCACGAAAGCCTTGATGATGCTGCCGCGCAGCGCATCGGGTTTGCCAATCACCGCGGCCTGGGCGACCGCCGGGTGTTTGAGCAGCGAATCCTCGATTTCACCCGGTCCGATGCGATACCCCGCGCTGGAAATGACATCATCCTTCCGACCCAGAAACCACAGATAGCCCTCGCCGTCGCGGTAGCCCATGTCACCGGTGCAGAACCAATCACCCACAAATTTGCCCCGGGTGGCCTGCTCATTATTCCAGTAGCCCAGGCACATCACCGGGTCGCCACGCCGTACCGCCAGTTCGCCGGTTTCTCCGTCGGGCAGGACCTTGCCCTCGGGATCGATCACGTCCACCGCGTGTCCGGGGTAAGGTTTGCCCATTGAGCCGGGGCGCACCGGCATCAGGGCCGCGCAGTTGCCCACCAGATAGTTGACCTCGGTCTGGCCCCACATCTCATTGATGGTCACCCCGAGGGTCTGTTCGCCCCATCGAATCAGCTCCGCTCCAACCTGCTCTCCAGCGGACATGATGGAGCGCAGGACGATGTTGTAGCGCTGCGCCATATCGGGCACCTGCATCAACATCTTTATCGCCGTCGGCGGCAGGAACGCGTTGCGCACCTGGTAGGTATCCATCAGCGCGCAGGCCTTCTCCGCGTCGAATTTGCCCCCCTCGTAACCGAGTATCGGCATGCCGTGATAGAGGGTGGGCAGCAACGCGTCCCAAAGTCCACCGGTCCAGGCCCAATCGGCCGGCGTCCAGAACAGGTCGCCGGGTTGGGGAAACAGGTTGTGGGACAGTTCGAAGCCCGGCAGGTTACCCAGCAGCGCCCGATGCGCCACCAGGGCGCCCTTGGGCGGTCCGGTGGTCCCCGAGGTGTAGATCAACAGGGCGGGGTCGTCCGCCGCCGTGTCCACCGGATCGGCATCGCCCGTGGCCTGGTTCAACAGCGACCAGAGGTCGGGCACGCCCTGATCGGGCGCGCACCCGATCACGTATTTCAGATCGGGTAGATCCGGCGCCAATCTGTCAATGAGCCGCAGACGTGAGGTGTCGCTGATCACCACCTTGGCGCCGCTGTCCCGCAGCCGGAAGGACAGAGCGTCCTCCCCGAACAGAATGGACAGCGGCACCGCCACCGCACCGAGCTTGTAGCTGGCAAGGTGCGCAATCACCGTTTCCGGACGTTGTGGCAGGACCATGGCAACCCGGTCACCGTGGACGATTCCCAGGTCGCGAAGCGCCTGGGCAAACCGGTCCGACAGTCGTTTCAGGTCCGAGAAACGGTAGCGGGCCGCATCACCCGCCAGATTCTCGTAGTGGACAGCAATCCCGTCGGCGCCCGCCGCGTGGCGGTCGCAGCACTGCTGGGCGATATTGAACCGGGCCGGGATCCGCCAGACGAACTCCCGGTGCAAAGCGTCGAAATCCGTAGGGGGGGTCTGGAAAATACTCTCCGCCATGGTGTTCCCGTCCTGTCCGCGCCATCGTGTGTTGCGCCGTGGCCGGGGCAGGCTTTTGGCCGCCCATGGCTCACCGGCTCTTTAGGTTGAAGGCCCCACCCCGTAATCTATCGCCCCGAGCGGGTGGCGGCACGCCGCAGGCGCACAAACCAGGAGCATCCCATGGGACACCGATTGTCCAAGATCTACACACGCACCGGCGACGATGGCAGCACCGGGCTGGGTGACGGCACCCGCATCGCGAAGGACAGCCTGAGGGTTGAGGCCTATGGGACGGTGGACGAGTTGAACAGCGTGATCGGCATGGTGCTCGCCTGTGGCGTTCCGGATCCGGTGTCCCACTCTCTGATCCGGGTGCAACACCGGTTGTTCGATCTGGGAGGCGAACTGTGCATGCCCGGATTCGAACTGCTCTCCAGCGAACGGGTGCAGGAACTTGAGCAGACACTGGACAGCTTCAACGCCGAGCTGCCCCCGCTCAAGGAGTTTATTCTGCCCGGCGGCAGCATGGCCGCCGCTCAATGTCATCTGGCTCGCACCGTGTGCCGGCGGGCCGAACGCCGGGTGGCAAGCCTGGCCACCGAGGAGACCGTCAACCCGGTCGGGCTGATGTATCTGAATCGACTCTCCGATCTGCTGTTTGTGCTGGCGCGGGTGCTGGCCCGGACCGATGGCGGGCAGGAAGTGCTGTGGCACAAGGACCTGGACGAGTCGAACACCCTGCCCCAATGAGCGGCGACGCCCTGGCGTGCGTCGATGCCGTGGGCGTCCGGCATTCGCCGGTGTCCGGCGAGGCGCGCATCGTCTCGCTGGTGCCCAGCATCACCGAGCTGTTGTTCGATCTCGGCCTGGGGCCGTCCGTGGTGGGTCGCACCGGGTATTGTGTGTATCCGGAGGATGAGGTGGGTTCAGTTCTCCGGGTCGGAGGCACCAAGACCGCTGACCTGGACGAGATTCGTGCCCTGGGCGCCACCCATGTGATCCTCAACGTGGACGAGAACCCCCGGGCTCTGGCCGAAGCGCTGACTGAGATCGTGCCGCATGTTGTGGTTACCCACCCGATGGGCCTGGAGGACAACCCGCAGCTTTACCGTCTGCTGGGCACCGTGTTCAGGCGCGGCCCGGAGGCCGAGGCGCTTAGCATTCGATTCGATCATGGGTTTGCCCGGCTTTGCCGACTGGCCGAACACTGGCCGCGACGGCGGGTTCTATACCTGATCTGGCGGAATCCGTACATGAGCGTGTCCCGGGATACCTATATTTCCCGGACCCTGGCCCGGGTGGGTTGGGATACGGTGGCGCACGATTCCGGGGTGCGTTACCCGACCCTGGAGGAACCGACCAAGGCCCTGGAGGAGGCGGATCTTGTGTTGTTCGGCAGCGAGCCGTTTCCGTTCAAACCGAAGCATATCGATGAGTTGCGACGGCGTTACCCCATGGCCGGAACGCAGGCGATGATCATCGACGCTGAAATGGTCTCCTGGTACGGGAGCCGTGCCATACTCGGCATGGACTATCTCAGTGCTTATGTGCCCGAGGCGAACTCGGGTGGCGGGCCTGTGTCATGAGTCCTCACATCCCGGGGGCAGACCCTGGCCTCCGAGCATGCGCGCCCACGCCGCCCTGCGCGGATCGCCTCGTTTGGCCCGGGTGCGTTTGGATGCCGACGGTCCGGCCAGATTGGGATGCCGCCGCACTTCCAGCAGCAGGCCGATCAGACGGCCCCTCGGCGAAGCATCAACCGCGGTCAAGTCGGCCCGGCTGAGCAACACCGCGGCGGCGGCGTGGGCCGGGTCCATCCGGGAGGGCAGGCTGAGCAGCCAGCCCATGAGGACGTCCCTGGGTGACGCCTGGGCGTCGGTATCCGTTTCCAGAGCATCGGACAGGATCTTCAGTGGGTCGCAGCCCGGAAACAGTGCGACCCGGATAGGCCCGTTGGATACCCGGCGGTCACCGTCCATGGGCGCCATTCCTGGGTTTCGCACCGATCCTTGATTCAAGCGAATCAGAGCAGAGCGACGGCACGGACGCGCGGGACCGGAAAAACCAGCTGGTCATGGATTGCCTCCTCCGGTGCGCCCCGCCCGGATTACAACGAGTTGGCCAACGCGATGGCAGGTTTCCTGGCTTGCGGGTCGTCGCCCGGCCGCCGACCTTCCCGGTTTCCCAGTGGCCCGGAGCCGGTCAGGCTCCGTTTGGCGGCGCGGACTCACCGCGCACAGTTGCGGGGGCAGCTCTGGCTTGGGCTCGAATCGTCCGGGCCGTTCCAGATTCCCTCAGGGCCTGTTAACACTATGCGGATACCCATCGAATAGTGTTAACAGGCCCTGGTCCATCACACCTGGCGAACGAGCCTCCGGGCAGACAATCCGTCCGGGGCGCGTCCGCCCGAGCGACTATAAGACAAGTGGATGTAATTGCACCCGATCCGGCTTGTGTCGGTCACCCCTGGGCAAGTGGACGTCGCCCGCACGTCAGGGGGTCGATGCTTATGCGTCGCCGATTCGAACCACCGTGCGGCCCGTGACGGTGCCGTCGAGATAACCCTGGAAAACGCTTTCCACCTCGGTCAGGGCGACGGTGCGGGTTACGATGTCGTCCAGATGGCGCGGGCGCAGATCCGAGGCCATGCGATCCACCACTTTCTGCTTCAGGCTCGATGGGAATCAGCACAGAGTTGATGCCCAGAAGATTGACCCCGCGCAGGATAAACGGCATGACCGTGGTGTTGAGTTGAATGCCGCCGGCCAGTCCGATGGATGCGATATTGCCCAGCGGTAGCACCGTACGGGTCAGCCACGCAAGCTCATCTCCGCCTACGCTGTCAATGGCCCCCGCCCAAAGAGCCCGTTCCAGCGGCCGCTGCCCCAAATCGGTCTCACCCCGGTACAGAATATCCCGGGCGCCCAGCTTGCCGAGGTAGGCATCGGATTCGCGTTTGCCGGTGAACGCCGTCACCGGGTAACCCAGGCCGGCCAGCATGTCTATGGCATAGCTGCCGACACCACCGGTGGCGCCGTTCACCAGAATGGTTCCCTGGTCCGGCGTCTGGCCGTTGTCCTCCATGCGCTGAATTGCCAGCGCTGCGGTAAAGCCGGCGGTGCCGATGGCCATGGCCTCGAACAGGCTCAGTCCCATGGGCAGCGGCATCACGACATCGGCCGGCAGGCGCACGTACTCCGAGTAGCCGCCATCCCGTTCTTCGCCCAGACCGCTGCCGATGACCAGCACCGAGTCTCCTTCCTTAAAGCGTGGGTCTTCGGATCGGGCGACAACCCCGGAAACGTCGATTCCCACCACCATGGGGAAGCGCTTCATGATGCGCCCTGCGCCGGTGGCCGCGAGGGCGTCCTTGTAGTTGACGTCCGAGTAGGCTGCCTTGATCACCACCTCACCGGGGTTCAGATCATCCAGTGTCAGGGTTTCGAATCTGCTGCTGACCTTGCCGTCGTTCTGGTGGCTGCGGTAGGCGGTGAAGCGATCCATGTTCGGTTCCTCGTGTTGCTGTGTCATTGCAGGGTTGTATCGTCCGTCATCGCCTGGGGGCGGTGTCCGAGGGCGCAAGCACCCCCGCGCAGGCAGTCTGCGTCAACTCATATTCAGTTTCGTGCGGCGCACAAAGGTGGCGTGTTCGCGCCGGAAAAACAAGCGTCCGGCTCGCCGTATCCGGGTTCTGCCTGAGCTAAACTCAAGGCAGGCGTTTGGGGCAACAGACGTTTACGCTTACGTAAACGTCATCTACCATTGCGCGTTCCGATTTCGCCTGAACCCACAGCATCGCCCGGTCGGCGACCCCACGGGGCACGCAGGACCTTTAAATCAGGAGAGCCGTACCATGGCCGCCGTCGAATCCGCCAGCCAGACCCGCAGCCCTGATGTTCCAGAGCCTGTGTATCGACCGGAGCATAAAGTCCGTTTTGTCACGGCGGCCAGCCTGTTTGACGGGCACGACGCTTCCATCAATATCATGCGCCGCATTCTTCAGGCCCTGGGCGCCGAAGTCATCCATCTCGGTCACAACCGGTCGGTGGACGAGATTGTGACCGCAGCCATCCAGGAAGACGTTCAGGGCATTGCGATCAGCTCCTATCAGGGCGGACACGTGGAGTACTTCCAGTACACCGTCGATCTGCTCCGGTCCCGGGGCGCTGGCCATATCAAGGTGTTCGGCGGCGGTGGCGGGGTGATCGTCCCGGACGAGATTCAGGCGTTGCACGATTACGGCGTGGCCCACATCTTCACCCCGGAGGACGGACAGAAACTGGGCCTCCAGGGCATGATCGTCACCATGATCGAGGCCTGCGATCAGGATCTGGCCGAACACGGGCCGGACCATCTCAGCGATCTCTATGGCGGCCAGGCATTCGCCCTGGCACGCACCATAAGCTGTCTGGAGAGCGAATCCCTGAACCCGGCCCAGCGGGAGGAGATCCTGGCCCGGGCGGCCGAGATCAAAACGGTGCCGGTGCTGGGGATCACGGGCACCGGGGGGGCGGGCAAATCGTCCATCACCGACGAACTCATCCGGCGTTTCCGGCTGGACCAGAACGATGCGATGAAGATCGCCATCATCGCGGTCGATCCCTCGCGCCGGAAAACCGGCGGTGCGCTGCTGGGTGACCGGATTCGGATGAATGCCATCAATCACCCCAACATCTATTTTCGCTCACTGGCCACCCGCTCGGCGGCCAGTGAGATTCCCGACCAGCTGGCCGAGATCATCGCCGCATGCAAGGTGGCGGGTTTCGATCTGGTGGTGGTTGAAACCCCCGGCATCGGTCAGGGCGATGCCGCGGTGGTGCCGTTCGTGGACAAATCGCTGTACGTCATGACCCCCGAGTTCGGCGCCGCCAGCCAGCTCGAGAAGATCGACATGCTGGATTTCGCCGACGCGGTGGCCATCAACAAGTTCGATCGCAAGGGCGGTGCGGACGCGCAGCGCGACGTGCGCAAACAGATGCAGCGTAACCGCGAGGCCTTCGCCCGTTCAGCCGAGGACATGCCGGTGTTCGGCACCATCGCGGCCCGGTTCGCCGACGATGGCGTCACCGCACTCTATGGCTGTCTGGTGGAGGAATTGCGCCAGGCCGGCCTGCAAATCGAACCGGGCCTGTTACCCCTGACCGACTTGAAGGCCTCATCCGGACAAACCGCCATCGTGCCCACGGCACGCGCACGCTACCTGGCGGAGATCGCCGACACGCTGCGTGGCTATCACGCCAAGATCGACACCCAGGCCACACTGATGCGGCGCCGCCAGCAACTGCGCGCGGTCATGGATTTGCTGCGGGCCGAGGCCAAGCAGACCGACGATCTGCAACCGCTGCTGGAGCGGGTCGAAGCGGAGATCGATCCCCGCGCCCGCAAGCTCATCGACATGTGGCCCCAGGTGGTCGAAAGCTACAGCGGCGACGAGTATGTGGTTCGAATCCGAGATCGCGAGATCCGCACCCAGCTTACCCATCAGACCCTCAGCGGCAGCCGCATCCCGAAGGTGGCGCTGCCGCGGTATGAGGATCACGGCGAGTTGATCCGGTTTTTGCTCAAGGAAAACCTGCCGGGCAGCTTCCCCTACACGGCGGGGGTATTTGCCTTCAAGCGCGAGAACGAGGATCCGACACGCATGTTTGCCGGGGAGGGCGATGCGTTTCGCACCAACAAGCGCTTCCACTACCTGTCCAGGGAGTCCGAGGCCAAGCGTCTTTCCACCGCTTTCGACTCGGTCACGCTCTATGGCAACGACCCGGACGAGCGGCCCGACATATACGGCAAGGTGGGCAACTCCGGTGTCTCCATCGCCACCCTGGATGACCTCAAGGTGCTCTACTCGGGTTTCGACCTGTGTAGCCCCAACACCTCCGTGTCCATGACCATAAACGGACCGGCCCCCACCATCCTGGCCATGTTTCTCAACACCGCCATGGATCAGCAGATCGACCGCTTCCAGGAGGACAACGCCCGGCCGCCCACCGACGAGGAGATCGAGAAGATCCGCGAGTGGACCCTGGAGAACGTCCGCGGGACGGTGCAGGCCGACATCCTCAAGGAGGATCAGGGCCAGAACACCTGCATTTTTTCCACCGAGTTCTCCCTCAAGATGATGGCCGACATCCAGGAGTGGTTCGTCCAGCACCGGGTGCGGAACTTCTACTCGGTGTCCATCTCCGGCTACCACATTGCCGAGGCCGGGGCGAATCCCATCTCCCAACTGGCCTTTACCCTGGCCAACGGCTTCACCTACGTGGAGGCGTATCTCGCCCGGGGCATGCACATCGACGATTTCGCGCCCAACCTGTCCTTCTTCTTCTCCAACGGCATGGACCCGGAATACACCGTCCTGGGTCGGGTCGCACGGCGGATCTGGGCCGTGGCCATGCGCTTCAAGTACGGCGCCAACGAACGCAGCCAGAAGCTCAAGTACCACATCCAGACCTCGGGCCGTTCTCTGCATGCCCAGGAGATGGATTTCAACGATATACGCACCACGCTGCAGGCGTTGATCGCCGTCTACGACAATTGCAACAGCCTGCACACCAATGCATACGACGAAGCCGTCACCACGCCTACGGTGGAATCCGTGCGGCGGGCCATGGCCATCCAGATGATCATCAATCGCGAATGGGGGCTGGCCCGCAACGAGAATCCCAATCAGGGCAGCTTTATCATCGATGAGTTGACCGATCTGGTGGAGGAGGCGGTGCTGCAGGAGTTCGAGCGTATTGCCGAGCGCGGCGGTGTTCTGGGTGCGATGGAGACGGGCTATCAGCGGGGCAAGATCCAGGACGAGTCCATGCTGTACGAAATGAAAAAACACGACGGCTCTTTGCCCATCGTTGGCGTCAATACTTTCCGCAACCCGACCGAGGATGACGGGCCGGCCACGGTGGAACTGGCCCGTTCCACGGAGCAGGAAAAGCAGGGGCAGATCAGCCGACTGCGGGCGTTCCAAGCCGCCCACGCCGCTGACAGCGAGCGGGCGATCGCGGCGCTGAAGCAGGCCGCAATCAACGGCGACAATGTGTTTGCGCAACTGGTCACGGCCGTGCGCAGCTGTTCGCTGGGACAGATCACCGAAGCCCTGTTCGAGGTCGGCGGTCAGTACCGGCGCAACATGTAGGCAGCCTCTGCGGGTTTGCGGCGCCCTTTTTCAAGTCGCAGCCATTCGGCGCTCGAGCCGGGCAACCGCAGGGGCAGCCCAGCCGCCTGCCGGTTCCAGTCGATCTCAGGCTGTTTGAGTGACAGTGCTCCTGATTTTCTGCTGCCTGAGAGGGTTGCATGAAGTGCATTGCAGGATTATATTTCGATAATTCTAGTATTATAGGAATGAGCATGGGGCATGACCCTGAAGAAGCGCGAACCACGATGATGCTCGCGGCCCTGGGCAACGAGACCCGTCTGAGGATTTTTCGTTTGTTGGTGCGTGCCGGTGAGGCGGGCCTGAAAGTGGGCGATGTGCAGACGCGGCTCGACCTGGCGGGTTCCACGCTCACCCATCACCTGGCCACCCTTCGCCTTGCCGGGCTGATCGGGCAACGACGTGATGGCCGCGCCATTGTCTGTTCTGCGGAGTACGCGGCGATGGATGCCCTGATCGCCTATCTCACAGACCAATGCTGTGTCGATGCCGTCGATACAGTATCGAGTGAACAGCCGCAGGGGCGAACCGGATTGCGAACGGAGGCGGACCCGGCATGATCTCCGCGTTAACGACCCGGCTGGATAGATTCAATGCACGGTCGGTGGACCGTGTATGGCTGGTTATCATTCTGATCTTGATCGCACTCGCAGGACTTGCTCCCACGCAACTGCCGGCGTCGATTGCATTTGCGCTCCGCGCTCTTGGGAGCACCGCGCCGTATCTGGTGCTGGCGGTTCTGGCCATCGGCTATCTCAAGGCCAGTGGTGCTGAACATGCGATCGCTCAGGCGTTTCAAGGGCGTGAGCTGCGCATGATTGTGCTCGCCGCTGTATTTGGCGGCCTGGCCCCGTTCTGCTCCTGCGAAGTGATACCCTTTATCGCCGGGCTGCTGGCCGTCGGCACCCCGCTCTCCGCCGTCATGGCCTTCTGGCTTTCGTCGCCTCTGATCGACCCCCCGACCGTTCTCATTACCGCGGCGGAACTGGGTTGGCCGTTTGCGGTTGGCAAAACCATCACGGCGGTTGCCATTGGTCTGTATGGGGGCGGCGCGATTTACCTGGCTCAGAGGCTGCACTGGTTCGGGGAGCCGCTGCGCCCGCGATCCAACGGCTGCTGCGGGTGCTCGCCACCGTTGGAGCAGGGCAAGCCGGTCTGGAAATTCTGGCACGACACCGAACGCCTTGGGGTGTTCAAGGCAGAGGCGTCGAGCAATGCGCTGTTCCTGCTCAAATGGCTTTCGCTGGCCTATTTGCTGGAAAGCCTGATGGTGCGCTACGTGCCGGCGGAGGCCATTGCCGGCGTCGTCGGCGGCCCAGGTCTCGTTCCAATCGCCACCAGCGCCTTGGTTGGTGCGCCGGCTTATCTCAATGGCTACGCCGCGCCCGCCATTGTCTCGGGACTGATCGATCACGGCATGACACCCGGCGCCGGAATGGCGTTTATCGTAGCCGGCGCGGTGACATCGATCCCAGCCATGACGGCCGTCTTCGCGCTGGTCCGCCGTTCGGTGTTCGCGGCGTATCTCGCCCTCGGCTTTACCGGTGCCATAGTGTCCGGTGTTTCTTACAGCGCTTATCTGGCACTGACCGCGACCGGATGACGGCAGGGGCCCGGGGCGCCAGCCTTGGACAACGGATTGGCGCGCTGGACCATGGATCTGACCGGTTTACATGTGTGAGGATTTTGCCCATTGAATTCTGGAGAGAGATCCATGACGCACACGGCGAGATTCGTGATGGTTGCTGTCTGTGCCTTGCTGGCCGTGGGTCCGGGGGTAGTGGTGGCGGTTGAAGAGGCAAAGTACAGCGTCCTGCTGCAGGATGATGAGTTCGAGCTCAGGCGCTACCCGCCCCAGATCGTTGCCGAAACCCTGGTGACCGGCGCCTTCGACTCGGTGGGCAACACCGGTTTCAAGCGCCTGGCCGGCTATATTTTCGGAGACAATCGAAGCCGCAATCGGGTGGATATGACCGCGCCGGTCAGCCAGACGCCGGTGAGCGAGAAAATCGCCATGACCGCACCGGTCAATCAACAAGCCGTTGGGCAGCAAATCGCGGGGGATCAGTATCGCATCACGTTTATGATGCCGGCGGGCTCCACGCTGGATTCGCTGCCCGAGCCCACCGACGCGAACGTACAGCTGCGTGAGCTGCCGGTTCAGTGGATGGCGGCTGTTCGATACAGTGGAACCTGGAGCGAGTCCCGGTACCAGCAATGGCAGACAAGCCTTCAGGCCTGGGTTCAGGAACAGGGCTGGACGCCCACGGGCCCGCCTGTGTTTGCTCGCTACAACCCGCCGTTTATGCCGTGGTTCATGCGTCGCAACGAGGTGCTGCTGCCGCTACAGCCAGTGGAAACGCAAGACGCCGGCTGAATCGCCCGTTGCGATACCCATGTCGCCGGCCTATCCGGACGCCGTGCCCACGGCATCCGGATAGCCGCTTTTGTCTGGCGGGCTAGGAGTCTGCGCGGTAGAAAGGGAACGGTCTGCGGCACCGCCATTTCGGCCCGATTCCGCGATCCTCCTCGTCACATAGCGACGGCTATGCTCCTCGAACGATCCCGAAATCGTTCTCGAACTGGACAGCACCTCGCCTCATTCATTTCTACCGCGCAGCCTCCTAGGCCGCTGCGTTGGCCTTTGCGGTATGCGTCGCGATGGCGTCCATCAACGGCGGCGACAAACAATCGTAGGGCTCCAGTCCGATTTCCTTCAGCCTGGCGCGGATGCCGTCCATGTCCGCCGGATCGGTACCGGCCTCAATCAGCGACGACACGAATGCGGCGAATCCGGCGGGCGCCCAACCATCGGCGTCGGACAGTTCAGTGTGGATGAAATCCAGCCCGTAGAACGGATGGCCCTCGTCCTCGATCCGGCCATACATGTGCACGCCGCAGGCCTTGCAGGCGTGCCGCTGAATCCCCTGGGTTGGGTCGATGATGGCCAGCTTGTCTTCGTTGGCGGTCACGCTGAGGCTGTCGCGGGGCACCACGGCGACCTGGGAAAAGATCACCCCCTCCGGCTTCCAGCATTGGGTGCAACCGCAGACATGGTTGTGCGCGGACTGGGCCGTGATCGTCACCTCCACCGGCTTCTCGCTACAGTGACACTTGAGTACGCCCCCCGAAAATCCTTCTTTGGCGGGTTTGATGCCGTGATCCACGGCCGGATGAATTGCGACGCTGCTCATTTTCGGGCTCTCCGTTCTGACAGGACTTGGTGCAGGACTTTCAGGCTTCGGTGCGGGCTCCGGAGCGCCGCCGAATATGGATTTCAGTGTTGAGAAAAGACCCATCGTGAATAAATCCCCGCTTGGACACCCAATCCATCGTTCTCGGCCGACAGGGCCAAAAAGTGTTGGGTGTATCTGGTGGTAAATGCCAGACGCGGGCGCTCCACCCTGCGGGGCCCGGACTGGCTGTGTGTCGGGTCTTTAGACGTGATGCAAGCGGTCTGCTGCCGCTTTACGATCAAGACACGGATTACGTGCCGATATCCGGTTCGCCTTGGACCTCGAATGCGTCGCGAGAATAGCCGTCATGCCCCGACATCATGGGACATTGGATACAAACTCCCTCGCCAAACTGTAGACGCTGACGGTCAATGCGCAAGCAAAACACGACTATGGCACGGGATTGATGTGGTCCCGTTGCCTACGATTTGAGCCGTTTTTTCAGCGCTTTGCAGAGAATATCCAGGACCTTGACCCGGGCGTAAGGCTTATCGTTGGCAGGGATCAAATGCCAGGGCGCGGCATCGGTGTCGGTCCGGGCAACCATCTCGTTGACGGCGGCCACGTAGTCGTCCCATTTATCCCGGTTTCGGTAATCTTCGTCGGTGATCTTGTACTTTTTGTAACCGGTTTGTTCACGCGCCTTGAACCGTCTGAGCTGTTCGTCGGGATCGATGTGCATCCAGAACTTCAGCACCAGCATCCCGTGCTCCGCCAGTTGCTGTTCGAAGTCGTTGATCTCGTCGTAGGCGCGCTGCCACTCGGCCGGTTTGGCAAAGCCCTCGACCCGCTCCACCAGCACCCGCCCGTACCAGCTTCGATCGAAGATGACGAACTTGCCGGGCATGGGAATCCGTCGCCAGAACCGCCACAGATAATGGCGTGCCTTTTCCTCATCGGTGGGCGCAGCCACGGGCGCCACGCTGTAATACGCAGCGGCGAGTGCGCCGGTGATGCGCCGGATAACGCCGCCCTTGCCGGCCGCGTCCCAGCCCTCGAATGCCAGCACCGTGGAGATGCCCGCCTGGTGTGCCTGCCCCACCAGCTTGTTGAGCTGGACCTGGCGTTTCTCCAGTTTGCGCTTGTACTCGTTCCGCTCCAGCTTGGCGTCCAGGTTTACCTTGCTCAACGCATCGTCGCCGGTGAATACACCGGGCTTTGGCGTCGGTATGGACGGCGTTTTCCCTGCCAGCCGGGTCTGCATCGAGGCCAGCAGGGACCGGGCCACGGTGAGCTGGCAGTAACGCGGGTCCGTACTCTCCACCACGGTCCAGGGAGTCTTGGCCGTATCCGTTGCCTCCAGGTAACGCCTGGAGACTGGCTCGGCCTTATTGAGGTGGTGGTAGATCTCCCAGTCAAGGTCGTCCACCTGGGCGGTGGTCAATCGGTCCGCCTTTTTCATCCGCCTGGCAAATTCCTTGGGCGGCAGGTGTATCCAGTACTTGAGGACCAGGGCGCCATCGTCGATCTGGTCCTGTTCGAAACGACGGATGTGCTCGATGCGCCGTTCAAACTGCCGTTTGGACAGATCTTTGTTGATTCGGTCGGCGATCGTACCCAGAGCCCAGGCACCGAAATAGATGCCAATACGGCCCTTGGGCGGCAGCTCGCGCCAATAGCGCCAGAATCTGGGACGCAGACGTTCCTCGTCCGTGGCCGGCGGGAAAACATGGGTGTCGATGTAGCGGACATCCATCCACTCGTGGAGCCGATCCAGCAGTCGATTGGCCCCGAGACGGTCGTCTCCCATGATCAGAACCACCACCGGGAAATCCGCCGACTGCAGGTCGTACTGCGCATTGACCAGTTCCATGCGCAATCCGGGCTCTGCCGCTTTGAACTCTTCCTTCGATACACGGTTGCTGGTTTTGGCTTGCTCGGGCACGGGTGGTTCTCCCTGATGTGATCTTCGAACGATATTACACTGCCTGAACGGCCGGGTTCCGATCACCCCTGAAAGCGGCCGCTTCACGCAACAAAAGTCGAGGTACGGTACATGACCCGAGCACAGCCCGATGCGCAGGGATTTCTGGCACTGTGGCCCACACTGCTGTTGCAGCGACGTCTACCGGGTCACGAACAGGCCAACCCGCTGCTGGCGGCGCTGATTGAGCGGCTGGAGACCGAGCACGAAAACCTGACCACCGACTATCGGAGCGGCAACTTCCTCACTCAGGAACATCCGGCCGTGGCCTGGCTGCGGGAGTGCGTCAACAAGACCGCGGCGGACTACCTGCGGCATCAGGGCCTGGACTACGACGTGCGCTGGACCGTGCAGGGATGGGCCAACGTCAACCGATTCGGCGATTACCACGATTTGCACAATCACCCCCACAGTTATCTGAGCGGCACCTACTATGTGGCGGTGCCCGGCGATCCCGAGGATCTGCCCGGCCGCGGCGACCGGCGCCCCGGCGCGATCTCGTTCTACGATCCCCGGCCCCAGGCCAATATGAACGCTATCCGCGGCGATGCGCAGATCGAGGCGGAACACACGGTCATGCCGCAACCCGGCCTGCTGCTCATGTGGCCGGCGTTTCTGCACCACTTCGTCCACCCCAATCTGGCCCGGACCTCGCGGGTGTCGATTTCCTTCAATCTGGTGCTGAAGTGGTCCGACAGCTATCTGCCCGCGCAAGACTGATTCGCCAGCGCGGACCTGGACGGGGCATTATGCTGTTGGAGACCACCGCAAAAGGGACATCGATGCGCCAACGAGCATGCGTGATCTGAAGGCCTGGCTCGATCAGATCGCCCTGGGTGGTTACGCCGATTTGCTCGCCGCGAACGACGTCGACCTGGACGTGGTGCCCCACCTGACCGACGACGACCTCAAGGCGCTGGGGTTGTCGCTGGGCCATCGCAGAAAATTCCTGGCCGCCGCAAAAACCTTGAAACCGGAGCAAAGCCAGCTGCAGCAGGTCTCTCCAGAGGAACCCGTGCGGGTTGCCGATTCGGGTGAGCGACGCCAGTTGACGGTGATGTTCTGCGATCTGGTGGGCTCGACCGCGCTCTCCCAGGGCATGGACCCGGAGCAGTTGCGTGAGCCCATGCGCAGATACCAGGACGCGGTGGCGGGGGCTGTCCTGCGCTACGGCGGGCACGTGGCGAAGTTTCTCGGTGACGGTGTGCTGGCCTACTTCGGCTGGCCCCGGGCCCACGAAGACGAGGCGGAACGATCGGTTCGCGCCGGGCTGGAGGCGCTTGCCGCGGTGGCGGCGGTTTCCCTCGAGGGCAGTATTCGTTTGCAGGCCCGGGTCGGCATCGCCACCGGCACCGTGGTGGTGGGCGATCTTGTGGGCGAAGTGGCGACCGAAGCCGGCGCGGTGCTTGGAGACACCCCGAATCTGGCGGCGCGGCTCCAGTCCCTGGCCGACCCGGGCGCCATCGTGGTCGACGATCTCACGCGAAGCCTGAGCGCACACATCTGCGACTTCGACACCCTGGGTCCGATCCCGCTCAAGGGTTTCGCGCATCCCGTGGCGGCCTGGCGGGTAACTGGGCTTCGCCGTGTGGCCAGCCGTTTCGAAGCGGCCCGGGGTGGCGGCCTGACCGGTTTCGTCGGCCGCGACCAGGAGGTGTCGGTGCTGCTCGAGCGCTGGAATCGGGTCAAATCCGGCGAAGGGCAGGCGGTGGCATTGGGGGGTGAGGCCGGCATCGGCAAGAGCCGCGTACTGCAGGAGCTGCGTCTGCGTCTGAATCGGGAAACGGGCCAGATCCAGCTCTATCAGTGCTCTCCCTACCAGGCCAACGCGGCCTTTTTCCCGATCGTCGAGTACCTGCAGACGGCGGCGGATTTTGCCGCCGCCGCATCAGCGGAGCAGAGGCTGGACAATCTCGAGCGGTATCTCGCGCTTACAGCACGGTCCGAGGCCGAGGACCTGGCCTTGATGGCCGATCTGTTGTCGTTGCCGAGCCAGCGCTATCCGGCCCTGGACATGACGCCCCAGAAAAAGAAGCTGCGCACCATCGATGTGCTGATCTCCCGGATCCTGCGCCACAGCGCATCCGAGCCGGTGGCGGTTCTGGTGGAGGACGCGCACTGGATCGACCCGTCGAGCCTGGAGCTGTTGGACGCACTGCTGGAGCGCACCCAGACGCATCCGGTACTGGTGGTCATCACCCATCGGCCGGAGTTCGATCTCCCCTGGACCGGTTTCGATCACCTGACCCGGTTGTCCCTCAACCGTCTGAGCCGGGCCGACGGCGCGGCCATCATCGAACACATCGGCCGGGGGCAACACCTGCCCGCCGCAGTGCATGAGCAGATACTGGCGCACACCGATGGCATACCGCTGTTCGTTGAGGAACTCACCAAGACCGTGCTCGAGTCCGGATTGGGGCAACAGCGGGCGGGAGAGCGCACGGCCGGCGACGGGTCCGCGCCCATCGCCATTCCCTCCACCCTGCGTGGATCCCTGATGGCGCGCCTCGATCGTCTGGGCGAGGCCAAACAAACCCTCCAGACCGCCGCCTGCATCGGGCGCGACTTTTCCGCGGACCTGCTGACGGAACTGCTGGGTAACGCAAGCGATGAACTGGACCAGGCGCTCTCACAGGCCCTGGTCTCGGGTCTTATATCCCGCCGACGGACCGCGCAGCAGACCCTGTACAGCTTCAAGCATGCCCTGGTTCAGGAGGCCGCCTACGACAGTCTGCTGGCGGCCAGCCGCAGGTCGGTGCACGCCCGCCTGGGCGGGATTCTCGCCCAACGCCTGCCCGGCGACCCGCTGCTGGTGGCGCGGCACTATGCCGCTGCCGGCATGGCGCGGGAGGCGGCGCTCAATTATCTGCAATCGGGGCGTCAGGCCTTGGCCACCTCCGCCCTGCCTGAGGCCATAGGCGCCCTGGAACTGGGCCTGGAACAGACGGCCGCACTGACGGAATCGGCCCTTCGTGACCGTGTGGAACTGGACCTGCGGCTGACCCTGGGGACAGCACGCATGGCCCAGTTCGGCTGGCCCCATGAGTCGGTGCCCCGGGCCCTGGAGCCGGCCTTCGAACTGGCCAAGAAACTGGGCGACCGCCGGGCGCTGGGGCCTATTTTCTGGGGGCTCTGGGTGCATTATCAGACCTGCACCGATTTCGGGGTCGCCCTGCAATGGCTGGCGCGGCTGGCGGCGGAACTGGCCGAAAACGATGACGCCGAACTGGCCGCGGTTCAGGACATGTCCGCGGGCTGCCAGTATTTCTGGTCCGCCGAGTACCAGCGGGCCGGCGCCTACACCGATCACATCCGCGCAAGCTACGATGGCCGGCGCCACGGCGGGATCGTGGCCTATGCCAACCACGATCCCTTGTGCTTTTCCCTGCATTGGGCGGGCACTTTTCTGGAGTGGATTACCGGTTACCCGGAGCGGGCTCTGCACAGCCTGGAGCAGGCCGTGGCGCTGGCCCGCAGCCTGGGTCACCCTTTCAATACGGCGTTCACCCTGACGGCCGGGTGTCATCCTCTGCTGTTACTGGGCGACGCCGAGCGGATGCTCCGCCACTGCGACGAAGTCGAGGCCCTGGCCCACAGCGAGGGTCTCGGGCCGTTTACCCTCAATGTGCAGGTCGCCCAATGGCGCGGCATGGCGCTGATCGCGAGCGGGCGCTTTGCCGAGGGCTACGAGTCCATCAAAACCGGCAACGATTTCTGGACCCAGGCGGGCGGGCGGATCTGCAGCGCCCTGTTCTGGAGCTGGATGGCCCAGGGCCTCGGCGGCATGGGGCGTTCCGAGGCGGCGCTGGCGCTGATCGACCGGGCCCTTACCCATTGCCGGGTGACACGGCGATCGCTACATGGAGCCCGAGGTGCTGCGCATCCGCGCGGGCCTGCTGCATCGCCGGGGCGAGACGACGCCCGGGGTGATCGAGAATACCCTGCGGGAATCGATCGCGGTGGCCCAGGCGCACAAAGCCAGATCCTGGGAATTGCGCTCGGCCGTGGATCTTGCGAGGCTGCTGCAATCGCTGGATAGACGCGATGAGGGGTGCCGGTGTCTGACGCCGGTCTACGAGTGGTTCAATGAGGGTTTCGAGTCACCCGATCTGGTGGAGGCCGAACGGCTGCTCGAGCAACTGGGCTGAGTCCATCCCCGTCACCGAGGGCATGCGGGCCCCGCGCCCGGGCCGCCGGCACGCCCATCCGAGGGATTCGATCCGGCGCCACGCCGGCCCAGTGGCGGTCGCGGGAGAGCCATCCGCGATTGTGTATGCTGGACGGATACCGGCTGACGGGATGGATGTTTGACCGATTCGACAGGTGTGATGAAGCCATTGGGAAAGACGTGCTGAGCCGTATTCGAAAAGCCCTCAACTCCGTACTGGGCGTCAGTATCGTTCTCGCGGTCCTGGTGTTTCTCGCCGTGTATGCCGCGCGGCAGCAGGGTTGGATACAGCCGGTGGAACTGGTGGCCTACGACTGGCTGCTGCGCACCCAGTCGGTGCGCAAGGCGCCGCCCCGGGTGACGGTGGTCACCATCACCGAGCAGGACATCCAGACCTTCGGCAAGTGGCCGATTCCCAATGACGTGCTGGCCGACGCCCTGGAGCGGATTGTCGCCGAGGGTCCCCGGGCCGTGGGCATCGACATCTACACCGACATCCCGATTCCCCCCGGGCGCGAACGGCTGGAGGCGGTGATGCTGTCCAATCCGCGCATCGTCGCCGCCATGCGCTTTCCAAGGGGTGGGGAGCCTGGCATCCCGCCGCCCTCGGTTCTGGCCGACACCGGCCAGTTTGCCTTCACCGACTGGATCGTCGACCCCAAGGGCATATTGCGGCGTGGCCTGCTGATCCTGGACGACGGCGTCGACTACGTATTTTCGCTGCCGTTCCAGCTCGCGCTGCACTATCTCTCGTTCGAAGGTGTGGGGGTCAGCTCCGATCCCGACATACCCGAATACATGCGCATCGGCGACACCACCATCCCGCCGCTGCAGGGCAATTTCGGCGCCTACCAGAAAATCGACGACGCCGGCTATCAGTTCATGCTGGGCTATCGGCAGGACGTGGACTCCATCCCGGAAATCACCCTGGAGCAGCTGGTGGCCGGCGAATTCGATCCGGCGCTGATCCAAACCGCATCGTGCTGATCGGTGTCACCGCCGAGAGCGTCAAGGACTTCTTCTATACGCCCTACAGCGGCACCGAATCGGCTTCGGCCATCACCGCCGGGGTGGTGATGCATGCCTATGCCGCCAGCGAGCTGCTGGGGATTGCCTTGGACGGGGAGCTGCCGGTCAGAAGCCCCGAGGACTGGATGGAAGCCGCCTGGATGCTGTTCTGGGGCCTGTGCGGCGGCATGCTGGGCATGTGGGTGCGCGCCCCCAGCCGGTTTGCCCTCAGCGGGATCGCGGGTCTGGCCCTGATCTGGGGGGCGGCCCAGCTCGCCATGGGCGCCGGCTGGTGGATACCGTTCGTTCCGCCGGCGCATGACCTGGCTGATCACCGCCACCATGGTCACCGCCTTTGTTTCCTATCGGGAGATGCAGGAGCGGGACAAGCTGATGCAGCTTTTCTCCCGGCACGTGGCCAAGGAAGTGGCCGAGGACATCTGGGAGAACCGGGACGAGTTCCTCAGCGGCGGCCACCCCAAACCGCAAAAGCTGATGGCGACGGTGTTTTTCAGCGATCTGGTCAGTTTCAGCACCATCTCGGAGGAACTCGACCCGCCGACCCTGATGGACTGGCTGAACGACTACATGTCCATCATGACCCCGGTGGTGAACGACAACGACGGGGTGATCCTGCGTTTTATCGGCGACGCCATCATGGCGGCCTACGGCGTGCCCGTCCCCCGCCAGACCGAGGAGGAGATGGACCGGGACGCGGTCAACGCGGTGGAATCCGCCCTGGCCATGCAGGATGCGCTGATCGAGCTCAACCGCAGGCTGGACGAGGAGGGCAAACCGCTCATCGCCATGCGCGTCGGCATCTTCACCGGCCCCATGGTGGCGGGCAGCGTCGGCGACAGCGAGCGCATCGAGTACACCGTCTACGGCGACACCGTCAACACCGCGGCGCGTCTGGAGGCCTACGCCAAGGACAACTACCGCGCCGATTACTTCAAGGACCCCTGCCGCATCTACGTGGGGCAGCCGACCTACGAGCGCATGGGGGAACGATTCGTAGTCGAGCGCATCGGTGACGCCAAGCTCAAGGGTAAGGAGCAGATCACGACCGTGTACCGGGTGCTCGGCCGTACGCAGGCCGGTGATGCTCCGGAGACGCTGGCCTCATCGGCAGAACCAATCAGGGCGCCCGTTGAAACAGCCCAGGCAAATGCGGATGTAACGACCTAGAGTCCCAGCCTGAGCGTGCCTGAACGATTTGCGCTGCCACGGCCAATCCGGTGGTTTTCCATGCCGTCAGGGCCGAAAACTGCTGGCTGGGCAATGTTCGCAACGGTTTTGGTGAATATTTCACAGATTTTCCTACAGCAATCTAAGAAAATTCTGACTACACTTTGTGTCTTGCGTCTATATCCGCCTTGAGAAGGGCAGATGCGAGCGAAGCGCGGCATACGCTGCGGGAGGTCTGTGATGCTGAGTAAACGGAATTCCTTTGAAGACTATGCCTTTGGCCGCTCCGGCAGCGTAGACGACAGATGCGGCCATTGCGCGGCACATTACAACATTCCGAAATATCGGAAGAGGATCACCATGCGAAGTACAAAAGCCCTTATTGGCTCCTTGGGCATAACCATTCTGACATTCATGTACGCCGATACGGCGTTGGCTGGCCTTTGGGGGACTTCTTGCACCAGCAAGTTCGGCCTCGATATCAACGTCGTCTGCAGTCACCGAACTACTCGGGTGAATACGTGACGGATCCGGGGCCGGGAATTTCCCGGCAAGGTCACCTACTACTACCCGGCCAGGATGTGCCGTTGTCAACCGACCAACTACTCAAATGCACCGGAACAAGCAGCGAGATGGCGGGGACTACCAGGAAGCGGACTACTATTCGATGGTGCTCGAATACGTCATCCCAGATGGGCCGACGAGAAGTGTCTGTGACGACAGTGACAAGGGTCATGGCAACGACTGTCCAAAAAATGACCCCGACAATACCGGCAGTAGCGGCCCGGGCGGGGGTGGAGGGGGCACTTCGGGTATCGACAGCTCGATGCAGTATTGCGCTGCTCAGGGAGATGGAACTTGGCTCACCACCTACACGGCATTTTGCGAGGACAGCGGGGCCACGGTGACGGGATATCTCCAGTGGGAGCAAGACGACCAAGGCAACACAGACATTCAGCACCATAAGCCAATCGCCCGTTCTGGCTCGATCCTGACGACTCTGAATTCGTTTGCAGCGATGATTCGTGTAACGGCGGGCTACTGAGCTTCGACCGGATTTCCCCGATCACCGAGACCGAAGGAAAGGCAAGAATCAAACGACCACAACGTTCGTCGACGCCGCCGCGTGCGAGGTCTTTTTCCCGAAGAGACGGCGTTTCTCGCCCGACACCAGGTGTTTGATCCAAGACTGATGCTTGCGAGCAGGTTCTGTTGGTCGAAGAGGAGTTCTACAACGACCTTTGTACCGGCGAAAAGGAACTGCTGCAAGGATATGGCAGGCATTGCCACAATGATTACAAGCTCGATGAAGACTGGAACCCGATTCCCTGCAACTATGATCCGGATGTGGAAGCAGATCAGTACTTGCAAGCGTCGATCAGGCGATGGTCGACTTCTCTTTCGTGCTCGAGCAGGAATCGGCGTCTCGCCGACGACAATTAATAGCAACGACCTGTCCCGACAATGGGATCGTAAAAGCGGCCTTGTTCAGCGAAACGGATAACAACGGGGATCTGATGTTCAATGCCTGCCGTACCGCTGGCGTAAACGTTAACGATCCTGACGAATTGCCTGGTAATGCGCCCCCGCTACCTTGCCGGCAGCGATCAGCACTGTTTCGCCTGATCGTGCACCGAGGTTGATACCCTTCAACGATGAGACGGGTCAGAACGATCCCGGTGATTCGCTGTATGTGTTGACGGGCGACGTTGATAACTATGCTTTCGTTCCGGCTGACGGCACCAAAACGGCCTCCTTTGCACTCGATCAACAATGACCCCTATTGGGATGTGGTGATCTCCTACAAAACCTGTTTGGATGACGCGACGAACGACCCTGGCGCTGGAGCGAAAGGGTTCGCACAGATCGTCAAGGGAGGTTATCCGAACAGCGGTGGTGAGAACCTCGTAGATTGCGTAATCAAGGGCAAGAACTCGAAATGCACGGTGGATATCCAGCTCCTCGGTATAACGATACCGCCGGGCGCAAGCGCCAACTGTGAGCCTAACGATGAAGACTGCCTCAAGCAGGAGTTCGCCGACGGCAGTTCGTTCAGGACACGGGAGTTCGACCACGCGGTCAACAATATTTCTGAGTAGGGCGAGCACGCGCGAACCATCCCGCACCCGGAATGTTTGGTGCGGGATGGTTTTTCATCGACTAGACTCAGGGCAGAGTCGATCAGCCAACTGTCTTTCCGCCAAATCCTCGGAGGCCTGTGAATGGCGGTATTGATGACATCCCTTCGCCCGACACGCCCAACCGTGCGCATCGCCGCTTTCGCTGCGGCTTATGCAGTGGCCGCACTCTCCGCGGCGCAAGTACCCAGCGCCATCACTTCAGACGGTACGCTCGGCACGGTAGTCAACGGCGCGGATGGTGTGTTCTTCATCGACGGGGGCACCATAAAGGGCGCGAATCAATTTCATAGCTTCGGCGATTTCACGGTCGGAACGGGGGATGCCGCGGTATTCAACGGGCCCAACGGGACCGAGAATATCCTAAGTCGGGTGACGGGCGGATCCGAGAGCATCATCGACGGGACTCTGGCTTCCACCATAGGCGGGGCCAATCTTTTCCTGATGAATCCGGCCGGCGTTATCTTCGGTCCGGACGCCCGCCTGGAACTCGACGGCTCCTTCCACGCCACGACAGCCGACTACATCGGTCTCGCGGACGGGACTCGGTTCAACGCGGTGGCGGCGGGCGACGGCGCCCTTCTGACCTCTGCGGCGCCGTCGGCATTTGGTTTTCTGAATCCGGCGCCGGCGCCGATCGACGTCTACACGTCCAACCTGATCAACGTCGGGGAAGGCGAGACCATGTCGTTCGTCGGTGGGCCGGTCAGCGTGGGCCTGGAGGACGGCAGTTTGCCGGGGTTTCTGCTCGCCCAGGCCGGTCGTGTCAATTTGACCAGTGTCGCCTCATCCGGTGAAGCGCAGTTCGACGGCACCGGGTTCGACGTCAGCAATTTCGCGGAACTCGGGGTGGTGAACATCCTCGGCGAAAGCATCGTCGACGGTCGGGAGGTCTACATACGAGGCGGCCGGCTGACCATC